>CAIJZX010000001.1 GCA_903825245.1 Candidatus Kerfeldbacteria bacterium
GTCGGCGCCGGAGAATCCCGGTGTACGCTCCGCGAGTCGGCGGATGTCGACATCCGGGCCGAGCGGTTTACCAATACCATGAACTTTGAGAATCGCTTCACGTTCACCGATATCAGGTAAGTCGATGGTCACCCGGCGGTCGAAACGTCCCGGCCGTAAGAGGGCTGGATCAAGAATGTCCGGGCGGTTGGTGGCAGCGATGACGATCACGTGTGTGTCGGTATCAAAGCCGTCCATTTCGACGAGAATTTGGTTGAGCGTCTGCTCGCGCTCATCGTGTCCGCCGCCAAGACCAGCACCGCGTTGTCGACCGACGGCATCGATTTCATCAATAAAGACAATACTTGGAGCAGTTTTCTTTGCACGGCGGAAGAGGTCGCGGACCCGTGAAGCGCCGACGCCGACGAACATTTCGACGAACTCCGAACCGGAGATGTTGTAGAACGGCACATCGGCTTCGCCAGCAATAGCTTTCGCCAGCAATGTTTTTCCGGTACCCGGAGGACCGACGAGTAAAGCGCCTTTTGGAATCTTCGCCCCAAGGTCGGTAAAGCGTTTCGGTAATTTTAAAAACTCCACAATTTCTTGTAATTCTTCTTTTGCTTCTGCGGCGCCGGCAATATCTTTAAAGGTGACCGGGATGCGTTTCTTTGGTTCTTCCGCTTCCTTTTGACCGACTTGGCCGAAATTCATGGCGCGGTTATTCTGTCCTTGGACTTGGCGCAACATGAACCAGATAAATCCGCCGATCAGGAGGAGCGGCAAGACAAACGGCAGTATAGTATTCAGCCAAAACGAAGTGGTGGTTGTATCTTTGACGATGCCGGTAACCGCAATCATCTTTTCTGGGCTGACGCCGTAGTTCTTAGCCACAGTGGTCCAATCAACCGTCGGTTCTTTTCGAGACAACACCTTGGTATTGTCTTTCAAGGTTATCGTCAGCTGATCGCCATTAATATCAACCGTTTTTACTTGGTCGTTATTGATGTCAGTGACGAGTTGGCCGAGGGTAATTACCTTTGGTTTGCTGGTCGAGACATTCACCGCGCTCAACACTAAACTAAGGAGGATGAGAGAGCCGAAAAAGAAGAGAATGTTCTTGAGGAGTGGGTTCATCCCGTTAGAAATGATGCTATATAGGGTGGCGAAGTACTAAATATGAAGCCGATTAGATAAAAAGGTATTTCTAACGGGATTCATAGGAGCAGGCGCAGTATAGCGAAACGGCCGTTATTTGACAAGGCCTAAGCCTTGTTTCACGATGTTTGTCGTCAGGTAAGAGTTTAACCACCCCGATCACAGACAAATTGACGTCAACCCATGTTTCCTGTAGTTCTTGAAGGAGAAGACGGTTCTTTTTCACTTACGCTCTTAAGGAGATATCATGCCTGAATCCATAGCCGTGCTTTGTCTCGGCTGTGACCATCGGGTGCTGTGGAGCTTGCCCTATAATCACTGTACAGGATTTATCGTCATCATCGTGCCCACTACCGAAGATGCGAGTCGGCATATTCAAGGCCCCGATGATATCCGGGGGATCCTCGTCGAAGCGTCTGATAGTGAGAGCCTTCAGCGGATCATCACGTTTGTGGCCGCCATCAAGCGGTTTTTCCATGACCCGATTATCGCTGTGGGCGCTAACGACGGTATTGAGCGCGTATCATGAGCATGGGGTGCACCCATCGAGTCGAGGACGTGGCCCTGGTCGCAACGACACTGTCACGGGCAATCGCTGACTATCGTCGTCTGCAATCCGTCACGAATGGAGAGGAAAAATAATGTACGCCGGGTCTCGTTGGATCCGATTTTTTCTTTCCTTGACGAAAAATACTGTCTTTGCTACACTCCGCGTAGCTAGTACTTGACTGTACTGGTGTTTTTTCTTGACTACCCACTGTCCCGATGGGACACCTCACTCCTTCTGAAGGAGGGAGACAATAACAACACTATAATCTATGGCACAGTCCGCCCTGAAACAAGCGATCGAAGAAATTTGCACGGAGAAGAATATTCCCTACCAATCGGTGATCGAAACGATTGAAGCGGCCTTGGCTGTGGCCTACCGAAAAGATTTCGGCCAGCCGAACGAAAACATTGTGGCCACGTTTGATGTCGAAACCGGTAACAGCCGCGTCTTTGATGTCAAGACAGTCGTGGCTGATGATTTATTTACTGAATACCAAGCCGAGCAGAAGCGCCGCGAAGAAGCCGAAGTTGCGGAAAAACTCGACGAGTATTTAGCGGCTAAGCGCGAAGAGGATGAAAAAATTCGCACCGCCCAAGCAGAAGCGATTCAAAACGGCGAAGCGGTTCCGGAAGAGTCAGAGCGTTTTGATCCAAAGAAGCATATTGCCTTGAGTGAAGCCCAAAAATTGGATAAGAAATACGAACTTGGTTCGGAAATTCGCACCGAGCTTTTCCCGCCGGTAGCCTACGGCCGCATGGCCGCGCAAACCGCTAAGCAAGTCGTTATCCAACGCATCCGCGAAGCGGAACGCGATATCGTCTACAAAGAATTCAAAGGCCGTGAAGGCGAAATGTTGACGGCGATGGTCCAGCGCGTCGAAGGACGAATGGTCTTGATCGATCTCGGCCACGCGGTCGCGATCATGCCGCCGCCGGAACAAGTTCAGCGTGAACGCTATCGTCCGGGCGATCGCATCAAAGTGTTCTTGGTCGCTGTGAACATGACCTCGCGCGGACCGGAAATTATCGTTTCACGTTCGCATCCGGAAATGGTGCGCAAGCTCTTCACCTTTGAAGTGCCGGAATTACAAAATGATTCAGTGTTGATTAAGTCCATTGCTCGCGAAGCCGGATTGCGCACGAAGTTGGCTGTCTATTCAGAAGCGAAAAATATTGATCCGGTTGGTTCGCTCGTCGGACAACGCGGTACGCGCGTCCAAACCGTTATCTCCGAACTCGGCGGTGAAAAAATCGATATCATCGAATGGTCCGATGATCCGGTGAAGTACATTACCAATGCACTCTCGCCGGCGAAAGTTATTTCCATCAAGTTGAACGAAGTTGAACACTCCTGCGTGGCGGAAGTGAAAGATGACCAACTCTCGCTCGCGATCGGCAAAGCTGGACAGAACGTCCGCTTAGCCGCCAAGCTGACAGGTTGGAAAATCGATCTCGTTGGCGATAGCGGTATGACCCCGACCAGCGGCGACAATGCTCCAGCCGAAGTCGAAGCGGTCAGCGAAGAGCCGACGTTGAAGGTCGGCTCGGAGCCGGTCGATGAAGCATCAACCGTAGAACAGCCGGCGGAAGTAGCGCCGAAAGCAGAAGCAACCGAATAATACTTACCAAACTTTTATCACTCTTATTCGCCTGTATGAATGATTTCTCCTACCTCTACTTCGCCCTCGGGATCAGCGCCATCGGCCTGGTCATGACCTGGGTGATGACTCGGATCGTCAATCGCTTGCCGGAAGGCAACGACGCCATGATGAAAGTGGCCAACGCTATCCGTTCCGGTGCCAACGCGTTCTTGAAACGCCAGTACACCACCATCAGCATGATTGCCGGCGGCGTCGCCGTCTTGATTTGGGCAGTCTACTTCTTTACCGGTAAAGCGCCTTTGGCCTGGGAAACAGCGATCGCGTTTTTGATCGGTGCCATCGCCTCGGGCATTGCCGGGTACATGGGCATGTATGTTTCGGTGCGCGCCAACTCGAAAGTAGCGGCGGCCGCCGAACGCGGAAGTTTGCAAGGAGCGATGTCGGCCGCCTTACGTGGCGGTGCGGTTGAAGGTTTGCTCGTCTCATCGTTGACGTTGCTCGGGTTATCGGCATTACTCTTCGTTTACACGCAGTGGCTCGGATTTGAACTTCGTGAAGTTCCGGGCGTCATTATCGGTTTCGCTTTCGGCGCGTCACTCGTGGCGTTGTTCGCCCAGCTCGGCGGCGGTATCTACACCAAAGCCGCTGACGTCGGTGCAGACCTCGTCGGAAAAGTGGAAGCCGGCATTCCGGAAGATGATGCGCGTAACCCGGCCGTTATCGCCGACCTCGTCGGTGATAACGTCGGAGACTGCGCCGGTCGCGGTGCGGATTTATTTGAATCAACGGCGGCGGAAAATATCGGCGCTATGATTCTCGGCGTCGCTTTATTCCCAGCTTTCGGGACGAAAGGCATTCTCTTCCCGCTCGTCCTTCAGGCGTGCGGCATGATCGCCTCGTTCATTGGTGTCCTCTGCGTTAAAGCGAAAGACAACGAAGATCCGATGAACGCTTTGAATCGCGGGTACTATATTACTGCTGCCCTTGGTCTCGTGGCCTTGTTCTTCGTCACCAAGCTTATGCTCGGTGAACACTTCCTGTGGTTCTTCGCTGCCGGTTCCGTCGGCGTCGGAATGGGCATTGCTTTCCTGTTGTTAACGCAGTACTACACTGATCACAAGTATCGCCCAGTCAAAGAAATCGCTCGCGCCGCTGAAACCGGTCCGGCGACTGTCATCATTTCCGGTCTCGCCGTTGGTTTCGAAAACGTCGCCCTTCCAGTTCTGACCATCGGCGCCGCGCTCTGGGGTTCGTACTCACTTGGTCATGCCTCAGGCATTGACCACGGCGGACTCTACGGCACAGCTGTGGCCACGATCGGGATGTTAGTCACTGCGATGTATGTTCTGGCCATGGACACCTTCGGTCCAATTACGGATAACGCCGGCGGGATCGTCGAAATGTCCAACGGTTCGGAAGCGACGCGAAAAATTACCGACCGCTTAGACTCGGTTGGTAATACCACGAAAGCATTGACGAAGGGTTATGCGGTTGGTTCAGCCGCTCTGGCCGCGTTCTTACTCTTCTCGGCGTACTTGGAACAAGTGCACATCGTGACCGTCGACTTAGCGAACATCAAAGTCTTCATCGGCGCGTTTATCGGCGCAATGTTGGTCTTCTTGTTCTCGTCACTGGCAATGCGCGCGGTCGGAAAAACCGCCGGATATATTATCGAAGAAGTTCGCCGCCAATTCCGTGAAGATCCAGGAATTATGGCCGGCACCTCGCAACCGGATTACGGCAAGGCCGTTGATATTACGACCCGCGGCGCGTTACGTAACATGATTCTTCCGGGCATCATCGCGATCGGCGTGCCGATTACCGTCGGTCTCGTCCTGCGCGCTGAAGCTGCGGCCGGTATGTTAATGGTTGGGACGATTGCCGGTGTCATCATGGCCCTCGTGATGAATAATGCCGGCGGAGCTTGGGACAATGCCAAGAAGTACATCGAATCCGGTGAATTCAAAGATTCGAAAGGCGTCGTCCAAGGTAAAAAGTCTGCCGCCCATGCGGCGTCCGTTGTCGGTGATACTGTCGGCGATCCGTTCAAGGATACGGCCGGTCCGTCGTTGCATGTGTTAATTAAACTTCTTGCGACATTGACGTTGGTCTTAGCGGCGTTGTTCGTCTAAATCTTCTGAAGTTGAAATAAAGCGCGACCCCGCTTGGCGGGGCCGCGCTTCTTTATACCTCATTTATCTTGCTTCGTATTCTTTTATATCGGTCTGAATAATCTGGTTAGGTACTTGCCATTGTTCTTTCTGCATTTCATAAATAGCATCAAAGTCTTTTTTCAGTCTTGCTACTTCTGGTTCATCAGCACAATCTCGTGTCACGGCATCGATAGTCCAACGGCACTTGGCGAATTTTTCGCCGAGTTTAACGCGGATTTTCTCTGCATCAACCGTAGAAAGATCTGCTTTCTGTAATTTATCAGTTAGGTAGCCGAGATCGAGTAAATCATCGCGTCGATCAAGGAGTTCAACTTTGGCGATTGTCGGACCGCCACTTTTTAATTTGTCGACAAACCGAGCAATCGACTCAAATCGATCATCGAGACGTTCTTCGGTCATCGTCATTGCGCGCTTGGCCATCTGGTCGCCGAATTGTTTTTGAACATCCTCAACCCCAAGTTCGGTGTCTTCAGCGACATCATGAAGCAATGTCGTTGGAAAAACTTCAGGATCAGTTATGCCGTGTTGTTTTGCGCTCACGCCAAGCATGAGGGAGTGCACCGCTAAAGGTGTTTTTCCGTCCTTCCTAAATTTCCCTCGGAAAGCATTTAAGGTAAAGGTGACGATTTCTTTAGCTTGAGGAACATCGCCAAAGATTTCTGATAGATTATCAGGTAGCTCGCCAGTTTCGTAAAAGTGGATACCCAGTTCAACCATTTCTTCCGCTTTCTTTCGGCGGTTTTCAACCGCATCCGTTGGCGGTATTCCTTGTCGCGTATCTACTATCAAGGCTTCTTGGTTCTCTGGTCGAAGTTCGTTCATATGATTACTTTATTGATAAGAGGCTTATGCTTAGGGAAGTAAAGTCATTTTTTTTATTGCCGTAGCTGTGGTTACTAAATCAAATCTTTGTAGCCACGCAATATTCTCGAAACCAAGTTTTTCAAACAGTTCATTTTGCTCATCGACGGTAATTTTATTCTTTTCATCTTCCCAGAGATGCTTATCCCAATCCTGATGTATCTGGCGCAAGTGTTTCGCTCGATCAGTGTTTCCAGTCGTCTCAGACTTTGTCGCCTCAAGATCAAACTTTTCGTAGTTCTTTAACTCGGCGGCAAGGTCGTGCTGGTGTTCGGCGCCCTCACGAGCATATTTGTCGCCATTGATAAATATTCCGCCATGTTTCAGTTTTTTTGCTAGTACTTCTAATACCTGGCGCCGAAAATCCGGAGAAAAATTATGTAAGGTATACACCGACACAAACGCATCAAAACTCTCGTCAGGGCACGACTCAAGAAACTTTAGAATATCGGCTAACACAAATTCCGCGCGATGCTGATAATCTTCAACGGCCATAAACTTCTTTTTCACGACGTCGAGCATTTTCGGTTCGATATCAACAGTGACAACATGAACGCGCGGATCAGCGTGCAATATTTGCTCGGTGGTAATACCGGTTCCTGGGCCGGCCTCAAGAACTCGGACTTCGCTTCGGTTCGAACAATGTTCAGCGATATATCCTTGTAACGCGTGTCCGCTTTCGTTTTGAAATTCCTGGTAAAAATCAAGAGCGAGTAACAGGTCATCGTACTCATCACCACCGAGCGAGTCCGCAAAGCGCGACTTGGTTACATCGGCGTCAGTCGAATATTCATTTGGTGTCTCGGGCATATGTTTACGTACAATTAGTTGCGTAATGAGTATACACTGTTTTATTGTTGATGCTATGCATTGTGGGCAACAATCTTGAGTGCACCTAACATTTCTAGATGACCTCGAGAAAGTCCCGAATCATTAATAATGTCATACTAATGATTCGGGGAATGTGCCAGTTTTCTGGAGACTGGACGGGACTCCGGGTTTTCGCGGGCAACGAACGATACTTCTTGGTCAGAAGTTGTATTGTAGGGACAACTTCTGACCATGCTCCTGCGCCGCAACCCACACCTTGTAGGTCGACGACGCATTGACGCTCACCTTGGCGCCGTGGCCAAGGATCGTGTCGTAGACGTACCCGGCAGCAAACTGCTTCGCCGAATACTTCGCATCGATCGCCGTGAAGCGATCACTGCCGCCGCCTTCGACGAGCGCCAGCACCGACAGCTGCTTCCGGCCCATCCAGATGAACGCGGCCTTGCGCGCCACCGTGGTGTAGGCTTCGGTGCCGACCTGGATGCCGATTTGGCTCCAGCTCGTCGGGCAGTATGCCGGACCGACGTACGCTTCCGACCAGTTGTGGTCGGTTTGCGCGTACAGCGACCAGCTCAGCTTGCCGGAGATCGGCAAGTCGGCGGTCACGACGAACCGCGGCGTGTTCAGGCCGTCTACGATGACGGTCTGGTACTGCACGTTGCCGGAAGTCGCCGCCATCGACGACACAACCGACAGAACCAGCGCGACCAGCGACAGCGTCATGGTGCGGAACATGGTATTCTCCTTTGTAAGGTGCGATCGTTGATCGCGTGATTGTTTTTGTCGGTGATTTTTTACCTGACCGAGCAGTATAGAGCAGGGGAGGAAAAATGTCAAGAGTTGTTCAACAAATGTTGACAAAATCTGAACAACAGTGTATACTACCCATATGGAACTCAATGAATCCCTAGCAAATCTCGGTTTTTCACTGAAAGAGATAAAACTCTACCTGGCGGTTTTACAGCATCAGCAGATTACCCCAGCGGAATTAGCGCGCGTGACGAAGATTAATCGGGCGACGGTCTATCATATTGCTATGGGCCTCGTATCGCGTGGTGTGATTGCCGAAGAGCTTGGCGGAAAGAAACGGATGTTTATCGTTTTGCCGCCCACTTCACTTGAACAATCGCTGACCAATCAACGCCGCGAACTGGCTGAGCAGGAACGACAGGTGAAAGACACGATCGGAAAGTTATCGATGCTGACTGCGAAGAAAGAGTATCCAGTGCCGAAGATACGTTTTGTCCAAGAGGAGCAACTAGCGACATTTCTCCGCCAACAAAGTCCGGTCTGGAATGCGAGCATTCTGAAAACCGATCCGACGAAAACGTGGTGGGGATTTCAGGATCCGACATTGGTTGAGGAATACGAAGATTGGATTAACTGGTATTGGAAAACGTATTCAGAACCGGTCGGTTTGAAACTGCTGAGCAATGACGCACCGGTGGAAAAACGCATGCGCGGAAAGTTTAGTCGTCGTCAAATTCGAACCGCTGGCGTTTCGATGAACTTTTCAGCGACGACATGGGTGACAGGTGAGTATGTCATCATGTTGTATACCCAGCAGCATCCGCACTACTTGATTGAAATTCACGATGCCCGGTTCAGCCAGAATATGCGGGAATTGTTTATTCAGCTTTGGAAATCAACGGAAGCGAATACTCCAAAACCAACGAAGAGTGTATTGTAAGGTGCGTTTCAATCTTGAAGACATAGCTATTTGTTGTGTCCTCGAGAAATCTGCCGAGTTGATTAACGAGTACTCGGCGGAACTCGGTTAGCCGGCGGATTACCGCCGGCGTTCGCGTTTCGGGTGTGGCAATTTCCGCCACACGGTAAGCTCGAGGCCGAGCAGAAGAATCCCGCTCGGCAACGCGCACCAGCCGATCTCCGTCAGCCGTTTCGCTTCGCCGTAGTGGGTTTGGCTGGCCACCGCGAACGCGAACAGTCCGGCGAAGATCAGGAACGGCGCCATAACGTAACGCATTGGTTATCTCCTTTGTGAAAGGGCAGAACTTTTTCGATTTCACCAGGCAGTTCCTGATGACCTCGAGAAGGATCCCGAATCGTTGTTGTCAGCAACGATTCGGGGGTGATACGTAGAGGGTTTTACTATTTGAGACCCTCCCAAAACTCAGTGCAATCGCTCTCCGGAATGAACACGGATTGCCTCCGGTATTACTACCCAAGAGGCACGAACGTAGTATCGGAGGTATCTGTGCGCTATTGCGGCCAGACACCTCGCCGGTGGTTGCACGCCACCTGCTCTCACACCGTATCGTCCTCGCGATACGATGTTGGAGCAGGTGGCAAGGTTGTAAAGATCTTGAGAGCGCCACGAATGATGTGATGGTCTCGAGAAGGTGAAGGAGTTTTTTCGAGACTCCTTCGGAAACTCGGTTGGAGGGTTTAGCTCAGATGTGGAACAATGGCGTCCCAGATAGAGCCGGCGTTACCGTTTCGAATAGTTTCCACGCCGCTGTCCTGATACTGCTCGGGGCAATCGGTGATAACCAGAACCTTCTGGTTCACCTGACGTGCATCGCGCAGCGCATCCTGGACGTGAGCGCTGTACGGCGCCCACAGCAGGATCAGGTCCGGGTTCAATTCCGCGACATGGCTGAGGTTGCCGGAATAAACTTCCGCATCAATACTCGGATTCTGCGCACGACCCAGCAACATAGCCATCACATCCGCATTCACGACCAGAATCTTCTTCATCACTTCCTCCTTGTTTGATGTAAGGAACTTTCAATCTTGAGTACACGATGCAATTCATCATGTCCTCGAGAAAGTGAAGGAGTTTTATCGAGACTCCTTCGGAAACTCGTAAAGGCCAGGCGAGGTCACGATCGTGATTTTCCAATCCATCGATCGTGTGTTGTTACCCTGGTCGGTTCGTCATACTCGGCTCCGGGCTCAATTTCCATCCGTAGCCAGCACGGCTCCGAGTCGATGATGCTTCCATCGTACGGGTCCCATACAACGTCGCCCCCGCTGCACTCAATGATCAGCGTGTCTATCCGCTCATCATCAAAGTGCGCGATCACGTCCGAGCCGCACGCGGGGCAATCTAGCTCTCCGATCCTCGCAAGAGCAATTAGGCGCGTGCAGTATTCGCGATGCCCCTGCAGATCCTTCGACATTGTTTTCTCCTTGTGTTGGGTGTAAGGTGCGACGGAATGTCGCGTTATCGGTGACCTCGGTTTCTTAGGCGACTGGCCAGCATACACCAGGGGAGTAAAACGGAATAGGATATGTCTCGTAAATGTGTGCAAAACCTTGACAAAATGCGAAATATGCGCTAATATAAAGTAAGTTAATTGTGACGCAAAGTGTGACACTATGGCGAAAATACTGACAAAATCACTGCAAAACATCCTCAATCTGACTGATGAGGAGGCTTTGGTGTACACAACCGCCCTCCAACTCGGGGAGGCGTCATTGTTAGAAATAGCCGAAAAGTCAGGTGTTCACCGTACCTCGATCTATCGTTTCCTCGATGCAATGATCCAGCGCCAGGTTTTGATTGCGACGAAGAAGAAAAAACGTACCGTCTACAGCGCGGCAGATCCGGAACAGCTTAAAGAGTATATCCAAACGAAGGTGCATGAAATGAATCGGTTGTTGCCGGACTTGAAAGCGATTCAGAACTCGGTGAGCGCAAAACCTCGCGTGCAATTCTTTGAAGGCATCGAAGGAATTAAACATGTGTATGCCGATACGATTAAAGAAGGTAAGCCGATGGACGGTTACGGTGATTTTGAGTTTACCGTGAAAGTGATGGGTGATTATTTTAGAGACTATTATATTCCCGCCCGTATACGACGTGGATTTTTATGGCGCGGTATTCTCCGTGATTCCCCCGCGGCGCGCGAATGGGGGAAGCACGATAACCGAGACCTACGTGAATCACGCTTTCTCCCCGGCGGCGACATCACAACGGAAATAAATATCTATGGAAATAAAGTGGCACTAGTGAGCTTTCGTTCCATCGTGCCATTTGCGGTACTGATTGAAGACGCGGATATTGCCCACACGCAACATGTCGCGTGGCAGGGATTGTGGGATCGGTTGAAGTAAAATATTTTAACATTTTACAGCGCAGGTTTCGAAACCTGCGCTGTGTTGTATCATAAGAAATATTCAGACAGCAGTAGACATGATACAATTCGATTCATGACCGGAAAAACGCATGCCGCAATCGGCGCCAATACCGTTTGGTTGCTGACATTCACCACTCTCGCAGTGAATCCGATTCTTATTGTCGTTGGCGCACTCGCGGCCTTACTACCTGATCTCGATGCCTCTGAATCGACTATTAAACACTTAAACGTGAAAATTGCCGGAATCCGAGTGCAGCTGTTTTATATCCCAGCGTTTATTGTGAGCAGACTTTTTAAACACCGCGGTTGGTTACATTCGGCAGTAGCAATTATTATTGTTGGTGTTGTAAGTTGGTTGGGGCTGGCGCGATTTGGCGTCGCTTATCCGTTGGTGATTACGTTAGCGTACGCGAGCCACTTGGTAGCGGATGCCTGCACAGTTTCCGGTATTCGATTTTTCCTGCCGATACAGAATGAGTTGCATCTTCTACCACGGCCGTTGAGAATAAGAACGTCGGGCATTCTTGATCAACTTCTTTTCCTTGCCGGGCTAGGTGGAATAGCACTCTTTCTGCTGCGATACGTAACGTTTTCCTAATACATAGTAAAAAGTAGGAAAACGGCGGTTTTTCAGGTATACTATTTCCGTTATGGCTCGTGCATATCCAGTCCTCGGTTATACCGTATTACCATTACTCCGCTCCCGAATTTGGACAGTTCGCGGCCGTGAATACCTGCCGACGGAAGGTGGGTATATTATCGTGGCCAATCACCAAAGCTGGATCGATTCGGCGCTTATCGCCGCTGCAGTCTATCGCCGTCTACAGAAGCCGTTACGGTTCGTGGCGCAATCATCAAAGTGGCGAATGCTTGGCGGTCTGCCGATTCGCGAAAGTGATCGGGCCAAGGTGCTCGAAACCGCTCTTGAATCGCTTCGACAGGGATTTCCGGTGGTGATCTTTCCTGAAGGCAATAGCAATCATGAAGATGCTCTGCGTGCTGGTAAGACTGGCGCGGCGCGATTGGCGCTACGAAGTGGCTTGCCGGTGATCCCGGTTGGGATTAAAGGTTCGCGTGGCGTGGCGGCATGGCGGGCGGCGCTGTGGTTTTTTGCAATCATTCGTCCGTGCCACGTTGAATTCGGCGCGCCAATTCAGTTTGCCAAGCAAGAAGTGAGCGAAGGCAGTGACGAATTATTGCACCAAACGACGAACGCGATTATGCAGCGCATCAGTGATGTGTCGGGCAAACCGATGGCGGGACAGGGGCCGTCGCTCGGTGAACGTGGGGTTTTTTGGTATTTCGCCTGGCGCTTCCTTCGTCCGTTAATACAATGGCGAATTCGGACACAAGGCGCTGATTTCTTACCACGCAGCGGACCGTTCATTGTCGCTGGTAATCATGTCAGTTACTTTGATGCACCGGCGCTGGGTATGGCCACATTCCATGTGACCGGCTTGCAGCCAATGTTTTTAACGAAGGCGTCGGTCGTCGCTGGATTGCGAAAAGTATTCGGGAAGGGCGGCGGACAGGCGATGGGTATGATCGGCCTCGATCTAACCGATAAAAGTAAAGCATTGATTCCAGCGAACGAACATTTACATCGTGGGGGTGTGATCGGTATTTTCCCAGAAGGCGGACGTAATTTACCGAAGCGCAATCCGAAGTGGCAGACAGAGCTCATGAAAGGAAAAACCGGTACCGCGCGATTGGTGATTGCTACGGGTGTGCCGGTCATTCCGGCGTACCTGACCGTGCCAAAAGGTATCGGAATTTGGGAGTCGGTGGGCAAAGCTTTACTGCCGTGGATTTTCCTTCGTGTTCGGTTTGGTGAGCCAGTGAAATTTGATTATGTGCCAATCTCAATCGAAACAGCCACGAAAGAAGATCTCTACGGAATGACGAGAAAAATTATGGAGGCAATCGCTGGGCTCGGCGGAATGAACTATCCATACTAATCGCATGACCAGTCCGATCTACATCGCACTATCGCCAATCATCTTTCCGTTGTTTCAACGAAAGATTACTTTGCTCAGCGGAACAGAACATCTGCCGAAATCCGGTGGATATATTCTCGCCTGCAATCACGTCGATTGGCTCGACGGATTTTATATTGTGGCTACGGTCGGCAAGCATCGCCGCGTTCCGACATATTTTTTATCGAAGTCGAATAATTACTGGTGGACGGGCATTACCGCAAAAATTCCGAATGATCGCAGTAAAATTATCGAGTCAGCAGTGAGTCAATTGCATCGCGGAAAAGTCATTTGTAATTTTCCGGAAGGCGTACGAAACACCACACTAACACTTTTACCAGGAAAAACCGGTACGGTGCGGATGGCGGCTGAAGCCGGAGTGCCGGTGGTGCCGGTCGGGATTACTTGTGATGCCGGACGGACTATGGGACAATCACTGCAGTTCCTGTTTTCGAAACAGCATCCGGTATCGCTCGCGTTTGGCGAACCATTGATGTTTCCCAAACCGCAGGGCGGCCTAACAAGCGAATGGCTCGCACAAGAAACGCAACGACTTATGATTGCTATCGGTCACTTGGCCCTTAAAACCGTCTAATCTATGTACGACTCCTGGGAAAAAGTTTCTCATTTGAATCGCGAAGAGTTGCGCGAATTGCAGAACAACAAAGTCCGCTGGTTTTTTTCGCACAAACTCCCGTACTCGCCCTTTTACCGCGAGTATTTTAAGAAGCATAATCTGAAATTTTCGGATATTCGTACGACGGACGACCTGCAAAAGATTCCATTGATGTCCAAAACGGATATTGCTCCGACGGCCGAGGATCCAGGACGACCGAGACAGTTTATCCTTCAGCCGGATGAAAAATTAATCAAGAAGTATGCAACGAAAACGGAACTTCTGAAAGTGATAAAAATGAAGGTGACGAAAGAAAATGTTCAAGCAATGTTGGAGAAAGAATATAAACCACTGCATTTGCATTTTACTACCGGTCGCACGGCATTGCCAACGCCGTTTGCCTATAGCGCATATGATCTGGCGATGTTGCGACAGAGCGCCTATCGCGCTTTCAATGTGGCTGGTTTCAGTTCGGATAATGTCGGTCTGAACGCCTTCCCTTACTCACCGCACCTGGGTTTTTGGATTGTGTATTACGGCCTGCTCGAGGCCGGTGTGACCGCGCTCGCGACCGGCGGCGGAAAGGTGATGGGCACGCAGAAAATTATGGACAGCATTGAACGATTAAAGGTGAATGTTCTCGCCATTATTCCCGGCTACAGTTATCACCTCCTGCGCGAAGCAGTGAAACAGCATCGCGATTTCTCGAATATCAAATACATTATCTTCGGCGCTGAACGCGTGTCGTCGGCGTTTCGGGAAAAAGTAAAAGAACTACTAAAACAAGTAGGTGCAAACGAAGTACAGATTCTCGCTAGCTACGCCTCGACAGAAGCCAAGACGGCGTGGATTCAGTGTGCGGAATATACTGGCTATCACTTGTATCCGGATCTGGAATTTGTCGAATTGGTCGATGCTCAGGGTCAGCGCGTGACGGAAGGACAGCCCGGAGAAATCGTCTACACGACACTCGATTGGCGGGGAACGGTTGTGGTGCGTTACCGCACCGGCGATATGGCCCAAGGTATCGAGTACGATGCTTGTCCAAATTGCGGGCGAACCGTACCGCGTATTTTGCCGGACATCCAACGAAATTCCGATGTCAAAGAATTCAACCTGACGAAAATCAAAGGCGAGCAGGTGAACCTCAATAACGTGTTCCCAATCATGTCGTCAATCGCCGGAGTCGATGAATGGCAACTGGTCATTCGAAAAAAGAACAACGACCAGTTCGATCTCGATGAAATCGTGGTCAGCGCTTCGCCGAAAGCCGGTACAAACTTTCCGCAACTCGCCGATGATATCAAGAAACGCATGCATGCCGAAATGCAAGTCGGGGTGGTGGTGGAACAGAAAACGACTGAAGAACTCATTACCAGCTTAGGGATGGAAACGGAATTGAAGGAGAAACGAATTTTGGATAATAGACCGAAATCATGATTCTTGCACAAACAACAACGCCAAGTATCGGATACCAAATCTCAATCGGACCTTCAGACCCAGCTGATTTACCCGTAGCCGTATTACATATTATCCAGATAGCCGCTATCGTGCCAATACTCTACGGCATACTTATTTTTTTTGTTGTACGTCAATCGGTAAAACCAATATCGGCACAAATGGTTCGAATAGCGGTATATGTATTTGAACTTCTCTTTGGAGTGTTATCGTATATTGTGGTGCTAATATCTGCCAATACCATACATCAAGCAGTTGGAGATTTCGGTGTGTGGAAACCAGGTGCTATTAGTAGAGGTGATATTTATTTTGTGGCGATAGCTACGTTTATCGGACTATCATTGATTTCGTGGATTTTGTCGTGGTGGTATCAACGTCGAGGAATCCCGGCTGGACACCGTACAAGTCTAACCATTTTCAGGATGACGCTAGCGGTGATTGCTTCATTGGCGGTTGCGGCGCTGTCGAATTTACTGCCGAAATAATCACGACACTAATTCTCCAAAATTATGAAATCAACCATCAACAAATCCTGGCACAGCACCCACCGCATGCCGAAAGGTGCCTCGATGCCGCAACGCATCAATTGGCACCTCCAACATGAGCGGCACTGCCAGTGCCGGCCGACGCCGGAGTTGGTGAAAAAGGCGATGGAACGGATCGTAGCCAAGAAGGAAATTTCTTAAAGAGAAAAAACCACCGAAGTTACAGACTCGGGTGGTTGTAGTTGGCCAAACACGCGTGACGCATGCCGGCGATGATTTCCCGGCGGCGGAAGTCGCCCATAGCCAGGAACGTCGGATTGAGACCGAAACTGTTCTTCAGGAGCAGACACAGTACGATGAATGCAATCAGTCCCAGCCAGGCCGCAACGGTCTGGTTGAGGTACGCACCGACTACCAGAAGCACGACCATGAAGGTAGCGACCGCCGTTTTCATCGTTTCCTCCTTGAGGTGAAAGGGCTGTGGGAGACTAGCACGGCTTTTTGAGCTTGTCTATTCGGAAATGTTGAGGTATACTCCGCCCAACCAAATTCGCACCTTAACTCCATGGAGGGCGTATGCCACAGAATGAACGCGTCGAAGCTTTGTCACCAGAAGTAGCCGAGAAGTACTGCGAAGTTCTGGTGCACCAGATTCTCGATGCCGGTGTTGAGTATGACTTTGTCATTGTCATACTCGGTGGCGCTCATTGGGTATGGTCGTATCTACGGGAGATTGTACCGTTCAAGCGGAAGTATGAAGTTTGGGCGACGCACTACCGAGAAAACGAGCTCCATCCGAGCGGCGAAGTTGTTTACCGCGACTTTCCTACAGAGTTAGCGGGACACGGATTGGTGGTTGATGACTGTACGGATAGCGCTGATGCACTTTGCGGAACACGAGAACGGTGCTATCAGATCGGCGCAACTCAGGTTGATACGGGCGTTGTCCTCTGCAAACGGGACAACATTCGGGTCATTGACCCGAGGACTGGTCTCAAGTTCTGGCCGACCTTCGTCGGTTGGGAGAACGCCCCCGGCAACATCTTCTTCGACTTCCCGCGGGAAGCCTTTAAGAAGCGTATCATCGCAGCGCGATTGGCCAGAGCCTCCCAGGTGCAGGTCGCAGTATAACCATCATCTTCATTGGTGGTTTTTTCTCGCCTGCGCATTGACACGGGTCTATTTTTTCGCTACACTCGAGCCCTTACGATTGATCTGTTTTATGTATGAATATCACCGTTGAATCGCAACCGAAGTCGCAACTCAAACTGACGATCGAAGTATCGGTCGAGGAAATGAAACCGCACCTTGAACGTGCGGCGGAAGAGATGTCGAAGAAGTTCAAAATTGAAGGTTTCCGACCAGGCAAGGCGAGTCTCGGTATTGTCATCGGCAAAGTCGGCGCGCAGGCCGTGTGGGAAGAAGCCGCGGAATTTGCCGTTCGTAAAACACTCGTCCAAGCGATTCGCGAAAAAGATTTACCGACGATTGGCCAACCGCATATCCATATCACGAAACTGGCGCCGGATAATGAATTCATCTACACCGCCGAAACCGCGGTCTTGCCGAAGTTAGAAATCGGCGACTACTCGGCTTTCAAAGCGAAGAAGAATAAGGGCGAAGTGAAGCCTGAAGATATTGATAAAGCTGTTACTGAGTTGCAGGAAATGTTTGCCACCGAAGCGATGGTCGACCGCGAAGCGAAACACGGCGATAAAGTCGTCGTTGATATTGATTTATTCCAAGACCACGTCGCGGTTGAGGGTGGTGCAACGAAACAGCATCCGGTCGTCATCGGCTCCGGACACTTTATCCCGGGATTTGAAGATCAGATGGTTGGTGTAAAGAATAATGAAACGAAAACATTCACCCTCGAATTCCCGAAGGAATATCATAACGAAAAACTCGCCGGCAAGCCGGGCGAATTTACGGTGAAGATTAACGGCGTCTATGAAATTACCAAGCCGGAATTGAATGACGAATTAGCAAAGAAGGCCGGAAAGTTTGAAACGCTGGTCGAACTGCGAACAAAGCTCGAAGAAAATTTGCAAACCGAAGCGGATGATAAAGAAGACGCGGCGTTCGAACGCGCGGTGATTGAAGAGCTGGTTGGCAAATCGAAATTCGGTGACTTGCCGGAAATGCTGGTCGAGAGTGAATTGGAAAAAATGCTCCACGAACTGCAAGAGCAAGTCACACAACAAGGTGGCAAATGGGAAGACTACCTGACGGCAATCAAGAAGTCCGCTGATGACCTGAAAAAGGAATTTCGACCGCAAGGCGAGAAGCGCGTGAAAGCCGCGTTACTCATTCGCGAAGTAGCGAAGTTGGAGAAGATTGAAGCTGATCCAAAATCGGTAGAGGAGCAGGTGCAATCGACATTAAAAATGTATGCGAGCAATCCAGAAGTATTGTCCCGCATCGATTCGCCGGACTACCGTGACTATTTGAAGAGCATGGACGTGAATAAGCGCGTGGTTGATTTCCTGAAGAAGAAAGCGTTGCCACAAGCATAATAGAGTTTTATTGACGGCCGCCGCACCTTACGGGTGCAGCGGCCGTTGTTTGTATGCTACACTGTTACTATGAAGATCGGTGCTCATGTATCCGCGGCTGGCGGAATATTCAATGCCCCAGCCAACGCAGAAAAACTCGGTTGCGAAATCTTTCAGGTGTTTTCGCGTTCCCCGCAAGGTGGACCGGCACCGAAATTGACATCCGAAGTTCTGGCGCAATTCAAAAGCGAAATGAAGCGTGTGAAGATCGACGATTTCGTTATTCATGCGCCGTACTACATTAATTACGCATCAACAACGCCGCGCATACGGTATGGCTCGATCAGTATTATTCGCGATGAGTTAGAACGCGGCTCGTTGCTTGGCGCATCGTATGTCATTACCCACCTTGGTTCAACGAAAGACGCCGGGCAGAAACTTGGGTTCCATAAAACCTGGCGCGGTATTCAGCGCGTGCTGGATGGGTACACAGGCACAACGCAATTACTGCTTGAAGGCGCGGCCGGAGCGGGAGATCAAGTTGGTGGAACATTTGAAGAGCTCGGCGCACTGCTGAAGAACATTGAATCGGCGCCGAAGTACAAAAACAAAGTAAATATTTGTTTAGATACGTGCCATGTGTTCGCCGCCGGATATGATTTGCGGAAAAAATCGGACGTCCTGGCCACACTCAAGAAGTTCGATGCGGCGGTCGGCTTGAAGCGTTTGAAACTCATTCACGCGAACGATTCAAAATTCGGCCTCAACGATCATCGCGATCGCCACGAACATATTGGAGACGGTGAAATTGGCCGCGAAGGATTTGCGACGCTTATCAAACACCCAAAACTCAAAACCGTACCATTCATTATTGAAACGCCATGGGATACCAAGTACCAGCAGGATTTGAAACTCCTTCAGAAACTTCGCGGTTAATTCACCGCCGCCGTTGGATGCGCTGGGGGATCACCCTGCTAGCAGTATTTGTCCTGTTGGTTGTCATCTCAGGTACAACGACATGGGTGCGCGATGTGCTTCAGCGCCCATTAGTGGAAAGCGATGCGTTGCGCGCGGCTGACGTGGTGATTGTACTTGGCTCCGGTACCACGAAAACGGGCGATCATGTACCGGCGCAAGCGAAACAGCGCGTGATGGAGGGCATGAAATTGGTGAATGAGGGATTAGCACCGAGGATAATTGTCAGCGGCGGCCGCGATACCGGAACGAAATTGGTCGAAGCGTCGACCATGTCCGCTTTCGCAGTCGCTCAAGGTTTTATGCACGACATCATCGAAGAAGGTCAGTCGCGCGATACCTTTGAAAACGCCAAAGGCTCGTTAGCGATTATGGAGGAGCAGGGATGGACGACGGCCATCGTCGTGACTAGTCCGTATCACACCTGGCGCGCCTGTAAAATTTTTCGCGCGCAGAAAGCGGATGTCCGGTGCATCCCGGCGCCGTATTCACTCTGGCCGGCAAACGGATTTATGGATCGCCTGAAAGACACAAAATCGGTCGTTCGAGAGTACGGCGCGATCGTCTATAATTGGCTGAAAGGCGAGCTGTAAATATCCGAAAAAAGTCCAAATATGGTACACTAGAGACATGGTTATTGCCGTCATGTCCGATCTTCACGATAACGTGAAAACGTGGGAGCTGGTTGTAAAATACTTGCAGGCGGAGAATATCACTACCCTGATAAATTGCGGCGACACCTGCGCGCCGGCGATGTTGGAAGATATGTCAAAAACGTTTTCTGGGCACATTCATACTGTCTTCGGCAACGTTGCTGATCGCGAATTGGAACAAGAAGTAGCGAGTAGCCTGAAAAACGTCACGCATTACGGCGATCGCGGAGAGGTTGAGCTCGACGGTAAACATATCTTTTTCAATCATTTTCCGGCAATTGCGGAATCCGCGGCTAAGAGTGAGAAATTTGACTTGGTTTGCCACGGGCATACTCACTTGAAGCGCTGGGAGCCAATGGGAAAGACGATGATAGTAAATCCGGGAACGGCCGGCGGCATGTTTCAATACCCGAGTATTGCTACGATCAATCTGCAAACAATGAAGTGTTCATTTATTGATTTCACGTTATGAAAAAAACCACTACCCAGCACCAGTCACTGCGTTCCAGTGCTGGACAAGTCGGTATTATCGGTTACGGCATGGTCGGCGGTGCGGTTGGTGCCTGGTTTAAAACGGCGAAGAAATATGATCTAACGAAATTTCCAAACGGATGGAACGACGTTGATGCGTGCGATATCGTGTTCATTTGCGTACCGACGCCGTACAAAAAATCCACCGGCTATGATTACCGGGCGATTGAACAAACAGCGAAACGTTTGAGTGGGAAGAAAATCGTGGTTTTAAAATCCACCGTGTTGCCGGGGAAAACCGCCGAATTGCAAAAGAAATTTCCTCTGCACACCTGGCTGTTCAATCCGGAATTTCTCCGCGATAAGTCGGCGGTTCAAGATTTCCTGAAACCGGATCGTCAAATTGTGGGCATGGCGAAAATAACCGCGAAGCATGCAGCGGCGGCAAAACTCGTGATGAAATTACTTCCGCCGGCGCCGTATCAAGCGGTGACGACATCAACCGAAGCGGAGTTGATAAAAGAGTTCGCTAACGCCTTTCTTGCCACCAAAGTTGTGTTTGCGAACATGATGTATGATCTGGCAAAGCAAACCGGCGCCGACTATGAACAGGTGAGATTAGGTGTCGGCAATGATCCGCGCATTACCACGAGCATGATGAAAGTTGTGCAAGACGGCTATCGCGGCTACAGCGGCAAGTGTTTTCCGAAAGATATGGGTGCAATGATACGATTTGGTGAGATGACAAAAAAACGATTACCGTTATTAGAGATTGCCGATTTGATTAATTGGAAATTATTGCCGAAGAAATATCGGAAACGATAGGTATGTCCATCCCCGAACCAACAACGTTAACCTCGCTCGAAGCGATTGATGCGGCGGTGCACGATTGTACGGCGTGTCCGCTGGCGGTCGGTCGATTAACGCCGGTGCCCGGCGACGGCGATCCGCACAGCGACATTCTCTTCATCGGCGAAGGTCCGGGAAAAAAGGAAGATGAAACCGGCCATCCATTCGTCGGGGCGGCCGGCAAATTCCTCGATGAAATGTTGAAGAGTATTTCGAAGACGCGCGCCGATGTATTCGTGACCAACGTGGTGAAGTGCCGGCCGCCCGAAAATCGCGATCCCGAACCGGACGAAATTTCGACCTGTACCGACTTATTTTTGTGGAAGCAAATTGAGTACATCAGGCCGAAACTCATTTGCACACTCGGTCGGCATTCGATGGGATTATTTTTCCCGCCGGAATTCAAGATCAGTCAAATCCACGGCCAACCGAAACGCGTCAAAGGTTTTATCGTGTTACCGCTCTATCATCCAGCCGCGGCGTTGTATAACGGTGGTATGCGGGAAACACTGCTGTATGATTTTCAGAAGATTCCACTCGTGTTGAAGAAAATACAAACAGCCAAGTAGGCGCTGGGTTGGTTAGGAATATGTCAGCTAACGTTCACGAGTATCCGACTGCGCGGAGCATATCGGATACTCGTTGTTATATGAAATAATAACAATCTTATGAAACAATCTAAACTGTTGGAAAATTATTCTTCTGCCAAAGCTTTTTTTACTTGGGCAATTGCCGATTCAACTGATTCTTTAAAACCTGGATTCATGTCATAAACTGGCATGCCCGTTTCTTTTGCCGCCCTCATATTTTCCTCCCTCTGCGTTGCTCTTGCCAGGTTTTCCTCAGCTACTGGCAACCACTCTACGGCCCATTTTTTAAAATCCGCAAATCTTTCGGCTGATAGTTCTTTTTGTTCCTCCGTCATTATTTCTTTTGCTGCGCCCACTTCTTTATCTGAGGGCATATATTTCTCACTCATATAGATGTGTGATTTATTGAATAAGTTCTAAAATTGTTAATAAATGTTGGGCTTTTTATTATTTCATATAACGTTTGCGACTATACGAAGATCTTGTATTTCGAATAGTCGCTGTTGTCCGACCGTACATTTTTATCTTCCGAAGAGAATTTCCCGCGCGGCTTTTTATTCCCTGAAATCGCAAAAGGAACTCGGTTGTTTATCAAAAATCACCAATTTGGGCGATTCTGATATTTCAGTAATCTCATTATACTTACTTTACTCTTTATCCTCGACTTTTGGCCACGTATTCATTTCTTCCTTGTTTCTTTTTTCAGTTCCGGCTTGATTTTCCAATGAATGAGCTGAATTAGTAATTTCCCTGATTAAATGCCTTAACTTCTTATGTTCCGGATTGTTATTTTGCCCGTTATTAGCAATCGATTCCACATGAACCCCATCCACCCAATGCTCTATTGTGCCATAAAAGTCGGTAATGACATCCTTTGCAACTTTAAATTTATGTTGGTGACCCGCTTCGTCGGTATATTCCGCTCGAATAGTTTTCCTAGTACGGTCAGTATTTTCTACATTTTCGCCTGGCTTGGGTTCGGTATACTCGTCCTTCCAGTATTGTTCCGTTACGCTCGGTTGCATTTTATCCATCTCACTATGAGGCTGATGCTCCCTGCTCCAGCTTAAGGAAGCTTGGTCACCAGTCATTGTTTCTTCCGCCCGCTTTATTTCAACTTCCGAGGGAGAATATTTTTCTTGATTAGACATAGGATAAAGGATTATTAATGTAATAATTGTATCATAAATCAGACTATTTTGCAAGTGTTTTCTCCTAAAACATCAAGTAAGCCGTCAGTCATTATCGACTGTTAAGGAAAAAAATTGAAATCGAAAAAAGCCGCGCGGGAAATTTCAAGAAAAAAGATAAAAAAATGTATGTCGGACAACGTTTCGGGCTAGCCGAAGTTTGGTCGGGTTACAATTTGCGCGGAGCGCCAACCCGACCAAATTTGGGTGAGCGAACTTAAAAAAGAACGCTGTTTATCTCCTAAAGATAAATACATGCTTTATATTGGAGAGAAAAAA
>CAIJZX010000002.1 GCA_903825245.1 Candidatus Kerfeldbacteria bacterium
ATGGTAAGGAGAAGGTCACCGGTCCGATTCCGGTCAACGGCTCCAGAATTTTCGAAGCAGAGCATCATTACATCATGGGCAGTTAGCGAAGTGGTCAAACGCGGCTGACTGTAAATCAGCTGGCCTTGCGCCTTCGAAGGTTCGAATCCTTCACTGCCCACCAGCATTTCCGCCACCGCTTTCGCCAGTGTAGCTCAGTGGCAGAGCAGCGCTTTTGTAAAGCGAAGGTCGTCGGTCCGATCCCGACCACTGGCTCCAGTCCAATTTCATCATCCACTTTTCGAAATCTATGTCACAAGACAATCTGATCAAACTCCAGTGTACCGTGTGCAAGCACGTGAATTACCACACCAAGCGCAATAAAAAGATGGTCAAGGCGAAACTTGATCTGAAGAAGTATTGCAAATGGTGCAAAAAGAGCGTCGCGCACAAAGAATTAAAGTAACTTCTTTTCAAGACAACGCTGTCCTCATCTGATGCGGGCATAGTGAAATGGTTATCACAAAGGTCTCCAAAACCTTTATTCTAGGTTCGAATCCTAGTGCCCGTGCCAGGAGAACTAAGTATCGGGCGTGACCCAGATGCCTCGTTCTCGAAATTGACCGGACACCAAATAGTTGAAATACTACAGACGTTACCTTACACAATCCAACACTGGTGATGCGGGCATAGTGAAATGGTTATCACAAAGGTCTCCAAAACCTTTATTCTAGGTTCGAATCCTAGTGCCCGTGCCACGAGTGCCGGATGATTCCGTAGACTGAAAGTGACGGGATTGAAAACTACTAGGTTCTTACTATATCAGTTCGGGTCTCAGGTGGTCCGCCAATACAATCTTTTGTCGGATCCGACCCGCGTGGGTCAAAATGGTAGTAGGGTGCAGTGGCACATAACTCAACCTCTCGTTGGATACTCCAACGAGAGGTTGAGTGTTTACTAATGTTTGTCTCCTATTATAGGATCAATAACAATTATTGTGCTTGCGAACTACGAAGGGAAATCATAACTAGGGATGACTCAAGCGAACCTTATTTCACTGGCTGATTTACTTTAAATATGTCCTTTGTTAGAGCCCACCACAATGAAGTTCGAATAACTCTTGGCAATGAAGTAGATGTATCTGCTGGGATTGTTACAATATTATCTTTTACTTGGGCTTGAATATATTTTCCGGGTGTATAAAGTGCCACCTCTGTAGGATAGTCTGGGTTCGGATGGTTTAGGATGACCACTTGTCCATCTTTATGTAGAACATCTCTCACCATAAGTATTCTGCCAGTATATCCATCATGCTCTAAAAATGGATCACCCTTCGGGGCTAGTGCGGCATAGGAATAGAATTGAAATGAGGTGGCAAAGACCTTATCGAACTGATAATAGATACTGAACAACACCACGGCGAATCCAACAAAAGTAAAAAGCGCACCTACGGCAAGTCCTGTACGTTTCAATGGTGTCGCTCGTGTTTTTACGACAAACCAGATGATACCCGCTGCGACAATAATCAAAATCGGAAAAATAATGAACCACGATGTCATATTGCTCCCAAGTTGTGCTGGCATAGAAAAAGATTAATATTTAGTGCTTAAATTATATCATAGATTGAAATAGAAAGCACCCTGACAATCAAGTCGATTGTCAGGGTGGTAAGTCTGAGCTACGTCAGATTACGGACAGCTTCCCGACCACGGGGTCGGACTGCCCGACATGTCAAAGGCCAAGCAGCCCATGTGCGTCGTGACGTTGAGCGTCTTTGCCGGCCACGTGTGTGACTGCTCGTCGGATCAACAACAATACTTCCACTACAGAAGAACCTGGCGACATTAGTCGGATATACCGACGGAACACTGAAACTCATTAACTACACCGGACAATCACTAGGATCGAACGTCGCTTTTGTTCGGCAAAATTGTCCGATGCTCGTCCAAAATGGACAAAATGCCGTCCTCGACCAAATTAATAAAAAATTGTGGGGACGTACATTATCAACGGGTATGTACACCTGGCGATCGGGGATCGGCATAACCAAGAATGGCGATTTACTCTTCGCTGTTGGTAACAATCTGACGCCTTCAACGCTCGCTGACGCATTAATTCTCGCCGGCGCGCAAAGCGCGATGCAACTCGATATTAATCCGGGCTGGGTGCGGTTTAACTTTTTTGAACCGTTAGGCTCTGGAACCTACTCGACCTCGACCTTGACGAAGGGTTTGAAGGACGGATCAAGCCAGTACCTGAACGGATACAATAAAGATTTCTTTTATCTGACGAAGACATAGTAGCGTTTCGTCGAAGATCGTGGTAGGGTAGTGAAGTAATTTTTGTCTATGCAAACACGTCTCCACAAATTCATTGCCAGTACCGGTTACTGCTCGCGCCGTAAGGCGGAAGAGTTAATGGCGGCCGGTAAAGTTTCGGTCAACGGCGAAAAGGTGACGAAACTCGGGACGACGATTGATCCTGATCAGGATGAAGTCATCGTCAATCGTTCGGTGTTGACGAAAGTCGAACAGTATCGCTACCTGGCGGTCAATAAACCGAAAGGCATTGTATGTACCCGCGCCCAGCACAAGGGCGAGAGAACAGTCTACGATATTATTCCTGATATTCGTGACCTTGTTATTGCCGGACGTTTGGATAAAGATTCGGATGGTTTGATAATCATGACCAACGACGGGGAACTGACGAACAAGCTCACCCATCCGCGTTATGGTCACGAAAAAGAATATGAGCTCGTGATGTCAAAACCATTGAGCCCCGCGGAAATAGCCATTCTCCAGAAAGGCGTTCGCCTCACCGAAGGCAAAGCGGTATTTGATTCTATTACCGAAGTTGGACCGTCAACCTATCGCGTTGTTTTGCATCAAGGCTGGAAACGTCAGATTCGGCGGATGATGAATTTTGTCCATAATGATGTCCGAAAACTGACGCGCATTCGCATCAATAAATTACTGATCGGCGGATTGAATCCGGGCGCCTCGCGCGAGGTGAAACGGTCGGAAATAGTTTAGCAGATTTCAGAAGTTGTACGTCAGGTATTTCTTAAATTCTAATCCATGAGGAATTTCGATAGCAGTGAACCGGATGAAGTTCGTCGAGAGGCAATGAATTTTAATTTTGAACAAAAACTTACGGAGATAGGAATTGATCAGAAAAAACTCGCACTTGTTAAACCCGAGCTTGATCACTATAGACAACTAGTGGCAAGTGAATTTTTAATCGATCAGCAAGAAAAAACACAACTTGCACTATTGAAAATGCTAAAATTGCACAAAGATCAAGCTGATCGTCCAGGTGGCAAACCGTATATCAGCCATCCCATCGAAGTATCAAGAATTCTCGTTGAAGAATTTGGAAATCGTGATGTAGATCTTGTTTCAGCCTCCCTCCTGCATGACTCAGTCGAAGATCAAGCAAAAGAATTAGCTTTTGAAGAAATTCGAAAACAATATGGAGATATTGTAATTGATGATACGTTCGTCGAAACACACAAAGAAGAAATACGGTCGCTAGCCCTCAAAATAATTGCATCAGAATTTAGTGAAAAAGTCGCCAGGATTCTTGATAAATTATCAAATCCAGATTTTGATGCTCTTGCCAATCCGGATCATGAGATCTTAGATAAAAATGAAGTGACAAAGAAAAAAAATAATCTTTACCTCGAGCACGTAAAAGATATCATCCAGGATCCTGATGTCTTGGTAATAAAATTGGCAGATTTTCTCACAAACTTCACAACGGTACCTGACTTGGAGGATTCATCGCAAAAAACAAAATTTATTCGTAAATACGTACCAGTTGCCAAGGTTTTTATTGATCGTTTGAATCAGGGAAATATTCCTGAAACGTTGGAAGAAAAAAAAGAGGATATTATCAGGAGATTAGTATCAACATCGGGAAAACTTACATAGACATTGATTATTTCCTCTTGAGGGTTACAGATATGTAATAGGTAGGAATTGATAGCAACCCTTGCAGCTGCAAGGGTTTTGTGGTAGCATTGGCCGACGATTATGGCTAACGATTCCGTTGTCCTCCGATTTAGCGATGTCACGTTCGAGTACGAACATGGTAAAAAATTGCTTGAAGAAGCAAGTTTTTCGGTGCGATCAGCCAGCCGGATAACCTTGATGGGTCAAAATGGCGCCGGCAAGAGTACGATCTTCAATATGATAACCGGCGACCTCCAACCAACCGAAGGTTCTGTCTTTCGTTCACCGGCGGATGCGACAGTCGCGATTGCTCGGCAGGTGATGCCGAAAGAAATGCTCGATCTTACCATTCGCGAATACTTCGCCACCGCTTTTCAAGATACGCAATTCAAACTTGATAAGTTGATTCAGGATGTTTTTGATATTGTCCACTTGTCATTACCGATTGAGAAAAAAGTAAAAGAACTTTCCGGTGGCCAACAAGCCCGATTATTGTTAGCACACGCTTTGATTCAAAATCCGGACTTGTTGTTACTCGATGAGCCGACGAATAATCTCGATCAGTATGGCATCGACCATCTAACGGGTTTCTTGATGACCTACGAAAAAACGGTCTTGGTCATTTCGCACGACGCAGACTTCTTGAACGCATTTTCCGACGGCGTGTTGTACCTCGATGTCCATACGAAAAAAGTCGAACAGTATACCGGCGACTATAACGACGTGGTGGAAGAAATTAAGGCGCGGATTGAGCGGGAAAATCTCCAAAACGCCCGCATGCAACGGCAGATCCAAGAGAAGCGTGCGCAGGCTGAAGTCTTTGCCCACAAAGGCGGTAAACTTCGCGGCGTGGCGAAACGCATGCGAGGCATTGCCGAAGAAGCGGAAGAAAACCTGGTTGATGTCCGCCAGGAAGATAAAGCAATTCGTCCGTTTACAATTCCGGCGCAAGAATTCGATATTCATTTTCACGGGCGAATGGCGGAAATACGATCGGTGACCATCGTGAAAAACCACAAAGCTAAGGAAAAGGCGATTGACGTTGTGGTACGGAAGAATATGCACGTCTTGGTCAGCGGACCGAATGGTATCGGAAAAAGTACACTGTTGAACAAAATGGTTATGAACCAATCGGAGCACGTCACAATACCACCAGAGGTTATTGTCGGATATTACCAACAAGATTTCGGCAACCTGAACGGCGAACAAACCGCGTTTGATGCGTTACGAGAAGTGATGAAAGAAAATGACGAGCATAAATTGCGTTCCACTGCCGCCGGTTTTTTACTCGACGGACATTTGTTGGCCAGCAAAATTGAGGCGCTGTCTGAGGGGCAAAAAGGGTTACTGTCGTTCTGCCGATTAGTACTCATGAAGCCGGGATTACTCATTCTCGATGAACCGACGAACCATATCAATTTCCGACATTTGCCGATTCTCGCCGAAGCACTTGATGAATATCAGGGCGCGATGATTATGGTTTCGCACATTCCGGAATTCGTGAAACAGGTGAGAATAGATTCGGTGATTGATTTGGAACAATAAACGTAGTCAGCAAGGAATGTATAATCTGTTATACTGATTGTATTGTATTTATGACTTCGATTACCATTCATAACGGCGATATCACGCAACTCGATGTTGATGTTATCGTTAACGCCGCTAACCCAACGTTACTTGGCGGGGGTGGAGTTGATGGCGCAATTCATGCCGCGGCTGGGTCGGGGCTACTCGCTGAGTGTAAAACTCTTGATGGTTGCCGAACCGGTGAAGCCAAAATAACGCAAGGGTATAAACTACCGGCGAAATTTGTCATTCATACTGTTGGTCCGATTTTTGGACAGGAAAGCGGTCATGAGGCTGAATTGCTCGCATCGTGTTATCGTTCGTGTCTCGATCTTGCCGTTCAGCACCAGCTGAAGTCGATAGCGTTTCCGACAATTTCAACCGGCGTGTATGCCTATCCAAAAGAACAAGCGGCACAGATTGCCGTGAACACTGTTTTCGAATGGGTTAACGCGCATGCCAATGGTGTTGAGAAAATTATTTTCGTAACGCATTCGAAAGAAGATAAGGTTTTGTATCAGAAACAATTGCAAAAATCATGAATAAGCATTTTGATGTCATCGTCATCGGCGGCGGAGCTTCCGGCATGATGGCTGCCGGGCGAGCGGCTGAGCGTGGTCGTCAAGTATTACTTTTGGAAAAGAATAAAGAGTTGGGAAAGAAATTAGCGATTACCGGTGGCAGTCGCTGCAATATTTGTAATAACGAAGAAGATGAACATTTATTATTGCAATATTTTTGCTCAGCCGAAAAATTTCTCTATTCGTCGTTTTCACAATTCGGTTTAACTGAGACCAAGGAGTTTTTTACTTCGCATGATTTGCCGCTGGTCGTTGAAGCGAATAAACGCGTTTTTCCGGCCAGTAAAAAAGCTAGCGATGTCGTGGCGGTTATGGAAAAATACGTTCGTTCCGGAGGCGTTGAAATTCTTACCAACGCAACAGTGAAGAAAATAGTGGTTGACGGTGAAAAGATTACCGGTGTTCGAGTCGGTAATGAAATACTTACGGCAGAATCGTTTATTATCGCTACCGGCGGAAAATCACACCCAGAAACCGGTTCAACGGGGGACGGATTTTCGTGGTTGAAGGAATTGGGATGTAAGGTAGTAAAACCGACGCCATCAGTAGTGCCACTCGCTGTTCAGGATGATTGGATAAAGATGTTGGCTGGCGTATCGTTTGATCATGTGAAAGTTACGTTTTTTGTTGAAGGCAGGAAACAGCTCGCGGTGCAAGGCAGAGTTCTCTGTACGCACTTTGGAATTTCTGGTCCGTTAATTTTAAACACCGCGAGTAAAGTTGCCGATATGTTACTTGATGGCGTAGTGACGGCAACAATCGATGTTTTTCCTGGCATGGATCTCGGCGCGCTTGATAAACACATTACGAAAATATTCGACGATAATAAAAATCGCGACTTGAAGAATGTTATGAAACTGATCGCGCCGACCGGAACCGCGTCGGCAATTCTCATGTTATTACCGCGATTTGATGTGGAAAAGAAAGTTCACAGTATTTCAAAGCAGGAACGAAAAACAATCGTTAATCTTTTGAAAGACTTGCCGTTAACGATAACCGGATTAATGGGCAACGATCGCGCCGTGGTATCTGATGGTGGTATTTCCATATCAGAAATTGATGGGAAAACGATGCGATCACGAAAATATGAAAACCTGTATATCACGGGAGATCTCTTGCATATCAATCGACCGTCAGGTGGTTTTTCACTGCAACTGTGTTGGACGACTGGTTGGGTGGCTGGGGATTACGCTTAGACAAAGAAAATATTTCTTGATAAAATTATTATCATGACCTCTGCCTCATCACTCGGACTACTTGCTTCAACACTCTCCACGGTAACCGTTAGTGGCGGCTTGTTTTTGCAAATGAAGAAAATATGGCAATTGAAAAAAGCCAGCCAGCTTTCACTCGGCTGGCTCAGTCTCGGGGTGATCACGTGGCTTGGTTGGTTTGTCTATGGTCTGAGTATTGGTGATAAATACATCTACATCGCCAATGGTGTTGGTTTAGTATTACAAACTGGCCTGTTTACATTAGCTTGGCGGTTTCGTCGATCGTAATGCTGGGGTATCGACCGAAACTATTGGTGAATAAACTGTCGGAGTGACTCGTTATCAGTTTTGACTGCTTCAGCTCCAAGGTCGATGAGCGATTGAAATTGTTTTTCGTTTTCAAAAATATTCCGTCCCTGCACTCGCGGTTCGATCAATCGATAATTCTCGGTTGGCACATTGGCCAATCGAAGTTCGGTGATGGTATTTTGCATGACGTTCAAACTTGCGCGCAGTATATCAACAGCCGAAACATTGTGCTTTTTTATATGTTCACGCGGCGAACAATTTACCATCAAAAACTTATCTACATTTAAGGGCAATAACGAAAATGGGTGTTCGTAGAGGATACCGCCATCAACAATGATGTCATCGTGGCGTCGGATAGGTGCGAATAATCCAGGAATGGAGATTGTCGCCCGAAGTGCAGACCATAGTTGACCGGTGGTATAGATAATAGGCTCGCCGGTTGTTAAATTCGTGGCATTAATAATCAGTGGAATTGTCAATTCCTCGAAAGTCTTTATTCCGAGAAAGGTCAGTAATCGTTGTTCGAACTTCGTGAGTTTCGAAAGACCAAGTTTTGTAATTGGCCATTGGAATAAGGTCATCACACGTTGCTCGAGAACAAATGTTTCCATTTCTTGAGCGGTTTTTCCTGCGGCAATCATGGTACCAATAATCGCACCCATGCTACACCCAACGATAACTTTTGGTTGAAAGCCGAGTTCAGTAAGTCCGCGCCAGGCACCGACGTGGGCAATGCCACGGGTTCCACCGCCGCTCAACACTAAACCGATGTTTTTTTCTTCCGTCATGATAGAGGTAGTATATCACAGATGAGGGTTGTCGGAACGGGCTAATAGTGGGATACTAGAGGCATGAATGAACCGCTTCCGCCGCTCTCGGAGCAGGCAGAAAAACTTCAACCCGGCATCTACGAACACTACAAAGGAATTCAGGTTCGCGTTCTTGGAGTTGCGCGGCATAGTGAGACGTTGGAAGAAATGGTGATGTACCAACACCTTGAAGATGGAAACTTTTGGGTACGACCGGTAGTGATGTTCTATGACGATGTTGAGTACAACGGCGAGCGCAAGCCGCGCTTTCGATTTTTGCACGAAAAGAATATATGAAACAATTACTCATCCTTAATCCGGAAAACGTAACACCAGAAGAACTGACGACGTACAAGGTACGACACGCGGCACGTGCAGTTGTTGTGAATGCCGATGGTAAGATCGCTATGTTGTTTGTGGCAAAGGAGAACTATTATAAATTGCCGGGCGGCGGTTTAGAAGAAAACGAAGACCAAGTTATTGCGCTTCGAAGAGAGTGCCAAGAGGAGATTGGAACAGACGTTGAAGTGATTAGCGAAGTAGGGATAATTGAAGAGTACCGAAAGTTTGATAGACTGCACCAAATTTCTTTTTGCTACCTGGCTAAACCCGTAGGTCAACCGGTTGCTACTGCATATACTCTTGAGGAACAGGAAAGTAAGTTTCGAGCCGTTTGGTTGTCGTATGAAGAGGCAATACAGGGTATTCATGAGCACGTCGCTCACTGGATTGAGGGGAACGAGTATGCTATTCCGCGAGACAGTACATTTTTAGTTGAAGTAAAAAAGTTGTTACACTCAAAACCATGACCACCAACGACCTCATAAAACTTTCCACCCAAACCCGCGCGAATATTATCCGTTCTACAACCGCGGCTGGTTCTGGTCATCTCACGTCATCAATGTCGTCAGTCGAGTTGATCACCGGCTTGATGTTTGGCGGAGCATTCCACGCTGACATAAAAAAACCGGAGTATCCGAATAACGATCGTCTCATCTTTTCGAAGGGTCATGCATCGCCATTGCTCTATTCCGCCTATGCGGCGGCTGGAGCCCTTCCAGCGGCCAAATTAGGCCAATTACGGAGTTTTGGGAGCCCTCTAGAAGGCCATCCGATGCCCAAATTTCGCTATACGGAAGCCCCAACCGGCTCACTCGGTCAAGGTTTAGGAATCGGAGTTGGCGAGGCTCTAGCGGCTAAAATAGGCCGCTTAACGTATCGTACCTATGTCCTGTTGGGTGACGGCGAAATGGCCGAAGGGTCGGTGTGGGAAGCACTAGAAATTGCTGCTTATTACCAACTCGATACGCTTGTCGGCATCATTGATCTGAACGGACTTGGTCAAAGTGGATCGACGATGCTTGGGCATGATGCCTCCAGAATGGCGAAACGCGTCGGCAGTTTTGGTTGGAAAACGATCATCGTTGACGGACACGATTTGGACAAAGTTATGGCCGCGTATGATGCGGCGAAAAAAGTTCGCGGCAAGCCGGTAATGATAATCGCTAAAACGATCAAAGGGAAAGGCGTGCGATTAGTAGAAGGGAAAGAAGGTTGGCACGGCCGCGTGCTCGATAAAGTTTTGGCGGCGCAAGCGTTGAAAGATTTAGAACCAATTGACGAAAAGATTCGCGGTGTTGTTTCGGTTCCAGAAAAGCGTCAACCGTTTGTGCCGACGAAGAAAGCAGCCAAGGCGATGAAGTATGGCATTGGTGACTTGGTGGCGCCGCGCTCGGCTATTGGGCACGCCCTGATACGATTAGCCCCAACATTTCCGAAACTTGTTGTACTTGATGGTGAAGTGAAGAATTCAACCGACACGGAAAACTTTCAGAAGAAGTTCCCAAAACGTTTTATCGAAGGATTCATTGCTGAACAAAATCTCGTCAGCATGGCCAGCGGTTTAGCCGCCAGGGGATTGCTCCCGGTGTTTGCCACCTTTGCGGCGTTTCTGACGCGCGCGTTTGATCAACTGCGGATGAATCAGTATGCCGGAACGCACCAGGTGTATATCGGCACGCACGCCGGCGTGCATATCGGGCAAGACGGCGCCTCGCAAATGGGCTTGCAAGATATTGCCATGTTCCGAACGCTGAAACATTCTACAATTCTGTATCCTGCGGATGCAGTGTCGGCGGAGGCGTTGACGGAAAAAGCATTGCAGGGGACACGTATCGTATACCTCCGGGCAACGCGCGCGGCGTTGCCAGTGCTCTATAAACCGACACAACGTTTTGTGATCGGCGGAAGTCATACGTGGCGAACGAGCAAGAATGATGCAGCCACAATCGTTGCAGCCGGTGTCACGTTACATGAGGCGTTGAAAGCAGCTGATGTCTTGGCCAAGAAAAAAATCGCCGTTCGCGTGATTGATCTGTATAGCATTAAGCCACTTGATATCGCGACGTTAAAACTTGCCGCGCGCCAAACGAAACAATTAATCGTGGTTGAAGATCATTATCCTGAAGGCGGTATGGGGGAAGCAGTACGAAGTGCTTTGGGAAAAGATGCTGGTTGTGTAACGTCGCTAGCAGTACGCAAAACGCCGCACAGCGGGAAACCAGAAGAATTATTGGCGTACGAGAGTATTGATGCCGCGGCAATCGTTCAAACTGTCCTGTCACGAACATGAGTACGGCACTCTTTGACATTGGCGGGACAAAGACACGCGTGACGGTGTCGCGTGATGGTACAACATTTCGGCGGCCGCTTGTATATGCGACGCCGCACCGCTATGCTGAAGGTATCCGGCAGCTCGTTGATGCTACGCGCACAGTTGCCGATGGATGGAAAATTTCGCGGATGGTTGGATGTATCGCCGCGCCACTCGATGCGGCGCACAGTCATACCGTGCATACAGCAAATTTGCATGATTGGTTCCGCTCGCCAATTACAGCTGATCTTCATCGATTCTTTCACGTTCCTGTACGATTAGAAAATGATGCCGCGCTCGCCGGGCTCGGAGAGGCTGTTCATGGTGCCGGTCGGGGATTACGGATCGTCGCCTACATTGGTTTTGGAACTGGCATCGGCGGGGCGCGCATCGTTGATCAGAAAATTGATATTAGTGCGCAGGGATTTGAACCGGGTCATCACATTCTTGATTGGAACATGCGCACGAATCGTAATCCGCTCTCGCATGCTGGTGATTGGGAGAGTTTCGTTTCTGGAGCCGGAATAAAAACAGCAACTGGAAAAAAGAGCGAACACATTACCAGTGTGCGCGTTTGGCACCAAGCGGAGGAGCGCGTGGCTATCGGGCTCATTAATGTCTCGATGTTCTGGTCACCAGATGTTATCGTTCTCGGCGGTTCATTGATGAAGAAAATGTCGTTGACAAACATTACTTCACATTTCCGAAAACGAATGAACGTCTTTCCAAAAATCCCAATAGTAAAACGGGCGGCACTTGGTGATTATTCGGGACTGTACGGTGGGTTAGTATTGAGTAAAATAAGCCGAATGCGGTGAGGTTGTCGAAGCTGAATTTTAGCTGTACAATGGAACTATAGTAATCCACAGTGCCGCTTCACGGCAATGGGATTCGAAAGGGGGTGGAATACAATGAAAATGAATTGGATCGATTGGGTAGTGATTATCCTGATTGTCATCGGCGGATTAAACTGGGGTTTGATCGGCTTCTTCAAGTACGACCTAGTGGCCAAGATTTTTGGCGATATGTCGACCACGGCGCGTATCGTGTACGATCTTGTCGGATTGGCGGCGCTTTACCAAATTGCGAAGTTCTTCATGATGGGCGGAAAAAAGCCGGCCACCACAACGACACCGTCACAGCCGACGATGTAGTTTTTCGATGCTCCCATAGTACCGCTCACTCGAGCGGTATTGTGTTTTCGTTAGGCGCCAAAACGACGTTGACGTCGCGCGAATTCTGATAGCGCTGCGTCAAGATCGCGTTCGGTAAAATCCGGCCAGTTTTTTTCGATGAACAGCAATTCGCTGTACACGCTTTGCCAAGCGAGAAAACCAGACAGACGCTGTTCGCCGCTCGTGCGGATGATCATGTCCGGATCCGGTTGTCCGGCGGTGTAGAGTTTTTCGCTAATCGATTGCTCGGTTATTTTCGAAGCTTGTTTGCCTTCACGGACAATTTGCTTCACCGCGTCGACGATTTCTCCGCGACCGCCATAGTTGATGGCGAGTTGGAGTGTGCCGCGGGTATTGTTTTTCGTGAGCTCCATCGCATCGGTGATATGTTTTTGAAGATGCGCCGGGAGTTCTTTGAGGCGACCGATCACCTGAATGCGGATATTCTTTTTATGTAAACCGGCAACTTCTTGTGTCAGTGCAAGGCTGAGAAGTCGCATGAGATAACCAACTTCTTTTTTTGAACGATTCCAATTCTCGGCTGAAAAAGCATAGACGGTAAGAATCTCAACGCCTCGATCAAGACACCAGTCGCCGAGCTTCATCACGACGTCGTATCCGCGACGGTGACCTTCAAGCGTCGGCAAACCGCGTCGCTTCGCCCAGCGACGGTTTCCGTCCATAATGATACCGAGATGTTGAACGCCGTGATTCTTGGTCATAATGCTGTGAACAACACTAAATCCGCGTGGTTCACAGTATGCATCATTTGCCTGAAAAAATCAAGAAGGTTTATCCTTGCTTTTTGCGTGATGGTTTGTTACAATCCGCGCGTTCCTAGTAACATCTCAATAGATTGCCCTTGGTTGGGCGGGGTATGGCGCAGTTTCCCGACAGCGGTCGGGATAAAGTCCGCGCGCAAAGCCTGCCCCGATAACATTAGAGACATTAACAACTTTTCTTTCGCATCTGAACGGGGTATGGCGCAGTTGGTAGCGCGCATCGTTCGGGACGATGAGGCCGTGGGTTCGAGTCCCGCTACCCCGACCAGATGCGAAAGAACATAACTAATTGTTTATTTTTTGTTTTAGTTTTGTTATTCGGGGTTCGGGACGATGAGGCCGTGGGTTCGAGTCCCGCTACCCCGACCATAAAATACTTCTATAGATTATAGCAGTTCGGACGTTGATTCCCGAGAAACGTTAGGACTCGAAGGGTCGAGCACGTCCGCCGGTGGCGGGCGAGCGCAGACCCAGGCTTTTCCGCAGACTCGAGCGGGAACCCCGCAGGGTCGCGAGAGGCGAAGGAAAAGGAGTCCCGCTACCCCGACCAATTGAGGGTGATTTTATTTCTACAAAGAAGTGCCGGGCTAACGTCAGTGACGCTAGCCCGGTTACCGTGTTACAGAGCATTTGGCCACTGGTATTCTCCCGGATGGTCTCGATCAATGATCAGCTGTGCGTGTCCAAGGTGGGCGTGGCAGATGGTGCAACGACTGGTTTTACTTGGTCGGTCGTGAAGGGGTTCGGCGGGGTAGCCGGATCGATGTTGAATCGGACAAACAATACGGTTGCCCTGCTGGTCGGTACGGTGATGGCCGGGGTGGTTCTTGAACCAGGATTCGATGTACTCGGAAAGGACGAAGGCCATGGTTATCACCTCCTTTTTGGTGGTTGGCCTTGCTGTCTGTACCCTAGCACCAGTATAAAACTTGTCCAGTTTTAGGCTGTTCGCGGCCAGAAATATATGGTAAAATGCTCCTAATGACCGACCTCTTCGATACAGCCCTGCAGAAGTCCATCGACGAGGAAGCGCCGCTGGCTGATCGGATGCGGCCGCGAACCTTGGCTGAGTTTGTCGGTCAAGAAAAAGCCATCGGTCAGGGAACGATTTTACGCCGCGCCATCGATAACGACGAAGTATTTTCCTTGCTTTTTTGGGGGCCACCAGGAACGGGAAAAACAACCTTAGCCCGGATTATCGCCGCCCAGACGAAATCTTATTTTGAAGCGTTATCCGGCGTGATGAGCAACAAAGAAGATTTATTGACAGCGATTGCGGCCGCGACTGACCGGCGGAAATTCCACCACCAACGGACAATTTTATTTGTCGATGAAATTCATCGCTGGAACAAAGCTCAGCAAGATGCGCTCTTGCCGTACGTAGAAAATGGTACGGTCACATTAATCGGGGCGACGACGGAAAATCCAAGCTTTGAAGTAATTTCGCCATTACTGTCGCGATGTAAAGTGATTGTCCTGGAACGGTTACAGCCGAAGGCACTTGAACAAGTGGTGATGCAGGCGTTGCAGAATGATGAACACGGTTATGGAAAAAAGTTTGTTGAACTCGAACCGGCGGCTCTTGAATTACTAACGACGGCATCGAACGGCGATGCGCGAACGGCGTTGAACACATTAGAGTTGGCAATCAAAGCCACGACGTATGTCAAAAAGAAAAAAATCGTTACGCTGAAAACCGTCGCCGATGCGTTTCAAAGTCCGCTCCTGATGCATGATAAAAAAGGCGAAGAGCATTACAATATTATATCGGCGTTTATTAAATCGATGCGTGGATCGAATCCTGACGGTGCGTTGTATTGGCTCGATCGGATGCTTGAAGCGGGAGAAGACCCACTGTTCTTGGCGCGACGAATGGTGATTTTTGCTTCAGAAGACGTGTCGATGGCCGATAGCCAGGCGTTGCCGTTAGCAATGGCGTGTTTCGATGCTTGTGATCGAATCGGTATGCCAGAGTGTGCAATCAACCTGGCTCATGTTGTGGTCTATCTCAGTACCTGTTCAAAATCGAATGAAACATATACTGCATTGAACGCAGTCAAAGCCGATGTTCAACAAACACTGAATCAACCGGTGCCGTTGCACTTGCGCAATGCACCGACGAAACTGATGAAAGAGCTCGGCTATCACCAAGGCTATAAATATTCCCACGATCATCCCGGTAACGAGGGGAAGCAATCGTACCTGCCGGATCAACTTGCCGGAAAAGTGTGGTATCATCCACAACGTAATCCTTTTATTCACGAATAATGAAGATACACTTTAAACCATTCAAATTCGGGCGGGCAGAACTGGGCGTGATCTCATTGTTTGTGGCCTTGTTTATCATCGGCTTAGGAATTACCTCGGTGCCGCTTTTGGCATCGTGGTATGAGAAATTGACGGATAGTTGGACGAAAATTGCCCTCCACTACGGATACCTTGGCGCTTTTGGATCCTCGGTTATCGGTAGTACCAGCGCCACCGTTTTTTTTCCATACACGATCATCGTCTTTTTCCTAGCAACGCAGGGCTTGAATCCGTTGTGGTTAGGATTATTGATGGGGCTGGGTGCCGGTATTGGGCAAATGTTTGGTTATGGAGTCGGTCGCTGGGGGTCGCACTGGTTTCAACACAAAAAACCGGAGACCTTTGATGCCCTCGAACGCATTCTCCATGAACGTCCGGGAATGATTACGTTGCTCATCATTTTGTTCGGTTCAACGCCGTTACCGGATGATCTCATTATGATTCCGCTGGGCATCCTACGCTACCCATGGTGGAAAGCGTGGTTGCCGTCGACGATCGGAAAATGTGTTGCCGGTTTGATCGTGACGTATTCGAGTTTTGTTATTTCTAAATCTTTAGATACCGGCACGGCTGGTAGCGTCAGCGGTCTGCTGAGTCAATTTTCGACCGTTGCCGGATTAGCCTTGATTGGCTATTTTATGTTTAAACTTGATTGGACGAAAATTATGCACCAACTCCTCGACAACGCTTCACAAAATAATTCAACTCCACCAACTGTATGACCACTGAACGATGGCAGGATCTTGAAACGACAATTCGCGATCGATTCGACGTTGAATCACGCGGCGAGGAACCGATGGAAGAAGGGCCGGGAAAGCGCGATTTTATTGTCTTTACTACGCCGGCCGGGAAAATGCGATTAGAATTTGTCACGAAACCGGTGGTTACTGGCAAACATACCTCGGGCGGACGAAAAATGGGTGTGGCTACGAACGTTAGCTATGATTACAGTGAAGACGAGTTCAGCCATTCGTTGCACGCCTATCAATGGTTGAACGGCGAGTGGGACGAAATTGACGCGAAAGCGTTCGCCAATTAGTAATGCCAGAACTTCCTGAGGTTGAAACGATCGCGCGAGAACTTCACGCTGTTCTTCCTGGTCGAAAAATTCTCCGCGTTGATATTCAATTACCGAAAATGATTCGGCTGACGACGGCGTCGTTTCGCCGCCGCGTTGTCGGACAAAAAATAGTTGGTGTTCAACGGCGCGCGAAGTTGTTGTTGATCAGTTTACAGAATGGTTGGACGATCATCATTCATTTAAAAATGTCCGGCCAACTCATCTGGCAACCAACGCACGGACGAATGCGCGTCGGCGGCCATCCGATTCCACGTGGCATCGAAGATTTACCGAATAAGTACAGCCATGTCGTATTCGTCTGCACCGGCGGAACACTCTACTTTAACGATCAGCGCCAATTCGGTTTTGTGAAACTCATCGCGTCGGAAAAATTACCGGCCTGGTTTATTGAACAAGGCTACGGACCGGAACCGCTTGGTGATGATTTTACACAGGAGAATTTCTTCGCATTATTAACAAAACATCAACGCAAACGACTGAAACCGACATTGCTTGATCAACGCGTTATCGCCGGTATCGGTAACATCTATGCCGATGAAACGTGTTGGCTCGGCCGTGTTCGTCCGTCTCGTAGGATTTCTACGCTGATGCAAAAAGAACGCGTGGCGCTGTATCGCGGCTTGCGAAAAATATTAACGCTGGCTATCAATAAGAAAGGCACAACGTCTGATGCCTACCGAACCGCGACGGGCGACAAGGGGAGTATGATGCCGTTTCTCAATGTCTATGGTCGGGATACGAAAAAATGCAAGCGTTGCGGCTCAACGATTGAAAAAACCGTTCTGGCCGGACGCGGGACGCATTATTGTCCGAAGTGCCAGCTTTGAAGTGCTGCAAATATCTGGAAACTATACAAACGTCCGCGTATCTGGCGGAGACACATCGTTATGAGGGGAGTCTCCACTAGATACGCGCTGTAACGAAATATTCCTTTTCTTTTGTCTGGGAATAATTCAAAGACAATCTATCAAGCTCTTAAACTATCCCCCTCATTGTCCCATGGGTTCATTGTATTCGATCCTGGTATTTTCCACTTCTCAAATTTTTCAGCAAGTTTGGAAGAGTCCAGAATTTGGCGGGCTTCCTCTTCGCTTCCAGCGGCACGAATTTGTTCAATAAGGGGTTGGATGTCTTCGCGATTAGCTTCAGCGTGCATCCCGTCCATCTCATTTTTGTCTAGTCCCATAAAACCCCCAAAGTTTTTATATTCTTGAAAGGGCAGTTCTTTGGTCGCTGCTTCAACCGATCTCGCAGCACGAACTCTTTTGATGAAATTTGACTTGGTCTCTTCTTGGAACTGTTCTTCGAGGCTTATATCCCTTCTCTCTCCAGGCATAGTGAGTTCCTTTCGACCAGTTAATCGAGTAACTGGTCTTGCTGTTGATAAGAAATTAAAGGTTTAGAAAGTACGGATCGACTGTGTATGTTTTCCCTTCCAGGGCATGTTTTGCATACATGATACAAGAATAATAACATTTTCCTTAAGCAATTTCAAGAAAAAAAGCAATACTTCAATTAACGTTTGCGTCTCATACGACAGTCCGCCGGAGCTTTAGCGAAGAAGGATTTCGTATAGACGCTGTTAAACGAAGCCTTTATTCAAAATCGTTATAGAGATTTAAGATACTCATAGCATTCTTTCAGCTGTTTCCAAGCCGTTGTAATGTCTCTACTTGCAATTGCTTCAGAATACCTGTTTACAAATTCATTTACTTTAGCCATTTCTTCTGGAGCTTTGAGAATCACTTCTAGATAGTCTTTTTGTTGAGAGTACCTTTCTTCCACGGTGTTTACTTTGCGTGAGCTATCCAACATGTCCCAAAATTTATCACGTTGTTCTTCAGAAGTAACTTGTTCTAATTCCTGTAAAATTCTCGATGGCTTTCTAAGTTCATTAGTAAAATCAAGTAAATAAAATCGCCCATTTAAACGTTCCGGGGTAAGGGCTTGTTCAGGGTCAGGATTTGGTTGTTCTGGCGATTTTCCTTCCACAGTATTGAACTATTAGGGAGAAATTTGAATAAAGGTTTCGTTTAACGTTTCGGGCTAGCCGAAGTTTGGTCGGGTTACAATTTGCGCGGAGCGCCAACCCGACCAAATTTGGGTGAGCGAACTTAAAAAAGAACGCTGTTTATCTCCTAAAGATAAATACATGCTTTATATTGGAGAGAAAAAA
>CAIJZX010000003.1 GCA_903825245.1 Candidatus Kerfeldbacteria bacterium
AACTACCATGTTTCCGGACGGCGAGATACTAGTTTCCGACACTCCATTGACTATCGAAGAGCCAACAAAAGGTTCAAGAGATAGTTTTTTTCCTGAACTACTATCATAGATACTTGTCGGACTATATCCTGAAACTACAAGATAGCAATGACACAGGGCAGAAAATGTAGTCGTTTCCAATTGTGTCGAGTTAATTGTCAATGGTATCGTAGAAGTATTTTCTACGTTATTCGTTACAGGGTTCTTAGATATGAAAATACTAGCGGCAAGCAAACCGGTTAAGGTAACAATACCACAAAGTATGTATGCAAATGGTTTGTTCATTACTGAAGTATAAAGGTGAATAGATAAAAGTAAAAGGGGGGAAGAAAATAAGTTCTCCCCCCGTCGAGCCGTTCTAGTTGAAATAGAACGGACAGGCATAGGAGGCGCCAGAACAGATCTGACCGATACGCGGAAAGACCAGGTTCTTGTACACCACCATATGGAGATGAGGCGTGGTGTTTTCGATACCACTACACGTCGTCCCTCCGACATAGCCGATAAGCGCGCCCTGCCGAATACTCATGTTGGGACCAACCCACGGATTCACCGATGACAAATGGGAATACCGGACTTCGATGTGTCGCGTCGGATCCCAGATGATGACGGTATAACCGTAGCAGCCATCGATACCGGCCAGCAACACATATCCGCCGACACTTGCGTAGATCGGCTGGTGCGCCTGGTTGTGATCGTAACGGGAGAGGTCGCGGGCGTAATTATCGCCCAACGTATGCGAGTTGATGGTGTATCGCTTATCACCGCAATAGTTGGGAATATTTCCGCCGCTGGTCTTATCGCCAGTCCAGCCGGCCCATTCACCCTTCGCCGTAGCGAAGGGCCACGCGAGGTACACCGACCCGTTCAACGCCATCGGCGTCACCGTCGGCTTCCGAATCTGGGCGGCCGTTTCCTGCACCCGTTCCGTCGTGTACGGCAGCGGCGTATTGCCACGGTAGATGGCCTTGATCGCGCCCCAGGACGTCTGGTGGACGACCGGCTGATCGGTCTGAGCACTAGCAGCCGAAGACAACATGGCGGTTATAAAGGTCACCGCCGCGAACAGCGAAGCGAAACACCTCATTGTGTACTCCTCTGCAACTCCACACAGTGTGTGGGTGCGTTTGGTGAATCGTTTTTTACCGCGGCCAACAGGCACTGCGTGGAGTGAATGTAGCTTCACCTCCCTTCGCGTGCGTATACGGTGAAGGATGCTACTTATGAAGTTCTCTCAGGCCCTACGTGTTTGAACACCTCCTTAAGTTGTAATGAACAATGAATTGTTGGCTTGCACATGCTTTATGGTCAAAATTTCCCGTCTTCACCGGAAAATCGACAACACAAAACCGGCCTGATGTAGGATATTTTCCCACATCGCCATCGTTTGTCTCACCTTAGCGAAAACAAAACGGTGGCACGACTCCCGACATAAAGCCGAGAAGCAAGCCACCGATTCGTAAAGTAAGGATACTCTTTCTATGAACGATGTCAAGAAGAAAAACAATCATCCACAACCGCGAGTAATTCTCAGCTAATGTCGGTCGGGTACAATATCGTGAAGTTATCCACTACCATGTCCTTGACGAAAATAAGATACGCGATATGCTGTATATAGGTACTTGGTTCAATCGGCACGTCCGACGGGATTTTTATTTCTCTATGAACAATCGTTTCATCATTTTTATCACTTCTATCATATTCCTCGCAACCGTAGGAATACTTTGGGGTGCCCGACAATTGCCCGTTCAAGCAATAAACAATAGCGGTAATGGTAAGGCACATAGCACATATACTAGTACAAGCTTAGGGATATCGTTCGTCTATCCTGCCTCATGGCGTCGTGATACCTCACAGGAAAACCAAAAATATTTGATTATTTCAAGTACGACACCTAACCTCAACCAACAAA
>CAIJZX010000004.1 GCA_903825245.1 Candidatus Kerfeldbacteria bacterium
CGTCTTCCGGGGCGTCGCGGCTCCTGCGAAGCAGCGCGCCGCCCGTCTCGGCCCGCGTAAACAGAAGCAGTTATGTTTACTTGTCGCCTCGACCCAATTCCCTGCCGGCAGGCAGGCGCCACGTGCCCTTCGGTTCGTCATTTTTATCTGAGAAACGTACCTTACTATACCTTACAAACTATTTCCAGCTCCACGTCGTGGTCGTATACCAGCTAGCAATATCGTCAAAACGATTCATCGGCGCCACCAGCCGATCGATGGTGATACCGCGGAGATTTTTCTCGTGGGCATAGATGTACTGTGTTTGACTGATGATGATCGCTGGTACGCTGTCGGCGAAAATGTTTTGAAAATCAAGCAGGTCGGCCGCGTAGACATTCGGGTCGGTCGTAGCGCGGGCTTTTTCTAAATCCGTATCGGCATTTTTCAGCGTCGCGATGGCTAAGGCAAATCCTGGATCTTGCTGTTGGGCTGAGTGCCACAGCGGATACATATCTGCGGAAGCGTCGGTGAGTTCGCCGTAGAGCAAGGCGTCGTACTGACGAGGCTGGATAGCATCTTTCATAATGCGGTCGACATCTACTGTTTTGATGTCGGCTTTGATTCCGATTGCGAGCCACGACTTCACTAACGCTTGCGCCATTGTGACGTAACTCGGATCATTGACGGTGGTCAGGCTAAATGCCAGGTCGCGGCCGCCTTTTTGGCGAATACCGCTGGTACCGACTTTCCAGCCGTTTTGATCGAGGAGGGCGGCGGCTTGGGTAACGTTTAAATCAACGTGCCGCGCTAACGTGCTGAATCCTGGTTGGCCGGGGAGGAGCGGTCCGTTTGCCGGGGTGCCAATATTGTTGTCGGCGGTTTTGATGAGCGCCGGGCGGTCAATGGTCATTGCTAATGCCTGTCGTACTTCTGATGCTTTCAGGACGACACTAGTTTTTTGGTTAAAGAAAACGCCGGTTAATTGCGAAAGGTCGATGGCGGAAAGTTGGCGATACTTTTTTACCGCCGCTACTGAAGACGAATCAAAACCGCCCAGCGAATCGATAGCATCCGATTTTAGGGCATCGATGGCACCTGCTTCATCGGGATAGACTTTGACAGTAATCTTAGTGATGTGTGGCTTTGTACCGTTATAATATTTGTTACGTGTGAAGGTATACGCCTTGATGTTGCCGCTTCGATCCTTGGTGACGCTTTGGAATTTGTAGGGACCGTTGCCGATCGGTTTCACGTTCAGCTCGGCGAGCGGAAATGCCTTAGCGGTTTGGTCTTGCCAATCCGCTTTCGGCAAAATGCCGAGCGTCAACGACGCCGGGAATGACGACAGCGCGGTCGGCAGAGTGAAGACGACCGTGTGCTTATCAGTCGTGGTGACCTTGATGTTCTTAAAGACGCTGAGCAAGGGGCTTTGATAGGTGGCGTCAGCAATTGTTTCGTAGGTGTACTGGACGTCGTCAGCGGTTAATTCCGTCCCGTCGGACCAGTACTGGCTTGAACGAAGAACGACCGTGTACACTTTACCGTCGGCGCTAGCTGATATGGACGAGGCGATATCCGGAACGACGGCGAGTTTATCGTCAACCTTCATCAGGCCACGGAAGACAAGATGCGTTAATTCCGCATCGGCTGTATATGGTCGCGCAAGTACTGGATTAATATATTGCGGTGTACCGACGATGCCTTCATTCAGCGTTCCGCCATCGGCAGGAATAATAACTATGTGTTTGTATAGTGTGTGACCGACCAACGTCAGAATACTAGCGATGATCAGTGTGACACAGGAACGAATCCAGTTACGATCTCGTGTGGTTAATACCCGCGGTAAATACTGTAGTTGCTTTCGTGAGGGAATGCGTTTTGGCGATAAACTTAATACCAATGCACGGTCATCATTGTGCGCTAAAGTAGCCGAAGCGGTCTTCGGTTGCCGTCGTTTGAGAAGGCGGGTGAACCACCGCTGCCGCGGGGGTTGTAGATTATCGGTAGGCATTCAAAAAGGCCACTCCGAAGAAGAGAATGAG
>CAIJZX010000005.1 GCA_903825245.1 Candidatus Kerfeldbacteria bacterium
ACCTCGACATCTCGGAGAGCATCTTTTTGAATCCGTGCAAAATTCCGTATTTGTGTTTGGGCAAACGCGATATCGTCTTTGGCCTGTTGGTCAAGCGCATCATAGCAGGCGGCAATCTCTTTCGGAGAAAGTCGAAAAGACGCTGGGCTCCATCGGTCAAATTTCTCAGACAGTTCGCGAACCGCGGCGTCGCCACGTTTATCAATATCGTCGAGAATTGCTTCGACCGTCGCGCGGACCTGCGCATCAGCCTTTTGTTTGGTATTTAAGTCGACGCCTTCCTTGAGCCAGCGTGCCATTTGGTGAACTCCGTCATTATCTGAGGTAGAAATTTACCTATTATTGATTTCGAATGCAATACGAATTATGCAGAACAATCTGCCACACTTGGACAATTCGAAAACACATCTTAGCAACGCGCGGAGTCGGCATTGCGACGCTGCATATCGGGTTACCCTTGAATTGGAGAAAGTGCACTAGCGAAACGAAGCCATGGCGTTCCATTCGTTTCGTGTCAAACTGTAAGCGGTGTCGGTTCATACCGAACTGGCTAGATTGGTTTATTCGAGTAATTCAGACAAAAGCCTACCGCCTTTGGAGCAGTCCGAGCGGTATCACGCCGCCAGCAGCCGCGAGTATAAGTACAATAAAAACTATTCCGACAGATTAGCCGCCCACAACGATGCCTAACGACGCTGGTTGATATCCAGAAAACTAAGTTCACCCACCAACCCACGGCTTCTGTGCAAATCACACCCGCCATGGAAATATAGTCACCACGGTTCAAGGAGATTTTTCAATGTGTCCACTTGGCAGGCGTTCCCGCATTTGAGCGAACACATCCAAACCAAGTTGGTCAAGAATGTGTACGATATCGATACTGACCCAATTCTCCTTTAGGAGCGCACCGTCTCTGCGCCAAAAATCCATCACCCGCATCTTGAGCTGCCGCCCCGTCGGCGCCAACCCTAACCATCCTCCACCCTTGTGAATGGCCGTCATATGGGGCCAACCGCCAGCGACGACGTAGTCTCCATCGGCAATTATACACTTTGTGCGATCAACTCCGCGCACTGGAAACGCACGAAGAAATGGCCCTTGATGGTGCGCCCTGAAACCACTGAGTCCTCGGCTTGTTCCGATTCCTCCCGGTCCGTACCACATGAAGTCCGAGTGCCAATAGCGCTCCTGGTCCATGCTGAAAAGCGAATGACCATCGAAGCGTCCAAGTCCTTCAAGCATATCGATAACGAGCTTGAGCGAACTTTCCGTTTCGCGGGCATCAGCGCTGGGACGCACTAGGCCATTCATCGTCATCGGGGGCATCACCAACCCTGGATGCCCGAGACTTGCCGGTACGGGTGACACACCGACTTGGACCATTGCATCAATAAAGTCGAGTATGACATACCCTTCTTGAATCTTCCCGTTGTTGACACGTAACAATTCGCCGAAGCGCAAATACAGCGTACGACCAGTCGATGGAATCCCGAATAAAGGATTTTGAAACGTCCCAACCAAGTAACCCGTGGTATTGACCCAATACCCGGCCGCACCGTCGCCATTCATCAGCTTGCCGTCATAAGTTCCGGAGACACGGATGAATGGACGATACTCCACATCTGGCAAGGCGGCGTGAATTGGACGCCAGTATGCCTCAAAGAACTGATCATCACCCGTTATATCGTTGATTGGCGATGATGCATGCC
>CAIJZX010000006.1 GCA_903825245.1 Candidatus Kerfeldbacteria bacterium
ACTTCCTGATGGTTCAGTAAATCCTGCAGATTCTTTAGTTTGTACCTCTTCCTCACCCGCAGATACATTGTTTCCGCCGTTCCTTTTAAAACAGCTTTAATGACTTCACCTTCTTGCAGATCGCCAAAATATCTGTCCGGCTCATCCGGGTTTAAGGCGCGAGTTTCGATAACTTTCTGACCACTTTGAATTTGTCGCCAGGCGCGTTCATAAAAATTTAATACCCACTTCGTACTTTCAACTTCGCTCTTACAACTTTCACAGTGCACCAATGGAATCGGTTCACCCCAGTACCGTTGCCGTGAGAAGACCCAATCACGGAGTTTAAATTGCGTTTTCGGTTGCGCGAGTCCTTTACTTTGTAAAGTGGCAACAATTTTTTCTCGTGCATCAGCGCTGTCCATGCCATCAAACTTTCCCGAATGCACCATAATACCTTCGTCAGTCCAACAATCACTCTCAATATCTGATTGTTGGATGCCCAAAATCCCCGAGCTCGCTGCCATCATCTTCGGCATGACCGACGGTGGTTGTACAACTTTGATAATCGGTAACCCAAATTTCTTGGCAAAGGCATAATCACGAACATCATGCGCCGGAACCGCCATAATCGCACCCGTTCCATACGAAGATAAAACATAATCCGCAATCCAGACCGGAATTTTTTCGTTGTTGACCGGATTGATCGCGTAGGCGCCGGTGAAGACACCGGTTTTTTCTTTCTCCAGTGACGTTCGTTCGAGATCTGATTTCGCGGCCACCGATTTCATGTATTTCTCTACCACCTTTTTCTGTTTCTCAGTGGTAATTTGTTTCACCAACTCATGCTCCGGCGATAACACGAGATACGTCGCGCCGAAGAGCGTGTCGGGCCGAGTTGTGAAGACGGTGACTGAAGGAATAAGAGCTTTGATTATTGAGGGCTCCTCTTCACCCAGAAAATGCGGCTTTATTGAGGTAACGTGCGTAACCTGCACTCCCAATTGTTCAGCAAAAGAGTTTGAATCAGATAATGGAACCGCCGAATCATTCGTACCTCCCAACACCTCAAAGTAGCAGCTGTTTTTTTTGATAGTAGAAAATTTGAAACCTTTTTTCACTGCGGAAGTAACTGTCGGTCGTGAGACCTTATCAACAAATTCACCAGAATATGGAGTGGCAACTAGTACAACGCCGTTTAATTTCACTCCTCGCTCAAGTAGTCGTAATGCGACGACACCTCCAAATGAATGCCCGACCACGACCGTCTCCGTATCAAGTGTGCAATTCTGTTGTACAAAATCCGTTTGTATCTCATCATCAGGTTCGCTATTCTGCTCTGGCATTTCTGGAACTTGAACTTCAAATCCCAGAGCTACCAAATCTTTTCTGAGTTTTGGATAGAAATAATCTTTCGAGGTTGAATTGCGACCATGTAGAATCACAACCCGCTTCACTTTTTGTGTTTCATCAATATCAAACTTCACTTCTGCCCCTTCTGACTTCCCAATCCAATTCCGTTGCAACGTCTTAATGCCTTCCGGCCAATCGACATCATTCAATCCGTCGAGCAAACGATCGGCATAGGCCGTGATTTTCAACATCCACTGTTTCAACATCTTCTTTTCGACAGTCGTCCCGCAGCGATCACACTTACCGTTCACCACTTCTTCGTTCGCTAATCCGGTTTTATCTTTCGGGCACCACCAAATCGGCGCTTCTTTTTCGTAGGCCAGGCCGCGTTTGAAAAGCTGCAGGAAAATCCACTGCGTCCATTTATAATACGCCGGGTCAGTCGTATTCACTTCGCGATCCCAATCGTAGGAAAAGCCTAAGCTTTGAATTTGGCGCTTAAAGTTTGCGATGTTTTTCGCCGTTACTTCGGCCGGATGAACACCCATCTTGATGGCGTAGTTCTCGGCCGGTAATCCAAAGGCATCCCAACCCATCGGATGCAACACTTTTGCACCATTCATCCGCAAGTAGCGCGAGTAAATATCCGTCGCCGTGTAGCCTTCCGGATGACCAACGTGTAATCCGTCACCGGACGGATACGGGAACATGTCTAAAACATATTTTTTTTCTTCCCCTCCCTTGAATTCAGGGGAGGGGTGGCCGAAGGCCGGGGTGGAGTCGGCACCGTTACTAACAGAAAAAGTTTTCTCGTCTTTCCACCGCTTTTGCCACTTCCTCTCAATCGCCTGATGGTCGTACTGTTCTTTCGGCATAGGCTTAGAGAATACCAATTTTTGGCTAAGATAACAAGTTAATCATGACTGTCGGTATTTGTGCTAATCATAGCCTCTTTTTTCAGGTTGGACGATTGACCAATATCATCTTTCTTGGTATACTCAGCCTTGCGTTTTTTAGATTTTTCGGGTTGCTTTTCTTAGGGCATTTCTCACGATTGCACCGGCGATCAGTTTCACTCGAAAACTCACAAGGAACTACTCTATTCGACTCCGACTACAACACGTTCTCGTTTTGATTGGTCTCGGGGTTCTCCGTGGACTGACGATACTCAAAGACGGCGTACAGGTCTTTTTTTCGTATGGCTTCGGCAAACCGCTCGGTTGGCTTGGCAAGTTGGGTTTCCGAGGAATACTCGTACCGATGTATGTTCAATACAATAAGATTCGCCAACGTATTAAAACGCATCCGCGGTTAGCTGGCGTTCGTTCTTTTCAGCACTTCATCGAACGTTACGCGGTCTATGCCGCACTCGTCGCAGTCGGCGTGCTAGCAGTGGGAAATAATATTTTTGCCCGCACTATTCGTCCGGATGAAATCGGACGCGGTTCAATTTGGGCGTCGTTTGCCAACGGCGAAGGTTCTGACTTGATTGTCGAAACAGCGACCAGTAAACCAGTTACTGCGTCCGGCAAAGCGGCACTCGCCGTCGGCGGTGTCCCCAGTGACACCACGACAACCACAAATACGTCTGAAGTGGCCGGGACAGATAATATCACCGCGCCATTGGCCGTCGGAACTGATATTTCAACCGGTACAACCACGGAAACGCCGACAACGATAAACCGAACCGACACTATTACCTACACCGTAGTAAATGGCGATACACTAAGTACCATCGCTCACAGCTTTGGTTTAACCAGCCAAACCCTTGTCTGGGCGAACGGTATGTCCGATAAAGATTTTATTAAACCAGGTCAGGTGTTAAAAATTCCGCCTGAGGAAGGCTACCTGTATACCGTCCAAAAGGGCGACACACTCAATTCAATCATAAAGAAATATGGCGGCGATGCACAAAAGGTTCTTGACACCAATCATTTGGTTGATGCGAATGCGATTCAGCCGGGACAGGATATTATCATCCCTGGTGGTCAGCCACCGGCACCGGTCGTCACAACACCGACGCGGTCACTCCTGACACAGGTGTACAGCGGTAACACCCAAGGCACACCGCCGGCATCCGCTCCAGCGAGCACGGCAAAATTTATTTGGCCAACAACTGACCACGGAATCAATCAATATTTCCGCGGTAAGTACCATACCGGCGTCGATATCGCCGGCCATACCGGCAATCCGATTTACGCCGCCGCTAGTGGCACTGTTGTCTATGCCGCCTTTGATAACAGTGGGTACGGTTTGCACATCGTCATCAATCACGGCAATGGCTACGAAACACTCTACGGACACACCAGTAAAATTTACGTTACGGTTGGCCAGCACGTCACCCAAGGGCAAACGATTGCTCTCCTTGGCTCGACAGGTCACTCAACCGGGCCACACCTCCACTTCGAAGTTCGCGTCGGCGGAGGCTTCCTCAACCCGCTATCGTTCTTCTAGGTCATCGTCGAAACGAATCCCGACGGCGGTCGATATTGTAACGCCTCTGCCAAGTGTTTGGTGGTAATGTTGTCGTCCCCGGCCAGATCGGCAATCGTCCGACTGACACGAAGAAGTCGGTGATACGCCCGCATGGAAAATTGCAATCGTTCCATTGCCTGCATCATCAGTCGCTGTTCTTCTTGTCCGAGCGGACAGGTGTTGAGCAGTGCTGTACCGCGCAACTGACTATTTGTCATTCGGGCATCACCACTTCGTCGCTCTTGATTTTGGCGCGCCTGTGAAACACTTTCGCGCGGATCGCTGTACACAACTGAAGCATTCACATCCTGTGCCGCCACGCGTGGCACGGGAATAAATAAATCGAAGCGATCCAGCACCGGACCGGAAATTCGCTGTTGGTAACGTCGGATCGCACTCGGTAAACATCGACATGGCCGCTGGCGATCGTGTAAAAAGCCGCACGGACAAGGATTCATCGCCGCCACCAGCATACCGGCCGCGGGAAATTCCGCCGTCCCTGCAACACGGCTGACGGTTACGGTTCCATCCTCCAACGGCTGGCGAAGTGCCTCAATATGCTCACGTGAAAATTCAGCGAACTCATCGAGAAAAAGTATACCGTGATGTGCCAACGATAGCTCACCAGGCTTCGGGATGCGCCCGCCACCAACTAAGGCCGCCACCGACGATGTGTGGTGCGGTTGGCGAAATGGCCGATCGGTAATCATCGCTTGCCCTTGTTTGAGGTGACCACCGATGCTATGAATTTTCGTCACCGTTAACGCTTCCGCTTCGCTCATTGGTGGTAAAAGTTCATTGAGACCGCGAGCCAACATTGTTTTCCCCGAACCCGGCGGTCCGACCATCAG
>CAIJZX010000007.1 GCA_903825245.1 Candidatus Kerfeldbacteria bacterium
GTTGGCGTGGTGCTCCTCCTCGATCAGTTCAATGTCTTCACGCAATCCGCTTGGAACTTTTTCTGGCCAGTTGTGATTATCTTGGTTGGTGGACGAATTATTCTCGGTCGATCGTGGTCGCCGACGGTGAAACAGGAAACCGGCGGTTCGGACGCGAGTGTTGTATTCAGCGGTATCGAGCGAAAGGTGAGTGGGCATTTTGAAAAAGGCAATGTCTCCGCCTGGTTCGGCGGCGTGAAGATGGACATGCGCGACGCGCAGTTTGCCGACTCCTCGACGCTCAATATTTCCAGCGGTTTCGGCGGCGTGGAAATTTGGCTGCCGAAAGATGTCCATGTGGTCAGCAAGCTAGCCGCGATTCTCGGCGGCACTGACGATAAAACCTCGCCGTCACCTGACGCGAAAAAAACGCTAACCATTACCGGCTCAACGATGTTCGGCGGTATCTCACTTCGCAATTAGAAATAAAAGAATCTAAAACCGACAGGAATGTCGGTTTTTGGTTTTATTGCTGGACAAACTTTCGCAAAAGAGTAAGATGCGGACAACTGATTTTCCAGGCTCTTTCCAACGGAGGAAATATGTATACATCGATCTTCGTTACCGTATTGCTGGCAATCGCTCTTCCAATAGCGGCACTGTGGGAACTGCACATGACGCGGAAGCAGATTGCGTCGCGAGTTGATCTGCAGGAAATGCGCGAAGTGTTTTCGTGGGGTAAACACACGAAGCGTTGGGTCGGTTGGGGAAGTATCGTTTCGGGAACTCTTTGGGCGTTGATGGCGGTGTTGCAAGTCTACATCGCATTCATTCTGGTGGCCTGCCTGTCGCTCATTGCGACGTGGCTGATTGTCCGCTATCGCCAGAAGCTTCTTGCACGTGTGTTTGTCGAAACGCCGCCGCGGTAGGAAACACCAACCTGTTTACGTGGGAGGAACGCAATGGCACCATTTATGCTTCATGCCGTTAGTTCCATGGGGACAGTCGATGTGCCTCATCGCGTAACGGCTCGGCGACCAATCATCTTTTCACTACGGGTGCCGTGCGCGTTGTATCAGTGCACCGCGTCCATGTCGGAGGTCACTGGTATGGTTTACACGGCGGTCATGTATCGTTCGGTCAGTGCCGAACACGCGACCGTGGGAGATGATGTCGTGTTGACGTGGCGTATCGGTTCGCGGTTGCTGTGGTTTGGCGAGAGCGATGATGAATTGGCCAAAGCGCTGCACTACATTCACGGGTACTTTCGAATGATGTGCTTGGATCGTACGGCTTCAACAACGGATACCGATTCCTCGTGAGTCGGTTTTTTCTTTGGGGATTGACAAGTGTATTACTATTTTGATAGCGTCGGCTGACGTGTTCCTGCATTGCACCTTGTTATGAGCGGAGGCTCTATGTCGGAAATAGTGGAACGTATATCGACCCACATGGGTTCAATTGAGGTACCGAAAGTTGTCACTGAGACAGAACCAATTGTCTTTACCCTGTGCATCCGGCACAACTCGTTTGATCTAAAAATTGCCGCCTGGATGTCGGAAGATGCTCACGGTCGCACTCTGGATTGGACGTTACTACCGGGTTTGCCAGTCGATGTACTGAAGTATCGTATAGGTCCGCGCCGAGGTTGGTGGCGCTTTGGTACGAAGAGTGACCGTCAGCTCGTTGCGTCA
>CAIJZX010000008.1 GCA_903825245.1 Candidatus Kerfeldbacteria bacterium
ACACAGCGACATCGCTTTCGGCTGGTCTCATGACGAACGCACAAGGTCATGATACGTGCGGCAATGTGGACGGAAATTATGACGATATTTCGAAGCGAATCGGTCTCGGATTTTCTCTATCGCCGGTGCCGAGTACCGCGACCGTCGTGTCGGCTAGACTGTCAGTTAAGGTTACGGCCCCGACGTCGCAAACGATCTTCATTGGTCGCTCACAGAGCGACGACATCTCCGGCACGAGTTGTACGACGAGCGCGCGGAGAATCGCCATGACATTCAGCAATACATACGTGAATGACGACCTATGGAATACGGCTGGACAGAAAGAAAGCCGGTTACGTATTCCGGGTGTCAACGATATTCAGGCGCGGATTAACGGTTCTCAGGCGATCAGCCTGAGTGTCACAGGTGATGAATCTATCCGAAACAATGTAAATTATAACGTCATGAATTCTCGGGATACTGGCTCTCGTCCGCCAGTCTTGCGAGTGGGGTATGCCCCGACGGGGACGAATCCAACAATTGTCATGAATGGGACCGGAACGTTCCACGGTGACGGCAATGGGTTTTATAACCTCACCACCTCTGGAACGGTTACCTTGGCTGATACGTTCTATATGTACGGGACGCTTGATTTGACTGGCGGGACGGTGACACCTGGAGCCTCGAATATCGTGATGTCTGGGGTTACAGGGACGATCAAGGGGGCGAGTCAAACCCTGGGAACCGTCACGATCGCAAGCAGTAATACCACCACTTTCAGCAGTTCTGATGTGACCATCAACAACCTGTTGTTCTCACCCGGTGGATCAATCTCTATCGATAGCTTGAAAACGGTTACCAGCCTCGGGACTTTATCAGGCGTGACCGCAAATATCTTGGGGGCCGGCACATTCCGATATATGAATTCTGCACCACCGAACACGGCCGGCACTCTCTCGGCGACATTCCGCTATGATTCAACGAATGGGAATCAAACGATTGCTAACCGTACCTACGATGGTCCGGTCGAAGTGGTGAACACTGGTGCGGGGGCGGCAACCGATGCTGTTACCTCGGTTGGGACGCTGCTACTGAATTCTTCGTTGACGCTCAGCAATACCGGCAGTGGCAGTTTAGCCGTCACGATTGATACGTATGATCGTCCGACGACGATCAATGGAGCGTTCACGATTGGTGCGGGGACGACCTGGAGTTCATGTAGCACGAGTTGTTTAACGCTCAATGGGAACTACACGAACAACGGAACGTTTGTGCATGATGCCGGAACCGTGACATTAGCCGGTTCGAGTCCACAAACACTGAGCGGTACATTGTCTGGCTCGAGCGGCAAGTTTAACAACCTGATCGTGACGAATGCTTCCGGCAGCGATCCGGACGCGACGCCGTCAGTTATTTTTAGCGCCGGACTTGAAACGGCCGGACTCTTCACGGCTGCGACCAACGATGTGAAATTACGATTCTTGTCTGGCGCAACCAACACCCTCAATGGTATAAGCTTCACGGGTGCATCCGGCCATAACGTCTCACTTCGCAGTTCAACTCCGGGAACGGCAACCGTATTCAATGTGGGAGCTGGTACGCGATCTGTGTCCTATACATCGGTCAAAGATAATACCGCCTGCGGCAGTACCGGTGGTACGATTGATGCTTCAACTGCTGGGACAAACGTTGACCTGGGAAATACCGCTTGCTGGTTGATCAATAGCGTGACTTTCACCTGGACAGGCGGCAACGCACTTCACCTTGGAACACTCTCAACAACAACGACGCAATGGGCCTCAACGACGACGCCGGCGACATCGGAAACGGCGTCGGGGATGTCTTTCACCTTCGGTACGAACGCTACGAGTGGAGCGGTGGTGACAATGTATGCAAACTCCTTAAGCGGACCGCAAACAATCACGCCGATTAGCGGCGGGCCGACAGCTGTCGCGACGCCGGGCACTGCTGAACAAGTCGGCATGCGGTTCGCCAAAGCCTCGGGCTCCGGCACCACGACATCGGTTTCACCGTTTAATGGCGCTCTCGGTAGTTATGGATTTACTGCCGGCACGACAAGTCCGGTGGTCAATACTGGAGGCGGGCAATCACTCTCAGCCGACACGTACAATGTGTATATGATGGCCAATGTCTTGCCGACCACGAAGCCAGGATCATATTCGACGACATTAACCTTCGTCGCGACCGGAACATTCTAATAAATTGACAAAAACCATCATTGATGGTATACTGGTATTTCGTTACAGGGTACTAACAGAATCAAGGACGATTTTTGTGTGATTATGAAAAAGAGTGTTACTTCGTTTCGTGTGATGGCACTCGTTGTGGTGGCAAGTTTTTTGTTATTGGCCGGTGGAACGGTTCTGGCATTGCAACGGATCATGCCGATCCCAGGGGATGGCTCAGGGGGAATAATAAAGCAGCCAGTAGGTGGTATAAAAAAACCACCGATTGTTCCACAGCCGGTTGCCCCTGTGCCGTGTAGTCGGGATATGGGCGATACGGCGTACCTCAACTGCGAGGCGCTTGCCGAAAGCCAGAAGATTGATACGTTCCTGTCGAATAATAAGGCGGGGAAGCTATATACGCCCGATTCGCGGGAAGCGATTTTAACTCCGTATTCGGAAGTTGTACGGCTGCTGATTGATACGCAGGCGCTTGGGTATTTGAATTTGTATGACGCGACAAAGAACGTGCGGTACCTGCAAGAAGCGCAGTCGCGGTTAGATTACATTATTTCTCAAGGCAACTTGACCCTGCGGGGCAATAGTTTTGATGGCCAAGTTGGTTGGAGCATGCTCCGTGCGTATGCCGTGACGAAGAATGAAGCCTACCGGACGTGGGGGATGAAGATTGCCGATGCCTGCCTTGGGTATCGCGATACCATGAATGTCGGCTATATGTGCGATTTAACGCTGGGCCAAGCCTATGCCCTGACGGGTGACGTGAGATACCTGACACAAGCGAGATGGGTATCACGCAACACCGGCGACAAGCAGTTTACCGATGGTGCCTTTCCACACTTAGCTGATAAGGGATTTGGCGAGAATACCGGATATACCGAATGGATAACCTACGAAATGATCAACTATCGTCGCGATGACCCGAACAACCCGGACCTTAATTATGCGATCATCAAGGCGACAAATTTCCTCGGTCAGCGCGTCAGCTCTGATGGGAGCATTAATTATCAGGATGCGAACGGCATTTATTGGAGCGATGGCGGCGGAAATCTCGATTGTCGGGGTTGGCTGGACGGTTTGCCCTCGATTGCGTATACCTTGCATGCCTTCGGACGTGACGATCTGGCGTCGAAGTCACTGGATTTTCTCGTTCAACACGAGTTGACAGGGGCTCAAGCGGGAAGTTTCCCTGATAAGTGGGAACATGCTGATCCGAACAACGCCTGGACTACTGGGAGTCCGTCGGTCATTCGGACCTCTCTTATATTTATGTATTTGACCGATATTTTGCGCGTCAAATCGGGTGAGGTCGCGAATGGTAGCCGCGTTGCTTGTACCGTGACGCCTGATAACTGTGATCCGGCGTTGCAAGAAATTAACCAGTGCGCGGCCGGTTTATCTGGGCACATGACGACGTTTGATGGAGTCACGACGAAGTGTCTATCGGAAGAGGCGATTCATTACCGATCAGTGAATTGTATCGTTCAGTGGAGTTGTTCGTACGATGAAGATAATCAGGAATCGGACGTGCATATTTGTCGGAATACCGCGAGTATCAAGTGCGCCGGCGATGCCTGCGGGTCGTTCTGTCTTGGTGCCAATCCAGATAACGAGACGTGCGACCGAGAATTTGAGCAGGGTAATCAATGCCTCGTGCAACCGCCGCCGTACTAGGCGGATGCGAGTAACCAAAGGCTCCGGAACCACGACCGCGGTCTCGCCGTTTAATGGCGCTCTCGGTAATTACGGATTTACTGCCGACAACGAAGCCGGGGGGTATTCGACGACATTAACCTTCGTCGCTACCGGAACATTCTAGGAGTTCTTGCCTAGAGTCTCGGACTATGCTATAATAGGGCTCAAGAAAAAGAAGGCAACTAGAAAGAATATACAACCTTAGCCATTTTGAGCCATAAAGGCAAACATCAACATCCATATGACACTTCGTTCCGTGTCCCCAATCAAGAAACGCTACCTACAGAAGGCGCATAAGGCGGTTTTTTCTGTTGGAATATTCGCTTTGCTCATGGCATTGGTGCCGTTTGGGTCAGTTCCGGTCGCCAAAGCAGCTCTGTTAACATCCTCAAGCGCGACATTTAGCAAGGTGACAGAATCGGTAACTTCAGACTTGTCGGGGACGGGTCTGCAGTTCACAACCTCAACCGGTATCGCGTTGAACGCAACAGTCACCATTACATTTCCGGCAGGTTTTACCGTTTCGACCATCGTGGCGGCGGACGTCACGTTAAAAGATAATGGAAGTGCATTAACAGTTGCCGGTAGCCCGACCGCGGCGAACTACGGGTGGAGTTGTGTGTCACTGGTGTGTACACTGACCGCTCCGTCGGCCTCAAATGCCATCCTGGCTACTCATACGGTCCAAATAATTACCACCAACAGCCATATCACCAACCCAACTGCCGGTAGCTATAAAATTGCTATTGCCGGGTCGTTTGGGGATACAAAAACCATCGCGGTGACATTCCTTTCGTCTGCAACCTCGCCGATCACGGTTGATGCGACGATCGATCCAACCGTTGTCTTCACGTGGACTGGCGGCGCACAGGCGCTGCACTTTGGAACGATGACGGGAAGTAACGTCTATTCGGCGACCACCACGAGCGGAGCGACCAGCGAAACAACGAGCGGACTCGGGTTTACCGTTGGCACCAACGCGGCAAGTGGAGTTGCGGTGACAGTAAGTGGTACGCCGTTGACTGGAGCAGGGCACACCTTTGCGACGAGTGCAACGCCGACAACGCTAGCTTCGGGGACAGAATTCTTCGGACTCAGAGTGGCACGATCCGGATCAGGTTCCACATCGGCAGCGACTGAATATGCTGGTGGGACGGGAAGTCAATATGGATTTACAAACGGTACCTCGACGATGGTGTCGTCCTCAGGGGTCTCGTTGACGGATACCTATACCCTGTGGGCGGAGGCGGCGATCAGTGCGACGGCAACGCCGCCAGGCTCATATACGACAACCCTGACCTTTGTCGCCACGGGTACGTTTTAATCCGTTCTTCATCCAATGCTAAAAAACACTCATATGATTCCGCAGCGCGCATTCCCGGTAAAAGAACGGCACTTTCGCTTCGTCCAGAAAATGGCCCTCACCATTGGAATGGTAGCCGTGGTGGTGGTTTCTGCCTTCGCCAGTATGGGTCGCCCGGCGAATGCGGCGGCAGTCACGGGTTTTAGAGCTATATTCAGCAATGTGACGTCGGGAGCGACATCAAACTGGGCGGATGCAAGCACATCGCCGACGACGGGATTAGAATTCACCACGACGACAGGTATCGTGGCAAGTGCGACTGTCATCCTGACGGCCAGCACGAGTCTTGGTCTGACCAGCTTAGTTAACGGTGATATTACACTTAAAGATAACACCACGGCATTGACTGTTGGCGCTTCAGCGAATGGTTCTGGTCAGTGGGGTTGGAACTGTGGAAGTGCCACGGTTTGTACCTTGACTGCGCCGTCTGCTGGTGGTGGCTTAGTTGCCGGCGGGCATACGTTAAAGATCATTACGGCGAATAACCACATTACCAATCCAGCGGCTGGTTCGTACAAAATAACCCTCTCTGGATCGTTTGGCGATACGGGGATTCTCGGATTTACGATTCTCTCCAGTTCACTTTCGCCATTGTCGCTCGACGCAACGGTTGATCCGTACGTGACGTTTACTTCGAGTGGAAACACCTTGCACTTTGGGACTCTCACTACAGCGAATACGAGTTGGGCAACTACGGGCTCTGGAGCGACAACAGAAACTGCTTCGGGTATCACTTTTACATTAGGTACAAACGCGGCGAGCGGGGCAGTCATGACGGTCAATGGTACGGCTTTGACGGGTACTGGTTTATCGTCACTTACTATATCTGGTGGTGGACCGACCGCGATGGCTACAGCAGGCACAGCCGAACAATATGGACTGAAATTTACTCGCTCCGGGTCAGGAGGAACAGCAATTGCTTCTCAGTTTAGTGGGAATTACGGCTTTAGTGCCGGTACTGCTGTTTCCGCAGTTACTACCGCCAGCGCTGCTTCAGCGACGGACACGATTACGATGTATGCCGCAGCCAACATTTTAACAACAACCAAACCGGGATCGTACTCCTCGACCTTAACGTTTGTGGCGACCGGGACGTTCTAATCAACCAGCAATCTCTAACGCCAATATTTGTATGAAACGGCTTGTCTCTCGCTTCCTGGGTGGAGCGGCAGTGACTATCGCTCTGGTGATCGGTTTAGGGCAAATTACAGCACATCCGGTCTCGGCCTTAACATTTGTGCCGCCGAGTTTTGATTGGACGTTAGCTCCTGGGCAGAGCCGACAGGATGTCATAAAGTTGTATAACGACACGTCAGCGCCGATGACATTGTATACGGTTACTGCGCCATTTACCGCGAAAGACGAATCCGGCACGCCATCGTTTGATCTGACGGCGAAGAGTACCGACCTGCCATCATGGATTACGATTTCCGCTGGTCCCTTTACCATCAATCCAAACGAAAAAAAGGAAATCCCATTTGCCGTAACGGTGCCAATGGATGCTGAGCCGGGCGGACATTATGCCGGTATCTTTGTCGGGAGCCAAAGTGACGCCCAGCCGACCGGAACGCAAGTGAGTATCCGCGCACTTTCCGGACCCTTGATGATCCTACGGGTTACTGGCAAGGTTACGGAAGCCGCGTCTATCTTGGAGTTTGGTGTTCAAGGCGGAACAACCATGAACCGACTACCGACAACACTGTTTACCCGTATTCATAATACCGGAAATGTTCACGTTCGACCGACCGGCACGATTTCGGTATCGAATATGTTCGGAAGTAAAACTGCGTCGATGACGTTTAATGATCGCGGTGGTGCGGTATTGCCGCAATCAATTAGACGTTTCGAGGTAACCTGGGGAAAGGGAAGTGATTCAGCGAAGAAGGGTAGTTTCTTTTCCGAGGTTAGAGCGGAGTGGAGAAATTTTGCAATTGGCACATATACTGTTCGGGCAGCACTGCAGTATGGGACAACAAATCAATCTATGACAGCAACCATGTCGATTTTGGTTTTCCCTTGGCACCTGCTCCTGGTGGAGTTTATTCTGTTGCTCATCATTGTCGTGGGATTGGTATTCGGCATTCGCGGATACAATGCCGCCATTATTCGCGGCGCTCAATCAGGTAGACCTACTTCGAGCGGTAATCGACGGTAGAATGAATTGCGGTTGGTTTTCCCGAATGAAGAACCCAGCTCTTGGGGTTGGTCTTTTTTGTGTGCTGTTCATCTTCCGAGCCTTGCCCGTACATGCGGATACCGCGGTGACCATTACGGCGACGGTGGAGAATAATGGGCCCCTGTCTAATCCGATAGTCGAATTCCGCGGTTTTGCAGCACCGTCGGCAACGATTATTCTTCGGCGCGATGGAACGGATGTGGCTACGGCTACCGCCGACACTCAGGCCGCTTTTGCTCTTCAACTCCCGGAACAACCGGTTGGCCAGGTCGTGTACCAAATAGTTGCCCAAGATGTATCGGGGCACGCCCTTGCCCCACTCACCTTTGCTCTGAATTTAACACTAGGGACAAACACGATCATCACCGGTGTTTTTCTCGGGCCCTCCATTGCCATCAATACAGCGTCGGTAAAACTTGGACAATTTGTTACGTTGTCCGGCGACACGGCGCCGGATAGTGCGGTTACGGTTGTTGTTCACTCCGTCCAGGCTCTCAGCTTCACCATTTCCGCCGACGCGAATGGCTACTGGTCAAAAATTGTGAACACTCAAGAAGTGGGAGTCGGCACGCACACCGCGTATGCTCAATCGGTACTCGGCGGAAATCAGGTTTCAGCGGCCAGTAGTACGATTTCTTTTGCCGTGAACCCACTCGAACAATGCGACGGCAAACGAACGGCCGACCTCAATTGCGACGGGAAAGTCGATTTGACCGATTTCAGTATCTTGTTGTATTTCTGGAATCAAACGACGCCGAGCAACGGCCGGGCCGATATCAATAGCGATAGTCGTGTCGACATCATTGATTTTAGTATTATGCTCTACCAATGGACCGCCTAAAATTCTCAGCGCTCATCTTTGGTGTGCTGACGGCGGTAGCATTTGCCCGGCCAACCAATGCTGCTGATCATGCAATTTCCTTCTTCACGCCTGCGAGCACAATTCGCCCAGGCGATACGGTGATGATTGATGTGCTCTTAACAAGTACTGGGCAAGCCGCTAATGCCGTCGAGCTCACCTTGCATTACCCGGCGGGTGTATTCCGTGTTGACGAAATTAGCCGGCAACAATCGGCGCTACAACTTTGGCCAACAGCTCCGACCTGGGACGCGCATCAGGGTACAATTCATGTTATTGGCGGGACCCCGAATGGCATGTTCGCCAGCAATGCTCGATTATTTACTATCGTCGGTACGGCATTGCAGACGGGGACAATCGAAATCGCTCTCGACTCGACGGGGTCAGGGATGTATCTGAATGACGGTTTGGGAACGAAAACGTTGTTTGCTCCGGTCAATACGACGTTTGATGTGAGTAGTGAATTTGTACCGCAAATCACTATTAGCTCGCCGACACATCCAAACCCACAACAGTGGTACGCCAAGAATTCGTTACAAATTGCCTGGGCAGAGGATGCGCTCACCCAATACAGCTATAGCTTCAGTGCGGATGGACTCACTCCACCCACGGACAACCCTAGTCTAACGCGGTCTCCGTTGACGCTTGATCATCTGGCGGATGGAAGATATGCCTTCCTGATAAAATCTCGCCCGAACGGCGGAAGTTGGGGAGGGATAACGCAGCGCTGGTTCCTCATTGATTCAACTCCGCCGGAGGCGTTTCGTATTCTTCACCCCGATCCGTCGACGGTTGGTAATGCAAATATTATTAGTTGGTCCCCAGTTGATCGGATGTCTGGTATTGATCATTCGGTCCTGGCGGTTGATGGTAAAACGGTCGGTGCTGTGACCAGTCCGCTTCATCTGCAAACGGCGTGGGCGGGAAAAGTATTGGCCATAACCGTTTACGACCAAGCCGGGAATTCACAAAAAGCAGATTGGCTTGTTCCTGGTAAAAAATTATCGTTGGATTGGTTGATTGTTGGCGTTATGCTATTGCTAGGCTGTTGGTTGGGCTGGCATTACCGTCGACGTGTCATGCAGTGGTAGCGTGATATACTTGTATCTGTCATTTGTATGGTAAAACGGGTAGTTCAACAATGCATAGGGTTGACGCTCATTAGCCTGGTCGGGCTAAACATTTTTTCGTTGTCAGCCAGTGCTATTGGAGCAAGTTTGAGTATCACGCCTTCGAGTGGCGTCTACGAAGTTGGCGGAACCGTTGATGTTTCTTTTCTGGTTGATACCGGCGGGCAAACAATTAACGCCGTCCAGGCTGATATTACGTTCCCCGCTGATAAACTGCAAGTCGTAAATCCGGTCGCCAGCACATCGTTTATTTCTCAATGGGCGCCAATGGGCTCAACGTATTCCAACACGGACGGTACGATACATTTTGCGGGTGGATTACCAACACCGGGTATCAAGACAAGTGGTGGTGTGATAAGCACCGTCACGTTTCGCATTAAATCCGCTGGCTCGGCTACCATTCGTTTTGCCTCGACCTCGCGGGTACTATTAAATGATGGTGCGGGAACGAATATACTTTCCTCAACCGGGACAGCAAGCATTACCCTTAAGACACCGCCACCAGCGGGACCAAGTGTTTCCAGTCCGACGCATCCGGAGACAAATGTATGGTATAACAATCCGCAAGTTCAATTCCAGTGGGACGCAGTCGACGGCGCTTCCGGTTATGGGTATGTTTTTGATCAATCGCCAAATACTGTACCACCGGAAGCCATAGTCACAACCGCTACCGCGGCCAGCGTCAAGGCGACCAGTGACGGCGTCTGGTATTTTCATGTGCGAGCGAAGACCGATGCTTGGGGTGGTGTGACGACATTGCAAGTGCAAATTGATGCCACGCCACCAGCCGCTTTTAAACCGTCATTTGATGCCACAACTATTACCGTCAACGATACCCCAACGTTACGGTTTGTGACGACCGATGCAGCTTCCGGTATTGACCATTTCGAGATCAAGCAAATGGCTCTCAGCACCTCGTCTGATCAGTCAGTATTGTTTATCGAAACGTCGAGTCCATATACACCAGGAAAATTACTTGCGGGAAGTTATACGTATATTGTTAGGGCGTTTGACCGGGCGGGAAATAGTGTTGACGCGAATGCAAAAATAACAGTTATCGCAGCCGGGCTTCCGTTTTATGCGCGGGTGCCATTTTTACAAAACCCAGCGGTTGCAAACATTGCTCTCATTTTGCTCGGCTTGATCGCAATCATCTTAATCGGTATACTTATCGTGCGTCATTTTCGATTACGATCAACGTTTGAACGCGATCTGTCAGTACTCGAACGGAATGCGCAGCGAAAATCTCATGCTTTAGAACGAGAGCTTACGGAATTGCGTCGAGTCCAGGGATTTGCTAACCAAAAATTCGGTGCTTGGCCATCAACCACGGAATCCGCGCCGCCAGCATCATCAATGCCGTCGCAACAGCCCCCACAAACACCACCACAACCATGACCATCGGTCGCCGATCACTTCTCACTTGTTGCTTATTTGTTGGCAGTGTTTTGGTATTCACACCAACCGTGCATGCAGCCACGGTGTTTGTGAGTCCGTCGACGGGAAAATATACCGTTGGGCAATCGGTCAATGTCACCGTGCTGGTGAATAGTCAGGGTCAGTCGATTAACGCTGGTGAGGCGACCGTCACCTGGTCGAGTGCCACGCTACAATTTATCAGTGTCTCATCAAGTGGTTCGATTTTTAAATACTGGCCGATTGATCCGGTTGTGCAAAGTGGCAATCGGATTATATTTTCTGGTGGTTTACCGAATCCTGGTTTTACCGGAACGGCCGGTTCGGTTCTTCATATTACGTTCCAAGCGAAAACCGCTGGTACAGGGACAGTGGCGATTTCTGGCGGAAAAATTTTAGCAAATGATGGACAGGGGACAGACGTCTTGAGTGGTCAAGGATCGGCCTCCTATACGATCACTAGCGCCACCGTTCAGCCGGTTACACCGGTCTCGCCTGTGACACCGGCAGTGCCGAATCGACCAACGCCGACTATCAGCTCATCAACCCACCCGAATTCTTCGGCCTGGTATCAATCGTCGACGGTGAATCTACAGTGGTCGGTGCCAACTGGTTTACAGGGCGTTAGCTATATCGTAACGAATGACCCATCAACGGTTCCGCCCGAAACCATTACTACCACGAAAACCACGGCGACTATTTTGGTTGCTGCAGACGGATTGTGGTATGTTCATCTGCGGGGAAAGTATGCTGACGGTTGGAGTTCGACGGCTCATTTTGCACTCCATGTTGCTGCTCAACCACCAGCAGAGTTTACGCCAAAGGTGGTACAAGGAACGGATTCCAGCAGTGGAAATCCTACGCTGACTTTCAAGGCGGTGGCACTGACGGATAGTATTGTTCGATACACCTATGCACTGGATGGCGGTCAATCGACAGATACAACCGAGACAAGCGTCGATTTATCTGGAATTACCGCTGGACAACACACCGTCAGTGTTATTGCCGTTGATCAGGCTGGCAATACGCGAACCGAAACGATGACGTTTGTTATCGTCGGATATGCGACGCCAGTGCTCACCTCGGTGTCCAGCCCGCTGCTGCTTCTTGATCCATTAGTGGTTCGGGGAATTGCTAACGCTGGCGATACGGTGTCGTTGTATCTCAATGGTCATCTTGTTGGCCAGGTTGTCGCTGGTCGAGTTGATACCGATAGTACCGCGGCCGGCGCAAATCTCCGCGTGCCCTGGGTCCTGACCGCAGATGCCGTGCTCAAACCCGGTACATATAGTGTCACCGCCACAGCGACGTCGACGACCGGCCAAGTAAGCGCACCGACAAAGAGTCGAACCGTGCAAGTGGTTGGTCAAGCATTGATGCTCAATGGTCGTCCGGTAGCAACCTTTTCGGTTGCAGTACCAATCGTCATTGTCATTCTCGCCTTACTGGCACTCATTGTATCGATTATGGCTCGTTTAGGTGTTTCGGTGTGGTTGATGCATCGCCGCGAATCAACGGTTGAAGCCGAACTCGAGACATTGCGGGACGTCAATAATCGTCAGCCGATTACCCGTGAGCAGTTGGATATGGCGCTGACACAAATCGAAGAAGATGTTGCCGGTTCACGGAATGCACGGCGCCATCCAGTTGCTCGACGACGACCGAGTAAACGATCACGATAATGCTGCCCTGGATTGTTTTACCGACCTACAATGAGGCGGAGAACCTGGCGTTGTTAGTGGGTGAGTTACAAAGAATAGTTGAGGCAAATTTCGTGATTGTTGACGATCATTCACCGGACGGTACAGGCGCGATTGCGGATCAATTAGCCGAACACAACCAGCGCATGGTCGTTCTTCATCGATCAGGAAAACTGGGTCTTGGTTCAGCTTATCAGGAAGGTTTTCGTTTAGCGCTTACTCACGGTGCGACGATCGTGGTTCAGATGGATGCCGATGGATCACACGATCCAAAACTTTTACCAGCCTTGTTGCACCAAGCTGAAAGCCACGACATGGTGATTGCCTCCCGATATATACGAGGCGGGAGTTTTCCTATTGTGTGGTATCGTCGGTGGATTAGTATGGTCGGCAACTATTATATTCGACTGCTGTTGGGTTGGAGCATTCGTGACTGGAGCACTGGATACAAAGTGTGGCAGGGAGGTTTTCTACAACGCGTGATGACTGTTCCATCGAACGGTGTGGGTTATGCGTGGTTGATGGAAATGACATGGATTACTCGGAAATTGCAGGGAAGAATTATCGAAGTGCCGATGCGTTTTCAAGAACGGCGGTCAGGTCAATCGAAGTTTTCTTGGCGAATCGCGACCGAGGATATTCTCGTTGCTTGGAAGTTATTTTGGCGCCGTAGCAATCTGTAGGTGATTGTGAATTTTGCTAGATCGGATTATTAACTTCGGTGTGGTTGGGGGTGCCGTAGTAACGGATGTGTCCAATTTTCTTGACCCCTTGACTCCTGTAGAAAGGCGGCATACTGTACATATATGAACACACCAAAGCCACTCGCCATCGTCATTCTCTACCTGTCATTTCTTGGCATACTCTTATCCGGCTACTTGTCGTACCATACGCTTTTTGTTTCGACCGGTTGTTCGAAGGCATTGATTACGTGCGGTGGAAATCCGGTGAAAATTCTCGGCGTACCGCAGTGCGTGCTTGGATTTGTCATGTTCTTCGCTGTATTCCTAATCAGTGTTCATTTGTTTACCGGCGGTCAGGCGAAACGATGGATGACGGTATTAATCTACCTCGGGATTGCCGGCAGTTTGTTTGCTGGCGGGTTGTCGACCTATGAGTTGTGGATTCGCCATCCGTTGCCGACAACAATGCCGTCATGCGTCTATGGATTTTTCCTCTACCTCGGCATTCTCCTGACGGCGATCCTTGGTTGGCGCGAATCAAAACCGACTCTTCACCCAAGCATATGAAGGCGCTGGTGGTCTTCGATTCGCTGTATGGTAATACGAAAATCATTGCTGACGCCATCGGTCGGGAGCTTGGTGCAGACACACCCGTTGTCTTTATTTCCGATGTCACACCGGAGCGCTTGCAGGGGATTGAATTGCTAGTGGTTGGTAGTCCGATAAACGGCTGGCGTCCGTCAGAGCGAATGGGAAAATTTTTAGTGGGGTTACAACCTGGTCAGTTAGCCGGCGTAAAAGTTGCCACCTTTGATACGCGCGTCAGTTTAATTATCCATGGCGACGCGGCCAAACAAATGTCAAAAGTATTGATAGCGGCGGGCGCGACACTAGCGAGTGAACCGCATTGGTTTTATGTGAAAGGAAAAGAAGGGCCGTTGAAGGACGGCGAGTTAGAAAAGGCGATTGTCTGGGCGAAAACGTTGCGGTAGGCAAATTGAGAAACAGATCTGCTATACTAGAGACATGTTTTTTTGCTACATCGTCAAGTGCCATGATGGTACCCTCTATACGGGGATAACCACAAATATTAAACGCCGAATTGTCGAACACAACACGTCACCACGTGGCGCGAAGTATACGCGCGTTCGCCGACCGGTAATGCTCGTTTATCAGCGACGATTTCGTAATCGCTCGAACGCGAGTAAAGCGGAAGTACGATTGAAGGCATTATCGCGGGCAGAAAAACAACAGTTGATTATCGGCACATAATCAGAACTGTACTTTTTCTCTGTTTCTGAGTATACTGGTTCTACAACTCAATCTATCAAGAGCGTAGCGAGGGATTCTGGCCCGATGACCTACCGACAACCTGCCCTATGGGAAAGGTGCCCCCAGCCTCATCAATTCGATGGGGAAAGATAGTCTACCTGCCGGTAGGCAGGCATCACGCCGCTTTCCCCGAAAGGAAAGCGATTATGTTTATCCCGCGAATGTATACCGTCGAGTCGGTAACGGCCGGACATCCGGATAAGGTCTGTGATCAAATGAGTGACGCCATTCTCGACGCCTGCCTGGCTCAAGATCCGATGTCGCGGGTGGCGGTCGAATGCTTCGGTGCACATGGCCATCTGGTGATTGGTGGTGAAGTAACGACGAATGCTCACGTTGATTATGCTGCGATTGCCCGCCAGGTCTATCGTGACATTGGGTATACCGATGAACTTGATATTGTCGTTCATGTCACTGAACAATCGCGTGAGATTTCACAGGGCGTTGATACCGGCGGCGCAGGCGATCAGGGCATCATGTACGGTTTTGCCTGCGATGAAACGCCAGAGTTCATGCCACGCGGCGTCGTGCTAGCACATCGGCTAGCAAAAACGTTGCACGAACTGCGCCATGCATTGCCGGTCGGACCAGACGGTAAAACGCAAGTGACGATGCAGGACGGTCGGGTATCTGACGTGGTTGTGAGCTCACAACATCAATCGCGTTTGCCACTCGATCGTTTGCGGTACGAAGTGTTGGAGCGGGTCATTCGGCCGATCATCGGCAATGTCGATGATGTACGGGTTCATATTAATCCGGCCGGAGAGTGGCAGCTCGGTGGATTTGCCGCTGATACTGGATTGACCGGACGAAAAATCATGGTCGATACGTATGGTGGATTCCTACCCCACGGTGGCGGTGCGTTTTCCGGAAAAGACGCGACCAAAGTTGATCGATCGGCGGCATACATGTGCCGGCATGTCGCACAAATGCTGGTAGCTGAAGGAAAAGCCAAGCAATGTCTTGTTTCGGTAGCGTACGCGATTGGACAGGCAGAACCGGTGATGGTCGCGGCGGTCGATGAGAATGGACACGAATTGACGAATGATATTACCGCGCGGTTTGATTTCCGGCCGCTCGCGATTATTGAACGACTGGGATTACGTCAGCCGATTTTTCAGGCAACGGCGACGTATGGTCATTTTGGAAAAACAGCAGTGCCATGGATGTAGGAAGATATGGTCGACATGGTGTACTGGCGAAAACTTGTATAATTCCAGCCATTTGCTAGGGTACAGGTACGTTCACGATGTTCAACTGTTCTTTGAAAAAGGAGATCCTCATGGCGCCCAAAATTATTCAAGGCGGTATGGGGGTGAATATATCTCCCCCCCATTTAGCTCGTACGGTGGCAATGCTCGGTGGGCTCGGAACGGTGTCGGGTGTGGCGGCGAATTTGCTCTTGCCCCGGGCACTTCAGGATGGAGATCCTGGCGGGCACCTCCGTCGCGCTCTCGAACACTTTCCATTTCCCGACATTGCCGAAGACGTACTACGGGAATATTTCGTTCCCGGCGGTCGTTCACCGCTCGAACCGTACCACAAGACGATACCGGCGGTCACGCTGACGCCGACGAGAATGGCAATTGCGTTGGCTATTTGTGCGAACTACGCCTTCGTCTGGTTGGCGAAGGAAGGACACGATAACCCAATCAGCATCAACTGGCTAGAAAAAATGCAGTTGGTGCATCTGTATGGGTTGTATGGTGCAATGCTGGCGGGTGTCAATTTTGTCGCCATGGGTGCCGGAATTCCTGATCAGATTCCGGCGATGATCAACGCCTATGGTGATGGCCACGCTGCCGAGTATCGCGTCACGGTAACCGGATGCGCAGAGGGGACGAAGATGATGCGGTTCGATCCGGCGGAGTATTTTGGTCGGCCGGTTCCGAAGCTGCAACGTCCATCGTTTCTTCCGATCGTGTCGTCCGATGTGTTGGCTGGTATTCTGATGAAGCTTATGAAGAAGAAAAAGCTACCGGACGCAATTCAAGGCTTTGTGGTGGAAGTGCCGACTGCGGGTGGCCACAATGCTCCACCGCGCGGTCAGTACGCAACCAACGACCTTGGTGAGCCGATCTACGGTCCGCGCGATGCGCCTGACTTCATCAAACTGCAAGCATTGGGCGTGCCGTTCTGGATCGGTGGATCTTTTGCCTCACCGGCGGGACTCTCGACGGCCTTGTCGCTTGGTGCGTCCGGTATCCAGGTGGGATCGATCTTCGCGCTCTGCGAAGACTCTGGTCTCGCGCCGATGTATCGACGCGAGACCATTCGTCGCTGGCACCGTGGTCAACTACAGGTCAAGACGGATGCCCAGGCATCGCCGACAGGCTTTCCCTTCAAGGTGGCGCAACTGCCGGGAACGTTGTCCGAGGAGGAGATTTACCGACTTCGTCACCGGATCTGCAATCAGCACGGTTTAGCCACGCCGCACCAACTGCCAAATGGCGACATCGTCTACCGTTGCCCAGCCGAACCGACACGGATCTATCGCCGGAACGGTGGGCAAATTGAGGACACGGTTGCGGCTCGCTGTTTGTGCAACGGTTTGATGGCGGCGGCGGGTGTCGGTGATCCGCTTGAACCGGCAATTGTAACGTTAGGTGACGACCTCAACTTCCTTCGTTATCTGACCACAAATGAAAACGATTCGTACTCGGCTGCTCAAGCTATGGCCTATCTCCTGGCCATAGACGAAACGTAAAAGAGTTCCCCCTGTTGATTTTCAACAGGGGTTTTTCTATGTAGTATTCACTACCCCCAGCGCTGAAAACGCGCTTCCCCCTCCTCGAGACCACTCCTTCCCGCTGGTGCGGGTTGCCCTCCTTATCTAAAGGAGGGCTCAGTTCGGAGGGGTGACTTCGCGAGACTGCTTGCTGGTGGGATAATTTGACGTATTATTTGCAGGTGCTACAGTACTATTCTATGAGCCAAGCACTAACTAAAGAAGATCTTCAGGCGGGTCTAAAAACCCTCGGCGACAGTGTACACGCTGAAATTGGTGGTGTCCGCGCTGAGGTGAGCGGTCTGGATGCTAAAATTGATGGCCTGCACGCCGAAATGAACGGGTTAGCTCGCCATTTTACGACGTCGCTTGGCAAGCTTGAGGAGCGTATGGAGGCGCGGTTTTCCAGCATCGATAGCCAATTTGTCGAGGTAAACACGAAGCTCGATGCGATCATGTCGGGTGAAATCCTGGTAACGCGCAAACAATTAGAACGGTTGTTAACCGCCCTTGAGGCCCAAGGGATTAAGTTGAACGTTTCCGAGATTCTGGCGGCGTAGGGATGGTGGCTATACAAGATGGGATAGGCTGATTTTTTTGTAGTACAATTTTCGGGCGCGATAAATGAATTCCCACCCCCTGCGGACCCCTCCCGAATTCGGGAGGGGTGGTGCCGCGAGCCGGGGTGGGGAAAGTTGACACAATTTCCTTCTCGTAGTACACCGAATATGTGGTTTGGCTCACCTCTTGAGTCATGCCTCGTTTGTATCATCTTAACGCCTATACGCCGCTTCGTAAATCGTTACGGAATAACGCCACCCCAGCTGAACAGCAGATGTGGAAGTATTTGCGTCGTAGGCAATTTCACGGACTGAAGTTCCGGAGACAAGAAGGTATTGGGCGCTATATTGTCGATTTCTACTGTCCGAAAAAACGAATAGCAATTGAGCTTGATGGGCATGGGCACGATGGTTCTGAGCAACGATTGTATGACAAAGAACGTGAGCATTTTCTCGATGAATGTTATATATCGGTTATCCGGTTCAGGAATGAAGAAGTGCTTTGTGCTATCGAGGCTGTGTTACGAAGGCTAGAAGTTGCGGTACTTTCCTCCACCCCCTGCGGACCCCTCCCGAATTCGGGAGGGGTGGTGCCGCGCGCCGGGGTGGGGAAATAGCTAAAACACCCAATAAAACTCAAGACTTGAAGTGGACAAAAACGCTAGGACGTGGTACAGTACCTGTGGATAAAAAAATAACCAAGAACAGAAGATATATGAGTGGTCGGGACGGATCCGTGACCATCCATAACAATTCAACTGTTCAATCCCGAAAGGAGGTGAAACACATGACCAATAAAAAAGGTTTTACCCTCATTGAACTTCTCGTCGTCATCGCCATCATCGGTATTTTATCGGCGATTGGTTTGGTTTCCCTCAACGGCGCTCGAGAAAAAGCGCGGGATGCGAAGGCACGATCCGACTTAGCTACTGTCAAGTCTGGTTTAGCTTTGTTCTATGATGATAACAACAGCGCTTATCCCGGTAACGTAACGGCAGGGACAGATGATATGGGTAACGGTTCTACCGCTGTTCTAGGCACTACAGCCTGTACAACAGGTGCAACAACAAATACGTGTACGAAAGACAGTATTTGGGATGCGACGAAGAAGATTCTAGTTCCTACCTATGTGGCCGACCTAAAAGCTCCAGCTACATCAGGGACAAATAAGTATGGGTATAAAGCATCGAACTTCACCTCAACAAACGGTGGAACGGTTGGTGGCTTTGTTCTCTACTATAAGTTAGAAGGTGCTGGTGGTTTAGACTATTACACCCTGGATAATACAGGGACCGTGAAAGATACGTCTGATACAAAGACCACACTCACAGCCTGTACCATAGATTCTTCAGCAACATCGAAGACCGGTACCTGTGCACAGTCATAGGAAGGTTATAGTTCTTCATAACACAGGGGCATTTCGCCCCTGTGTTGCTGTCTAATGTGTTGTCGGATACTTGGCGCGTTGTCGTTGTAACCTGAATGCTGATACGGTATACTGCGGTTATGTTTGATCACGTTGTATATATATCTTATCTCTACTTAAGCTGGATTGCGCTTGTTGTTCAAGCCCTATGCTTACTTAGGCTGGCTTTTCGTGGCCGTAGGCTACGAGAGCCGTTTCAAGACTTGCGCAAGAGCTTACTCTTCGTGGCTGTAGTACAAGTTATGGAAATATTGATATATGGTGTCTTACTTTGGGCACTCATTCGTGATCACCCTCATGGCGATGTATTCTTGCCCCCTCACAGTTCGTTTTTACTCATTCAGGTGGCAACAAACACGACCGCCCTGCTTGCCGGTTGGATTTCTAGTAGCGTACTGTTTGTGGTGTTATGGTATGTTTTTATTCATCGTGGTAGTGGTTTGATGTTGGATGTCCGGGATGTATTATTGCTAGTGCTCTGTGCAGCAGTGGTGGGTTGGCCGGAGGTATTGCCATTTTTTGCAATAGTATTTGTGCTGACGTTATTGTGGATGTTTTTTATGATATTGCGTAAACGCATGACCCTACAAGACAGGCTTGTTGTGAGTCCGGTCATCATTCCGTCTGCCGTTTTAACAATAATTTTTAGAGTTCAGTTATTATCAATAACCCACCTCGATAAAATTAGATTTTAGTTTAAAAAATTACCAGTAGTGCTATACTTATACAAAGAGAAAAATAGAGTTACCCACACATACTTTTCCCATAAAAAGCCGTAAAAGTGAAACACATGACCAATAAAAAAGGTTTTACCCTCATTGAACTTCTCGTCGTCATCGCTATCATCGGTATTTTATCGGCGATTGGTTTGGTTTCCCTCAACGGCGCTCGTGAAAAAGCTCGAGATGCGAAACGCATAACCGATCTCAATGAAATCAGAACGGCAATGATAATTTACTTTGATGATCACGGTAGTAAGTATTTTGCCACGTCGAGTGGTGGTGCTGTCGACGCGTCTGGAGGGGATGGAGGGTTTAAAACTGCTATGTTGCCCTATTTACCCAACTTGCCACAGAACCCAGGTACAGGCAGCGAAAATAATCATTACTTTTACGCGAGTAATGGGGTGTCCTATGGTTTAGCCACAAAAATGGAAGGCGGCACCGGAGATTGGTATATTTTGAATAGTGTTGGCTGGGGTGGCACCGTTCCTGATAGTAATACTTGGACTAAAGACTTAGGTGATGGAGCGACAGCAATCAATTGCGGTGATGGATATGGCGAGGGTAGTGATTTTGATATTTGCGCTAGTCCCCCAGTGCCTCATTAATCGTATTGGTGAAACGAAGTATAGATTTTAGTTGTCCGACACAGCTTTGGCTTAACTGCTGTTTTCTCGTAAAAATGTCGCTATAGCTGCGAACATTAGCAGTACCATGGTGGTGCTGGATTGTGCTATAATATACCCATGAAACACAAAGCCTTTACCCAGCACCACTTCGCCCAAAAGGATAAGAAAGAACGTCAAAAAACGTCGATTTTTCGACGAAGTGGTGCTGGGTTTACCCTTACCGAAACCCTCATCGTTGGTGCCATTTTCGGCCTGTTTGTGTTAGCCGGAACGTTGATTTTAAGCATGGAACGGGCGCGAACGCGTGATGCCATACGAATTGCCGATATGACCCGTCTATCGGCTGGATTTGCCCTCCTGTACGGTCAAAAAGCGACGTACGCTGATGCCGCTGTCGGTTGTCCGACGGTTGGCTCGAATGCGGCGTTATGTACCTTAACTGACGTAGAAGTTGGGGTGAGTACGATAAAAGATCCGGGCACGTTTTCCTACACCATGCTCCGCGTTCCCGATGTTGATGACTATGCGGTCAAGTTCCGACTGGAGCGATCCTACGGAACATTGAAGGCCGGTGAGCACTCGCTGACCAAGTCGGGGATTCACTAACATGGTCACGCTCGATCCACTGGCGGTGCTGGTACTGGCCGCGGTTGTCGGACTCATGTTCGGCAGTTTTTTAAACGTCCTGATTCTCCGCACGCACAAAGGCACCTCGCCCTGGAAAGGTCGATCGGTGTGTATGCATTGCCATCATCCGATCAGATGGTTCGATAATATTCCGCTGGTCAGTTTCATCGTTTTGCGCGGCCAGTGCCGTCATTGCCAAGCGAAACTTTCTTGGCAGTATCCGCTGGTTGAAGTGGGGACGGCAGTAGTATTCGCGATCGTCGCTCATCGGTTTGGTGCGACCTGGTGGACGCTCGGAGCGTTTGCGGTGACTATGATGATGATTGCGGTGGCGGTTTATGATGCGCGCTGGTCGTTGTTGCCAGATAGTTTTTCCATCGTCTTAGCGGTGTTTGGATTTACGTTTGCCGCCTTAGCGAAGATGCCGCTGGTGGATCTGGGACTTGGTCTACTCGCTGGTGCTAGCTTTTTTGCCTTGCAGTTTTTTCTTTCGCGTGGACGATGGGTGGGGAGCGGCGATATTCTCCTCGGTGGGGCGATTGGTGCGCTGTTAGGATGGCGGATGCTCGGATTGGCATTATTTATCGCCTACATGGTCGGCGCGATATTCGCCTCGGTTCTGCTCATACTGCGACGGCAAAAAACATCCAGCGCAATTTCCTTTGGGCCGTTTCTCGTTTTGGGAGCGTTTCTGTCATGGCTCTGGGGACAACAGATCGTTGACTGGTATTTCAATCATGCCTTATTCCGCTAATCTAGCAAATTTTCTCACCCCGGCGCGCGGCGCCACCCCTCCCGATCCCGTGTCACAGCACGGGACAAGATTCGGGAGGGGACGATCTGGGTTCACACTCGTTGAACTCATGATTAGCGTCGCGATTATTGTTATTCTCACCGCTATTATTTTTGGTGATTTTAATCATGAGAGTAGTCGCAATGCATTAAAATCCGCAGTTCATCAACTGCAAACAGATTTGCAAGGGATGCAAGCGAATGCCCAGGGTGGTGTGTTAACGGATGGAGTTGCCCAGTCTTGGTATGGTGTTCATGTTCAAGCGAAAGACCATGCGGATAGTGACACCCAAGGCTTTGCTGTTTTTGCTGCTCCGACGCTTGGCGCAAAAAATGTTCTGGTGACGAGAACGTTTACCTCGGAAGTCTTCATTCGCTATGTCAACGGCAATTCGGGCGATGGTGATATTACTTTTCAGGTGCCGAGCGGCAAAGCGGTGCTCTCTACCGGCGGTTCGACCATGACCATTGTTATCGAAAGTCCCCAACTGAACACCTGTTATGCCATTACGGTTACGGCGGATGTCGGAACTGTCTCACAACGTCAACTATCCTCATGTTCGCTGTAAACCCGCGCCATCATTCTGCACAGTCACTTCTCGAGGCGGTGATCGCCATCGGAATAATTGTTGCCGCAGTGATGGGCTCGACGACCTTAATTGTTTCGACCATAACGTCTGGCCAAAACACGCAAGATAAAATCGTGGCCATCAATTTTGCTCGCGAAGGCGTAGAAATTGTTCGCGGGATTCGTGATTCGAATTGGTTGAAGCGAAGTGATAATGTACAAACAACAGATACAACACCTGCGCTGTATGATTGGGATACTGGTTTCGCCACCTCTTGTCCTTCTGGGAATTGTGTGGCGGTATTCACCACGAGTAGTGGCTGGAGTCTCCATGATGCAACGAATGCAGTACAGACGATCTCGCAAAACGGCGATTCGTTTACACAATTTGCTAACGCGGATGATGCCGCAGGATGCACCTCGTGCATAGACACTAAGTATAGTCGTGTTATTACGATCGCCACCATGCCAGATACGTTTACCTATTCAAGTAACCCTGTGGCAACGACATATCTGCTGGTGACATCTAAGGTTGTTTGGTTCAATCACGGTGATAAAAGTTTAACCGTTAGTGAGCGTCTCTATAATTGGCGATGATATGAAATTACTTCTCACCATCATTCATATTTTACGTCGCCGCACTGTAGAGCATTCCGGTGCTGGGTTTACTCTGATTGAATTACTCATCGTCGCCGCATTGTTCTCCCTATCGGCTTTAATTGCCACCTCGGTCTTTTCCAATGTCCAATCGAGCCAGCGTGGTTTACAAGCCCAACAGCGTGTCACGAGTGACGGACGATATCTACTAGAAACCATGGCCCGGAGTATTCGTACCGGAACGATTAACTACAAGATGTATACAGCTACGCGCGAACAGGCGATTGGCGCACAAACAACATTCTCGACGGTTGATCAACAAAATATAGTCACATGTTATCAGTGGGTACCTGATTCTCCGGGTGGCACTAACTATGTACTTCAAGTAAAAACCAATTCGGATGCCACGTGCTCAGGTGGAACGTGGACAACATTTACACCATCAGATTTACATGTGGACAGTCTTAAAGTTTATATTACTCCAACCTCAGATCCCTATAAAGCGGCTCCTCGTGTGGAGGCGGATTGTGCAAATACATCGAACTTTAATCCAGCAAATGGAACGTGTACATGTACGCCGGTTTCGGAAGTGAATAATACCTCGCCGGATTGCTTTTCAGATATGACGTGTGACGCAACGGATGGAACAACATTTATTTGCCACAACGCCGACGTCCAACCACAGGTAACGATTTTCCTACAAACAACCAGCAAAAACTCGGCCGCCGGAGAAAGCGCAACGGCGAAGTTGCAAACGACTGTTGTATCACGTATTTATGAACGCTAAGATGTTCCACCACCAACGAAAATCTGCTGTTCTGTTACTGGCGTTGTTGCTCATGGCCGCAATTATCGGTTCAGGTATTGCCTTGTCCACCGTTATTATCGATACCTCACATCAGGCGCAGACGCTCGATAACTTTATCGCCGCCTCGTTAGCCGCTGATAGCGGCATTGAGCGAGGACTAGCCGTCATCAAGGTCGGTCGAGCGAGTTCCACACAGGATGATACGCAAGTGGCGGCTGGTGGTGAAAATCATGGAGCAAGCGGCATCTTGATGGATGTCTCCGGCAACGGCGCGGAAATGACAACGGTCACAGCGAAGAATTCCGGTGCAGGAGATTCATTTTCTTATCCGAAACTCATACCGAAACAATCAGTAACGTTTGATATATTTCCGCCAAGCGGTACGCCCCCAAACACGTTGGATGTTAGTGCTCAGCCGTTGTATTGGCCAAGTTCAAGCAATTTATCTGCTGGGAACGGCGGACTTATTGTATCTTGGGTTGCATTGGATACTAGCGGCCAGCCAGTGTATACGGGCCAGCAGACACTCTCACTCTGGGACAATCCGGACGTGGAGTCCGGTGAGACGGTTGGTACGTTGCATACTCTGGAGGTGAGTTTAAATAGTGGGATCTCAATTCGTACCATAACCGGGGGACAAGTGCCGGATAGTACCATATTGAATAATGTTTTTGGTTATCGCATCCGAATTACTGCAACGGATGTGCAAGCTAATAGTGGCTTGGCGGCAATTGATAATTTTACCGTGACAAATATTTCCGTAACGAGTGCGATTAAGGATTTATCAGGGAACGTTCTCAATCCAAGCGCAGGATTCCCAAGTCATATTATTATCACAAGCAAGGGGAACGTCGGCACATCCCAATCGTTGAAATCAGTATCGGTTCCCTGGCAATTGCCATCATCAGCACTATTCAATTACGTGTTGTTTACCGAAGGCAGCATTACGCCGGCCTCATAATCTCTGACGGTATGGCGCATGACCTGACTTTAACCGCGGCCAAAGCACGCCTAGTACAACTGCGCGAGGCGATTGATCGGTACCGCTACGAGTATCATGTTTTAGATACTCCGACAATTTCTGAAGCGGCGCTTGATTCATTAAAGCACGAACTGAGCCAAATCGAAACGCAGTTTCCGCAACTCATCACGCCGGATTCGCCGTCGCAACGCGTGGCCGGGAAACCGTTGCCGGGATTCGTTAAGGTGCGGCATAGTCAACGAATGGTGTCGTTAGCGGATGTGTTTTCGGAAGAAGAATTACGTGCCTGGGATGAGCGGTGGCGAAAGCTGGAACCGAAGTCGGTGACTGGCTATCTTGCGGATTTAAAACTTGATGGTTTGGCGATTAATTTGCGGTATGAGCGTGGAACCTTTGTACAAGCGGCGACACGTGGCGATGGACAGGTCGGGGAGGATGTGACACAAAACTGTACAACCATCGAAGCGATTCCACTGCGTCTGCGAACGAAGGGATTGACGTCGTCGCAGATAAAGATTGTTGAACACGGAACGATCCAGGTGCGCGGGGAAATTGTGATGTTGAAAGATGCCTTTATCGCCCTCAATCGTCGGCAAAAAAAGAACGACTTACCGGAATTCGCTAATCCGCGAAACGTGGCCGCTGGTTCCATTCGCCAACTTGATCCGGCGATTACCGCCAGCCGAAAACTGAGTTTTTATGCTTGGGAACTCGTGACTAATCTTGGACAGGCGACCTTGTCCGAAGCTTACAACATATTAAAAACGATGGGTGTACCAGTTAATCCGCGTGCCATGATCTGCCGATCGATTGATGATGTTGTTCAGGCCTATGAAAAGCTGAATTCGGAACGCGAACGACTGCCGTTTTGGATTGACGGCGTGGTGGTGAAACTCGACCGTGTACAACTGTATCGTGATTTAGGGTTGGTCGGAAAAACTCCACGCGCGGCGGTAGCTTGGAAATTTGCCGCCGAGCAAGCCACGACGGTCGTCGAAGATATCGTGATCCAAGTCGGACGAACTGGCGCGATGACGCCGGTCGCGCATCTACGGCCGGTACAGGTTGCGGGTACAACGGTGGCTCGGGCGACGCTGCACAACGAAGATGAGGTGAATCGTCTCGGCGTACGAATCGGTGATACGGTTATCCTACAAAAGGCCGGTGATATTATTCCTGATGTCGTGCAAGTATTGACTGAGTTACGGCCGAAAAAAACTTTAGTTTGGAAAATGCCGATTCAATGTCCAGTATGTCAGCACACGATTGTCCGAAAAAGTGGTGAGGTGATTGCCTACTGTCCAAATACACATTGTCTAGCGCGGCAACGCGAAGGTTTGTACCACTTTGTGTCAAAAAAAGCTTTTGATATCGCCGGTTTTGGGCCAAGCACGATTGATGTATTGATTGAAGAAAATTTAGTTCACACCGCCGCTGATATTTTTCATTTGCGCGCGGAACAACTGAATGGCCTGCCGTTGTTTGCTGAATTAAAATCGGATAAACTCATTGCCGCGATTGAGAAGGCTAAAACCGTTCGTTTTGATCGATTACTCTATGCGCTCGGTATTCGACATGTCGGCGAACAAACGGCCATTGATCTGGCTCGATATTTCGGTTCGATAGAAAACCTCCAACAAGCGTCCACTGAAAAAATTGCCAGCGTAGCGAATGTCGGAACGGTGGTAGCCGAGAGCGTTGGATCGTGGTTTGCTTCTGCCGCACATATAAAAGTATTGTCAGCGTTGCTCAAAGAAGTACACATAGTACCACTGGAACAAACAAAGCAATCAGGAATAACCGGAAAAACAGTGGTTGTGACCGGGACGCTTATTACCATGAGCCGTGACGAAGCTGAAGAGGCGATACGCCGTGCCGGCGGCAAGGTTGCTAATTCGGTTAGCGGGAAAACAGGGTATGTCGTTATCGGTGAGGAGCCGGGCTCAAAAGCGGACAAGGCGCGCAATCTCGGTGTAGCGATTCTGACGGAGTCAGAGTTTACAAAACTTCTCAAATAAAAAACCTCGATCAGCGTCGAGGTATATCGTGGTAGAAGCGCAAGAGTGCCCCGTAGGCTCTGAAGAAAGTGTTCTCCCCCTATCCCCATAGTTAGGAACCCCTCTTCGTCTTGCCGGCGGGCGTCATCTCAGGCAAATCCGTGCCACGAAACGACCAGAGACTAACACCCTCTCGGCTTCTTGTCAAGATGGTCTGTCAACGGTACACTATGACTCATGGAGATTACGACACAAGATATTCTCAAACTCGCCGATCTGGCGCGGCTGGAATTGACTCCCGACGAGGTGGCGAGTTTGACGACGCAATTACCGAAAATTGTCGACTATGTAAGCCATCTGCAAGCAATTGATGCCACGATCGTGCCCGAAGTAACAACACCGACCGAAAACCTGCGTGCCGATATCGCGGTTCCGGCGACGAATACTGAAGCTATCTTGGCACAAGCACCGGAACGTGCCGAACGATTGTGGAGAGTTGATGCGGTATTTTCCTAAGCCATGTCGTACCGCACGATCTCTGATGTCCATGCAGCACTTACGGCGAAAGATGTTTCGACGGTGGAGTTAGTGCAAGCGTCGCTTGAGCGGATTCACGAAACAGACAAAGATCTTGGCGCCTTTTTACGCGTTCGAGATATCGTGCTCGATGAAGCGGCGGCAACTGATAAACGGATCGCCGGTGGCGAACCATTGCGTTTGCTCGATGGCGTAACCTTAGCGGTTAAAGATAATATGGCCATTAATGGTGAGGTGGTAACTGCCGCGTCGAAAATATTGGAGCACTACAAAGCCGTAGTAACGGCGACGGCGGTTGACCGTTTGCGTCAGCAGGGCGCACTCGTGATCGGCAAGACAAATCTTGATGAATTTGCCATGGGCGCATCGACGGAAAATTCAGCTTTCCAAAAAACGAAAAATCCGTGGAACACCGCACTTGTTCCCGGCGGTTCGTCCGGCGGTTCGGCGGTAGCGGTTGCCAGCGATCAAACACTGGTCTCAATCGGTTCGGATACCGGCGGCTCCATTCGCCAACCAGCATCATTTACCAACGTCGTCGGGTTCAAACCGACATACGGTCGCATTTCACGATTTGGTTTACTCTCGCTCGCGTCATCGCTCGATCAAATCGGACCGTTTACCCATACCGTGGATGATGCCGCACGAATGTATATGGTTATGGCCGGTCAGGATGATAACGACGCTACAACCAGTGCGCGGACAGTTGAGGCAATTACTTTTGGTGCCAAGGCCGACGTGCAAAATATGCGGATCGGATTACCTAAAGAATTCTTTGGTGAGGGGATTGATCCGGCGGTAGCGAAAGTTGTGATGGATGCGGCGGATGTCTATAAAAAATTAGGCGCAACGATCGTTGAGGTTTCTCTACCGCACGCTCGCGACGCTTTGGCGGCGTACTACATTATCCAGCCGGCGGAGACGAGTTCCAATTTAGCGCGGTATGATGGTATTCGATATGGCTTATCGAAGCGCGAAGGACAGGGACTAATCAATATCTACAAACAATCGCGCGACGCCGGATTTGGACAAGAAGTAAAACGACGAATTATGGTTGGGACATTTTCACTCTCCGCTGGTTATACCGATGCGTTTTACCATCAGGCCGTTATGGTGCGGTCGCTGATTCACGAAGAGTTCGATCAAGTTTTCGATCAGGTCGATATATTATTGACACCGACATCACCGACAACCGCTTTTCCGCTCGGCGCCCGAACGGCCGATCCGCTGACTATGTATTTGGCCGACTTACTCACCGTCCCGGCGAACTTAGCTAATATTCCAGCCATGTCGTTACCGGGAGGATTTGCTGATAACTTGCCGGTCGGAATTCAGTTGATGGCGAAGGAGTGGGATGAGGCCAGTATTTTCCGTGCTGGACAAGCTTTCCAGCAAGTGACGGATTGGCATACTAAACAGCCAAACTAAGTCCAGATATTGCCAAAAACGCTTTTTTATGCTAGTATGTACATATTATGACTGACAAAAAGACAATTGTAGCCATCGTCGAGGATGAAAAGATGTTGGCGGACATGTATGCTACAAAGTTCACCATGGAAGGATTTGATGCTAAGAAGGCCAATGATGGTCAGGCTGGTTTTGACATGGTCAAGAAGGAAAAGCCGGACATTGTCTTGCTCGATATCATTATGCCGAAAATCGACGGTTTTGGCGTTTTAAAAATGCTCAAGGATGAGCCGGAACTGAAAGCAATTCCGGTGGTTTTATTGACGAACCTCGGTCAAGAAGAAGATATTAAAAAAGGTAAACAACTTGGCGCGGCCGATTACTTCGTTAAAGCGAATCATACACCCGCGGAAGTTGTGCAAAAAGTGAAACAAGTTTTGAATCTACCGTAATGCCGACGATTGAACGCTCGCTCGTTTTGCTGAAGCCCGATGCAGTGGATAGGGGTCTTATTGGTGAGATTATACATCGTTTTGAACGGACCGGTTTGAAGATCGCCGGATTGAAAATGGTCTGGCCAACAAAAGAACACGCCTCAAAGCACTACACCGAAGACCTAGCTGTTCGTCGCGGACAGCATGTTCGCGATTTGATGATTGAGATGCTGATGTCTGGTCCAATTGTGGCGATTACATTAGAAGGAGTAGAGGCCGTAGAGCAAGTCAGAAAAATGATTGGTTCTACAGAACCGAAGGCCGCATTACCGGGCACTATTCGTGGTGACTTCTCGCATGTTTCATTTAAACATGCCGATAGTAAAAATATTGGGATCTATAACCTGGTTCATGCCTCAGGGAGTTCAGAGGAGGCTGTAATCGAAGTTGCCGTTTGGTTTACGCCGGAAGAACTTCACGATCATAAGGCGGGATACACAAAGCATACGATCGCCTACTAAAATATGGATCCAGTCGTTTTTCTGTTGGAGGGTTCGGAAAAGTTGGTGGCAAATAATTTCAAAGCATGGATTCAGATGTAGATTCGGGTAGTATAGCAAAGGAAATTGAGCAGGGAGTTTTTACATCTTTAGAAATAGAGATTATTTCCGAGGTGATACTCAGGGAGATTTCGGGCAGGTTACTTGAGAAAAATAAAACGAATGCAATAACAAAATCCTTAATTCAAGGGATACCAAATGGTAATAGAAATTACGATTGGAATGTTGGTAGTATCCTTCGTCATTTTCCGGCAAACAGTTTAGTAGAAACTCTGGGCGTGATGGAGAACGCCCCACTGCATAATTCAATCGGTTTAACATGGGTTCTGGGTGAATTAAAGAATCAACATTGGATAATAGTAAATTATCTTCGATCCACTATCGTTCATGCGCGTTGTTCCGATGCGTGGTGGCGAGCAGCTTTTTCTCTTGAAAGTCTGGGTCTTGGGGATGCGATAAATATTTTAAAAATGTCCCTTAAGGGGCATAGATTATCTGAACTGAGGGAAAATTTATTGCATCTTGATGACAAACGCTGCATTGTAGGAATACTTATTCAAAGCAACGTGGATAATATAGAAAAAGAAATTTATCCTTTGCTAAAAAAGCGTTTTCTTGAGTCTGAACAAATTGCCGAAACAGTAAACTGTTGCTGGTTGCTTGGTCGTTTACGACTTATTGATAATGATATTTATGATCATCTACTCAAGCTCTCGGGCAGCGAAAACCATGAAATTAAATATTATACGTTTTTTGCTCTTCAAAATAACGCTAATGAGACTCTTCGTCCTGTGTTCGAGCGAGCACTCAAAGACCAGGATTCATTAATCAGAAAGATGGCCACTCGTGGGTTGCTAACTATTGGAAATGAAGCGGCAAGACAAAACATTGAAACCGCTTTAGCTGTTGAACAAGAAGAAGACGTAATTGGAGAAATGAGTCAAGCGATTTATTGTTTAAAAAATCCCTACGATCGCAACAGGCTATTAATAGAATCACGAGCGTTTCGAAATGAAAATGGCATGATCTCAGATGAGAGCGATAAATGGTATAGCGATCCGGCTATTTATCATACATTTTCTGAATCGGAGGATCCTGAAAACGTATGCTTGAATCTTGTTTTGCGAAATATGAAAGGTCACACCTTTCGGAATCCGATTGATTTAGGAACCGGTACGGGACGTATGATTTGGCCGATTATGGACACCTTGCGTTATCAGGGGAGGTTTTATGCAGTTGATGCTAGCGAAAAAATGTGCGACTTCTTATTAAAAAACTCTAAACGAGAGCGGAAATTTACTCACAATTTATCCGTTATTCGATCGACCATTGAAGATGCCCCTTTGCACATTTCCGATGTTTCCACCTTTATATTAAGCTCTTTTGGTTTCCCGAGTCATATTAGCAACAAAAAAAGATGTTCGAAAGAACTACAAGCAGTGGATCATTTATTAGCGGATGATGGATACTTTGTCACCATTGGTTGGGACGAAACCTTTAATGATGAGCTGAGCGAAATGTGGTATCGGTTCATTCCGGATGATATTCAAGCTAATACGTTTGAAGATTGGCGACAGCAACGCGTTGCCCGCATTCAGTCACCCCGAAATTGCGGTCTAACCTGGTTTAAGCGCGGCATCCGGGTGCCATTGCAGTTTGATTCTCTAAAAGAATCAGCGAATGTGATGGGGTACCTTTTTGGTCGAGATGCGGCGCAGTATGTTGTGAGTACCGGGCGGACGGAATGGATTATGTCATTAGGAATTACCTGCGACCGCAAACAAGATCTCCAAGCAATCATTCAAAAATATGAAGGAAATTGAAATATTAGTTTCTGTCTCCGGAAGTCCGGCGAAGATACGCAGGCAACTTCGCCGCATAGGTAGTCCCACGGTTTCGCGCACAATCGATCAATATTATTTCGACCCAAAACGTTCCGACTTACGCCCAAACCGTAGCGGACGATTGATGCGGTGTTTTCGACTTCGAGATCGGGCCGGGAAATTCACGCTTACGTATAAAGTTGACCGCTTTGATCGGCGCGGGAAGTGGAAATATTCAGACGAACACGAAACCCTAATTGAAGATGGTAATGTGATGAGAAAGATTATTCAACACTTGGGATTACAGATGCTCGTTTGCGTTGATAGTATCAAACATGTTTATCGGCAAGGTGTTTATGAAATTGTATATGAGCAAGTGAAGGGGCTTGGACAATTTCTGGAGGTTGAATTGAAAAGCCACACTTCCTATACAAGCCCTGTAAAAGCTAAGGCGGCAGTTTGGCAATACATTAAGAAGCTTGAATTACATACCGGCCCAGAACTCAATGCCGGAAAACCAGAATTGTTATTGCAACGTCAATCTGGAAGAAAAAGAATTTCGGTTGAAATGATGGAGTAAAGTACGTTTTTACATTTATCAAAGTAGTGCTATCCTTAACAGGTTGACCTGCCAAAAGGCGGTATCTTTGTATTGACCCTGTTAGAAGTGGGGATATTTTACTTTTCAAGTGCAAGTAAGTTTTTGCACGAACTAATACATATTTTTGTATACTATTTCGGCCACTTCTAACGGGGTTGACACCTACCACTACGGGTGTATCGTTATCTATCGCTCTTTCGCCCTTTGCCAACTGAATACTCACTAGTCCGTAACCAAGGACTACTCATATGCTGCACGTCACATTGGTGACGGCACCGTACCTCGCGCCGCTGTTGGCCTTCGCCAATCAGTATGGCTTGATGGTCATCGGTGCCTTCATCGTTCTCGTCGCGTTTACCGGACGCAAGTTCGGTCCGCTCGCTCTCTTTCCCTTGGTCATCGGCCTAGGGATTGTATTGAGTGGCGCTGCGCGCTTCCTGCCTTTGGCAGGAAAGTAAACGGCAAACATCCTTGGCTTACCCCCTTGGATGTTTTCTTGATTCCGTATGTTTCTGTGGAGTGGAATGTTCAGATCAAAAGTGCAGGGTAGTTTGAAATAATCGCTTCATATCGCTGGGCTTGACAAATTGAAAGAGATGTGGTAGTCTGTTCGGTCGCGGCTATGGAGGGCTGATTGATAACTACATAAGAAAACAACGAGACTGAAAAGTCTCTCACGATAGCTAAACGCATCTCAACCGCGTGGTCTTATTATATAGACGACGCACCGGAGGTACTCGTATGTGGTGGTTCTTGTTTGCTCTGATCCTCGTGGTCGGCGGCGGCATCATTTTTGGTGCTCGCTCGTTCTACAGTTGGATCGTGTATGGATGGGCAGATCGGCAGTTTCTGTTTGCCCGACGGGACACAAACTTCACCTACCTCGTGGCTGATGGCGAGAACGTCTGTCGGGTTGAGGTCAACCCGATCGACAAGCAATGGCAAGCCTTTTATACGGAGGCAGCCAAACATCGGGAAACCTACAGGGTCAGCACAGGTCGTCCAGGTTTGGTTTGGGTCGGTTTTCCGCCCAATCGCTTTCGTCTGAAGTCTTGGGCGCCGACGAAGTACTACGAATTCGTTCGTGGTGGTTCACGGCACGCAGTTCCGATGCAGATTCAGCGGCTGGAGTATCCGTTCCAGCCCGATGACGCAACCTTGAAGGCCTTGAACGAGAAGGCCGACAAGGCCCGGGCAGTCTTTACAGCGTTGGAACGGAATGTCCCGACCGATCAGGCGCCGATATACTTGACGCCGGACGAAGCAGACTTGTTGTCCTACATGCCCTCGATGCGGTCGAAAGACAACATCGAGACGAACATCTGGGTGACACTCTACGTCCAGATCATCTTCGCCGACGACATGGTCGCTAAGGCGAAGAATTATCAGGATGAACTGGAAGGTGTGGTCGATCCGGCCATGCGCCTGGTTGCTGCGGATCTCGAGTTGATGAGTATCACCAGCACGAAGACGGTAGCCAATGCTACAACCGCACCTGATACAATCGTCAAGTTCGAACGCGGCAAGTTGCTTTCTGAAGGCCAGGCCGCTCTTCGGAAAGAACTCGGTGTTGATGTTACTAAGCAGATCGTCACCTACGCCGATTACATCGCAATCTGTGGGGAGCAAACTATCCGCGGTCAGGTTCTTCGTGACTGGGGCATCTTCATCGCTAACGCGGTGATCAAGGACGCCCAAGAAGTCAGCGGTGAGCTTGAGAAAGCAGCTGAGACGTTCGTCAAGAAGCAGGCTGAACAGGCCGGACGACTGGTCGAAGCTCGCACAACTCGGGATCTTAAGATCCTCGAAGCCGAAGGAGAATCTCAGGCAAAAGAACGCGTGGCAAAGGCCGACGCGTTTCGGATTACTACGATCGCCGATGCCGATCAGAAAGCGGCAGTGGCGAGAATCACTGGGTTCTCCATTGGTGAGAGGCCAGACGAGGCTGGTCGGGCGGCGTTTCTGTTGTGGTTCGAAAAGGAAACGATGCGTCAGGGTCTGACGACTTCCGGTCGGACGACCTATGTCCTGCCCCAGCAGTTCAGCGCCTTCGCGCCGCTCCTGGAAGAATTGCGAATGGCGATGACCAAGCCGTCTGGCGATTCCAAGTCCAAAACCGAAGCTGCGGAGGGCGATCAGTCCACTGCAGCGTCATAGGAGAAATTCATGCCTATCCGCGTGCAGTGGAAATCGGTTGCCGGAACGATCGGCAACATTCTGCTCAGCGCTGTCGTGCTGAGCCTATTCATCGGGATGCTGATGTCGTTCAGCAATCCGGTGGCGCGCATCATGATCTGCAGTCTGTTCACTTCGGCGCTGGTCTACGTCGGCTACCGCTGGTGGCCGACGTCCAGCGCTCATGCCTTCCGGATCAAAATGAAAGCGTTCACAGCCAAGTGGTGGAAGCGGACGCCGATATGGGTGAAGGTGTGGGTTGTGGTATCCCTCGGGCTCGCGACATTGGTGAGCCGGGTAAAGTTCGGCTTCTCGGCGGTCGCCTGGCCGGATTGGCACAGTACACCTTTGTGGTGGTCAGTGGCGGGGGTGTGTATCCTGCTGTTGGTCATCATGGTTACCCGACGGGTAAATCAGAAGCGGAAGAATAGCCCGACGTCGGGAGCAGAAACGAAACCGAAAAGAACACCGCACCCTGAGGGCTGGAACAAATTCTTTCTGGCTTTGGAGGCGTTGGCGTGGATGGTTGTCGGTTTGGGAACGATCGTGTGGGCGCTAGCCGTTCTACTCGGGAAATGCCCGCCGCACTGGCCAGTAGTGACCGCTTACGTGGCTCTCGTGCTGCTGAAGGTCATCCGCTCGGTCTGGTTTAACTACACAACATCACTGGAGCCGAATGTTTCGATCGGCCTAGTGCGTCCTGCGCTGGCGGTCGGTCTGGTTTTCTGGCTGGGGAACTTGGTCATGAAGTATGTGACCCATCCAGTTAATTTCAAAACCCACATGTTCCCGGCCAAATGGCTGTACAGTACCACGCAAACGTGGCACGTCTTGTTCGGTGCGTTGGGAATCATCGCCGTGATCATTGCGATCGGGTTCCTGACGAATCGGGATTAACCGCTCTTTCTCTTACCCGCCTAGCCCATTCTCCTTCCAAGGAAGATGGTGTTAGGCGGTTTTTTCTTTGCAAAAATACACAAATACTGTCTCGACTTTATCGAGGATATCTGGCGGGCCCAGGGGGATTCGAACCCCCGATCTTCTCCGTGACAGGGAGACGTGTTAACCGCTACACTATGAGCCCACATGAAACACAACTTTCTTCGGCAGGAGTGTATCATCGAAAAACAACCTTGTCCAGTGTTTCGAGAGTATGAAAACCGGGTATTATTCTTGGTATTGTAGTATACTAGTTCTATGTTGAAGCGTTTTTTTCGCTCGCCAATAGTCATTACAGGCCTGATAATCACGGTTGCAGCCTGTTTTCTCTTTGGACCGATATTCCGCGGCCAGGTGCCATTACCGACGAAGTCTATACCAGGGCTGACCTGGGGCGCTCCATCGAGCGCCACTCAACCCAGTATTTTCCGCGACCGCATCGTCCAAGCATTTCCCTACCACGATTTCGTAGCGACACTCATCCAGCACGGACATTTTCCGTCTTGGAATAATTTGATTTTTGCCGGAACAACATTTTTTGCCAACGGCCAAGCCGGAATATTTTCATTACTCAAGTTGCCATTTTGGTGGATGCCATCGTGGTTGAGTTACGACATTGTTACATTGCTTCAGTCTGTTATTGCCGGTGTTGGCTTAGCACTGTTGGCACGAAAACTGAAATGGCATCCGGCGGCTGGGGTTGTTGCCGGTTTAACACTGACGCTCAGTGCGCCGTTTGTGATGCGCATGACCGTGACGACGATGAGTGCCGTGATTGCCTGTTTACCATTTGTCTTCGTCTTTGTTCTGCGCTTACATGAACAGCTGACGTGGAAACGACTAACGGTCTTAGCTGCGGCCTTGGCGATTATGATTCTGTGTGGTCACGTTCAGCTAGCGGCATTTTCTTTTGGCTTTGCCATTTTGTGGTCGTTGATTTGGTGGCGACGTGATCAGTGGAAACGGCGAGCCATACTTTTCGTGCTAGCTTTTGGTCTTGGGCTTGGTCTGACTGCGATACAACTCGTACCAGTAAAAGAATCGCTCGACCTTGCCTATCGCCAACCGAAAACAACGGCGTCGTGGATGTCCGTGCTGAATCCGGTGAAACTCTTTAAACCGAGTCTCTACACGGCCGCAGCTTCGCGCACCGTCCTCGACCAAAATTGGTGGGGCAATGAATCGCACTATCGCGGGCCGGCGAATTATCTTGAAGGAAATTTGTATCTCGGACCGTTCGCCATCTTTTTCATGTTGTTCTCGGTGGTACTGTGGCGTAAGAAAGTTTGGCGCTGGCTGGCAGGTGTAACGTTTATCATTTCTGGTTTCTATGTCTTTCCGGGTTGGTGGAATCTCGTCGGAAAAATCGCGCCATGGATTACGGTGACACCGGTGTGGCGGACGTCATTTATGTTAGCATTTGCCGTGGCGTTGCTCGCGGGATACGGCGCGCACGAATTCTTCCAGCGTCGTTCAAAATGGGCGTGGCCGATAGTCGGGGTTATGCTCGTCACGATGTTGTGGCAATGGTGGGGGATTTTACCGTTTGAACCGCGCTCAACGTTGTTTCCATCGGATACATTACTCACAAAAGCACAACAATTAACCCAAGATGGTTCACGCGTTTGGACGCCGAACGGCGCCCTCGATCAATTCATGCCCTACAATATTCCGGTCTCGGTCGGCTATGATTCCGTCTATCCGGCGACATATCTTGAACTGTGGAAAGCGAATAGCGCCTCAATCCAAAAACTCAATCAGCTCGTACCAATCAATCCGAATGAAAATGTGCTTCGTGTGACGGGAAGTAACGTTATGATCACAAGTGATCCAGTGCCGACAGGATGGACTGAGATCATGACGGAAGGGAATTGGCACCTCGCCCAGCGAACTTCACCGACGCCCTCAATACATACCGTTCAGTATCTACTTGTTTCAGGAAATCCCGCGAGTGTTGCTGGAATTAATCCTGATACTGAAGCTACTATTAATGGCAATATTCCCATTGTTGATGCGAATGCGCAAACTGCAGTCCGCGTTCTCTCGCAAACACCCACGTCGTTGACAGTCAACGTTGTCACGAATGCGCCTACCGCATTGATTACTAATCTGCAGAGCTACCCGGGCTGGAAGGTGAAAATTGACGCCATGCAATCCGATAGCGCATTATTGAAAGTCAATTATGCTTTCCAGGGTGCAGCCATTCCAACCGGTGATCACACCGTTGAATTCTATTACGCGCCTCGAAGCTATGTGGTGGGCGGAATACTCAGTATCATCTCACTGGTGTTGTTGATTGTTGGTGGGTGGGTGTTTTCAAAACTCACATCCTCCGTAAAGAAAAACGACCACTCAGTTTAAGTGGTCGGTGGTTTTGTTATCCAACCTGTGTCACGGTCGGGATGGTTGAATTTTGACGGTCGTCGTCGGAGACAGCCCTTCCAAAGTTCCACTGAAACTCGTTCCAGTGACATTGCGGCCAAAGCCACAAGAAGTACAGGTTGCCGCTGACAGGGGAAACTGAGCACGAATGCCCAGAACGCGCCGAGCACCGGCGAGCGGAAAAATGATCCCCAACGGAATGGTTCCCACCGGCTGTCTTTCCAAGCGCCGATGATAGCCACGACGAGGCCGAAACAGAAGCCTGTTAGTACAAAGAGCATGAAGTTCCTCCTCTGTTATTTTGGAGTATAGCAAAGGCTTCAGGAATAACAAACGCCGTCCCTGGTGGGACGGCGGTGGGAAAAATCGTTGTTAGGCTTTGGTAACTTTAGCCACGATGCTCGAGAAGAGCTTCGGTTGTTCGGCCGCGATCTGGGACAGCACTTTGCGATCGAGATCAACCTTGGCGACTTTGAGCTTATGGATGAAAACGCTGTAGCTCATGCCGTGTTCGCGGGCGGCGGCGCCGATGCGGATCTGCCACAGGGCGCGGTAATCGCGCTTCTTCAGTTTGCGGTGACGATAGGCATGACGACCGGCCTTGGTGATGGCGGTCTTGGCTTTACGGATTTGATTCTTTCGGCCCCACTTAAACCCTTTGGCGGCCTTGAGAATGTACTTACGGTGTTTGACGTGCGCGACGCCTCGTTTAACCCTCATGATGGTGGAAAATTACGCGTGTGGTAAAAGCAATTCAAGCGCCGGAACGTCAACTTGTTTGACGCCGATATCGCGACGCTTGCCCATGGTTCGGACACCGCGATCGCGCGAATTGAAATGGTTTTGCCCAGCTTTCCGCTTGATAAACTTCTTATTGCCGGTCTTCTTGAACCGTTTGGCGGTGGCTTGGTGGGTCTTGAGCTTGTTCTTCATAGCTGCAATAGGATACTAAAATACTTGGATAACGTCAAGAGCTCCCTCCACCCCGGCGCAATGCGCCACCCCTCCTCGGGCAGGAGGGGACGTTTTTCCTACTTTTTTGACACATCCAGAGTTGCGGACGGGAGGGTGACTGCCGGTTTTTTTGGGAAAAAGAGCAAGGCAGTCAGAATAGCCAAAAACGATGCGAGGATGCGAATGACGCCCCAAACACTCATTGTCCCCATTCCTTCTGCAAAGAAAATAATCATTCCTACGACAGCATAGAGCCCAAAGAGCATCCAAATCCACAACAGCCAGCGTGTCCAGGATCGATTATACCAATAACCATAGAGGGTGAAGCCCTGCCCTAGGAGAACAAGCGCATAGAAAATAATAGAGAAAATTGACAGCGATACTAGTGAAGAACCTGAATGGTTATTGAGGGGAGCGCTAGAGGACAAAAAAGTGAACCCTACGAGGGAGCTAAACTGACCAATCGAATAAACTACATCGATAACAACATAGACCAAAAGAAACCAAAACCCCAATGAAATTTTTTTCATAGGTTGTATGAAAGTTGACGGTTCGCTCATGTGAGTTTTTCTAGTCTATTTCTTTCGTCCGACGATCATTGTCACTCGGTTGCCAAGCATACTGACGGCTGACTCCGTAACCACGTCCGGACCTAAATCCTTGGCGAATTGTTCCATCAACTGTCGCGCTAAGTCCTTATGGGCGTTTTCACGGCCGCGCAGGCGCATTTCGAGCTGGATTTTGTGGCCGTCATCGAGGAACTTCAATGACTGTTTCTTGCGGGTGTCTTTATCGTGTTGGCCGATTTTGAAGGTTAGGCGGATGCCTTTGAGTTCGACTTTCTTTTGGTGGGCTTTGGCTTTGCGTTCCTTCTTCTCGAGTTGGAACTGGAAAGCGCCGTAGTTCAAGATTTTACAGACCGGTGGCTTCGCCATCGGCGCAACTTCAACCAGGTCCAGTCCTTTGTCCTGGGCCAATGCGAGGGCGCGACCGGTGTCCATGACACCGAGAGGATTGCCAGCTTCGTCGATCACCGCCACCTGCGG
>CAIJZX010000009.1 GCA_903825245.1 Candidatus Kerfeldbacteria bacterium
CCAAACACTTTCATTCAACAGCAACGGCGGCTCAGCTGTAAGTGATATCACACAAGTTTACGGCACTGCGGTGACTGCCCCAGCCATCCCAACCAAAGCCGGTTACAGCTTCGCTGGTTGGTACAACGAAATCGGTCTTACCACGACTTATACCTTCCCACACGCGATGGGCTTGAGCACCACGATCTACGCCAAATGGGCAGTGAACCAATACACAATCACGTTTAACAGCAACGGTGGTTCGCCTGTTGGTAATATCACACAGGACTTCGGTTCTGCGGTAACCGCCCCAGCTACTCCGACTAAGACTGGTTATGCATTCGCTGGCTGGAGCCCAGTAGTTCCGACGACCATGCCTTTGAATGGAGCCGCTCTGACCGCGCAGTGGACAATTAACACCTTCGCCCTGAATTCCTCAGCCGGAGCAAATGGCTCGATCACGCCGAGTGAGACTGTAGACTACGGAACAAGCAAGGCATTCACTATCACTCCAGTCACCGGATATCATGTGGTCGATGTCCTGGTTGATGGTGCTTCCGTTGGAGCGGTTACTAGCTATACGTTCACGAATGTCACCGCTACACATACTATCTCGGCCACCTTTGCTCCAAATCCCCAAGTCCTCGGCGCCTCAACGTTCCACCCAGTCATCAAGACGCTAACCCTCACCAAGGGCGTCTACTCCTACAAACTGAGCGGTAAGACCATCAAAATTCAACCGTTTGGTTCAGACTACAAAGGTGTGGTCTGGGCGCGCAGTATAGATTTCGGACCGAATGGAATAATTTACGTCTTCCTTAACTCTGGCGCTTACAAGAGTGGTCAAATTAAAGTCTATGACGCGAAAGGGAAGCTCCTGAAAGCCTATAATCCATTCACCGGTTTCGCCACGAGCGGTCTGAACGCGACGATCGTCTCTGAATCGAACGACATGGTATATCTCGCGGTTGGCGCACTCAAGGGCGGCACCACGGTCAAAACCTACCAGGTTACGGCTAAGGCCTTCACCGCGCTCAATACCCTGACCGCCTCGCCAAAGAACGATAATGTTCTGGTCGGCTTCCAGAAGCTGTACGCAACGCAGTATGGCTTAGTCACGATGCGAAAGTTCTACCCCAGCACCATCAAGGTCTGGAAACTCAACCTCAAGACCAATAAGTTCGTTGAGGATACGAAGATCAACAAGAAAAAGTTGAAGCTGTAATCGAATTTTCAAAGAAAAGCCCTGCCGCCTTGGCGGGGCTTTTTGGTATCGGTAGTTGACAATACTTCGGCTTATAGCTAGGGTAATTTATGTAATTACTTTTTATATGATTGTATGCGTATAACACAACGACAGGCTGTTCTCTTCCTAGTAGGTATTTTGCTGGTGACCGGAAATTTTGGCGTTGGACGCGCTTATGCCAGTACGAGTGCTCATCCAATTTCTCGACAACTTCCCGTTGCCGGTCCGGAAGCCGGTGGCGGTATGAACAACTTAGTCGCGAACGGTGATTTCGAAAAGGCTGTCGTCGGAAGTCCATCGCAGCCGCTGGGGTGGACACCGGGATATTGGGGGACGCTCACCCCGGTCTTCACCTACCCAACGCCGGGCAGGACTGGCCAGGGAGCAAAGGTGCAGGTCACAAGCTATACCTCCGGTGATGCAAAATGGGTGTTTAATCCGATTGCTACGACCAGTGGCAAGACCTATAAAATTCAATTCGACTACATGGCGGATGTTGCCACCAATGTCTCGATCGAGTATCACCTGACCAACGGCACCTACAGCTACGGTTGGCTCGGTAATCCAGCGGCTAGCCCAACCTGGACGACATACACCGGACAATTCACTATTCCGTCTGGAGCGGATTCATTCACCGTTTTTCAATCGCTCGTCAGTGTCGGGACACTCACCATTGATAACTACGTCGCTAACGACGTTACCAATGGCGCTTTAAGTTTCCCGCAGGGCATGATTACGCTCGATTTCGACGACACACTAGCATCCCAGTTCGCCGTCGCGCGCCCGATTTTAAACACTGCCGGCATTAAAGCGAGTTTTTATGCCATTACCGATCCAAGTGTTGGTATCGGTTCAGACAGTGGCTACATGACTTGGGCGAACATTGCCACCCTGAAGGCTGATGGCCATGAAATCGGTTCCCACACCCGTACCCATCCTGACCTGACCACGCTCACACTAACACAGGCGCAAGCAGAGATAATCGGATCAAAAAACGACCTCATCGCTCACGGTATCATACCAACCACCTTCGTCTATCCGTATGGTGCCTACAATAGTGCCATTCAGCAGTTGGTAAAAAATACCGGTTTCGTCAGTGCTCGCAGCGTCGGTGATGGATACAACTTCCCCAGCTCAAGTAAGTACGCCTTACTGGATAAGCATATTGAATCCACCACGACCCTGACCGATGTCCAGGGATGGATCAACCAGGCGATCACTACCAAAACGTGGTTAGTATTCGAGTTACACGAACAAATGACCGATGCTCAGGCGACGGCCAATCCCGATGTCGGTGTTTACTACAACACCCCAACCATGATGCAGAATATCGTCAACGCCATTACAACCAGCGGCATTAAAACCGTCACCCAGGCCCAAGGCACGGCCCTGATGAACCCTTAATCGACGCCTTACATCCAACAGACCGAACACCGGCTCGGTCTGTTTTTAGACTTGTTGGAATTCGCTCAATACGCTATATTGTACTTTCTATGAGCAAACTGCAAGCATTGGTAGCACTCTTATCCTTCGTCATAGTTGCGACTGGCATTTTTGTGAGTATTCTTTTTTCGTCGCCCGCCACAAATAGCACTCCTGCCTTGGCGCTTCTCAAGAACCAGATCTCTACTGTTGTATTCACCGCCCCGGAGGAGGTTAACCAGCAACAAAACAATAACGTGGTACTCAATACACCGGTGACAGTAAATACTTCAAACCAAAATGCGAATACCACCAAACCAACCAACATCTCAACAAACAAAAATACAAACACCTCGGTAATTCGAAATAGTAATACCGCTAGAAATAAGAACCTCAATATCGCTATCAATACTCATACGAACACCACAACTAATGTCTCCACAAATAGTTCGACGAATACTTCTACCAACGTATCGGTAAATCTCAATACAAACACTACCGCTAATTTAAATACGAATATATCGACGAACCAAAATACCAACACCTCGCATCAACAACCGGGTGAAATTTGGCTTTCTAACATATATAACACCGGCTACGGTTGGCCGGATAACACGCCACCTGGAAGTGCGATTTCTAATCCGGTCATTCATACCACGAACGGCGGGACTGCCGGTGGGGTCGGAACATTCCAAGATCCGATTACCCTAGCCGTCGGCCACAGTATTACTAATGGTGTTGACACACTTGATTTTCCCTCGGGCACGAAGTTCTACATTCCTGCACTGCGGCGCTATTTTATTGTTGAAGATACGTGTGGCGACGGCAATCGTCCGCAGGACGGTCCGTGCCACATCAGCGACGAGCCGAATACGATCCAGCTTGATCTTTGGGTGGGCGGACAAGGTTCCGTAAAACAATCGGTGGACAACTGCGAATCAAAAATTACCGGCATTCGGCTGGCTATCCAAAACCCAGCATCGAATTACACCGTAGTATCGGGCGCTATCTATAACGGCGCCTGTTCACAGCTCTACGGTGATTCTGTGGTAACTCAATAGTCCAGTTTAAAACGGGTTCTTAGAATAACCTAATTCTGTTGCAACGACACAATTACCCGGAAAAAATACACTACGACTTCTGTTGTATGCTGGCGACCAGCTGAGGAACAGGTTCGTTCAGCATTTGTAAGTGGTGCGCTTGAGCGTCGCCGCGTTTTCGCACTTTATTCCACCGCGACTCACTACCTTCAATGGCTTTGGCAAGACTTCGCCACACAACTAAGGCCACCACGAATCGGTAAAAGAGTCGCTGAAATGGCAGCAGAGCAATCAGCCACTGGTGCGATTTCTCGTGCCAGAATGCTAAGATGGCGTAGATTAAGTCGATCGCCATGAATATGAGGTAGAGAATAAATGTCGACCGGGCGAAGCCAACAATCAGGGCCATCACCACTAAGATATCCATCAACGGAATAAGTAACGACAAGATAATACTAAAAAACACCGTGTTCAAGAGCACCGCCCAGCCCAACGCCGGGCGGCGTAAACTAAAGAGATACCGTTTATACTTCCACACACACTGGATGGTGCCGTAGATCCATCGCGATCGTTGCTTGAAGAAGTCCTTAATGCGAAATGGAGTCTCGCTATACGCATACGCCTTCGGCTCATACTCGACGCGATAACCGTTCGCTAATAGCGCCATGGTCATGTCCTGGTCTTCAACTAACGTGTCGAGGCTATAGCCGCCAAGCCTTGTGACTACCGATTTTCGCCATGCTCCAACCGGACCAGGCACCACACCAACAGCGTTGACCATGTTCAGAGCCTCTTTGTCCATGTTTTGTGTGATAACATACTCAGCCCATTGGAACAAGTTTAAAATATTCTTAGAGCTCGTCGCACAGACTTTTCCTGCCACCGCTCCAACCTCCGGGTTATGGAAATGCCGAACCAGTCGGTCAATCGTGTCTCGGTCAAAGATCGTGTCGCCATCCATGGTGACAACGACGTCGTACCGCGCCAGTTTAAATCCTTGATTCAAGGCCTGCGCTTTGCCACCGTTTTTAAGGATGTATTGGCGAAGGCGTTTCGGATATTTCTTTTCGATTCTTCGAACAATCTCTTCTGTACCGTCTTTTGATCCGTCATTCATGACGAGCACTTCCAGCCTTTCTACTGAACTACTGAGAATACTCAGGAGGGTTGAACTAATATTATCTTCTTCGTTATAGGCAGGAACAATAACCGATACGCCGCTTGTCCAAGCCGGGTAGTCCAGTGGTGGCTGTATCGCCGCTCCACTCCGTAAGAGAAGCATCAGAATCAACCGGGTCATAACGAGCATCAGGACGATGCGAACAATCCAAAATATTCCCGTAGCGGTGATAGGCGCGAGAAGTACGTAGAGGTGTGTCACCAAAGAAAATAAAAAAATGCTTTGCCACGTCGTCGGTGGAGGCGATTGATACATGGTCACACTAACGTTTTGGGCAATAGCAATCCGCGTCACGAAGCCGACGTGACCTGTTTCCTCAGTAATGCGTTGTTGGTTTTGCCAATTTGATAGGGCCAGCTTTGTGGCAGAACCAAATGTGCCAACATGGTCATCAATCGGAAATCCTTTCATGATGAGAAAGTGCTGAAGGTCGCTCACCGATGTGTCGCTCGAAGTATCGGTATCACCGAGTTGTAGATTCCGATTAATCGCCATATTCTTCGCCGCATCAAGACCAAGCACCTGCGAGGCGGTGGCAAAGGTGTAACCGCGATCTCGCAATCCTTGAATAATTTGTTTCAGGGCGCCAACGGTATAGTGCTCACTGCTCCCATCGTGGAGCAGAACTAAGTGGCGACCGGGCGTCAGTTTATCAAAAAATTGTTTGACGACATCTTGTTCTGATTTCGCTAACCAATCTTTTGGATCACTGTCAGCACCAACAACAACGTACCCATCGTTCGTAGCCCATGACAGCGAGGTTTGAGAACCAGGGAAGACGGTTGTCGGATCGCTGCCAATACCCAATAAAAATGGCGGGCGATACAATCGCACCGGCTGATGTGTTATAGACTCAATAATGACATCGGTCAGGTTTAGCTCCAGCCGTAATCGCCACGCCGATGATTGAACCGTCTCCGCGTGAGTAAAGGTGTGATTGCCAATTTCAAAACCATCTCGGGACGCTTCCTGCACCAAATCCGGATATCGCAACGCTTGTGAGCCAATGAAAAAAAATGTGGCCGGTACCTTCTCTTCCTTCAGCACATTCATGAGCGCCGTCGTCCGACCCGGAAGTGGCCCGTCATCAAACGTCAGGGCAATAATTTTTTGATCGCCGATAATGTTGTTGTAGTAGTTTGTGTCTATATGTACCGGCGGACGCTGGGATGAATCAGCTAACAAACCAACCAAAAAAACACCGACCAGAAAAGTGATTCCAACTCCGCAGACTATGAGCGCCCCCCGAAACACCCACTTTCTGATTCGCCGATGACTGTAGAAAATCATACCCCAAGCCCATTTATTCAGTACGAGACGGTGAGCTATCTTCTCGAATTTTGGCCTTTTTGTCAACTTTTTTCGGCTTTGGTTGTTGAGTCATATAGTGGCTAACATTAGCCACTCCCAACTAACCTATGACACAATGAACTGGATCGGTATCGGTCTGAATAAAGCTTGAAAATATTGATCTTTTTTACACAGCTTACCCACAAGCAAGCCACTCATTACCAACGGCAATAACCAAGCCACCAAGCAGGCGACTAGTGTTCATGTTTGGGTATCTATCTCTTGGGAGACGCGTAAGTTGTGTCACGATACAACAGCGCGGGCTTAAAGCCCGCGCTGTTGTTTTGTAATCCTTAACTTGAGATCTTTTTAATACACTGTATACTTGTGCCCTGCCGGCACAACTTCAACCCACGTATTACCGCGCGTCAACGTCACTTCCTGTTTCGTCTTCGCGTCATAAAACATCGTTCGTGCCCGATCGTTTTTCTTTGTCCAGGTAATTTTTTCTACCGTCCCGCCTTTAAGCAAATAGGCCGTGCCTTTGCCGATAACGTTAATATCGAGTCGGCCTTTTTTATCCAGCACCTTTTCTTTTGGCACATTCATGATTATCACGTTACGAACTGCGACTTGTTTTTTTGATTGTCGGTCGACAAGCACCTTACCGCCGGTGAAGCGAAGATACTTGTCTTGTTTTTTGTCGTAGCGATATTCAGCGACGTACGATGCCCCATATCCGAGATCAATCGTCGTTCCGTGTTTACCATTCGGTCGATTCGCTAACGCCGCACCATCACCAAATTTCCAGTTTTGGTATAGCGGTTTTATTTTTCCCAATGGCGTTGCTTTCAGCGCCTTATACAACGCGGTCATGTTCGTATACAAACCGTGAACGCCGCCGCCATAGGCGCGATAAAAAAGTTTTGCGTATTTTCCACTAATTCCTTCAAGACTCAACATTTTTAAACTCATCAATTTTTTCAAACCATCAGGGCTACCTCCGGCGTGTGCCATGGCTGCGTTTAGCTCGGCCGCAAATTGCACAAAATACGGTCGCGTTGATCGCACCGGTCCGACGACTTTCACATTCGCATCAGCATAGATGGCCATAAAACGGGGAATGCCGCCTTCAGCCAAGGTCTCGTACACAATCGAAGCGTTCTGTAGTCCAGACTGCGGTCGTGCGTCTGTATGATTATCAATCATGACCGCAATCGGCCATTGATTTTCGGTCCCTTTCGCCACCCACAGACCGTCAATCTTTCGCGGCACCATCACTGTGGCCGCGTGTACGGGAACAATAAAACCACCGAACATAAGCCCAGTACCTATCAGAAAAGTAGCGATTCGCTTGATCATGTATGTTTGTTTCTTACAACTAGGATAGCACAAAACAAAGAAATAATCAAGTTTCCATGGCGACGGTAAAATGCGTTATATTGACCTATAGGCTTGAAAAGGGTAACTTTCTATTGTAGTTTCTACTATTTAAAATTGAATTCTATGGGATCACCAGAATCGGGCAACCCTATCGGGGAACAGCAGGGAGATGACGAAAAGAAGAAATTGTGGCGCGAAAAAAACTACGCATTTCATATTCGACAAGACTATCTAAAATCGTTGCGCAACAAAGAGCTAACTCCCGAACAACTTCGGGTTATGGCGAAGAGTATTAGTGAAGACGAAGGCGAGGCCGAGGAATCATTTGGCGGCACGGCGGATGAAGATTTTTTCAATCGAAATGTGATCCGCGCCATTGCCATGGAAAAACTCGCCAACGACTTCGAAAAAGACCCGACCATCGAGAGGTAGTATTTATTCGTCTACATTCCTACGACACGGATTGTTGGATACGGTATTTGCGTTTTACTTTGTCTTCCGGAATAGCTGACTATACATATCATCGTCGATATCGATGTGGAGCTCGCGACGATTAATTGTGTTTCGGAATTCAACAGGCGCATTGCGTACTACGGCAATGGGCTGGCGTTCTTCGCCTTCACCCATAACCAAGACCGCCGCCGTTGCCAAACTATCAGCTACATCGGTTCGTGAAAGTTTCAATTTTCTCCCGAAAATATCCGGCGTTCCGCGATAGTCTCTGATTCCGCGAAAGCCCGCATAGCCCAAGGCCACGCCGCCGACGCCGGCACGAAATGGCATGGTACGGCTATCGGTAATGAGTACACCCAAATGTTTCAGGTGATATTTCTTTTGTACTTGTCGGCGTAGTTTTTTCGCAGCCGCATAACTATCCTTCGGTAATAAAATAAGCTTGCCATTGGCATTCGACTCGTCGATTCCCGCGGAGGCCATAACCATGCCGTCTTTAACGGTTAACCAAACGTATTTTGTTCTAACCGCGCGCTGGCTTTCAGATCGAATAAGATTTTCTTTTGTCTTAGCATTCTCAATAACGGCCGTCCGTCTTTCCGACAAGGCGACAATCTTTGAAGTAACAACGATCACCGAGTTTTCGGGAATATTTTTTATATAGCGACAAATAAAACGAAATAGATCTTCGCCTTCGTTGAAGATTCGAGTTTTTATTGCATGGACAATCATAGTACGGAGGTAGTGAATTGAGAGACTAGGCGGCTACTATCGAAGTTATTTGTTTGTTGCGACCACGAAGTAAGCGAATTCCCATATATGAGAAGGGTGTGAACAGAATGCTCATTGCTACCTTGTATAACCACCATGTCAGGATAATACTAACCAGGGTATGTTTTTCGTAGATTCCGGCGAAAGCAATGACCATAAAAATTGTACTATCAAGTAACTGAGACCACAAGCTTGCGATTAACGACCGCACCCAAAAAAATTTTGTTCCTAATCGTTTGCGAACAAAGAAGAAGGTCAGAACGTCTTGATATTCGGCAATGAGAAATGCCACCAACGAGGCGATGGCGACACGAACAGAGATTCCGAAAATCAGATTATACCCTGGCTTCGCCCACAACCCGTCAGCCGACCAGGGCAACGCCAGCGATAACACGGAAAAACCGATAAACAAGGCTGTACTGATAAACCCGGCAAGGACGAACAGCTTGGCGATGTGTTTACCATACACCTCCCCGATGACATCGGTCATTAAGAAAACAATGGGGAAGGAAAAAACGGCGACTGAAAGATGTAAACCAAAGAGAAATGGCATAATCTTGAGACCGAGCGTATTCGCGGCAAACAATGCGGTCAGGTATATGGCTAAGGCGGTGAATATTCTTTTGAGGTCGGCATCGGTGTGTTGAGTCATAGGGGTTGGTGGTTGATAGGGGAAGGAAGAAAACAAAAAAACCGCCGATGGGGCGGCACACATTACAACACGTTACAGCCCCATCAAAAGGTTGATGGTGATGATCGAATAAATCCTGACCAGGTTGTTATGCTACGATTCTGCAACATAGGTCGAAAGTATAGAGGTAATTTGGCTACGTGGCAAATACTCCAGTAGGTTGCCGTGGACACACGTATTCTCAGCTCTTATTCTGTTATGTCTCCTGCTGTGACGCGTAGTACTTCTTCAACACTCGTGATACCGCGCTTGGCTTTTTCTAAACCATCATCACGCAATGTCAGCATATGAAGTGTCTGCGTGGCATACGTTTTCATATCCTGATAACTCGCGCCATCAATCATCATCGCCCGCAACTTTTTGTCCGGAGCCAGGAGCTCAAATATTCCTATCCGACCAATGTAGCCGGTGTAGCCGCACGTTTCGCAACCGACACCCTTTCGAAGGGTAATTGCTTCTGTAGCTGATAATCCGAGTTGCTGCTTGAGGGCCGGCGAGGCTTCATAACTTTCTGCGCACGTCGTGCACAGTTGACGCACCAAGCGCTGCGCCAGAACGCCGACAGTCGCCGAAGCAATCAACACGCGTTCTACTCCCATGTCCGTCAACCGATTGATGGTACCGATAGAATCATTCGTATGCAAGGTGGTCAATACTAAATGGCCGGTCAACGCCGATCGGACGGCGATGCTGGCGGTTTCCGCATCGCGAACTTCGCCGACAAGAATAACGTCCGGATCTTGGCGAAGTAGAGAACGTAACCCGGCGGCGAAGTCTAACCCAGCATCTGGATCAACTTGCGTTTGGCGAATGAGTGGTAATTGATACTCCACTGGATCTTCGAGGGTGGCAATATCCTTATCACTGGTGTTGATGGTGTTCAGTGTTGAATACAGTGTGGTAGTTTTTCCGGAACCGTTCGGACCGGTGACAAAAATAATGCCATACGGCTGGTGAATCATGGTGTTAAACTGATTCAACGTTTCGGGGGAGAATCCAAGCGACGGCAGACCAAGAAGTATGTTTGTCTTGTTCAGGACGCGGAGTTCAAGATTTTCACCATACATCGTGGGAAACGTAGATACACGAACATCAAGTTGTTTATTATCTGCTGTCATTTGAAAGCGCCCGTCCTGCGGTTTTCGCCGTTCAGCGATATTCAAATTCGACAACACTTTCACCCGGGCCACTAATGGATCGTGGATGCTTATCGGATGCGTTTCAACTTCGCGCAAAATACCGTCAATACGGAAACGAATGCGTATTTTATCGGCTTCCGGCTCGATATGAATGTCAGAAGCGTTATTAATTACCGCCAAACGAATCAAGTTTGTCAGCAATTTAACAATGATGCCTTCCGAGGCGTCGATCGTTTCCTGATGTGCCATAGGTGTGTCTATTCTATCAGGTTGCCTTCTCTGCGACAATATGGGCTAATGGCGTTGACCCCGTTAGAGTGGGACATTTCATCGGTAGGATAAGGTGGAAGTGCAACAATCCTTACTTCGGGCGCTCTAACGGGGTTGACGCCACATCAACCCCGTGATAACCTGCATCCTGCTTAAGAACCTATCGATTAATTCCACCCCCACCACCTGTATGGTCGTCCTCCGTCTCACTCGCGTCGGTAAAAAGAACCACTCGACGTTCCGCATCATCGCTTCTGATAAGCGCAAAGACACGCTCGGCACCTATCTCGAATTGCTCGGGTCATATGATCCGCACGCCACGCCGAACCGCATCGAAGTCAACGCTGATCGCGTGAAATATTGGCTATCCGTCGGCGCTCAACCGTCCGACAGCGTCCATAACCTGCTCGTCGAGAAGGGTATTATTTCCAGTCCGAAAAAAGTCATCGCTAAAGCTCCGGCTGCCGCACCAGTAGAGGCCGAAGCTGCGCCAGCGACCGAATCAACCCCGGCCGCCTAAACTCACATTCGCTTACCGGCTTACTCGCCACCACGATGCTATCTCTGCATCAGGATCACCGAGTTTGACACGGGAGCGGAGTTTGCTATCCTTATCACATACTTCAGCAGCTAATTACAGGAGAACCTCCTATGGAAACAGATCAAGCATTCGTCGAATACGTCGTGAAAGCGATGGTCGACCATCCGGAAGACGTATCGTCTGACCGCATCGTCGATGAAATGGGCGTCCTTATCACGCTCAAGGTAAACCAGCAGGACCTCGGCCAAATTATCGGCCGCCAAGGTCAGACCGCGAAGTCATTGCGAACGTTGCTCCGCGTCGTTGGTGCGAAGAATCACGCTCGCGTCAACATGAAGATCTACGAACCGGAAGGTTCGCGCAAAGCGCACCATGACATGGTAGCCCAAGCGAACGTCGGTCACGATGAAATGCAAGCCGCACCAGTGGCCGCGCCGATTGATACCGGCATGGGCGACGACTTGAAGCTCTAATTCGTATCATTAACCACGAATCCCGCTTCGGCGGGATTTTTGGTATACTGTATACATATGCGCTTCGACTTCCTCACCATCTTCCCCAAAGTTTTCGATAGCTACCTCAACGAGAGTATTTTGAAGCGCGCGCAGAAGAACAAGAAAGTATCATTTCACTTCCATGATCTGCGCGATTTCACCGCCGATAAACACCGCACCGTTGACGATCGTCCGTACGGCGGGGGCGTGGGCATGGTGATGAAGGTTGAGCCGATTTACAAAGCGCTCAAAAAACTTCCCAAGAACAAGAAACATCGCGTTCTTCTTATGTCCGCAAAAGGTACAACGTTTTCACAGGCAGATGCACAACGATTATCAAAATACCAGCAACTCGTTATTATCTGTCCGCGTTACGAAGGTGTTGATGAACGCGTTATGGACTACGTTGACGAGGAAATTTCCATCGGTAATTACGTCCTTACCGGCGGTGAACTGCCGGCGATGATTGTGGCTGATGCAGTGACCAGGTTACTACCTGGTGTTCTCGGTAAAGATAAGTCAAGCGTCGATGAGTCACATAGTGAACCGGGCGTTCTCGAGTATCCGCAGTACACGCGTCCAGATGTTTTTATGAAGAAGTGCGTGCCGAAAGAATTACTCAACGGCAATCACAAAGAAATAACCGAGTGGCGAACAACGCATAAGAAAAAACCCCGCGAATGATCCGTGGGGTTACTTGAGACCGGTTGAGCCAAAGCCGCCGGTGTTTCGATGTGACTCTCCGAGGTTATTGAAGAGTGAAACTTCGTCGAACTCAGGAATGAGCGCGGTAGAGAAAATGATCTGGGCGATCCGCATATTACACCGCAGATCAAAGTGGTTCGGCCCGCGATTGAGCACGAGCACACCCGCTTCGCCGCGATAATCTGGGTCAACCGTGCCCGGGGCATTGGTGACCTGGATATTGTACTTTGAGGCGAGTCCACTACGCGGCGCCACCCAGTAGAACATCGGGAAGGTCATCTCGGTAACGAAACCGATACCGACCAGCACCGACTCACCTGGTTGCATGCGGTAGACAAGTTCGCGACCATTATGGCTACCCGGCAGATCGAAAACCTGGCCACGAACACGTTCATCCTCGGGAACTGCCTTAAAATCGAAAATCGTTCGACGCAGGTTAGGGTTTTGCAGATCCATATCCGTCGCTGAAACAATTGCCCGAGCACGAACATCGAAACCAATTGCTCCTTCTGTTTGACGCTGGGGTAATGTTCCCCCAGGCAAACAAAAAATCTTCACTGGTTTCACAACATCCTCCTTTGTAGAGAGCAAATCCGGAACAATCGCTACATGAGTTGACCCTAACAACTACACAGCAAAAAGTCAATCTTTGGCTAAGATTAGCCATTTTTTTATACCCACTATCCACATATCATCCCCAGATGGAAAATCCTTGACAATCGCTCAAATTCTGTTATCATTCCGCAGCACTTAGTAGTAGGTCCGTTCGCCACTGGTTCTGCTCCGCAGGGCGACATGAAAGGAAACCGCTATCGGGTAAGGAGATCACATAGCACTTTCCGGAATTTTGAATGAACAGTGAGGCTTGAATGGGAAAAGTATATTTCCCGACCAAACCTCCCTGTTTTTTCTTCAGTCAAGTTGAGCAGAAAACACCGGGGAACGATCGTTGACAATCAGAACGTGGTAAGAAAGTTCGGTAGTGTCGCCTTCGGGTGACGCTGCACGAGCTCGCTTCATGATGAGGGAAACGAGGAATCCGATCCAGGCCCGCGCTGCGGGATTTCTGCTGATCGTTCCTCATTTCTCTCATTGTGGAGCCAAACGTCAATCATACTTTGAGTTTATAAAACTGGTCGTCACCGCCAGTCAAAATAATGGTGGCAGCAAACAAGAGCTATCACACATAGTGTGACAATACCTCAAGATTGCGTCTGGAAGCCCCGAACTTGTTTCGGGGCCAAGGATTCTTATTGAGAGTTTGATCCTGGCTCAGGATGAACGCTGGCGGCGTGTTTTAGGCATGCAAGTCGAACGGACATTTGTAGCAATATGAATGTTAGTGGCAAACGGGTGCGTAACACATTGGCAACCTACCCCAAAGTTCAGAACAACTCCTCGAAAGGGGAGCTAATACTGGATGTGGTTGTAGATCGCAAGATTTACAAAGAACGGCGCAAGCCGCTTTGGGAGGGGCCTATGGTCCATCAGGTAGTTGGTAGGGTAATGGCCTACCAAGCCTACGACGGATAGCGGGCGTGAGAGCGCGACCCGCCTCACTGGGACTGAGACACTGCCCAGACTTCTACGGAAGGCTGCAGTCGAGAATCTTCCCCAATGGCCGAAAGGCTGAGGGAGCGACGCCGCGTGCAGGAAGACGCTCTTCGGAGTGTAAACTGCTTTTCTTTGGGAACAACTCTGAGTGTACCGAAGGAATAAGGGGCTGCTAACTTCGTGCCAGCAGCAGCGGTAATACGAAGGCCCCGAGCGTTATCCGGATTAATTGGGCGTAAAGCGTTAATAGGCGGTTTGGTAAGTGTCTCGTTAAATCTCATGGCTCAACCATGAGGCCGCGAGACATACTGCCAGACTTGAGGTCGGAAGAGGCAAGCGGAACTACCGGTGTAGTGGTAAAATGCGTTAATATCGGTAGGAACACCAAAGGCGAAGGCAGCTTGCTGGTACGAACCTGACGCTAAATAACGAAAGCGTGGGGAGCGAATGGGATTAGATACCCCAGTAGTCCACGCCGTAAACGATGAATACTAGGGATTGGGAGTTTCGACCCTCTCAGTCTCGTTTAAGCTAACGCGTTAAGTATTCCGCCTGGGAAGTACGGCCGCAAGGCTAAAACTCAAAGGAATTGACGGGAGCCCGCACACGCGGTGGAGCATGTGGTTTAATTCGACGATAAGCGAGAAACCTTACCAGGTCTAGACATTTAGCTGCACGCCCCCAGAAACGGGGGAAGCCTTCGAGGGTGCTAAACAGGTGCTGCATGGCTGTCGTCAGCTCGTGGCGTGAGCTGTTGGGTTAAGTCCTCTAACGAGCGCAACCCCTGTCGAGTGTTAAATATTCGCTCGAGACTGCCGGCGATAAGCCGGAGGAAGGAAGGGATGACGTCAAGTCAGCATGGTCCTCTGACGACCTGGGCCACACACGTGCTACAATGGGGTGTAACAATGGGTCGCCAAACCGCAAGGTGGAGCCAATCCCATCAAACCACCCCTCAGTTCGGATTGAAGGCTGCAACTCGCCTTCATGAAGCTGGAATCGCTAGTAAACGCGCATCAGCTACGGCGCGTTGAATACGTTCTCGGGCTTTGTACACACCGCCCGTCAAGCCAAGAGAGTCGAGAATACCCGAAAGCCCTTTACGGGGAATAAGGTAGGTTCGATGATAGGGGCTAAGTCGTAACAAGGCATGCGTAGCGGAAGCTGTGCATGGATCACCTCCTTTCTAGGGAGATATTTGCAACGTATACGGTTGTACACGTTGTACAGATCCCGCAAGGGATCAATCCTAGAAGTCGCCCCTGCATTTTTGCGGGGTGCGCCGTTCCGAAAGGAGCGGCAAAAGTAATACATAGTATATGAAACATTTGTTTCAACTGACTACTGTTTAGCGCTTCTTGTTACATACATCACGTCAACATAAAGCGAGTGCCGAAACATCGGTACTTGTTTTCTTTTTTGGTTCTTGCTACGTTGTGTGAAGATTGGTAGAGTGATGTTACATTTGTTGTTTTTACATTTTTTGGCAAGGACTGCTTTCAGGCTGTGTACTGGATCCCTCAAGTGGGCGACTAGCTCAGATGGTTAGAGCGCGTCACTGATAATGACGAGGTCTCAGGTTCGATTCCTGAGTCGCCCACTTGAGGGAATGGAGCGCGCTTATCCCTCAGCTTTTTTGACTTATAGCTCAGTTGGGCACCGCGTTAGCGGTGCGGACAGAAGCGAGTAAGGACTGAAAGGACGCAACGAGCGTCGACGGATGCGCCCATAACAAGCATTCGTCGCTGCCCAGGATAGAGCGCTCAAAATAGTCTTCTGACTGTGGGCGGCTAGCTCAGTTGGTTAGAGCGCCACATTGACATTGTGGAGGTCACAAGTTCGAATCTTGTGTCGCCCACGAATTTCCGAAGCTACCAAAAACAGAGATTCAATCGACATCC
>CAIJZX010000010.1 GCA_903825245.1 Candidatus Kerfeldbacteria bacterium
CACATCCACGAAGGTAACCATTGATCCCTCCTGGTGGGAGGTACACTTCGAGTAGCGTTACCTCAACTCTACGCCCCAGAAAGACGCGGGTCAATAAACTGTCAAGTATCACTTATTCTCGTCGCATGAGATAACCAACTTGCAATTGCGAAGTTATTGGATGATCACGACGATAGGAAAAAAGTGTTCGTTCTTCGAAGGTACACCGCTGGTCAAACGTGATGTTGTCATTACTTACGCCTACCGATAGTAATTGTTGCTGTGCAACTGATCGCAAATCAAGATGAATCCCATCATCACGTTTCTGACATGCATCAGGCCACTTCATGAATGCCTGGGCATCGCTGTCAGATATAGTGTAGTGGTCAACACAAATACTCGGCGAAATGCTTACATAGCAATCATGCATGTTACATAAACACACATTCTTCCAAACATCAAAAAACCTCGTCACAATCTCGGATGCCAAACCGCGCCGCCCGGCGTGAAACATCCCGACTGCCTTCTGTTCCGAATCATAGACCGAGATTAACAAGCAATCGGCTGCTGTCATCGCTAACCCAACATTCGCTTCAGTCGTTATCAGTCCATCGGTTTCAGGAATAATCTTCCCACCCTCCGATGTCGTCACGACGGCAATATTTGTACCGTGACACAACCCGGCATGTACAATTTGATTCGGTTGTAGACCATGCACGGCTAAGTATTTTTTTCGATTCGCAAAACCGCCGTTGAGCACCATCGTGCCGTCAGCGACACCAGAAAAACCATGTGATATTGATGGAACATCCGACAATCGCGACATCATGCGGTACGCTGTGTTCGAATTCGCTCGTAGATCGGCTCAAGTTGGTCGACAATTCTCCGCCAGTCATACTGTAGTGCTTTCTCTCGTCCCGCCTGACCCATCCGCTGTCGTAACTCCGGATTATTCGCTAACGTCGCGATTGCCTCCGCTAAATGTCGTGGACTGCGTGGAGGCACAAGGAGTCCTTCGACGCCAGGATTCACCACCCACCGATAACCGTCAATATCTGACGCCACCACCGGAGTCCCACACGCCATTGCCTCCAAAAGGACAATACCAAAGCTTTCGTTACCGGTCGCCGGCGAGCAGTAAATATCTGCGCTCTTATAATACCGCGGAATATCCTCCGGAGCGGCATAGCCCTTAAATTCTACCCGGTGCCGCAGCGACATCGGAATTTGAGCATCGTAGTATTTCTTCATCCAACTTGTTCCAACAACCGTGACGCGGTAGTTAGCAATGCGTTTCTCCAATTCCGGTAGCGCGGCGAACAAATACTTAGCGCCTTTTCGTGGATCCATACGGCCGACGAAAAGAATATTCAACGCGTCATCGGTACGATCCCACGGCTTCACGTCGGGTGAAAAGTGATCAGTATCAATGCCGTTGGGAATTACCGTTACATCAAGATCGGGATAGTATCGACGAACGATCGCTTCGGCGCTCGGAGAGACGGCGATGTGTTGGCTGATTTTTTCCACGGCATCATCAATGACGGTTCGAAACAGCCGATAGATAAGATCAGAAAAGGCATGACTATCACGAAACGAGTGGTGTGTGCCGACTTTTGGTGACCGCATCACCTTACTGGCAATGAGCGGTAGTCCTGGATCGGTCGGACTTTGAATATGGACGATATCAAACTTCTCGCGTTCTTCAATTTTTTGGAGCATCCGTCCCAACTTCCATCCCCAGGTCACATGCATGGTTGCACCATTCATCGTCAAGGGAATTTGCACACCATGACGAAGAACGTGCAGACCACGGTCATCATCTCGCTTTCCACTGCCAATTTTCATCGACCGATGGACGCCGCCAGTAATCACCGTTACTTCATGTCCGCGACGTTGCAGTTCTTTTCCGATATGCCAAACATGCTCGGTCACGCCACCTAATACAGGATAGTAGGCCTGTGTGACGAGACCAATGCGCATATTGGTTGGAAGTTATTTTATCGTCACGGTCTGCTTGGTCGCATCGGTGCCCAACTGTAACTGCAAATTCTTAGCGTCAGTCGGGATAAGATACTCAAAGAATCCGCGATCATTTTTTACGGTCGTACTCGCAATCTTTAAGTACACC
>CAIJZX010000011.1 GCA_903825245.1 Candidatus Kerfeldbacteria bacterium
TGATTCGGGTGGAATTTCGCAAATAATCGCGAAATGGCCAAAAATGCTATTTCATTGAACTTTTGTCAGAAACATTCGAAGCCTAAATTAGTCACAGCAAATTGATTATCAGTATATTACGAGTTTCCTGCCAGACACTACTTAGTTTCGTTCCAGTGCTCCCCTCGGATGCCACGCCGCTCTGGACGTCTGCTGTTCTGCGTTTCCGAATACATTAGCCAATAGCAAGTGACGTTTTTACCTGCCGAATCAATTGCAATCCGTATCCTTAATTGCCGCACATTGCCGCTTCATTGATGCAACTTCTTCCTCCGAAACACGAACACTGTACTCATCCACGGGAATATGATTGCGATACTCTTCCGCCTTCGCCTGACAAGTCGAAGACGGGTGTTTATTGTCATCAGCATCCCATCGAGTTTGAGCTAACATCGTGTAATCAAAATACAGTTGATCAATTTTCTCTATCAACTGCTTATGACAACTAGCCTTAGGCATTGATGTGCAATGCAAATATTCTGCAATAGCACCATCTCTCATTTCCCAAAGAGATTTGACAATATTGACGTGAACACGCTCGTGGTATTCAGACGACGGACGTCCTGAGCATCCACCACGCTCCGACCACCACATAACAACGTGCAATCCACAATCAGTCATTGGCTGTCCAAATATTTGTTTACATTTCTTTTCACATACGAATGGTCCTGTTGCTTGAAATCGCCAGCCTTGTTGCCAACAAGTGTACCCAGCAGCGCCATTATCACCACAATATGGATGCGGTATTGGATTCTTGTAGGATTCGACGCTGACCGCACAAGAATAACCAAATGAATCGATACCGTTGATCGGATCGTTCAACACAAAGGAATAGAGGTTAATGCCTCCTTCTTCTTCAATAGGATCACGATTCAGCCAACGATCCAGGTTAGCATCAAGATATCGACCGCTGAAAAACAACAGATTTTCGCTTGGAATCGATTCCTTGCTTGAGAACTGCAATGGTTGGAATGACACTGCTGGCCCGATAAGCTGTCCGTAAGGTGAGTAATCAAGTGTGTTTGATACAGGCTCCAAAACACTATGCTCTAACCTTACGCTTCCTCTACCATCACAAACAAGTTCCAAAACGCCGTTTGTATTGCGAACCGAAAGCACTCCACCAATGCCGCCAGAGCGATCAAAAGAAGAACTCAAATCAAGCCCTCGTGTAATTCGTACATCATCTATCGGATCAGCCTTTGAAAATTCCTCTATAGTTAGCGCTCCATCATAAACATATCGACTCTCCTTGATTCCTTCAGCGCTGGTTAGCGTACTGTTCACTCGCCGACCCAGACCGTCATATGAAAAAACAATTGCATGCACTTCGTTCGACATCCTAACCAATCTGTCAGCATCGTTGTATGTGTAGACAGTACGTCCGTCATATAATAAATTACCATTGGAATCATATTTCAGAACAACGCGCGAAACCGAATTGGATATCAAAATGCACTGGTTCAAATTGTTATATGCATAAAAACTATTTTCTGATGCATTGAGACTACTGGTTCTGTTGCCTGCAGTGTCATAGTTTGCAGAAAAGGCCCATGCAGGAACTACACGCCCATTTGAATCGTAACGCTGGGCTGTTACAATCTGTCGTCGGCTGTCGTAACGGAAGACGTCTGTATGAGTCGCCGTCGATTCTTTACTACGACGTCCCGCCATGTCATATGCATATTCAACGCCAAAAAGTTCAGTTTCATCTTGACCAATCGCCCGTATACGCTGAGTTCGTCCCAACTCGTCGAAGGACTTTAAGATTCGAAGACCTGATGGGTAGTGAATCTCACTTATTTGTCCTGTTGTAAAGCTCCACAAATATTTAAAAACAGTCGATGGCACAACACTATCGCTGATGCCTAATAGTCTGCCTGCGCCGTCGTAAGCGTATTGTGTCACACTATTCGAAGGACTGAAAATCACCTCATTTGCGACCCACAACCGATTGCCTTCAGCATCGTAATTGTAACTAACAGTGTGCCCGACATTTAGCTGAATGTTTGTAGTAATTAAATTAGCCGAGTTGTATGTCCATATGTTGGTTCCAGTACCATCTAGCATCCATATTCTGCGCCCGGCACGGTCATAACCGAAGGAAACATCAGGATCGTTAGGGTAGTCTGTTAATATCAGGAGATTGAAGGAGTTATATTTGTACGAAGTTGTTCGCCCATTTGCGTCGCGTTTCCACACAAGATTCCCACTTGCATCATAAACATATTCATAATCGGTATTGTCAGCGTATATTTTCCGTGTTTTACGATTACGACCATCATACTCCCACATGGTGACACTGCCATTGCCATCGATTTGTCGTATTTTGTTACCTGCGGCGTCGTAAGAATACTTCGCATCGTTTGCCGTCGCACCCCAGTCGCTGATCAAATTTCCATACTCATCGTAAGCGAGATATTCGATTCGTTCTTGGTACACTGCTATGTGATCAGGATATATCTTAGATGTGATTTGATCAAATTGATCAAAGATACTTTGGGTTACTTCGCTTATCTCATTGGTCACAATGGAACTGCGACCCATTTCGTCATATCCGTAGGCATTAGTGGCTCCCCATGAAGTGATTTCTTCAATGCGCTGAAAACGTTTGTTGTATGCGTATCGCGTATCAAGGTTTGCTCGGTCTGTTGTGGAGATGAGCATCTGCGCATTGAATGGATTGTAGGTGTATCGGATGGATGTGGGCGGGCTGCCGGGATGAGCCGATGATACAACGGGATAGCCGATCACTAGAAGTTGATTCAGTTCGTTGTAGGTATTCGTCAGCGTCAGGCCCGCAGCGTCGGTGCGAGTGAATCGACGACCGAATGCGTCATAGGTCGCGGCTGTCACGCCGCCCACAATATTGCTGGTGGTCAACGGCTGGCCCCACGGATTGAACCATGTGCGGTTCATTACTACGGTGTTGTCCGACCACCAGTTGCCGGTGGGCAGGGCGTTCGTGGGCGCGAGGGGGATGGATTGGTCGGTTTGGTGACCAAGCGCATCGTGGTGGTAGTGGCGATGGTTCCAATTGCCGTCATACATCGTCACCACCTGACCGCTCAAGTCGTATTCAACTGAGTTGGCATGTTCGCCCGGTGAGCCATGACCGATACCTTCGATCGTATTAGTGCGCCGGTTGTATTTGTCGTACGCGTATTCGGTGCGGTAGCCACGTCCATTGATCTCCGCAGTGATGTTGTCATTTCCGTCGTATTCGAAGGTTTTTGGATATTCGCGAGCGCCGCTAATCGCAATGCGGCGATTCAGAAGATCGTAATTGTAGTAGGTTGTGAGGTCATTTGTGCCATCCGAATAAGTTATGCTTGTCAGATTTCCGCTCAGGTCATAACCACGCGCCCTTGACCGTTGGACTGGGCTCTCAAACGCTTCGGTGATCTTGTTCTCGCGATCCGATGAATCATATTCGTGAAAGGTGATCACGCCCAGTGGATCAATCTTTTGCGACAGACGCCCGTAGTTGTCATAGATAAACTGGGTATCCGATGTTTCGGTTGCGCTGAATGGACGGTGGATTGCAGCCTGCTGGCCGAGAGAGTTGTAATCATAACGAGTCGTCTGGCCTAAAGCATTGGCAACCGCAGTCGCATGACCATCCGCGTCGTAAGTGGTTGTTTCCCAAACATGCTCAGTGTTTTTGTCATCCACGCGAATGGTTTGAGTGCGGCGATCATGCTCATCGTAATGATAACGGACTACGCGCCCCCGGTTGGACCCGTCACGCCCCGTCTCAACCTCAACAAGGTTCTTTCCCTGGTAGGTGTAAAGAGTGACGTACCCAAGGGCGTTGGTTTCCGACACGCGCCGATCTTGCGCATCGTAGCCATAGAGGGTCGCGTACCCGAGAGCATTGGTGACCGCCACTCGATTACCCCGCGCGTCATAACCGTAGAGGGTGTGGTAGTCCGGGTTTTCTGGGTCGAATTCGCGCAGCAGGTTGCCGTTGGCATCATAGGCGTAGTCCATTTTATGGCCACAGGCATCAATTTTACGGATCAGGAGGTTTTTATCATCATAAACCCAAGTATTGGTTCGGGCAATCGAAGCGCCGAAGGCTTCGATCTTGCTCGTCATGTTCCCATTGCCATCGTAAGTCATGATGGTCACCGCGCCGCGCGGGCCAACGACCTGAACCGGTTTGTTGATTTTTGGATCGTAGCTCCACAGTGTCACTCCACCATCTGGCTTTGTTTCTTTCGTGAGATTTCCAAATTCGTCATATTCGAGAAGCGTAACGGCGCCGCTTGCCGACGTTTTCTGCTCGTTTCGCCCATCGCGAAGGATCGCCTTCGTCGCAATTCCATTGTCAGTCTGGCTGACGGTATTGCCATCGGAATCGAACCGTTTTTCTTTAACCTGACCGCCCGTGGTTTTGACTTGGGAGTAATACTGGCGGGTATTGGCATCGTAGCTGTATGTGAAGAACTTGCCGTTGCCTTGTGAATCGAGGACGCTATAGACATAGCCTCCGCCATCATAGCTGATCTGGAGCGTGTTGCCGTTGACATCCGTCTTTTGGGTTAAACGTCCACTGCCGTCGTATTGGTAAGATGCATTCAAACCCATTACATCCCGAACGCCCGTTAACCGATTGTTGCCCCAAGTGTAAACCACCCGACGTCCGCTGGAGTCGGATACGGAGGTGAGGACATTTCCCTCATATTCATAGTTGAACAATGTCTTTCCGTTTGCGTCCAGCACCCCGATCAGCGCGCCTGAAGTGCCATAAACATATTGTGCGAGCGTTAGATTGCGTTTGCCGCTGCTCATTAAAACTCCATCGACGCTGTAATCTTCCCACTTGCCATCCGTACTCTCCCATCGCCATCCAGAAGAGGTCTGCTTGATGCGAAACGTCCGATACTGGAAGAGAGTTCGGGCAGAATCCAACGGGATGTAGCTGATCAAGCGGTTCTCAATTGAGGAAATCCCTTGGGATCCCTGATGGAATGTAAGTCGTCGCACAACATCAACCCAGTGCCAATCATTTTGATACAATTGCCGGGTTACAGTGACAGTCCCTCCAATGACTTTCATGGAAAGGTCGATGATCTCATCTTGGTATTCGCGATTAACGAGGCTAACCCAAGACCCTGCCGGTTCACCACCGGGTCCACCGCCGCCGCCAGATCCTCCCCCACTGCCGCCAGCTCCACCACTGCCACATCTGTCGCAGTCCTGGCATTCGGTTCCAGGTGCGGTGGCAGGACACGGATTCGGAAAACACTCCGGCCCTCTTGGCGGCGGCGAGGGCTTGGAGTAAGTTGAACCACCGCCACCGCCACCGCCACCACCACCACCGCCATAAACTGGTCCACCCCCTGACGGACCTCCCGGACAAGACTTCACATAACTGTAGCCAATCAACCCGTTGAACCCGGATTTAAACCAAAGTCCGTTGATGCAAACCCATGTGTAGGAACCGTAAACGGGCGCTTGGTAGGTGAAGCAACCGTCTGAAGTCGCAGACAATTTCCGCAGGTTCATCGTGGGTGATGGGGGCGCTACTGGCACCGACGTTGTTGGGCGTTGGTTCGGACCGGGCATATCCACTTTGCAGGTCACGCGATAGGGAATGCGGACTTTTTGCCTGGCGTCGAGGTGATCCGGAACTCCAGCCAACACTTCGTAGGTAAAGCGGTCGTCGGTCGCCGGCATATTGAACGCGAGGTTGTCAGCCCGGATGAGTCCATGGTTTTCAAGCGAGAACTCGCCAAAATAGACATCCCCGGCAAACATCTGCGGTAGATTTATTGCAGCGGGCGAAAGCGTGACTACCGGGGCTGGCACATCCGTCTCAAATACCGCATTGAGCACAATCTCGTATCGGTCTTCGATGGTAATCGGCACCACTTCCCACGTAACCGAAACGAGGCTGTAATCCAAGGCGACTTGCTGGCTCACTGTGGAACCCGCCCGCACCCAAAGTCGCCCGTTCGAGGAATTATGTTTGTCGGCGGTGACTTGGTATTTGTAGAGGCCCGCAGGCAGACCGGAGAAAATGCACTCGCCATGCTCATCGGTGGTGAGGTTGGTTTGAATGCTGGTAATCTGGTCGTTTTGAAGCCGCACCAGCGCCCCCTTAACTCCATCGACAAAATTGGTGCTTGTAAACAGGTCCACAATCTTGAACTGCGCATCGCCAATGCCTGAGTTGACCACTGCCACATGAACTCCCAAGTCCACATTCGGGCAGTTCTCGGCGCGAATGCGAAGCGTGAACATGTAATCTCCCTCCAGGGTTCCAACCGGCGGGCTGAACGCCAGACCTATGTCCAAA
>CAIJZX010000012.1 GCA_903825245.1 Candidatus Kerfeldbacteria bacterium
AGCGGTTCGACGGTGAACGTGGCGCGGTGATTGCGCTGTTCGTCCTGCGTCAGGGATGTTGGGAGTGGTAACGTTTCCATAGTTCTGACCCTTTAGTGGGTTAGCGTGAGTAGAATTCGACGATCAGCTGGAGATCCACCATGCGTTCGGTGTCCTCCTTGGTTGGTAAGGCCAACACTTTGCCGCTCAATTGCTCTTTGCTGAGCTCGAGCCAAGCCGGTTGGGTATAGGTTTCGATGCTTTTCTTGATTGGTTCAAAATATTTCTTGTCCACGCTCTGCGGCCGGATCGTCACGGTGTCACCGACCTTGACGCGGAAAGAAGGAATATCGACGAGCTTACCGTTAACATGAATGTGGCCATGGTTAACAACTTGGCGCGCTTGAGCGCGGGTCGTGGCTAAGCCGAGGCGGTAGACGACATTATCGAGGCGCCGTTCGAGGTTTTGTAGGAGTAATTCTCCGGTATCGCCTTTTTGGATAAGCACTTCTTCGAAGTACTTCCGGAATTGGCGTTCGAGGACGCCGTAGATCAACTTCGCTTTCTGTTTCTCGCGGAGCTGTAATCCATAGCCGGACATACGCTTGTTGCCGTCTTGACCATGTTGGCCAGGCGGAAAACCGCGGCGGCCGAGGATTTTCGCTTCTTTCGCCGTCGAGAACAACGCCACACCGTAGCGTCGGGACAATTTCATTCGTGGACCGGTTTTGCGTGCCATCCCGATTAGACAAAAAGTTTACTAAAGGTTTCGTTCGTTTGGGTTCGGAGAGTCTGCATAGTCATTGTCTAACGGGACAAGTAGTTTAAACGCGTCGGACTTTACGTGGTCGAGGGCCGTTGTGCGGCGTCGGAGTCAAATCTTTAATAACGGCAATCGTTAAACCGTTGGCCGCGAGGGCGCGGATAGCGGCTTCTCGGCCGAGGCCGACGCCGCGAACGTAGACGTCAATCGTCTTCAATCCGAACGGCTTGGTCTTTTCCACCACGTCGCGGACGATAATACCGGCGGCGTATGGCGTAGCTTTCTTCGGACCCTTGAAACCATTCTTCCCAGCCGATGACCAGGCAATGACATTCCCCTGCATATCGGTCATGGTAACAATCGTGTTGTTGTAGGTGGCGTGAATATGCGCTTGTCCGGCTTGGACAAACTTCTTTTTCTTGCCGCCGCGTGCTTTCGGCGCCGCAGATTCCGTCGCCGGCGTTTCCGCTGGAGCTTCGGTCGTTACTGGTTCAATTGTAATATCGTCAGCCATAGGAATAGATTATGTCTTTTCAGCCGCTGATTTACGTCCCGAGCCCATCGTTCGGCGGACATTGCCGCGAACCGTTCGCGAATTCGTCTTCGTTCGTTGACCGCGTGTCGGGAGGTTCTTGCTGTGTCGGGTGCCACGGTAGGCGCCGATTTCTTTCAAGCGCTTGATGTTCATCAAAACTTCGCGCTTCATGTCGCCTTCGACTTTATACGTCTTTTCGATCATTTCGCGAATCTTGTTGGCTTGGGCTTCCGTTAAATCCTTGACCCGAGTATTCGGATCAATTTCTGTGACCACGAGAATTTTTTTCGACAACGTCAGACCGATCCCATAGAGGTAGGTCAGAGCAATTTCGATGCGTTTCTGGGCCGGGAGCGTGGCGCCGGCGATACGGAGAACAGCCATAGTTATCCTTGACGTTGTTTATGCTTCGGGCTCGATGGGCAGACAACCATAAGCTTCTTACCGCGTCGGATGATGCGGCAATTCTTGCACATGGGTTTGACTGAGGATCGAACTTTCACAGAGATTGTGAATTAAGCTATATATTGAAAGTGGAAGCGGGGCTCAGAGACGATAGACGATGCGCCCTTTGGTCAGGTCGTAGGGTGAAATTTCGAGGGTTACAGTATCACCAGGCAGAATTTTCAGTCGATGCAACCGCATCTTGCCGGACAAATGAGCAAGGAGGACGTGCTTGTTTTCAAGCTCAACCTTGAACATCCCGGCCGGTAAGGCCTCGATGACGCTACCATTCATCCGCAAGAACCCTTTGTCCTTCGCAGCTGACGGCGCTTCATTGGTTAACGGTTTTCGACGGATATGATTTCTCTTTACGGGTAAATCCTTTGTTCTTTGGGCGTTTTTACGAGAAAAACGACGTCGAACGAAAGGGTGACGACGCGAGGACAGCTCCAAAAATCCGCTAATCTTTCAGGATTTCTGCCCAAAGTCGTGAGGACTGAAAAGAAGTGCTCGAGGAGTATACAAGGTTAGCCAAAAGATGTCAAATCCCCGGCGGAGTCGTTTGTTGAAGAGTATTCGGTCCTACTTCGGCTTCCTTTGTAATGTCCTTTTTTCTTGCCCTTATTCTCTTTGCAACTACAGAAACAGACTCTTTTGTCCTCCACCAAAGAAAAAGTGTAATTAAACCACCGATTCCTGAAATTACTGTCACAGACAAAAATGCTACAAAAGACCTATTTGAATTTATAGGCACTGTTAGTATTACTATCAGAAACGAAATAAACGCCGTAATTAATGCTAAAGAGAAGTTTAGGTAAATTGAGCTTGGCGTTCCAGCTTCCAAACTATTCAATTCGTCTTCTGTTACATCATAAAGCACGATCTCGCCCATTGCGGCTCGAATAATTAATGGATTCGAACTTGGCGTTCGTTCAGCTTGCTCAACCATACATCAAATACTTTTTTAACCAATCGGAGTTTGCATTACTATTGTACCAAGCTGCTTCGATACCAGTTTTAATAACAAAAAGTCTTCCGTTTTTTCCTACTAAAGGCGCTAGCTTATCTCTTACGGATGCAGCTGTCCCCTCGGTTACTACAGCCCAATTACTGCCATTAACATGACCCCATGTACCATAGGACTTAATTGCAGAAATCAGTGTATCACCTGTTATTGCGGGATCTAGTTCGAATGTAATTAGATAGCAGTGCATCGCTAGTTATATTATTGCGAAACTTATACCGCCAGCATACTCTCCTCCTTATATATGTAAAGAAGAATGACGCGCGGCTCGCCTGACCACCCCGTACTCGCTTTCGCTCGACCCCTCCTTACCAAAAGGAGGGGTTTGTTGGCCGCGCGTCGCTAAGAATTGCGACAAAGAAAAAAGCTCCGGGTGAAGGGAGTTTAGGCGGATTAACTGGGACGCCGCTTGTTCTGGCGGATGACATCGCGTGTCACGAGCAAGAATACCATCTGGGCAAGCCCCCACAACAGAAATCCCATGATGCTGTAGATGACCGTCGAGTTGAAATCCATCGGCGGTCGTGCCGAACGAGCCATGCAAACTGTTACCGTTCCGAAGAGCGAACCGAACAGGGCAATACCCAGAATAATTGCCGGGCGAAAACTGCCGGTGTAACGGATCGTCCTGACCAGAAGCAGAATCGCGATTGCGATCATGATCACGTAGACCATAGCCCAGTGCATAGCACCTCCTGTTGGAAAGATCGACGAACGTCGACATCTTATACCACCTACAAATATTTGCAAGAAAAACAGAAATGCCTGCTCAGGCTTGACAGTAATCGCCATCCGAGTACACTAGCACCACTTCGCAGTTCCTTACATTCTCCACGCCTGGGAGGAATCCATGTCACCAGCCGCTTTGCGTTGGGATGACTGGGTTCCGGGAGCCCAGCAGTATGCCGAACAAGTAGCCACCATTCCCGGAGTCGCGAAAGTTCGTCGCGCGTTACTCACGAAACGAGAATCGATACCTCCTCAACCACCGGTTCTGATTGTGACGGAAGACCGGCTGATGGCAAAGTATTTCCACGGTTCGCTTGTCCAGCTGATTCTCGTTGACTTGTGTAGCCATGCCTGCGCCGCTGACGTCGCCGAACAAGCGACGACACTTCTTCTATCTATCGTGTGTCACTCAACTGAATGTCAGGAGGGCCTGATGTCTAGCAATGCGGGCATCGTGAAACTTCTCAAGCCGTCTCGAACAGAACCACCGACAGTGCCACCAGCAGTGGCGAACGATCGAGATAGGCCACTGCCTCGCATCGCTATGGACTACACACCAATCGACGGCGCACTCGAGTTGTCTCGATTACTGCTCGATGTGACCGGGGTTGACTTTGTTCGTATCAGTACCGCCGATGAACGTGTCGATGGTCAGAGTGAGCGTTCTCCGATCACCACCATAGGTAAACAGCATGTCGTGGTCACTGCTTTCTCCGCCACTCACCAGCAACAGCTATTAGTCTTCCCATCGACCGATACGCTGCTCAATGATCTGCGGAAATCGGTAGCCGCCGTCGCCTCGCAACAGCGACACCAGAAGGAAGTGTCCGTGGTATCTCCGCCAAAACCGGATGTACATCCGGTCACCGCACCGAATCCGCCTGCAATCACCGTGTCAACAAACAGCTCATCGCTGGTCCACCTCACGCCACAACAAGCTGAGTCCTATGCGTTTGCGCTGACACTCATTCCAGCCGGCGCCAGCGAGAGTGAGGTCGTTGGGCTATCAGGCAAACTCGCTCGGCATTTCAATGAACAGGGATCCAATCGCTATACATCACTCATGAGCAAGAAAGTGATTGAGCGACGGAACGGAAAAACGATTGTGGTGCGAAAACCGTACACCAGTGAAACCGTTAAACACCTTCGCACCATTTCCCCGCCTCCACCCGGAACTTCTCCCTCGCCAGCCCCTGCACCGGATATTCCCGTGCCAACATCGGCGACGCCAACATCGGCAGCGGAGACGCATTTCGACTTCCTCCGAGAGCATTGGGCACACCTACGCCCCGCTCGCCAACTCGTGTCTGACGGCGATCAGCACATCGAATCGCTTCGAAAACTCGGCTGGACCGTCGTTGAAATTGGTGGGGAGTTACTCCTCCGACGCATTGTTATCCCTACAGCCTAACCAGTCACCTTCCGACTGGTTTTTTCTTACACGTTCATACGGTTCTATCTACTGTACTTGTGGTCAAAGAAAAAGCCCAGCAGGTAAGCTGAACTGAAAGAGAATCAATAGTGTCCTCAATTGGTGTGGGGGAAGAAAAAACCGACTCACGAGGAATCGGCGTTTTGTATTTCGATACTCTTCTCCAGACACATCATTCGAACGAAGCCGTGAATGTAGTGCAGCGCTTTGGCCAATTCATCATCGCTCTCGCCGAACCACAGTAGGCGTCGTCCGATTTGCCACATGAAGACACGCTCATCACCGTTGATCCTGTGTGCCGTAAGGATGGAACGATGACCCGCCGCCTCCTTCAGCATACGACTGACCACAGCCACAATTTCTTCCTCTTCAACAAATGCCTCATCGGGAACACAAATCGTAAAAACGATTCGCTCTTCAGTCGTAACGCGCCGAGGAACGGTTACTGTTCCCATACTGCTAACGGCATAGTGCGGGACGGACGGCATGCCTCACCTCCTGTTAAAAGAACATCGAACGGCGATATCTTACACCTCCCAATTTATTTTGCAAGAAAAACCGGCATTTCTGCCGGTTTCTTTTTTACTGTGAACTTAATTTCGCAACGAGATACCGCCGAACATGGCCGAGCCGGTAATGGTCAGCGTTTTCTTCGCATCCGTTGACGGCGAGGTTTTATCGTCAGTGCCGCCGAGAATAGCCGCTAATTTGCTGACCACGTGGACATCTTTCGGTAGCCAAACTTCCACGCCACCGAAACCGCTGGAAATATTGAGCGTTGATTGCGTGGCAAAGTTTGCATCGCGCATGTCCATCTTCACCCCGCCGAACCAGGCGGAGACATTCCCTTTTTCAAAATGACCGCTCACCTTCCGCTCGATGCCGCTGAACAACACGCTGGCATCCGGTCCGCCGGTTTCTTGTTTCACTGACGGCGACCACGACCGGCCGAGAATAATCCGTCCACCGACCAGGATAATCGCTACCGGCCAAAAGAAATTCCAGGCTGATTTGGTAAAGACGTTCAACTGATCGAGTAGAAGTACGACGCCAACCAATACGATAATCATCGGACCGAACCAATTTTTTTGATTGCCGTTCCAGGCATACAAACCGACAATGATAATCGCGAGCGCCCACCACGACGAAAAAACCGAGCTGGCCCAGGGAATATTAAACTGCTGTAACAGCATGCCGAGACCGAAGAGCACAATGATAAGACCAAAAAGATTACGCATACGATTGAATAATTATTTCCTCAATAAACACAGTATATACCGCGTATCGCCTTTTTTCAATATTCAAGAAAAAAGCCCCGTGCAGTACATGTACGAGGCTGGGATCAGCGGCTAGGCCGCGCGATCGAAAAGTTCGAGAACCGTATTGACAATCGTCGAGATTGAACTGGGCTTGACCAAGTAGCGGTCAGCGCCCGAGGCCAACGCCTGCGACTTGACGTTATCATCGGTGTGCGTAGACAGCATGACGATCGGCGTCCGCAGGCCGGTAAAACCGACGCGTAGGTCGCTAACCAACTCGAGACTCGGCGTCGGATCCCGCGGATCGAGATCGCCGACCACCACCGCGTCAGGACAATCGTCCTGTACCATGATGCTCAGGGCGGCAAAACCATTCGTAGCGGTGACAACGGTATGTCCCGGCAAGGTGAAGCCGTCGCGAAGCACTTCGAGCAGATCCTGGTTCTCGTCGACGAGTAAAATGTGCGCGCTCACGTTATATATCCTTTGCGGCAAGGGGTAGGTTTGTCGCAATGGATGCCAACGAGTTTCGCTGACGCTACCCTTCTACATCATTTTTATGATTTTGTCAAGCCCATAAGCGAATGAGCCAGCCGCGGCCTTACTAGGCCGCGGCTGTATAAAAAGCAATTGAATCTTCCTGCCGACGCGTTATTGCGTCACTACATAACCATTCGCATCGACCACAACCGCGGTATCATCAAGCGGATTACTGTCGGCATCGTCGTTATCATCACCCATGCTGGTTTCGATGAAATACAGTTTTTGTCCAGCGGCGAGAGTGTAGGTCTGGTCTTTGTAATTCGCCTGCTTTGCTTTCAAGGTGTAAACCGCCGAACCATCGGCGTTCGTGGTTTTCGATAAGGCGAAACCGGATAGAGCTGACTCCGCCTGGCTGGTCAAGGTGGCGTCGGAAATGATGTACGCATATTGATACTCCGCAGTATCACTGAAAAGCGTTTTTCCCGACGTACTCGCCGCCGCTTGCGATGTCGTAGCGGCCGAACCTTTCGTGGTAGATTTCCAGTAAAAATAATAACTACCACCGAGGACGGCGATGATAAGAACCGAGATAATAATGGCTTTAGGTTTCATGAATGTGATGAATGTGTTGATAAGTCTACTACAGTGTGTAGTAGGTTAGCATATTATTTCATGAGGGCAAAGTATTCAGCGGTAAACAAACCTGTTACTGACGGCGTTGTTCGTTTTCGTGAGACATTGGTCTGCGATGGATACAGGCGTAAAACGCGGCGCTTGAATGATCGCCGGACAGGTATTTTCACCGTCGCCGGTTGATACGGCACAATATCGTCGTAATGTGGATTGACACGCTGGCGGAGAAGGGCTTTCACGATACTCGTGTGCCGTCTCGGTGCCGGTGTCGCCATGTAGAACGGCAAAGAATATTTTTTCGATAACGCACGTGCCGCATGCCAACAAGCAATGTGATCGCGATGACCGGTCATGCCGTCTGGACCAAAACTGATCACAAGTTCCGGTTGTACTCTTTTGAGAATGACTTCACACTGCTTGGAAAAAGATATTTGTTGTTGCTTCACTCCCCCATCAGGAAAATTGAGAATATACACTTTAGAAAATTTTGCGTAGCGGGTCGCGTTCATCAATTCACGTTTGCGGATCGATTTCATTTGTTTCGGCGTCACCGGATATGATAAATGCGACGTACCTTTTTCGCCGAGCGTCGCGCAAATCAAAGTTGTTTGTCCACCGGCCTGAGCGTTGAGATAGGCCATTCCCGACATCAAAAATCCTTCATCGTCCGGATGAGCGACGATAACCAAAATCCGCTTGTTCAGCAATGTGTGTTTGGATTGTTCGAGCGTCATTCGAGTAGAAGTATCCTGTGGTTTGTGCCCTCGATCTGATGCATTAAGACAGTATACACTACTGAGAAAAACCGGCTACTTTTTGTCTTTTCGGTCGCATTGACAACGTTGGTGTATTTTGGTACGGTCGAGAAAATAGTCCGTTCCTTTTTCCGCCACGGAGGTGACGATATGAAAAACATGATCATGGATATTCTCCGATTTTTTCGCAGCCTGATCATCCTCTTCACACCCGGGCTGTACGCAATCGACAGAATCTTTGAGAAAGAGCGGGCCAGCCCAAACGCGCTGATGCTCATCATCCTGTCGATCATCTGCATTGTTGCTTGCTACGAAATCTGGTCCCTAGTGACCATTTGGCATTGGCTGGCTTTCTGGAAGGGTTTCACCGTCGCCATCGTATCACTGGTAATCGATGTCATTCTTGACTACTGGATCATCTACCGCACGAGCTACTCGCTCAATTCAACGACTTCATAAGAAGCCGTTTTTTCTTTTTCATACCACTATCATTGACACAATGTTTTTTTCTTGCTACGGTCAAAATGTTCGCTATGTTCTTTTCCTCCCGCGCGAGGTGTACATATGAAACGCATCATCAATAACAAGTTCACCGTCGGTGGACTAACTATTGCGATTGCCGTACTGCCCGGACTCTATCCAAGCCTGACGATCAGGTTCAACCGCCGCCAACGTCCGAGCAATCTCCTTCTGCTCTTCGCCGCTTTGGCCTCGATCGGCCTCATCATCCTGCTCTGGCAGCAGTTGTCAGCGCGTCACGTTCGGAAGCTTTGGAAGTTTCTCTCGCTCGTCGGCGCCTCATTCGCCGCGAATATCGGCATCAACGCCCTCATTCATCGTGCGCGGCACCAAGCCCAAGTAACGGTTTCGTAAGAAGCCGTTTTTTCTTCAATTAAAAAAATCTTTTGTGATATATCACGCCACAACGAATTTATCGCTGTAACAGTTTACACCCTGGGTCTTTCGCTAAATAACACTTCTTGAATTTCTTGCCGCTACCACACGGACAAGGATCATTACGACCAACATCAGATAAATCAATGCCACTCGGACTAAGTTTTGTTTGCACCAGCGGGCCAGCTTGCCGAGATTCGACCGCTTCCTTTTGCGGTGCGGAAGTAATGACGCCGGCGCGAGGTTGCGGAATATTGTTTGGCGCGGCTTCGATACTGATACGGAAAATTGTATTACCGATCTGTGTATTGATCGAGTTAATCAATTGCGCAAACAAATCAAAGGCTTCTTTCTTGTATTCCACCAGCGGATCACGCTGGCCGTAGCCGCGCAGACCAATCCCCTCGCGCAAGTGATCCATTAGGTCGAGATGTTCAATCCACAGCTGATCAATCGAACGCAACATAACACTGCAAGCAACTGCCGGAAAAGCGTTTGGATCAGTAACTTGTTTCCCGAGTTCTTCCAATCTTGCCGTCGCGTGCTTCATGAGCGCTTCAGTCATCGCCGTTCGTGCTTCGGGTCCGTGTCGACCATCTTTCGACACATCCTTCATTTCTTCCATCGATAAACGATCTTTGATATTCACCAAACCGATAGCATCAAGCGCGTTGTAAATCGCGTCGAGATCCCACACCGAAGTGTCATCACCGGCGGTGTGCAACGACACAATTTGTGTAATTTCCTTTTCCACCACATCGTGCACCAGTTCACGAATTCGTTCCGGATTGGCCTGCAGAATTTCGCGCCGGCGTTTATAAATTACTTCGCGGTGTTTATTCATCACATCGTCGTATTCGACAAGGTGTTTTCGAATGTCAAAGTTATGGCCTTCAACTTTTTTTTGTGCCTGTTCGATCGAGCGCGAAACCATACTGCTCTCAAGTGGCATGTCATCCGGTACACCAAGCCGCGTCATCAATCCTTGCATTCGTTCGGAACCGAAGATGCGCATGAGGTCATCTTCCATCGACACAAAGAATTGACTTGAACCAGGATCGCCCTGCCGACCGGAACGTCCGCGAAGTTGATTGTCGATACGGCGGGATTCATGGCGCTCGGTTCCCAGGACATGCAAGCCGCCAGCATCTTTGGCGATTTGTGCTTGGGTCGGATCTGGCGGCGTTCCACCAAGGACAATATCGACGCCGCGACCGGCGATGTTGGTGGCCATCGTGACGGCTCCTGGTCGGCCGGCTTGAGCCACAATTTGCGCTTCGCGTTCATGGTTCTTGGCGTTTAAGACTTCATGCGGCACACCTTCGCGCGTTAGTAACTCGGAAAGGATTTCATTTTTTTCAATGGAGATCGTACCAACAAGCACCGGTTGCTTCGCTTCATGGCGGCGCTTGATTTCTCGAACCACGGCTGTAAACTTTCCCATTTCATTCTTATAGACACTATCCGTCAAGTCTTTTCGTACCATATCGCGATTCGTCGGCACTACTACCACGTTCAATTCATAAATTTTGTGAAATTCTTCGGCTTCAGTCACCGCTGTACCCGTCATACCAGCCAGTTTCGGATATAAACGGAATAAGTTCTGTAACGTAATTGTCGCCAACGTTAAGTTTTCTTGTTTTACGTCCAGACCTTCTTTCGCTTCAATCGCCTGGTGCAATCCTTCCGAGTAGCGGCGACCAAACATCAAGCGTCCGGTAAATTCATCAACGATAATCACTTCGCCGTCTTTAACGACGTAATCGCGGTCACGTTGGAACAGCGCCTGTGCCTTCAATGCCTGCTCAAGGTGATGCACCATTTCAATGCCGCCGGCGGCGTACATATTTTCAATATTCAAAATTCGCTCCACCTTAGCGATACCGCCTTCAGTCAACATCGAGGCGCGCATTTTTTCATCCACCGTATAATCCGTATCCGCTTGCAATTGTGTCACGACCGAAGCGAACGTTCGATAACGATCAGTTGACTCTTCGGCTGGCGCGGAAATAATCAACGGTGTTCGCGCTTCGTCGACAAGAATCGAGTCAACTTCATCCACAATCGCATAGAAGTATGGACGTTGCACAAGGTACGACTTATCGGGCACCATGTTGTCGCGCAAGTAATCAAAACCAAATTCGTTATTCGTGCCGTAGACAATGTCGCATTGGTACGCTTCGGCGCGTGATACCGGCTTCAGGTGAGTCAAGCGCTCTTCACTGGCTTCAGGATTTTCGAACGCCGCATCGTACTTGAAGGCTTGTTCATGAATAATAACTGCCACGGTTAAACCGAGCGCGTTGTAGATGGCACCCATCCAACCGGCGTCACGTCGCGCTAAGTAATCATTGACCGTGACCACATGTACACCCAAGCCAGTCAATGCATTCAGCGCCACTGGCGCCGTTGCCACGAGCGTTTTCCCCTCACCAGTGCGCATTTCAGCAATTGAACCTTGGTGGAGAACGACACCACCCATGATTTGCACGTCGAAATGTTCAAGGCCAATCGTCCGTTTCGACACTTCACGCACCATCGCAAACACTTCTGGCAAGACGTCCTCGAGTTTCGATGGTTCACCGGAAATTTGCGTTCGAATTTCCGTTGCTCGAGTCGCAAAACGTTCCAGTGGCCAGGCCTGTACATCAGCCTTTTTTGCCGCCACAGCATCAACCAGCGGTTGCAACCGCTTGACGGTTCGTAGGTTTGCGTCCCCGAAAAGCTTACCGATAAATGCCATAAGAGAACGTGACTGTAGCAAAACGGCTCGAAAATTGCAACTCCCTACACCAATTGTGGGGGGAAGAAAAAACCACCGAGGCAGCGGTGGGGTAAGTATTAACGGCTGAGCATCGTCCGTGCACGGTTGTACCTGGCAAAAATGAATGCCTCGAGTCGTCCAGCCACCTCCTGTAAACAAGCAGCGAGGTAGCGTTCGTGGCTGAGAGCTCGAGCCAACTCAATCCCAGTCGACAGTCGACCAAGGTGGAGTGGATACAGGAAGCGTTCGGTTGGCCCCTCACCCACTAGAACCGTCTGCTTACGAACTAGATATTCTTCCCGGTCGACGTGAATGAGCTGCGCCCAGCGCGCCATGATCTCGCCCAATTTCTCGCGGTATGCACCAATTTCGAGCGGTCCAGCACACTCAAAGTCTGGAAGATCTGGACTTATCGTGTGCCGCATCGGCCAATAACTGGCATAATCCGTCGTCAGGAGTAGCCTGGACTCAGAGTTCGCCGGATAGCGTCGGGCTGAAACCAAATGCAATAACGTAATGACTCCATCCTCGACTCGGCGTACACTTCCCCGGATAATCAACTGACTCTCAAGGACTTTCTCCATCCACTCAATGTCAATTTGCTCTGGCATTCTGCCTCCGTCACCGACCCGTTCGTGGGTAGTGAACGAACATGGTAGATACGAACTCGCGGTGGGGTAAGGATTTTCACCATCGCCCTCCGGAGCGGAATGCAATCCCCTGCCTGAGAATGTGCTGGCACCCTAGCAAAGGTAAAAAATAATTGCAAGAAAAAACCACCAGTTTTACCTGGTGGAGCGAACAATGACGAAAGGTCGTGGATTTCTGTCTACTTTCTGCCACAGCGAGTCAGTGGTTGGAACCGTATCGAGGCAATGAACATACCCCTGAGACTTCAGTGAGTGCAGAACACGGAGTACGTTGCTTGGACTGGCGCCGATCGTACCAGCGACAGCCAACGCGGAAATTCCGCTCGGCATGAGGTTGACTTGATTCAAGACATCGAATTCTTTGGGTATTCGCCGCGAATCCTGACTGGATTTATATTGTATTCCGACGAACACATGGCTAAACATTCTTTTTTTCGCCATACACCCTCCTGGTGAAAAAGAACAAAAAGTAGAATCGAAGCGTATCGAAACAATGGTTTGCTGTCAATCTGGATTTAGCAATAACGGCACTGGCCTTTGGTCAGTCCTTTCAGTTACACCGAGCCGTACCGCAATCCGCGACGAATATTGTTTTCTTCAAACTCTTTAATGCCGAAGAGTTTTCCAAAGTATTTCCGGCACGTCTTGACGTCAATCGTCCCCTGGCAGGTGTAGACATCAATCGTAATGAACTGCTTCTCGGGAAACGTATGAATGGCAATATGGCTCTCGGCGATCATCACAAAACCGGAAAAACCGCCGGCATCTTTCTTGTCGTTGCCATCGAATCGAATAACATAGGGCGTAATAATCTTCTTCATACCCAAAATCTCCGGCAGATCATTGAGTGCCCGAAATACCGTCTCCATACTGTTCAGCGCTGTTGTGCTTGCACCATACCCATCAAGGGTCCAATGACTACCGAACAACGGCTCGCTCGATTTGTACGTTTGTTTGAGCGACAGTGTTTTCTGTCGCGACTGGCGGGAGGCTACTTTGGCCATCTCGTCGTCCCCTTTCGTACCGTAGGCTCACGGTTCCGCTGATCGCAGAATCGGATTCGGGGCCTCACATGAACGCATAGCGTGTCACGTGATTAGCACTTACCGAGAAAGCCGAATCCTAGGTACGAGAAAATTTATTAGAAGATAAGTATACAAGTATGACCACAGAACACAAGACTGTGGATAAACTATTTTCCGATCTTTTGCCGTCGAACAGCTTTCGACTTTCGAATTTCTTTCTGCTTGATAAGCTGGCGTTCAAGTTTCGGATAGACGAGGTCGATCGCTTCTTCCATGTGTTCAGCCTTCAAACCGGCTTCGATAGTCTTGCTTGGTAGGTACACCCACACTTCCACCCGGAACTTCTTCCCTTTAGTGACATTGTGGTCGACGTCAAGCTCAACGCCGATGCGCGTTACATCCGGATTGAACTTTCCGAGTTTGGTAAATTTCTCAGTTACGTACTGCTTAATCGCCGGCGTGAGTTTAAAATCCTTGCCGCTGATGGTGATAGTCATATTCGTGGGTGTTTAGTTTTTTCAACGATAAAGCTAAGCCAAATATTATGTTGCTCTTTTTTCCTGAATGTTTCATGAATTATTAGTCCCGCTGAACGAAGCATTTGGGAAAAATCTATTTTTGTATAATAAGCAAAATATCTATCGACACCGCCATATTTTTCTTGACGAATCATCGCTTCGTCAACCGCTTGTTTTTCCTTAATACTGATGGCCATGACGCCGCCTGGCACGAGTAATCGCTGTAACGAACGTAAAACCTTAGGCAAGCGTCGTTTCGGAACATGCAGAAGTGTGGCCATCGTCCATATGCCGTCAAAACTACGTGGAGGAAATTTCATCTTATATAAATCCATTTGACGAAATGTCAGCGCGGGTTCGTATTTTTTTGCTACCCGTAACAATCCACGTGACGCGTCGATGCCTAGGTAATCAAAACCAAACTTCCGCATTTCTGTTGAGTCGCGGCCGGCACCGCAACCGACTTCAAGAATGCGCTGTCCCGTCAGGCGACGTCGAAAAGCTTGCAGTTCACGCCGCCAGAAATATGCTGTTCGATTACGCTGGTTATATGCCACCGCAACGCGATCGTAACTTTGTATCGTGAGTGTTGTGCGTCGATCCATATCAGAACCCTAAATATTGGATTTCTTCATGAAGTTGTATCCCAAGCTCATCGCGCACCTTTTGCTTAATGAGACTGAGCAATTGCATCACCTGATCAGCCGTCCCTTGCCCGCGGTTAATCATAAAATTGGCGTGAACATCGGAAATTTGAATATCACCGAGTTGGAAACCTTTCAATCCGACTTCCTCGATCACGCGCCAGGCAGAAATCGTTCCTTTTGCATCTACATATTGTTTCAACGACTCCGGTACTTTCGCCAAATCAGCAGTCGGGTTCGTAAACATACAGCCAGCGGTTTTCGCTGTTGTCGGTTGGTTCGTGTTTTTTTGCTTCGTTGTTTCAGCCAGCAACGTTCGTTCTTCAGCCGGATCGACTTTAGGAAAAATAAATTCCGCTTGAACAATACTCCATTCCGGATGGTGCTTAAAAATACTCGTGCGATAGGCAAACGCGCAATCTTCTTTCGTCAAACGCTTGTTTGTCCCGTCAGGTACACACACATCCACCCATACCACCTGATCACCAAGCCCCCAACCGTGTCCACCGGCATTGCCATACAATGAACCACCGACTTTTCCGGGCACGCCAATCAACCACTGCATGCCACCGAAACCGTGCTGGAGCGCCGAAGCAATCAGTTGACCATTCTGCACTCCCGCGCCGACGACAACATGATCTCCATTCCACTGAGCTTGATCATTTTCCGGATGAATGATCAGGCCGTTAAAGCCGTTATCGGAAACGAGCAAATTTGCACCACGACCAATCAAACGGTACGGAAGTTTTTCCTGATTCGCCCAAGCAACAGCTTCTTGCAATTCTGCGATTGTTTTTGCCGCGACAAAATACTTTGCCGGACCGCCAATTTTCAGCGTCGTATACGGTGCTAACGGAATATTTTCTTGAATTGTGGGTGGTTTATTGACCATATGTTTTCGCCAATTGTTCAGCGGTATGCCAAATATTTCCTGCACCCATAATAATCACAACATCACCAGGATGAAGCACCTTTTGAAGATCCTGCCGCACATTGTTAACGTTCGCGATATATGTCGCGTTGATATTTTTCGATACGATCGCCGCCACGAGTTGCTGGCTGGTTTTTGATTCCGCTTCCGGTACATCGCGACCGGGTACTGAATATGTCTCTACAATATATGCAACATCAGCCGCCGCGAAGCAGGTGGTAAAATCATCGAATAACGACGTTAATCGCGATCGGTGGTGCGGCTGAAAAACAGCAATTATTCTTCGACCGGGATAAAACGATTTCGCGCCCTCAAGCGTGACGCGTACAGCGGTCGGATGATGGGCGTAATCGCTGACAATCGTAATCGGCGCTGATGGCGTTAAGATTTGGAACCGGCGCCACACACCGTGAAACGCGGCAATTGTTTTTTGAAACGTTGCAGTATCGGCGCCACTGACTAACGCCGCCGCCATCGCCGCTAGCGTGTTCATAATATTAAACTCACCGGGTAAATGCAGTGTGAATCGTCCGAGCGACTTCCCCTTCCACACACATTCCCAGGATTGCTCGCCTGACGATTGTTGCATATTCGTAGCACGAAGATCGGCGTTCTCAGAAAATCCAAACGTAACAACACGGCCACACGATTTTGCTAGTTGCATGACTATTTCATCATCTGCATTCGCAACGAGCGTGCCGTCCGCGGGGAGCAGAGCAATGTACTTAGCAAAACTTTCCACCATTTTTTCGTGCGTCCCGAAATAATCAAGGTGATCATCTTCGATATTCGTCAGCACCGCAATCGTCGGACGATAGTTGAGAAAATGATCGTGGTACTCATCGGCTTCAGCGATAAAGATGTTACTTTTTCCTAAACGAAGATTGCCCTGGAATTCAATTACTCGGCTCCCTACAAACACTGTCGGATCATTTTCAGCTTCGGTAAGCAGTATTCCAGCCAATGCTGATGTCGTACTTTTACCATTCGTACCGGCGATGCAAATTCGAATCGCCTGTTCACGCATTAATCGTCCTAGTGTTTTCGAAAAGTTTTCAATCGGTATACCAAGATGTTGAGCCGCCAAGAGCTGTGGATGGTCTTTGGGTCGATCATCAGTCGTGACAACAAGATCAATATCCGCTGTAATATCTTCCACTTTTTCCTCCGCATGGTACACCGCTCCGCTCTTAACCACGCTCTCTATCATCGCTGTCATGTTTGGTTCTGAGCCACTTACTTGAACGCCGCGCGCGAGCAAAAGTTTTGCCACTGCCGAAACACCAACTCCGCCGAGTCCAATGCAATATACTTTTTTTTCGGTAATTCCAGTGTTCATAAACCGAGGAGATGAAAGACGTGATCAACGAGTTGCGGTAATGCTTCCGGATTATAGAACTGTCGGAGATTATTGCCTAGACGGAGCCGTTCTTCCGGTTTCTGGTATAGCTGTTCAAGCGCTGATTCTATTTCCTGTTCAAGGTGGCCGCTGTTTTGATGCAGAACGATGGCTGCTGAAGCTTTCGCCACGACTGCCGTATTTTCCTCTTGATGCGAATTTGGCATAGGAATAAACACTGTCGCTTTTCCGAGCGCCGCTAACTCACTGACCGCGCCCAATCCGGCACGCGAGATAACGACGTCTGCCGCAGCCAAGGCGTGCGGCAATTGCCAGGTTAAAAAAGGAAAACGTTGATAGTGTGGATCATGTAATTCGACAAAATCGCGTTCGGGCCCGGTCACGTGCAGTATTGACCATTGGCGAACTAAACGAAACGCCATCGTCCCGACCAAGGTATTTACTGCCGCCGAACCAGTACCGCCGCCGATGACTAACAACACTGGTGCACTCTCCGAAAGATGAAAGATTTTCCGTCCCTGCGCTGCGCTACCAGCCAGCACTTCCGGCCGAACAGGATTACCGGTCCAAAAAACTTTATGCGCAGGAAAAGCTGAAGCTGAACTTTTAAAGGCCACGGTAATGACCGACGCCGCGGGAGCCATCAGTCGATTCGCTAACCCCGGACGCACGTCTTGCTGGTGCACCAATGTTCGGATAGCCTGACGTTTCGCTGCCCAGATAACCGGTACGGAAATAAATGAACCAGCGGTAATGACAACCTGAGGCTTCCAACGACGGAGAATTTTTGCCGCTTGGGTATACCCACGAATAATATAGTGAATATCTTTGATATTCGCTAATGACCAATATCGTCGCAATTTACCGCCGGCAATACTCTCAAAGGGAATGTCCGCCGCTTTCGCTAGCACACGCTCCGGACCATTGGCGGATCCCAGAAATAAAAATTCGACGTCCGTTCGCTGCCGACGAATTTGTTGGACGATGGCAATCAGCGGCGTGACGGATCCCGCCGTGCCGCCGCCAGTAACAACGATACGATAGGTCATATTCTTTTCGTGCTCCGAACGGTTTGCCGAGAAATATTCATAATCACCCCAACCGCGGCCAACGAAATAATCAGCGCTGATCCACCCTGACTCATGAACGGTAACGGAATACCCGTGAGCGGCATCAAGCCACTCAGCGCGGCGATATTCAAAAACGCCTGGAGTCCCAGCCAAACAGTTATTCCGATGGCCAATAATCGCCCAAATTGATCTGGCGCGTTGCGAGCAATACGTAATCCGCGAAAAATCAGGAAGAGCCAAATACAAATGAACAAGACGGCAAAGAGAAATCCTAATTCTTCAGCGGTCACGGCAAAAATTGAATCGCCGGCTGGCTCCGGAAGATAATTAAATTTCTGACGCGAGTGGCCTAAACCCAATCCAAACCAACCACCTGAGCCAATCGCCAGTAAGGCTTGGCTAATATGGTACCCGCTTCCCTGGGGGTCAATACTCGGATTGAGAAAAACCGTCAACCGTTGCGCGCGATACGGAGAAACTTTTACCGCTAAGAGTAACAACGCCACGCCACCAGTTGCCACCCACGAAAGATATTTTATGGATCCGCCAGCAGTAAAGTACACTGACACCGACATCAAAACAATAATGATTGTTGTTCCTAAATCAGGTTGTAAGAGTACCAATCCAGCCACCACTCCCAGAGTCATCAGGAATGGGACTAATCCTTCGCGCGCGCTTCCCATTAAATGGTTCCGGCGCTCAAACCAGGCGGCCAAGTAAAAGAGAAATGTGAGCTTCGCTAACTCACTGGGCTGAAAGAGCGTCACTCCCAGGTTAATCCAGCGATGTGCGCCGAGTAGTGATGAGCCAATGCCGGGAATAAAAACCGCTAACAGCAAAACAATTGTGCCAATCATCATGTGGACTGTCCACTTTTTCCAACGCTGGTAATCGATGCTATAGGTGACCGCAAAAAAAACTAAGCCCACCAGTAAACTTATCGCTTGCTTTTTCAAGAAGTAATTACTATCGCCAAAGTGTTGAAATCCCAACACCGATCCAGCGCTCGAGAGCATTACCAACCCAAAAACAATCAAGATGGCAATCAAACTGAGGTAGACGTAATCCGGTTGATGGTGATGCGATGAGCTCATGGAAGTGCCTTGATGCATTTGACAAATTGCTCACCGCGATCGAATTCGTGAATGAAGAGTCCGAAACTCGCCGCGCCCGGTGACAACACAATCGGCTGACCGGGTAGTGTAATAGCAATCGCCGCTGCTACCGCTGACGCCATCGACAAAACTCTGGGGAGTGGTCTCCGATATTGGAACCGCTGTAAAGCAACCATGAGCTTTTCTGTCGCTGTACCAGGCAGAACAACAATTTGAACATTACGACGGACAATATCACGCGCCAATGGCTCCATGTCGAGCGCTTTATCTGTGCCGCCAACGATGAACACACCATTCGGAAAAACCGCTAACGCCGCCTGCGTGCCGTCCGGCGACGTAGCCGCTGTATCGTTGATGCATTGATGGCCGCGATATATTTGTACGCATTCTTGCCGATGCGGCACGCCGTTAAACGATCGCACTGCCTGGGTAATCTTCGCTGGCGCTATCTGCATCGCCCGCGCGCCAGCAACTGCGGCCAATAAATTCATGACATTGTGTTCGCCAGCTAAACTCCATGCCGACAACGGCACTATGTTTTTCCATTTACCGCTGACGCGCTCACGTACCCAACCGGTGCGAACGGAAATTGCGTGACCTGTTTTCGGAACATGACGACCGAACCAGAGAACATGCGCCGCCGTTTTTTTCGCCAGACGGCGACAGTACAGATCATCGTAATTCAGAACCGCGACATCGGCAATCGTTTGCCCGCCAAACATTCGATATTTCACTTGTGCGTACTCAGTCATTGATCTGTGGCGATTCAAGTGATCAACTTTCAAGTTAGTCATAATACCAACGTGAACCGGATGACCGACCACTGGCAATCGTTCGAGTTGGTATGATGAAAGTTCTAAAACCGCAATGGTCTGCTTTGTTGTTTTCGGCAAATAGTCCAACATTGCAACCTCACGAACATTGCCACTAATAATCGAGTTTTTATTTGCGAGCTGAACGATTGATCCCAGCAACAATGTTGTTGTTGTTTTACCGCGCGTACCGGTCACACCAATAATCGTTCCCGGAAATCGCTCAACGAAAAGACTCGCTTCATTGTCGACCGACATGCCGCTTTTTTCTGCTTGAACCAACGCCGGCATCATCGGCGACACCGCCGGATTGACCACGACTCGCTCCGCCCAACGAAAATCGGTTGCTTGGTGTGCGCCGAGGTGGTAGGTGACTGCTAAACCTTTCAGTTGATTGATAGATTCAGCTAACCGGTCACGCCCTAAAACATCGGCCACACGGACAATCGCGCCCTGCCGTACTAGCCATTTCACCGTTGCTACTCCCCCGCCATGAACGCCGAGTCCGACAACGAGAACGCGCACACCCTTAAAATCTTGGTTGTTTTTTTTGGGCGACATTGCTCGAACTATACCACAAAAACGACCGAAACACAACTTTCATATAAAGAAAAACCGACCCATATCATTCTCACGTTATTTCGCAAGAATATATTGATCGGTAGGATTATCTCAGATATCCAACACGTATGCCGTACTGCCATGCCGGTCGAATCCGAGGAGGTAGACACCCTGAAGGTGCTGATCGTACAACGCCTTGAGGTGAAGTGTCGGGTCATCGAGAAGCTCGGCCAGAATACTGAAGAAGATGATCTTCGTCAAGTTCCGTTGCACTGCCGAACCAACGAGATCTACCTCGGAGGCATACTTCTCGATGGGCGGTATGTACCGTTTCGCCAGTACACCAAACGAGGTGTAGAATTGAACATGCAACGGCGAGTACAACGTCTCCTGGAGCGTCGCCAGAACAGTCGCCACCTGATCCTCGGGCAGGCGGGTAGCGACATCTCGCTGGAAATAATCCATCAGCGACCAACCAAGCGTACGAATACTGCCGCCCCTGGGACGCACGTTGCCCAGGAACTCTAAATCGATGACTGGTGATAGCTTGGCAAAGCTACCAATCGAACGCCAGGTCACCGCCTGCTTCATCTCTTCGATCATCTTCGCCGGAATTCCTTCCGGACGAACCCTCAGATCGAAGGACTGGTTCGGATCGTAGAGCGGGCGCACAAGTTCAATAATCCGGTCAGCCTGCTTGGGAAATTCCTTCCGCCAAGCCTGCTGAGCGGCGGCGAAGTTTTCTGGTAGATCATCGGCGAGTGCTTTCCGGCGCGCGGTAAGCCTTTCTTCCATTTCGGTGGCCATTTTACTCCTCCATGGTTGTACAGAAACACAAATTGTGAAAGAAAACCTGGCGGGACGTTATCAAATCAACTTAAAAAAGTCAAGACTCTTCATTTGTAATATCTTGCTCATTGTATGACTTATTCTATTGAATCCCGAATCGCTGTTTTAACAAGAAAATAAACTCCGGATGAAGTTTTTCGTTTCGTGTCACCATTTCTTGCAGTTGATCCATAGAAAAATATTCGATTTTCTCAACATCTTGCGGGTGGACAGTAAACGCGCCGTCGTACTCACCGCGCATGACGCCTAAAAATTCTTCATGTCCGAGATCGTTTCGATACAACTCCGTTCCTTCAAACATCAACGTGACATTGATGCCAATTTCCTCCTGCGTCTCGCGAATCCCCGCTTGTTCATATGTTTCACCCGAGGCCACGTGACCACTTCCGGCTGTTACCCAATACCCCGGTAAAAAGTTGACGTTCTGACTGCGTAGCTGAACAGCCATTTCGCCTTTCGCATTAAAAATAAATACATGAACAATACGAATCCGCTTGCCTTCAGCGTGAGCGACATGTTTCATTGATGTTCCTACCACCTCGTCTTTTTCGTTGACCACGTCAACAAGTTCGTCGGGCATACTATTGTTAGTGCGACTTTAAACTTCTGATGCGACGCTACAACCGATCCGTAAAAAAGATAATCAACCCGACAATTGCCGCCATCGCGCCTAAAATCCAAAAGCGCATGACGATTTTCGGTTCACTCCAGCCCTTCGCCTCAAGATGATGGTGCAACGGCGATGAGATGAAAACTTTTTTCTTGCGGAATTTTTTTGACGCCAGCTGGATCAACACCGAGGCAGATTCAATCACAAATGGAAACGCCAACAGTGGTAAAATGACGATGGTATTCGTTAACATTGCTAACACGCCCAACGTTACCCCAAGACTCATCGCCCCGGTATCACCCATCATAAACCGTGCCGGTGGAATATTAAACCACAGAAACGCCGACAGTGAACCAACAATCACGGCAATCAAACTCACGAGATCATATTTCCCTTGTAAAAACGCAATCACGCCAAAGGTCGAGAATGTAATCAACATCGTCCCACCGGCTAATCCGTCCAAACCGTCAGTTTCGTTCACCGAGAATGACGTGGCGACGATGACCAGCACAAAGAGCGGGATGTACCATAAGCCGATATCAAAATTGCCGAAATACGGCACATGCAATGTTGTCCAGCCAAGCTTCACGGTAAACCACAGTGCACCGAGCAGAGCGATGCCGGTATAGATGAGCAATCGATGACGAGCACGTAAACCGCCACCGTGTGCGCCACGTTTGCGTACGTTGTAAAAATCATCGACCAAGCCGACGAGTGCTGCCAACACGAGAATGCCAATCGGTAAATACGTTTCCGACCGTGACCAAAAATTTACTTTGGCGATCAGATGATGCGACCAGATTCGACTTACAATCCAACTCGCCACTAAGCACACCAGCGTGGTTCCCCACACGAGGACACCGGCCATGGTTGGCGTGCCGGCTTTTTGAGCATGCAGGGCGCTAAAAATCGGTGTTTCGCTAGCATCGCGGATTTGCTTTCCCAAATGATGCCGATAAAGAAACGCCGTCAACATCGGCGTGGCCGCGACCGCAACAAGTGCGGAAACAACGAGTAGGCTAAAGACGATGATAATTTCGGTAAACATAGTTATGCTGAATACACGCGAAGTACATACACCACTGCCAGGATATCACACAGGATCAATATATTGATCACCAGCGCTAACAGCACCCATAACCGTTGCCAGGTGCGGTGATCGACAATTCGACCAATGACCGCGTGCGAAAGAATCGCCATTAAGCCGATGGCCGGTAACGACAGCAATTTTATCCACGACCCGGTCAGGTTAATACCGAAGTATATGGTATAGTGGAGTGGCGTAAATGAGCTTGTCCGCGGTATAAATCGAAGAACGACGACCCAGCTTGCCACATTGATGACCAAGGCGACGATCGACAGCCAGCGCGCCTTCCGATTCTGCCAGAGAGAACTGATGAGTGCTAATTGTTTCATACGAACCAATGAAAGTTACCCCAGTAAAATTCTGCCTGATCCTGATTATTGCTTCCGCCTTCACTTGGCAGTGTATCGGCGCATGGCAAGATAGTCAAACCACCGACGAAGCCGTCCACCTTGTCGCCGGACGAAGTTATTGGCAAACTGGTAATTTTTCCATCAATCCCGAGCATCCGTCATTGTTTAAATTATGGTCGTCATTGCCGCTGGCACTGCTCCCACACAGCCAGATTCAAACGTCAACGAATACCTGGAAAACAAGAAATGAGTGGATAATTGCTGCCGAATACCTGTATACCGGTCCGGCGCAAGCATTCTATAACGGCCGATTTCTTCTATTCCTAGGACGATGGCAAATGATGCTGATTTGGCTAGGACTCATCATCACCATGGCCAGTACTTCTTGGCGACGGTGGGGTCCATGGACGTCGGTGGCGGTAACAACACTGATCGCGTATGATCCGAACTTCCTTGGTCACGGACATCTCGTGACTAACGACGTGGCTATGGCGTTTGCCTACCTCGGTACATTTCTCGCTCTCGATTGGTTCACCAGCAAGCCCCGATGGTCACGACTGGCCATCTTCTCCACCGTATTCGCACTGGCTCAGCTCACAAAGTTTTCTGCCGTTATTCTTTGGTTGTTTATTCCCTTGGTGATGGCCATAGCCATTCTCTACCGCCGTCCGATCATGACCTGGCGCTGGTGGTGGCGGAGCATCCTAGCCTGTATCATCGTAACAAGTATCGCCACCTGGGCAAGTTATGATTTTCAATTCACACGCATCACAAGCGATCCGACGATTGCCCATCTTTGGCAGGAGCGCGCCAAGATCGTCAACACCGATGGCCTCCTCTCGGTTCCTGCCTACACCCGATTGTTCGTGCGCTTAAGTAATCCGTCAAGCATGACCGGACAACTCATGGATACAGTGCAGCATTGGTCAGTACCGACCTACTGGTATTGGCGCGGCTTATTCTCAGACGCGAGCCACAATGCGTATGGGCATTCCGGATTCTTACTCGGTCACGCTTCAACCCAAGGATGGTGGGACTACTTCCCTGTTGCAATCGCCGTTAAAGCACCGCTCCTTCTTCTGTTATCGGTGCTGGCCGGAACAATAGTATTGCTCATTGAAAGCATGCGCAATCGACGTCGACCTTGGCGCCAACGATATCCGTTTACTTTTTGGATATTTGGTTTTCCGCCGCTAGCCTTTCTCGCTTGGAGTATGACTAGCCATATTAATATCGGCGTCCGTCATGTTTTTCCGGTCTATGTTTTTCTTCCGTTCACGATCGTCGCCGTCCTGCGCTACCTCCAGCACTATCGACCAAAACTCGTACCGGCGATTGCCCTCAGTGTCTCCATCATCACCGTTATCGTCGCCACGAGCGCCTGGCCAAATACTATTGGGTACTACAACGCTTTAGCCGGCGGAACCAATGACGGCCATCGCATCGTCCTCGATTCGAATCTTGATTGGAATCAAGATATCTGGCGTCTGAAGAACTTTCTTCATCAACAACAGTTTTCCGACATTCACATCGCGTTGTTTGGATCGATTCCAACTCCAACACTTTTTCCCAACGCACTTCCAATTCTCAATGACCAACAGATTCACGATGGTCTTCGACCGACAGGAATCGTCATCATCTCCGCTGGAATTCTTTATGACGTCCATGGGTCACTTACCTGGTATCGTACCCAGCCAGCACGGTGGCGAATCGGATCATCGATGTACATCTACGACTATCGTTGACTACCGACGTCGGTTATGCTATAATCGCGGCACGTTCGGGTGATAGTTGTTATCCGAAAAACACTCGCTACCATCAGCCAGCCTGATGCCACACCAACAACAAGTTAAAGACATTATCATCGGATCAAAAATTGCTAGCCCTGAACAGGTTGAAGCGGTTTTACGGCAGGCTGCTGAAAAACACATTAGTCTGATCGATGAATTGATCAGTGAGAATGTTGTCAGCGAACAAATACTCTACGAAACGCTTGCTTCCAGCTGGAAACTTCCGTTCGTTGATTTAGCAACCCTAAATATCCGCGGAGACGTGTTAGCGCTTGTACCTGAACCCATCGTCCAGGTTCACAATATCGTGGCTTATGAAGCAACATCGACCGACGTCAAAGTGGCCATGATTGATCCAAACGACGTCGAAATAATTGACTTCATCTCAAAAAAAACCGGACTACCAATCAGCGTCGCGCTGACAACACCAACGAGTATTAAGGCCGCACTGAAACAATATCATCGTGGACTGAAAGCAGAGTTTGAACACATTTCTGCGCCCAAAGCCGATAGTGAAAAGGCTCCCGAAGATTTAAAACAGCTCGCCTCTGACGTACCGGTCATCCGGGTGGTTGATACCCTGCTCGAGTATGCCGTCTACGAAGGTGCGTCAGATATCCACATTGAGCCATCGGAAAAAGATACAGTTGTACGGTACCGCGTCGATGGCGTGCTGCGGGAAGTCATGACCTTGCCAAAAAAAGTTCAATCCGGCGTCGTCGCCCGCATTAAAATCCTCTCCAATTTAAAAATTGATGAACATCGTTTACCGCAAGACGGACGTTTCAAGGTACAAACAGAAGAATATGGCGTAGCCTTCCGCGTTAGTATATTACCAGTTTTCGACGGCGAAAAAGTTGTCTTACGACTCCTGAATGAGTCGGCGCAAATCTTAACGCTGGAACAACTTGGTTTTCAACCTCGCGTCCTCGAACTAGTGAAACGAAATATCGCTAAACCGCACGGACAAATCTTTGTCAGCGGCCCAACTGGTTCGGGAAAAACCACTACCCTGTACACCATCCTGAATATCCTCAATACACCAAAAGTCAATGTTTCGACAATTGAAGATCCAATTGAGTACCGTATGCCTGGTATCAACCAAACACAAGTCAATCCAAAAATCGGTATGACCTTTGCGGCCGGACTACGGTCGCTCCTACGGCAAGACCCAAACATCATTATGGTCGGAGAAATTCGCGATGAGGAAACTGCGGAAATTTCCGCCCACGCGGCCTTAACCGGACACCTTGTTCTTTCGACCATTCACACCAACGACGCGGTCACGGTACTCCCGCGATTAACGGAAATGAAAGTACCGACGTTTCTGATCGCCAGCACCACGAACCTAATTGTTGCTCAGCGGCTCGTGCGAAAAATATGTTCACACTGTATTGAATCCTACACCCTTTCTCGCCAAGCGATAACGGAATTAGAAAAGCAAATCAACGTCAATTATTTGCTGGACACGTTAACCAAAGAAGGCGCAATTTTACCCGAACAGAAGATGGAAGATCTACTCTTTTACCGCGGTCGTGGATGCAAATCATGCAACCAGGACGGTTACAAGGGTCGACTTGGCATCTACGAAGCATTGCAACTCTCCGAATCAATAATCAAAGTCATTCTCGAAAATGGTAACGCCGATGTGGTACGAAAAATCGCCATTTCGGAGGGCATGTTAACTCTGATTCAGGATGGTTTTCTCAAAGCGAAGTCCGGTGTCACTTCGATCGAAGAAGTGTTGCGGGTGACCAAAGAATAATATGGCTATCTTTACCTACACGGCAAAAAACGAAGCCCACAAAGTCATGAAGGGGGTGATCGTAGCCACCAACGAAAAAACGCTGGCGGAAATATTACAACAACAGGGTCTGACACTCACGTCAAGTGCAATATCCAAAAAGAAAACTGGTTTGTTGTACCACTGGCTGGAGCAAATCCAAAATGTACCTAGTGTGCAGAAGATTTTCTTTACCCAAAATCTCGGGGTCATGTTGCGCGGCGGATTTTCTATCAGCCGCGCCATGGGAACACTCGCCCTGCAAACTAATCATCAATATTTCAAAAAAGTACTCCTCGGCCTGCAAAGTGACCTGGAAGGCGGCGTCAGCTTCGCGCAGGCCTTAAAGAAATATCCTCGCGTCTTTCCCGAACTCTTTACCAATATGATCGCCGCCGGTGAAATCAGCGGTAAACTCGACGACGTCCTCAAGGCGCTGACGATTCAAATGAAGAAGGATCACCAACTAGTGAGCAAAGTCAAAGGCGCAATGACCTACCCCATCGTTGTCATTATCGCCATGATTGGTGCCGGGGTGGCGATGATTGTCTTTGTCGTCCCGCAACTGTTAGACGTCTTTAACCAAGCAAACGTCCAGTTACCACTACCCACACGTATTCTCATAGCTACAAGCCACCAATTGACATCGTACGGCCTCTGGTACGGCCTTGGCGTCATCGTCGTAATTGTTGGGATGCGCCTGATCATGCAAACGAAACGAGGACACATGTTCTTTGATAGCCTTAGCTTAAATGCGCCAATTCTTGGTCCAATCGTCAAGAAGGTCAACCTGGCTCGATTTACCCGAAACCTGAGTTCCATGCTCGCCACCGACATTCCAATTATTCAGGCGTTCCAAATCATTGCCAGCACGATGAGTAGCATTCACTATCGGAAATCAATGGATGAGGCTAGCCAAGCATTGCGGACTGGAGCCACGATTGCTAAAGTACTTGACCACTACCCCAAGTTGTATCCCCCACTCATCCAGCAAATGGTCAGCGTTGGCGAAGAAAGTGGTACACTAGACGAGGTGGCCGGCGAACTCGCCACCTTTCTCGAAGAAGAGGTTGATCAAACGATGTCAAATATGTCAACAATTATCGAACCGGTGCTCCTGCTCGTGCTGGGCGTCGCCGTCGCCTTTATGGCCATAGCCATTCTCCTGCCGATGTATAATCTCTCTAGCGCCATTAATTAATTATGTTCCCTGTCGCCCTCGATATTAGCGATTCCATTATCCGCCTTGTCACCCTCGAGCAACGCGGGCACCGGTGGAAGCTTCACGTCCGCGCAGAAATACCTGTGCCGGCCGGGTATATCGTTGATGGTGACATCCAACATCCAGCCGACGTTAGCGCCCTGCTCCAATCGCTCATTTCCGCTAGTGGCATTCACACCAAAAATGTGAGTGTGGCTTTGCCGGAGCGACATACCTTTGTCAAACTCATAAGTCTGCCTGCCGATAGTACAAATCGAATGGAGGAAGCCGTCCAAAATTCGCTCAATCAACATATTCCTTACGGTCCAGACGAGGTCTATTGGGACTGGCACCGTCTTGAACAATTGAATTCACTTGGTCAACCACAAGTTTTACTCGGCGCCTCGCCAAAAACGACAACTGATGAATATCTCCATGCCCTGACTGATGCGGGATTACACGTCATCTCGGCCGAAATCGAATCCGTGGCTATCGCGCGCGCCATGCTTGGTCCTGAACCACCGGATGATACCCGTATTATCCTTGATTTAGGCCGCAGCCGATCGACCCTTATTCTCGTTGATCACGGCATTGTTCAGTTTAGCAATACGCTACGATATGCCGGCCGCGAGCTGAACCAATACATCGCTGATGAATTACATATTTCGATTGAACAAGCAGAGCGAGCCAAGGTACTTTTTGGCCTTGATCCGAAACGTGGCAAAGGATTACTGCGATCGGTTCTCGCTCCCCACATCGATGCCATTGCTGAAGCGGTTGCGGACGTCGAAGCTTTTTTTCAGGACCATTTCATCGACCACCGACCAATTTCGACTATCGCCGTGAACGGCAGTGGAGCACTCCTCCGAAATATTGATTACGAGCTCCAACAGCGTCTTTCACAATCCGTCGTCGTCACTCCATCATGGATGTACACGCAATTGATGAAAACAGACGCTACACTCCCAGCTGACCTCGGTTTCACCTACACCACAGCTTTCGGTCTCGCTATGCGTGAATCGCACACGTAATCGCATGATTATCCTGAACCTGATACCTCCCGAACAAAAACACGATCTTGAATCTTCGTGGCTCTACCGTCATTGGTTTTCGGCGAGCGTACTCTTAGCCATCTTCGCTATTCTCAGCACCGCGACATTTTCCACCACCTGGTATGTCTTAGCTCGTCACGCCAAGGAGGTCAACCATACACTGACCACGATTCAACAACAGCAAGCAAAAAATTCCAGTACTGACATCACCGCAACGACGACCCAACTCAATCGCACAATCGTTGCCCTGAACACCACCTTAGCCACACCGCGCCCATGGTCGATCAATACCACCACCATTATCAGTTTACTCCCGAGCGGCGTCACACTATCACTCTTGAGCATCCAAAATAACGGCGCCTTCCACCTCGTCGGTATAGCCGATAGCCGCCAAACATTCCTGACGCTTGATCAGGCGCTCAAGGGTAGTACAAAACTTGCGCAGATTACCACGACCTCCACCGCATCAAAACGAACCGCCGTTCCGTTTGACTACTCGGGGCAAATACTCCCTCCAACGTCATGACCCACCGCACGGCTATCCTCATTCGTCTGGGTATTGTTTGCGGCATCATTGTTGCTTGTGCCGTAGTTGACTTCATCTGGATTATGCCACAGATACAGGTAACTCGCACCGCCATCGACAACGATCGAACATCAACAACAGTTATTACACAACAGCAATCAAATTTGCAAAAGTTAACACAGGATGTCGGCACTATTACCACTAAACAAGCTGAGCTCGCGCCGTATGTTTGGCTCTTTGCAAAGGAAAATGATTTCTTTGCCTTTCTTTCGGCGCAAGCAAAAACACACCAACTGACGATGGCTGACCCGGCCATAGTAGATGCAACCCCAACTGGGGCCTTAATCACCCGCCCCGTGACCCTCACCCTCCATGGCTCACTTGCCAATATCTTAGCCGCCGTCAACGATCTGCAATCACACACTCCGCTCATTGCTATTCAAAATATCGATTTTGGACCTGGGGTAAAAACAAATGATGTAACGGCAACAATTGTCGCCTCCACCCAATGGCAGTAATACCACAATGACCCTCCCCGCCTCATTTTCTGGCAGTACAAAAATCCTCAATCGGTGGCTCAGCGTTGTCGCTCTTGGCATCGGTTTACTTTGGTTCGGTTGGTCCGCCTGGCAAAGTTGGTCGTTCTGGCAGGACAAGCCGTTGAGCGGCGACCAAGTTACCGCCAAACAACTCCGCGTAAGCGAAGCCCAGCGTCAGACCCTCTTGACGCATCTGAAGAGCTATCAAACCCCAGCAACTGTCGGTATCGTTCCTCTAGTCACCTTCCAGGGCGGAACTGGCTCGTAATTCTGCCGTACACCAGCCAGGAGTTGACATCATCCCGTGGATACGGTATTCTTCGCAACGCTAGACACTCGTCTCACCATCTGACGTTTCATCCTTTTCTATGGCCCACACTAAATCAGGCGGCTCTACCAGTCTCGGCCGCGACTCCCAAAGCAAACGACTCGGTGTTAAACTCTTCGCCGGCCAACCCGCCACTGCCGGAGCTATTCTCGTTCGTCAACGCGGTTCATCGTTCCTGCCTGGCGACAACGTCGGCAAAGGCGGCGACGATACGCTATTCGCAAAAAAGAAAGGCATCATCACCTTTCAAACGACAACGAAGCTTCGTCACGACGGTCGCCGCGTCAAACGACGATATATCCACGTCCGATAATCGACAACCAACACTTCCGCCACCCGGAAGTGGTTTTGTATTATGTGTGCGTCATCGCGCTCACTGCCTCACCCAGCGCCTCGGTAAACGAACGATGGTGACTGAGTAATTCATCAATATCCGGTAAAGAAAATGTATCAACATATTGCCAATGCTGACGATACTCACGTACTAAGGTAGTAAAATCTCCTCCCGCGGTAATTTCTTGAACCAGTGTTTCGGGTATAGGGCGTGGAGAGCTCCAGCCAATTGCTTCGTGCCCCCCGGTACCACGAAGAATAGCTGCACAACTGAGAAAAGCGCCCCCCGGTAACATCACCAAACCCGCGGCCAAGCTCCCGGCCAATTTTGCATCCGGGTAACGCCGTTGTGCCATCAGCACCCGCTGCCGAGCTTCGGCTAATATAACGTCACGTCCGAGAGGTAAGTCAATATGCGACTTGTCATTGACAACCATCCGAACATCACCATTCATGTGATACTCAGCGAACACATCAAGTACCACTTGGCGCTGATTCATATCGTCGGCAACGATCGCGATAATCATTTTGTTTTTTTTCGCTGAATACCAGCCCGAAGCAAGCCGACGAACAATGGATGCGGCTGCAACGGATGGGAGAGAAATTCCGGGTGGAATTGTGTACCGACAAACCACGGATGGCTTGGTAATTCCAGAATTTCTACCAATTGACGCTTTGGTTCCACGCCGGCAATTACCATTCCGGCTCGTTCAAAGTCCTGTCGATAACGATTCTGAAATTCATAGCGATGGCGATGCCGTTCGATCACTTGCCGCCGGTCATACATTGCCGCAGTTTTTGTTGTGGACGTCAATCGGCACGGATACGCCCCCAGTCGCATCGAACCGCCCAAATGATGTTCCTTCATTAGCCGTTCTTGTTCCGGTAACAGATCAATCACCGGATGCTTCGTTGCGACATCCACTTCCGTCGTATTCGCATCACGCCATTTCAATACGTGACGGGCAAATTCGACAGCCATGAGTTGCATGCCGTAACACAAACCGAGAATTGGGATAGCCTGTTGACGAGCATATTGAATGACAGCGATTTTTCCTTCCACACCGCGTGAACCGAAACCGCCAGGAATTATCAGCGCATGAAAAGCTCGCAATTCCTTCAGTGATGCTATATTCGTTTCGTATTGTTCGGCGTTGAGCCAGGTAATTTCCACCGGGCGGCGCAGCGACCAAGCTGCATGCTTAACGGCCTCAATCACCGACAGGTAGGAATCGCTCAAGGTGAATGTTCCTGACGCAAAATACTTTCCGACAATACCGACGCGTAACGGTTCAGCTGTCGACATACTATGTCGAACAAATGTTTTCCATTGTTGTAAATCTCGCCGACGAGCCGGCATCTTGAACTTCGTTAAAATCTTTTCTGCCAACCGCTCTTTTTCAAAATTCAGTGGGATATGATAAATATTTTTTACATCCGGCGCGGAAATAATATCTTCCGGGCGCATATTACAATTGATTGATAATTTTTCTTTTCGTGGTGCATCGAGTGGCACTGCTCCGCGACCAAGGATGAAATCCGGCTGGATACCCGCGGCATTGAGGGTTCGAACTGCATACTGCGTCGGCTTGGTCTTCATTTCTCCAAGCTGACCGGGTATTGGTAAATAACTTAACAGGACGAATTGAACGCGTCCGGGCATGCGTAAATGCATCATACGCGCTGCTTCCAAAAACAGCATATTCTGATATTCGCCAACAGTCCCGCCGATTTCAACAATATGAATATCTGAACGGTTGACGCGCGCCGCAGTCGTAATCCGATGAATGACTTCCTCTGGCACGTGTGGAACAACCTCCACGCACTTTCCGTTGTACCCCAGCGCCCGTTCGCGTTCAATCACTGACAAATAGACCTGACCGGTAGTCATGTAATCATGGCGCGTTAATTCCGTATCTAAGAAACGTTCGTAATTGCCAATATCCTGATCGGTTTCGAGGCCATCCGCGGTAACAAATACCTCGCCATGCTCGGTAGGATTCATCGTCCCGGCATCAACATTGATATACGGATCGATTTTCATCGCCGCCACACGGTAGCCACGGCTCTTCAGTAGTAATCCGATCGAGGAAACGGCAATCCCCTTCCCCAATCCAGACAACACTCCACCGACAACAAAAATATAACGCGTCTGTTTAGCCATGGATAACCTCAACAGTTATTGGAATACTCTGACCGGCAATCTTCAGTTGTAACGTGTGCCGACCAAGTGTCTTCACATGATCCGGTTCACACCTACCATCAATCATTGGTACGTTCAGTTGTTTTTGCAGCGCAGCAATAATTGCTGACGACTTAATAGCTGCGAATAATCTCCCTTGTGCATTTGCCTTGCCGATGAGATGAATACTACTTGATTGCACCTGCCCCCGAAGCCGATTCAGGTCTGCCCGCAGCCGCTCCTCTTGATGTTGGGCAGTAGCAACGAGACGAGCCTGATCGGCTAACACCTTGGTCGTCGCCAGAACGGCTATCTTCTTCGGCAACAAATAATTCCGCGCATACGCTTCGCTGACCTCGACGATGTCGTGCACCCGACCAAGTCCTGAAACAGCTTGTTCGAGTCGAACTTTCATGACTTTGGACTCAGGAGATCAAGCGCCGCTGTGCGTTGTGGATCGTCAGAAGTATCGGCTGTAGCCGCTGCTGCTTTGACCACCACGTCCGGGGTAATACCTTTTTCAGAAATTGACCGCCCCTTCGGGGTATACCATTTTGCGATCGTCAATTTCAGACTTGAGCCGTCAGCTAAAGTTTGATAATCCTGCACCGAGCCTTTGCCGAACGTCTGCTCACCGAGAATTGTTCCCCGACCAGAATCTTGTAGCGCACCAGCAACAATCTCCGAGGCCGATGCACTTCCGCCATTGACGAGCACTACGATTTTTCCCTTCGCGAGATCGGCTCGACCATTCGCTGAGTATGAATTCTTTTTTCCATTCCGGTCAATTTCCGAAACCACCACGCCGGATGGCATGAATTCACTGGCGACGTCAATCGCTTGATCGAGATATCCGCCGGGATTATTTCGAACATCGAGCAGAATACCGTCGAGTGATGCAGCGTTAATGTTTTTTGCTTTCGTTCGTAATTGTGCGCCAGTATCTTGATCAAAACTACTAATCGTGAACTCGGCGATTTTCTTACCGTTATAGGTTGTTACTTTTGCTTGAACCGAATCAACGGTGATCGATTCACGAGTAATGGTGTACGATTTTTGCTGCTGATCAGTTCCTCGCTGGATAGTTAATGTTACTGTGGTTCCTTGCTTCCCTCGAATGGCAGACACCACTGCATCAAGCGTCATAGCACTCGTATCTTTTCCATCCACAGTCACAATCATGTCGCCCGCCAACAAACCAGCTTTCTCCGCCGGCGATCCCGGCAATGGAGCAATAATCGTGACTTTATTGTTTTTATACCCAACTTGCATCCCGACGCCCTCAAACGTTCCACTGATTTCCGATTGGAATTGCTTCGCCGTATCCGCATTCATGTATTCAGAATATGGGTCGCCAAGTCCGGCTACCAAACCCGTCATCGCACCCTGAAGTAAGTCATGATCATTGACATTGGCGTTCACGTACTGCGTATGCACCTGGTTCCACACTTGTAATAATTGCTGAAAATCCGCGCCTTTTGGCGCCGGGACGAGCTTACTGATCGCTGCACTGAGTGTCGTCGGTTCTTGTGAGTGTTGATCAACAACAGTCACCAGAACACCAAGGACAAAACCAACAAGCAAGAGTAGAACGACGAAGAGCGGTCGGGTACTTTTTTTTACCGGTGACTTATGTTCGTTTGATGTCGGCATGGAGTTGTTGTAAGCGAGTAACCAAGTCTTGATAACCACGATCAAGGTGCTCGACACCGGTCAGCATGGAAGTGCCGTTCGCCGTTAAAGCAGCGATGAGATGTGCCATACCGGCGCGAATATCGGGAATAATAATTTCAGCTGGCTGAAGTTTTGTCGGCCCAATAATTTTACAACTGTGAACGTAACCATGGGCCCACCATCGACACGGTAACTCGCCCCAGCAATCTGTACTGGTCGTAATATTCGCACCCATAGCCACCAATGTTTTCGTGTATCCAAAGCGATCTTCATAAACAGTTTCGTGTACCGTCGATTGGCCTTGCGCTTGAGTCATGACGGTCACTAACGGTTGCTGCCAATCAGTCATATAACCAGGGTGTGTATCGGTTTCTACCACCACGCCCTTCAAGGCTCCACGAGATACAAAACGAATGCCGGTCGGCAGCACCTCAAATTGCCCACCCATACGGCGGATGGTCGTTAAAAACGTAATCAGATCGGCCTGGCGCGCCTCTTCGACAAAAATGTCGCCACCGGTAGCCAACGCGAGACATCCGAACGATGCCGCTTCAATCCGATCGGGAATAACGCGATAGGTTGTACCGTGTAAACGCTCCACACCATCAATAATGAGCGTTCTATCAGTACCAAATTCAATAATCGCGCCCATCGTCTGTAACATCTGCATCAAATCAATAACCTCCGGTTCAATAGCTGCATTGTGGAGAATTGTTCGGCCCTTGGCTAACACCGCTGCTAAGGCAATCGTTTCGGTTGCCCCAACGCTCGGATATGGTAACGTCAGTTCCGCCCCGTTCAAACGTTTTGCTACTGCTCGAAAACTATGATCCGTCGCTTCAACTTGTGCGCCCATGGCTTTAAGCGCTGCTAAATGGTAATTGACCGGCCGTGGACCGATTGCATCGCCTCCTACGACCGGCACCTCTGCTTCGCCGGTGCGATTCACCAAAATACCCAACGTCAGTATCGGTAACCGATTTTTGCGGCTAAGTTGCGGAACTGTGTTGTGCTGGATGGTCGGCGTCTGAACCGTCCACCGATGACCATCTTTCGTAACCTGACCGCCGATCGAGGTAATAAGTTCTGCAGCAATATCGGTTTCTCCTAGGAGTGGGACGTTATCAATCGTCGACGGCTCATCACTCAACATCGTCGCCAACAGGATTTTTGAGGCAGCGTTCTTGGCGCCAGATAAAGTGATGGTGCCGTGGAGCGGTCGACCGCCGGAAACGGAAAAGGATTCGGGCATGGTGACGATGTGGCGCAATATATGGTAGACTTGCGGCGCTAGTACGACCGCAACGAAGGTATCCTAGCAGTCCACGACCACAGCGTCAACGCAAGCTATGTCTCGAAATTTTCGCCGATTCTATTCCGCTTTCGCCATTCTGATTTTTTGTATTAGTGCACCGATCGTTATCATCTGGACGAGTGGTTGGCGGTGGACTGGTTGGCATTCAGGTTTTTCCGCCACTGGCGCCGTTTATATTACCAGTTCTCCCCGAGCTACCGTCCTTCTCAACGGCCAACCACAAGGCCAAACACCGCAACACATCACGCATTTGCTGCCCGGCGTCTACACCGTCGAACTACAACGATCTGGTTACAGTGTCTGGCGACACACCATCCGAGTAGCAGGAAAAGTAGCCCAGGTGATCGGTCCGGTACAACTCTTCCCCGCAAGTTTCTCAGTCAATGATTTGCCACTTTCCGAAGCACAGACGGTACTGGCTACATCCGACCATCAAAGTATTTTCCGTATTCTGGTACACGACACAACCTGGCAGGTGGCAGAAGTGTGGCCAACGAGCGGCGCACTACTTACACTGCAGCATCAACCCACCGCAGTCAGTGGCAGCAACAATCAACAGAACCTCGCCTTCTGGCAATCTGGTCAAGCAACCATCATCACTAAACAACCGTCCGATCCGTGGATAGTTGATGTCGACGATGTTCCAGTTTGGGACACGTCATCGAGCAGTGTTTGTTATGGTTTGTCAGCTGGCCATGTCGTACGATTTGACACACTACAGCGAACAACTACTGTTCTTGGCGAAGCAACATCGTTTGTCCTCGACGGTGATGTGGTGTGGGCTACTATCAGCACCGCCACGACAACCAATGTGACTCGTCAACAAACCTTCGGCCAAGATACGGCCACAACCGTACTGCAGCGCGATGGATCGTGGCTTTTTTTACCACTCGCCGGCGCTGTCGCCATCCACAACACTGTTGATCAAACTACTATTACCTTGCAGTATGATGCGATCACACACCGAGCAACCACCACGACGCTCGGCGCTGCCGACTCGGTGTGGTGGCCGGATACACACCAACCGCCACTATGGATTTCTGGCGCCGATCTTTCGACCATTAATCAAAAAGGAGTCCCGCAGTTGATCGACCGGTTTGCCGCACCAACGCTCTTCGCTCAGTGGATTGATCCACAAAATATTTTGCTGACTATCGACGACCATACAGTACATATCCAAAGCGTCAGCGATCAACAAGGGCGAAGTACTCTCCTTGAACGTACATTTGACGAACATATTCAGATTCTTGGTATCGACCTCAATCAACAGCAACTTCTGATCCGACTCATCGGTCAACCCGATCGTGTCGTGGTCGTATCGTGGCGAGTATCATAATGTTCCGATGGTACCAGTAGGACAAGCGATATCACTGCCAAGACCATCAACCAGATCCAACCGAAAGACAGACCAAGTGAGACAAAGCCCGGACGCCACTGCTCCAGCGCAGTTATTATCGCCAAGCCGACAATATTGATCGCTACCGTGTATTCTTGGAAACGAGTCATGGCGTAAGTGTTAGATTGATGTCGCGCAATTGAACCGACGTATCAACCGCTGAAACGGTTACTTTGAATGCCCGCGTCGCGACCGCGAGCGTCGACCAATCAAGGTCCACCTCCGCCGGCTGGCCGGCCGCAACGGTTTTCATCGTTGCGCTCAATCCGGCTCGCGAAGGAACGGTGACCGTCAAAAATCCGTCAGAAGCAACAGTTGAGATCGACAGTGTCCCGTGAGAAAATTTTCGCGGCACCACCACCAGAAACGACGTCGATGCGTTCGTCACCATGACATCCTTTCCCATAGTCGGTATTTTCTGCCATCGAAACATAGCTGACGATTGATGAAGATTGTGCCAACGAAATAGCACTGGACTCGGCCAGAGGAGATTTGCTCTCGCGACAACAACGGCCACAACCAACCATAGTGCCACCGTGAAACCAAACAGAATGGGTGTGCGGTACTTCATAGCGGCGTGATTTTCCAAACCGAATCTTTATCGAACGCTTGTTGTATCGTCACCGTCAGGCCGTAGCTATTCATCACACTCGCATCCGGCGTACCGACCGGTTCATAGACATACACCGGGCGCTGTTGCACCAGCGTGCGTAAGGCTTGCCACTCTGCCACATTCGTCGGCAACTGAAAGAGCGCCAATCGATCGCCTTGGATATATTTATCGGCGGCTCCGGCGATAACCACACTCCCCGGCTCAGTAACTCGAAGAATATTCTGCCGTGTTATCTGATGAAGTTGATCTGCAGAAAAACGTGCTTGTAAGCCGGATACCGGGTGTTGCCAAATCGTCCATCCTTGCGAAAACAACATCACCGCGGCCACAACGACCACCAACCATCGCCGGGTAAATAATCTCAAGGTAATGATAACGCCGGGCACCAGCATGACATACAACGACAACCAGTATCGTGCGTAAGACGCCAGCGCACCGACATCTCCGGACGGCGTGGTCGGATACAGATTCCAGCACCCGTAGTAAACCAGCGGAAAAATCGCAATGAGGCTCATGACCGACAACTTGAACGACTTTGACCAGGTCACGTATTTCCTTCGAAAATACCGACTAATCGCAATCAGCCCCATCAAGGACCAAGTAGGAAGTAGGAGAATGAAATACCACCAGGTCGACGACAGCCAGTGCCAGCTCCAACCGCCTGGCGGCGTGAAGAGTGTTTTTGCCGGCGCCGCCACGGAAGCAACCGCATTGACGCTATCGGTAAAAACGCCGCTTGGTGTGTACCCCGACGATAGGAAAGAACCGTAGATGGCATGATTGGCTAACAGCCACGGCATCTGAACGAACAATGTTACCACGCCAACCACGATTAACTCTCGCCAGAGCTTCCGCGCAAGCAGAACAATAATAATTGCTGGCGCCGTCCAAAGCACTTCGACTGGGCGAAAGAACAGTGCTAGCCCAAACGCCGCACCGCTGACGACGGCGAACCAAAACCTCGGGCGTTCGAGTAAACGTAAGAGTGCCCATCCAGCAATCATCAATCCGGCCACGAACGCGCCGTTGTGCATGTACGGCAAGGTGGCAAATTCGAACAACGCCGGATGCAAAGCGAGGAGAACAACACCGAGTAATGACCACCACCGTCCCCAGAAGCGCCGAAAGACGTCATACATCGCCAACAATGCGCCCAACATCAAGAGTGGTATCAGAAAACGTTCCGCGCCGAGACCGAAGAGTTTTGCTATCAAAGCGCCAGCTTGAATGAGCCCCAGAAAGCTCCCTGAGGCCAAATCTTGGCCTACGACAGCGATACTCCGCGGATGCACAAAAGAGACCATAGCGGCCGTCAACCCTTCACTCAAGCGATACGAACCGGTCTGAGCGAGATGCTGAATGAATAACCGATTCGCCGCTTCATCCGGCGAGCCGACAGTTTGCGTCTTCGTTACGATCCACCCCGTCAGCACGATCCACCCGATAATCAGCAGACCCGCTGTCAGGCGAAACGCCAACGACGGCCGCGTTAGATCGTGATACGGCGCGGCATACCACCGCTCCTTGCTATTCGGAGGATTCTGGGTCGTCGTCTCGGTCATAGTAGACAAGCAGTGACAAACCAAGAACAATCAGTCCGGACAACGGCGCGATGACTCGAACTAACCAACCGACTGACGATGTTTTATACCACACCACCGCCACTGTCCCGATTGCCAGTAGACCCATCCAAACAAAGTCTTTCCACGTTGGTTTTGAGAGTAACTTTTTTGATTCCGGCACAATCGCGGGCCAAACACTTGAAAGAACACCGGTGATGATGGCCGCCCACAAGAAGGAATCGAGGTTGTAGAAAAAAGTAACGAATCCCGGACGAAGGTTTTCAATGAGATACAAACCAAGATAACTGACGAGTGTTACTTGAAACACAAATGATAAGATATCGCGGGTTTCTTTAGCACTGAGCGGCCAGGGAATAGAAAACGTTACGCGACGCATGGTTATTTCATCAAATGGAGTTTCTGAAAGACCTTTTTCCACGGGAACACACCGCGTACCAGGGTAACACGAATATCGCGAAGTCCGAGTGTTGCACCGGAAGCTTGCATGCCCGGCGAGTCAATACTGAACGTTAACGTTTTCCCGAGCAATGAAAGATTGTCCAAAGTATATGTTTGGTCGGCCTGTAACGTACCACTCGTATTCGGAACGTAATCGGCTAAAATGTAATCGACGGCGCTAACATCAGGTGTCGCAGAGGAAACATCAATTCCACGGGCGCCATCAGGGATGAGTTGTGTACCACCGAATGAGAGTAATCCGTCACTAGTCACTATAATGTCGCCTTTCGGGATATCAATCGTTGTTGTTCCGGTTAATTTACTCACCACGTGGTTGACTTTTACATCCTGAACAGTGACTTTAGTACCAGCGATTGCGACGTCTTGTTTACCTTGATCATGATTGGCTGCCACTGTTACTGATGTACCGTTCGATTGCAAAACAACCGGTGTGTACAACGATTGGCCATATGCTAGACCTTCAGCCAGGTACACTCGACCGTTAAATGAAATATCATGCTGTGCACTGGAAAAATTCGCCAACAATACATCGTCGCTGGCGCTAATATCAATAAAGTAAATACCCGGCGTGACTTTTGGAATATTGATCACGACCGGCTGGGATTTGCCGTGGATCCCCTCTTTACCAGTTAACCCGTCATCACCGACTGTTATGGACTTGATCCACGTCCGACCATCGGCAGTTGCATCGGCCACTTTTGCCACACGAATGGTTACCATGTCAGCTCCCATTGCACGATTAAGGTCTATTTTATCGAACGAAAGTTTTAAATCTTCATTGGCCGCATAAACATACAATTGGTGACTGCCACGAAGTGTATGATTAAAAGTAACCGGCGAGGTGCTTGGCTTATAGTTACTCACTGTTGCAAAGGCCATCCGATCGACGCCGACTAATCCGACACTACTCATTGCCGGCGGATTAGCCCGGAAAGCGTCAACCGAGTCATATTGGACGACTGTTCGCTCGGTGGTAATCGTTTTCGTGACCGCCCTTTTTCCTGTTCCGGTCGTTATCTTCTCTTCGGTGACATGCTTATCGCGCATCCATAACGTCAGATTACCAGTCGTGACATGTCTCCAGGAGAGGGTATCCAAACTCGCGGCTTTGATAACCTTTTTGATGTTTAATCCTTTTGCACCGGAAGCAGTTAAAGCGATGTAGGACTGGGTTCCCGGATCAAGTTGTACACAAATGCGCACCGCTTCGATGAGGCGCGGGATTGTGACGTTAAATACGAAATTATCGACTGAAATGCGCCACTTGAGCACTGAATCAGCTGTTTTGAGAAGTTGGTTAGGAGTTTGTGGATGAACGGCTTGGGTTTTGCTACCAGGCTTGTACATGTAGTTGAGCGTGCGGCTAAAGAAAATATGGTCGTTTATTAAAGAAACGAAAATCCAAATCGGAATCAAGACGACTACCACTTTTATAATATGTAGCCAGGGGAAAGTTTTTCTATGTCTCAAGATATGCCAATGCATAGTTAATTCTTATCAGTACCAGAAATTATTGCAGTAATTTTGATTCCGTTGCGAGTCCTTGCTGGATCGTGACGACATTCATTTTATGACTAATGAGGAGATTGACGATCGACTTTAGTTCACCGGTCGTAATGGAAAGATGTTTTCCTGTCAAATCGAGTTCCGGCGCTGGGGTTACCCGATGGAAAACCAACACCAACCATCGTCCGTTGTTCTGTGCCCACACACATAAATCCAGAATTTTTGTTACCGGTATATCGGAAGTGACGATGATTGCCGGCATTTCCATCGGGTTGCCACCTTTGAGCGGCAGACCATTCTCAAGTTTCCTCCCGGATTCATAACCCGCCCGCTGTACAGCAGCTTCCACCGGTTGGTTATACAAGCCGCCGGGATAAGCAAAGTCCACGACCGGAATACCGAGATTCTCTAGATCCTTTTTCGATCCTTGGAGTTCAGTATCGACGCGCTCCATCGACATCGATGTTAAATCTTGGTGCGATTGTGTATGTGAGGCGATCTCGTGTCCCTGGTGATACAGTGTTTGTACTTGGGAAGCATCCATGAAATTTGGATCGTGGCCATCCAGATAATTCGTGATGATGTACTGGGTGCTTTTGAGGTGTGCGGCATTCAATATCGGTATAGCATTTTGATAGACCTCCTCCGTCCCATCATCGAACGTCAACGATACCATATGGAACGGCTTTGGTTTTTTCGGCTTTGAAGCCAATGCTGGTTTGACTGTCATCTTTGTTGAAGTCGCAACTGTTTTTTCCAGCCCACTAGAAATGGAATATACGATAAAAACGCCACAAAAAATAATTGTGGCTACAGAAAAAAATTTAACCTTCTTATGCGAGATCGAGAACAGCGGTGAGATGTACTTCATGATTAGCCTGCTTCTCTATTTCCAAATAGACGACTGAAGATTACCCTGAGCTTAAGATCTACTTTACTTTTTCGAATTTACTCATTACATATCATCTGATTCCTTTTTATTATACCATAAAAATATCTTTTGTAAAGCTGATGGTTATAGTTGAAGAACGTAAGGATGTACGTCATTCATGTGGAAATATCATGCTAACGTGTGTCATGTCGTTTATTGACAAACCATCTCCATATTGTTACCGTTAGCATCGTAACTAATCAAATACGTATGTCTACACTTCAAGGAAAACGCGTTCTCGTCACTGGTGCTGACGGTTTTATTGGTAGTCATCTTGTTGAACAGTTACTCGCCCAAGGATGCCGTGTACGTGCTCTAGTGTACTATAACTCCTTCAATTCCTGGGGCTGGATCGACTCATTCGGTGTGGCGCAAAAGCAACTCATCGACGTTATGCCTGGTGATGTTCGGGATCCGAACTGCATGCGTGAAGCAGTGAAAGATATGGATATCGTTTTCCATCTGGCTGCACTGATCGCCATTCCCTACAGCTACTCGGCACCCGACAGTTACGTCGATACGAACATCCGTGGAACATTGAATGTTTTACAAGCCTGCCGCCAACATGAAACACGACGCGTGCTCGTAACTTCGACATCGGAAGTATATGGAACTGCGCAATACGTACCGATTGACGAAAAACATCCGTTCCAAGGACAGTCGCCATATTCGGCCACGAAAATCGGCGCCGACCGCATCGCTGAATCATTCTATCGCAGCTTTGAATTACCGGTAACCATTGTCCGTCCGTTCAATACGTACGGACCACGTCAATCAGCTCGGGCATTCATCCCCTCGCTCATCTCACAATTACTATCCGGTTCGTTGGAAATTAAAATGGGTACTCGCACGACGACGCGAGACCTCGTTTTCGTCAAAGATACAGCCCGCGCTTTTGTCGCCATCGCCCAGGCTGATGCAACAATCGGGCAGGAATTGAATATCGCCACGCAACAAGAACATTCAATTGGCGATATCGCCGATACCTTGGTGAGGATGATCGAACCGAAGGCAAAATTGATTGAGGAGAAAATTAGGCTTCGTCCGCAAAAAAGCGAGGTCGACCGATTGCTAGGCAGCAACGAGAAGATTCGTTCGCTCACGGATTGGCAACCGACACATTCGATCGAACAGGGGTTGGAGGAAACGATTGCCTGGTTCAAATCAGGGAACAATCTTGATCGGTACAAACCGGATATCTATAACCTCTAACACTATGCAGGCTGTCATTCTTGCCGGCGGAAAAGGCACGCGACTGAAACCGTTCACCACATTCCTACCGAAGCCGCTCGTTCCGGTCGGCGATGTCCCCATCCTCGAGGTGGTGTTGCGCCAATTGAAACACTACGGCTTCACTGACGCAGTCCTGGCGGTCAATCATTTGGCCGAGTTAATCATGACCTTTTTCGGCAATGGCGACAAACTCGGTATGCACATCACCTACTCTCGCGAAGAACAACCGCTCGGTACCGCGGGTCCGGTCGCGCTCGTCGACAAACTGGATGATCATTTTTTGGTCATGAACGGCGATCTATTGACGACCGTTAATTTTAAGCAGCTCTATGACTATCATATCGCCCAGAAGAACGATGTGACGATCTGCACAGCCAAGAGAGAAGTGAAAATTGATTTGGGTGTTCTAGAAATCAAGGATAATGCTTTCGTAAATTACAATGAAAAACCGACCTTGAGTTACTGGGTCAGTTCCGGCATCTACATTCTCAATCGCGATGTAGTCAAGACTATCCCGCAAGGAAAACCATACGATATGCCGACCTTGATGATGGAATTGCATCGCCAAGGAAAAAAGATCGGTTGCTATACCGAAGATTTCTACTGGCTTGATATCGGCCGCGTCGACGATTACGAAACGGCGGTGAGAATTTTCAACGAAAAAAAGGATCAATTCCTCCCCAATGGATAAGGTCTGCATTCTCGGCATCGACGGCTTCACCGGCAGTCATTTCCTCGACTACATACAAACACACCGACTGGCTGAACAGTATGATTTCTTTGGTTTTAGTCGGACGCCCACGCACGTGCACATCCCGATCTCGGCGTTATCCGCCACTGATCGAGGCGCGCTATCGGCCACGCTGAAAAAATTACAACCGCAGTATATCGTCAATCTCATCGGTTCGCCGCAACCCGCCACACTGGAAGCGGCAGTCGCACTCAACGCGACGATTAGCCAGTGGATTTGCGAAATTACGTTAGAGGAACACCTACCACTGAAAAAGTTACTCGCCATCGGTTCGGCAGCGGAATACGGAGTTCCGGAGTCTCTCCCAATCACCGAGTTACACCCACTCCAACCCGTCTCGATGTACGGCTTAGCTAAAGCGTGGCAAACACAGGTTCTGTCTTATTTCCATCGTAAACATTCTTTACCGATCAACGTCGCTAGGACGTTCAACATCATCGGTTCGGGCATGCCGAACTATCTCTCCATCGGCTCGTTCGCGGAACAAATCCGCACTCTTGGTGATGTCGGGAAACTGCTCGTCGGAAATATCGAATCTAAACGTGATTTTCTTAACATCAACGATGTCATCGATGCGTATTGGAAGATACTGATCGACGCCCCAAGCGGCGAAATATACAATGTATGCAATGGATCTTCTCTCTCCATGCGCGAGATACTGCAAACAATGATCAAAGCTTCACATAAAAACATTACCATCCACCTCGATCAGCAACGAGTCAAACGACACGATGTCCCGGATATTTACGGCGATAACCAAAAATTGCAACAAGCCACAAACTGGAAACCGAGCGGTACCCTGACGGCGGAATTAACCGAGATTGTCCAGGCTTCGTGAACTTCTGACAGCAGTCTTCGGTAGACTGGCAGTTTTGACGTATTCTTGAAATTTCGATATACTGAACCAGTTATTCGGTAGTAACTTTTATGAAAAAAGCACTGATTACCGGCATCACCGGCCAGGATGGCTCCTACCTCGCGGATTTCCTACTAACAAAAGATTATGAAATTCACGGTATCGTCCGCCGCGCAAGCTCATTTAATCGTGAGCGTATTGAACATATCCTGAATACCCCTGAACTCCAATCTCGGGTGCATCTGCATTACGGAGATTTGAGCGATAGTAGTTCAATTAATCAAATTGTCAAAACTGTCAAACCCGATGAAATCTATCATCTCGGAGCGCAAAGCCATGTGCGGATTAGTTTTGACATTCCTGAATACACCGGTGATGTGACTGCACTCGGAACACTACGCTTACTTGACGCCATTCGAGATTCGGGCATAAACACGAAATTCTATCAAGCATCCTCGAGTGAAATGTTCGGCCAGGTAGCCGAAATCCCACAAACCGAACGTACACCATTTCACCCCCGCAGTCCGTACGGTGTTGCCAAGGTTTATGGGTATTGGATCACCGTTAATTACCGGGAAAGCTACGATATGTTCGCTACAAATGGCATCCTCTTTAATCACGAATCGCCCCGACGCGGTGAAAATTTCGTCACACGGAAGATCACCCACACATTAGCGAACATCAAATTTGGATATGAAAAAAAGCTCTCGCTCGGGAATTTAAACGCCCAACGCGATTGGGGGTACGCGCCGGACTACGTCGAAGCGATGTGGCTGATGCTCCAGGCGGCAAAACCAACTGACTATGTCGTCGCCACCGGTGAAACGCACTCGGTCAAAGAATTCGTCGATACCGCGGCCGCGGCCGCCGGTTTCGAATTGTCGTGGGAAGGCACGGGAGTCGACGAAAAGGGCATCGATCGAAAAACCGGCCAAACAATCGTGGACATCGATCCCAGGTTTTTCCGTCCGGCCGAAGTCGATCTGCTCATCGGAAATCCGGCGAAAGCCCAGCAAGAACTCGGCTGGAAACCAAAAGTGAGCTTTTCGAAACTCGTTGAATTGATGGTCATCGCCGATCTCGAGCAAGCAAGCAAACGGTAACCCACATGCGAGTATTCATTACGGGAATTGACGGTTTCGTCGGCCGATATCTAGCCCATGAACTCTCGCGATACGGTAGTGAGGTTTTTGGCACGACGATGGGAACAGCTTCCGACCATGTGATGCATATGGAAGTGACCGATATGGCCAGTGTTCGAACGGCCATTCAAGACGTACGACCGGACCAGGTGTTTCATCTAGCCGGCTTTACCTCGGTCAAACAAAGTTGGAGCCACCCCGAAGATGCGTTGCGTGTCAATCGCAATGGTACAAAAAACGTCTATACCGCCCTCACGGAACTGCAACATATGCCGAAAGTTTTACTGACAAGCACCGCCGAGGTGTACGGCATCCCGGCCTCGATTCCGATCACCGAAACGCACCCGACCGCGCCAAACAATCCGTATGCAGTGTCAAAATTAGCCCAAGAATCTATATCAAACGATTACCCTGGCATCACCACGGTCATTACACGGAGCTTTCCGCACATCGGTCCGGGACAGAGTCCGTCGTTTGTCACCTCGGATTTTGCCCAGCAAATCGTTCGTGTAGAACGCGGTCAAGCGACGTCGATTCATGTCGGCAATCTCGATGCCCGACGCGATTTTACCGATGTGCGGGACGTCGTTCGGGCATATCGTTTGCTGCTCGACCAAGCTCATGCACATGACATTGTGAATGTTTGTTCAGGGAATACATACAGCATCAAGGAGCTACTCGATACGTTGGTACGAAATTCAACTTCCAAGGCTATTGTCATCGAACATGACCCAGAACGACTGAGGCCGTCTGATATACCGGTATTATCCGGTTCCTCACAACATTTGCACGAACTAACCGGTTGGCACCCATCAATTGATATTCTTGCCACCACACTACCAGAAATTCTGGATTATTGGAGAAAGATTACCTGGTAACGACATGCAGTTCAATCAACAATGGAAATATGTTTTGCATGCCGTTTGTAACGGCTAGTCAGGATAGTTGATTTAAGAAAGAGATCAAGACTCTAAACTAGAAAGATTGACGCTGCCTTGAGGGTAATTACCATGTTATTTGATTTCCTCTTACACAAGCGTATACTGTATTTTAGCTGAGTATTAATTTCAATTCACATGAAAAATCCATTGAAAAAAGCCATGTCGGGTTCCTTTTTCTTTCGACATCCGTCAAGTTTAATGTTTATTCGAACACTATACTATTGGCCTATAGACACTTTCGAACAACTTTTCGGACTCCGCGATCCTTTAACACCTCCCCGTGGTAAAGTTTTTATCGGCGGAGGAAATTACCGGAAGTTGGGAGAGGTTTTTTTACAATATTTCATTGAATTAGGCCATTTACAAAAAAATGCAGCCGTACTCGACGTAGGTTGTGGAATTGGAAGAATGGCAGCACCATTGACTAAGTATCTTTCCACCGAGGGGCGATATGAAGGATTTGACATCGTCCAAGAAGGAACAGATTGGTCAAAAAAGAACATTACTGTTCGCTTTCCTAATTTCCAATTCCAGTTTGCTGATATTTGGAATAAAATTTATAATCCGCGGGGGAAATTCCAAGCATCAAGCTATAAGTTTCCCTACCCTGACAACACGTTTGATTTTTGCTTTTTGACATCCGTGTTTACACACATGCTGTCATCTGATGTACACCAATACCTTAAAGAAATTTCTAGAACATTAAAGCCAGGTGGGAAGATATTTGCCACGTATTTCTTACTAAATGAAGAATCGAGTACCTTGGCATCACAGAGCAAGAGTACTTTAAGATTTCCTTATGGACGAGAGGGGTGTTACTTGGAAAATGAAGTTGCACCTGAAACAGCAGTTGCTTATACAGAGAAATCCGTAAGGGAGCAATTTATTTCGCTGGGACTTACTATCACCGAACCGATTCACTTTGGTAATTGGTGCGGACGACCAGCGTTTCTTTCATATCAAGATATAGTTGTAGCTGAAAAAAAATAGAAATTCATTCATACCCTTTAGCTCGCTAAATCACTGGGCGTTTTTAAACCTCGTCATTTTTGCAAAAGGGTAAGTTTAAACTCGAATCGTTGTTCCGGCGAAGAAAACGTGGTTTTCTGTGCAATTGCAGGAAACTACATTATTAGGGAATGACCCGAAAGTGATATCTGTTTGACTTCTTATAAGAAAATGAGTATAATGTTTGTGTTAGAACATAGCAAAGATTTTTTTGATTGAGGAAATTCTGCCCTGATTGAAGCAACCAATACCTCCAACGGAAATGCCACAACGAACGGTAACTTTTGAAACGAAATGCTGGGACAAAGACTGGCGTTTTTTGTTAACTACGAACTATCTCGAAAAAAATATTGCCCATCAACAATTCCCATTCACTCGGCGCGTCATATTCATCAATAATGTCCGCGACACACAGGCGGTAACAACCGCGGCGGACCGAATAAAAAGTCAAGGCGTTATTGACGACTACTACGTAGTCGAACAATATGCGGACGAAGCGTTGCGTTTTTTTCAAATTCCAAAGGAATCATTCGGTCGGGGGTATTATTATTCGATCGCTGAATTAGTTAGCCTCTATCTTTGCTCGACCGAGTATATCCTGCATTTTGCCGGCGATACCTACATGCCACAGCCATCGGACTGGGTTACACCAGCTCTCGACATTTTAGAACGACGACCTGACATCGTGATAGCAAATCCGACCTGGAATAATAACTATCTCGGAGCGGAGCAGGAATCGACCAGCCAGGATAATGATTTTTTTTACGGTTATGGTTTTTCCGATCAATGCTACCTCGTGCGAACGAGAGATTTTCGACAACCGATATATATGGAGAAAAATAACGCTTCCGAACGATATCCCGAATACGGCGGTGAATTATTTGAGAAACGTGTCGATGCTTGGATGCGGAATCATCAACATCTTCGGGCAACATATCGACACAACTCATACATCCATCAGAACTTTCCGCACCTTTGGTGGCAAAAGAAATTGGCCTTGCGAAAATGGGGCGTTTTGAATGAAGCACAAAGCGCAGTAACCGCAACTCACCGTATCGTCTGATACTATCGACTATGCCTTCCCGATTGAATAAAATGCAGATTATCACCAGGAATTTCGCCAGTTTGTCGTTTTCGCAATTCATATCCCTCGGACTTGGCGTCTTCATTTCCATTTTTACTATTCGGTATCTGGGGGTTACGAATTATGGCCGCTACTCGTTGGTTATCACAATCGTAGGACTTTTTGGCTTCGTCGTCGATCTTGGATTATCACAACTCGTGATTCGTGAGGTGAGCAAAAAACGGGAAGATGCCGACAAATACTTTGGAAATTTTTTGATCGTTCAAACAGCGATCGGCATTGGTATGTATCTACTACTCGTGATCTTCGTCAATGTCCTCCACTATCCGCAGGTTATTCGGTTGGGAGCGTATATCGTGGGCGGCAGTATGCTCCTCAACGCTTTGGCCCGACCGTTCTATGCGATTCTCACGGCCTTGGAAGAAATGCAAATTGTGGCTTTGGCAAATACCATCGGCATTCTGCTCAACTTTGTTGGACTATTAGCTGTAATTCATTTTAAAGCGAACTTGAATGCTTTCTTTACCCTCATCCTCGCGTCAAGTCTCGTTTCCACACTTTTTTTCATTCTTTTTTCACGTCGTTTCTTTCGAATTACGGTCCAATTTGATCGAATTTTGATTAAACACCTCCTTCTTCTTACCATACCGTTCGCACTACTGATGACATTTAATATCATTTACGGCAAGGTTGACGTATTTCTCATTTCTCGTATTTTGCATAGTGACTCTGCGGTTGGCCTCTATTCATCGGCGTATAAATTTATCGACGCCTTGATCATTTTAATGTCGACGATATCCGGCGTCCTGTTCCCGGTCATCGTCAAGAATTTCGCCGATGCGGGCGCGACGAACTTCATAGCTTCACGGGCAATAAAGTATACCTCGGCGGTTGGGCTTCCAATTGCTTTTGGCGTTTCGCTACTTGGAACGAAGATCATAACAACTGTCCTTGGCCAAAATTTTCATGACTCGGGTAACATCTTAAAAATCCTCATTTGGATAATCGCGCTTGTCAGCGCATATTCGATTCTCGGATGCGTATTAACTGCGGCCAACAAAGTTTCCATGATGGTTCGCTTTAATGCTCTTGGCATCGTCGTCAATGTTGCGGCCAATCTTTTTTTTATCCCACGACTCGGAATAAAAGGTGCGGCCATAAGCAATATCATTTCCGAAGTCATGATGTTAGCGCTCTACGCGTACTATTCTCGGAACTATTTACAGTACCGCCAATTACGATATGATTTCTTAAAGATTGCCGGAGGTTGTGGACTGATGTTTGTGGCTTGGAAATTTCTGCCGTCAATGAATCTGCTTCTCATGATCATTATCCTTGCCCTCGTTTATGGTGCCACACTCTTATTGACAAAATTTATCCATAAGAACGAGTATCATTTTATTAAGCAAATTTGGGCCGCTCAACCTAAATAAGAAAATTTAACCTAACGTGTATGACCGAACGACCATGCCATTGTGGTGAATCAAAATACCAGCGGCTCTTTACTGCCAAAGGATTCTGCATTGGACGCTGTCTTGCCTGTCAGCAGGTGCGGACAGTAACCATCGGCACATCTCCCCTCTCAACTGATGAACACTACGATGAACGTTACGCCCAGGGATATGAAGCAAACATCGCCACCTACGACCCACATTACATTCGCGTCGTATCGTTGCTTGAGCGTTACCGTCAAGCCCCTGGAGAGCTACTGGATGTTGGTTGCGGAACTGGCGGCTTAATACGAGCGGCACAAAAATCTGGTTGGCACGCCACCGGAGTTGATATATCAGAAGCGAACTGCGCCCAGGCGCGAAAGTACGGTTTGACAGCAGATCCTGTTACCATTTTTCAGGTATCTCATCAGAACGGATCGCTGGATGTTATCACTGCGAACCATGTATTAGAACACGTTGACCAACCGGTCGAGTTTGTTCGAAAGGCATTCCAATTATTGAAAAACGGTGGTTTGTTAGTCATTGGAGTTCCTAATTTTGGAAGTTTCATGTCACGTATCTATCGCGACCGTTGGGTTTCTCTTCATCCTGAAGATCATATTTGGCAATTTTCTCCTCGGACGTTACAATTCCTGTTAACACAAGCCGGATTTGCCCCACAAGCGATTTTTTTCGACAGTCATAGCCGAAAAACTGTTGGTGTACCGATTCGCTATGCCTATCAACTTCTTGATGTCGTCGCTACCGTATTCCGCGCTGGTGAGGCCATGTTATTGATTGCTAAAAAACCATGAATAGATTATCTGTCATCATCGTTGCCAAGAACGAAGAGCAGTGGCTTAATGATTGCTTACAAAGCATTTCCTGGGCCGACGAGATCATCGTCGTCGACGATGGTTCTACTGACCATACAAAAAATATAGCATTGCGGTATACAAACAATATTTTCGAGTATGCCAACAATTATTCTGATTTCGGTTCACAGAAGCAATTTGCCCTCTCCAAGGCTACCGGCGAGTGGGTGTTGAGCCTCGATGCTGATGAACGAGTCACGTCCGAACTTGCACAAGAAATCAAAAAGCTTATCCAGATGCCTAACGATGTTTCAGTTTATACAATCCCCTATCACAACTATTTCCTGGGTCACCCATTGAAAATGCGTTGCGAACAGTATTCACAACCAAGGCTGTTTCGCCGGACCGGTTCCGTTTTTAAAAACAAAATTCACGAAGTTATCGAAGTACCCGGAGTAACAGGCGCCGCATTTGGCTTTATCGATCACTACTCCTACAAAAGCATTGCCAGCATTGTTACAAAGTTTAATAAATATACCGACATTGAAGCACATAACCTCTATCAGCAAGGGTACCGAACGAATGCCTTGAAAATCTTTCTTGCGCCTTTCGAAACCTTTTTTCGCCGCCAAATTATCCTTGGTGGTTGGCGCGATAGTACCTACGGACTGATACTCAATATTCTTTTTGCTTATTATTATTTACTGATACAAATGAAGGTCTGGGAACTCGCGAGGTAAACTCTCCACAACAACTACCTAAATATCATTATCTTATTTCGCCTATATGCATTTCTTTACAAGAGCTAAGGCCGCATTAATTGCTGAATATTGGGCCTGGTATAAGAAGCGTCATCATTATTATGGACAATTTAATCCACCCATGGATTTTTTAATCGCCAAGTACTTTCCCAAGAATTATATTGGTACTTGTATCGAAGTCGGGGCGGCGGATGGTCTCAGCTGTAGCAATACGCTGCATTTTGAACAAAAAGGTTGGAATTGTTTATGTATTGAAGCCAATCCCGTCCATGAAGCATCTCTGAAAAAGAATCGAAAACATGTTCGGATGTGCGCCGTTGGCGAACATCATCAGCAAACCGCCAACTTTAACGTTGCTGACATGACCACTGGAGTGTACGAGGCGATTAGTTCGCTAGAGGTCGATCAACGACTCGTTCAGTCGCACAAAGACATTCTTCAAGGCATACACCAAATCACCGTTGAGGTGGATACACTAGACGAATGTGCGGAGGTGTTTACAGCGTCACTGCCCACACCGACCAAAAAAATAGATTTTGTCACAATTGATACCGAAGGTACCGAGCTTTCGGTATTAAAAGGATTTAATCTGCGCGCTTGGGAAGTTTCATTACTCGTGGTTGAGAATAACTTCAAAGAAACCGCTAGTAAAGACTATCTCGAAAGTTTTGGTTACAAATTACAAGAGCGATATCAGGTGAATGATTTTTATGTTCGAAAATAATTCCGTCGGCAAGAACGGCACATGAATACCGAACCGTCGGTTGACATTATTGTCTTGAATTGGAACGGCGCACAAGATACGCTCGAATGTTTGGCGTCGCTAAAAAACATCTCCTACACAAACTACCACATCTACTTGGTCGATAATGATTCCAGATTGGAAGATCGCGAAGCATTACGCTCAATTCCGGCTTCTGTTCATTATCTTCAGGTAGAAAAAAACCTAGGCTTTGTTGGTGGTAACAATTTTGCACTTCGTCAAATTCTCGCTTCTTCAAAGCCGCCAACGTACGTCCTTCTCTTGAATAATGATACATCGGTACATCCGGATTTTTTAAAGGCCATGGTTTCACTTGCGGAATCCAAACCAACAATCGGCATCGTTGGTCCAAAAGTAATGGACAACGCCCGACGAAAAACATTTCAAGTCATAGGCCTCTACATGAACCCTCGGAATGGCCGGATGACCAACCCGGCTGAAAACACCGAGGATCTCGGCCAGTTTAATACAGTCCAATCACCAGATTGGGTGACTGGCGCCGCCCTCTTGATTAAAACCGAGGTCATAAAAAAAATTGGATTACTCGACGAAGTGTTTTTCGCTTATTGGGAAGATACAGATTGGTGTCAACGAACGCGTGAAGCTGGTTACACCATCTCCTATTGCCCGCAATCAGTTATTTGGCATAAACATTCGGCCTCATCTAAGCACCAGCGTAAAATGCCAATCTACCTATCAACACGGAATAAATATATATTTTTTCGCAAACATCCCGATATTGCACCCGCAATGAGTCGCTTACTGTATGATGATATTCGAGCAATGAGCGCCATACGCTTAGCCCCTACCATTATTCGGGGTATATGGTCAGGATTGCGGACAAAAATCGCTACCACCTATATCACGTGACCATCGCCGTCTACCACAACCTGCAATCTGGCGGGGCTAAGAAGGCCATATTTGAGGTTGTCGCGGCGCTCCAACGTCGCGGTCATCGGATTGACGTATATCAACCGGATACGGCAAATTCGAACTTCTACGACCTAACTAGCGTAGCCACGACGGTGACCGTACTACCGACGCGACCACATCACTGGATGCGAATTTTCGGGGCTTTGTTGGAAGAACGACGAACGGCGAAACTGGCCGCTGCCATGATCGAAGCCAAGAAGTATGACGGCGTTATCGTCACCAATAGTTCCCTCGTCCAACATCCCTATATCATGCGGTACTTGAAACAACCATTCGTATTGATCACCCAAGAATATTTGCGGATGTATTATGAACGTCGCGAACGACGGGCGATCGACCGTCAATCCCCTCATCCGTCAACCAGGATGAAGGCGCTCGTCGATGGTCTATACGCAAAGTTTATCGCTTCAATAGATAGGACCAATCTCAAGCGCGGCCACAAAAAAATCATCGTCAATTCGAAGTTTGCTGGACAATGTTTCGAACGAGCCTACCATGTGCCGAACGAGGTGTATTACTGCGGCGTAGCTGATGAATTCAAACCGAATACCGTTGTCCAACGAACGAATACTGTCGTCAGCATCGGGGCTTTGGATCCATTCAAGGGCCACGATTTCATCATCCGCAGTCTGGCGCACGTGCCACCAGCAATCCGGCCGACACTCATTGTCGTAGCGGACCGAACACGCCAACCTGAATACGCCGAGTTTTTGGAAAAACTCGCTCATGAAAAGGGTGTTCCCATTGAACTTCAACGAAACGTGAGCCAAGCAGCGATTGTATCCTTGCTTCAACAAGCGAAAGTTACTCTTTGCGGAAATATTTTGGAACCGTTCGGTTTGGTTCCAATCGAATCGATGGCCTGCGGCACTCCAGTAATCGCCGTCCGCGAAGGCGGTTTGCAGGAAACGGTCGTTGATGGAGTAACCGGCATATTGACCGATCGCGACCAAGAACACTTTGGTGCGGCGATCACCAAACTACTGACCGACGATGCTGAACGCGAACGACTCGGCAAGAACGGACCGACGTACGTCGCAAAGAAATTTTCTTGGGCGTCCTACGCAAAAAAACTCGAGCAAGATTTTAATGAGTTGCGTCATGCCTAATCGCACGACTGTCATCGTCGTCAATTGGAACGGACGGAAGCATCTGCAAGAATGTTACGATGCGCTTCTGGCGCAAACGATTAAGGATTTTTCGATCATCGTTGTTGACAACGGATCAACGGACGATTCGGTCGCGTATACGAAACATCACCTGCCGCAGGCAAATGTCATTGAGCTGAGAGAAAATACCGGTTTCGCCAAAGCCAATAATATCGGCATCCAAAAAGCCCTGGAAAATTCATTGTGCGACTATATCGTGCTACTCAACAATGACACGGCAATCGAGCCAAACTGGATGAACTCGCTCATCATGACGGCCGATCAGCATCCTGAATACAGCAGCATCGCCTGTTTGATGGTGTACTATAACGACCCGCAATGCGTTGATTCCGCTGGCCACCACCTGCTACCAACCGGACGAGTCACGAATTGGGGCGCCGGAATGGATCGCAAGGATTTTTCGATCCCTGGCATCGTCTTTGGCGCGTGTGCCGGCGCTGGATTATACCGCCGTTCGTTTTTTGAACAGATCGGTTTTTTCGATGAATCGCTCTTCGCCTATTATGAGGATGTCGATTTGAATTGGCGGGCCGTGTTACAAGGACTGAAATGCTATTACCAGCCCCAAGCCGTAGTGCGACATAAAGGCGCGGGTACATCTCAACGCAACCGACGATTTCAAATCCTATCCTTCCGGAATCGTCTGATCGTCAACACAAAAAATCTGCCGACCGACTTCATTTTTGCTCATTTCTTCCGTTGGCTTGGATTTGAGTCGTATATGATCGGTATTCTGCTAATCAATGGCAAAATTGCCGCGCTCCTGGCATGGCTGAAACAATTTCCACTACGACGGCGCGAACGGCGAACGAATATGAAACGGCGTACAATTACGCTACCAGAACTGCTATCGTACGAGGCGGTTCAGCCAAAAACCTAGTTCTCGTCTGATAACCTAAATCCAAACTTGGCTTCAAATGCCGATTGGCTCAACCAGGGTAATTTTCGGTAAGTAACCTGACGTCGCGACCACCAAATGAATCGTCTCGGCAATACCGTCGCCACGAGCATCGACATCGTTCCGAGAATATCTCGGTATTTCGTGTTGCGCAGATGTTCCCAGGCGCCGGAAAAATTCCAACGGCTTCTTAGGGACGAGAGATTACCTCGATCGCCGCGAATACGATGGATTGATAAACCGTCCGGTATGCACCCGATCAATCCCTTGTGACGCAGTGTTTGCGCTTGGAAATATTCGTCCGGCAACGACCGTTGCGGTTCGTAACGAAAACCCTGATTACGGAAGAGCAACGAGGTATGATCAGGATATCCGTTGATGGAATAATTATCGGTCAACATCAAGAGTTTCTCTTGTTCGTGAAAATACCAGGCGCGTGTTCCACAAGCGATATGGTCATGATGGGTCTCTAAAAAATCCACTTGTTGGCGAATCTTGTCCGGCAGCCACAGATCATCATGATCCTGGATAGCGATATAGTCGGCTTCAACCCGATCGAGCAGGAAATTCAGACCAGCATACGGCCCCAGGTTGTCCGGTGATTTCAACAATCGAATTTTCGGGTCGGTTATCGACTGGATAGCGTTCACTGTACCGTCTGTCGAGGCGTTATCGAGCACGACGATTTCCAGGTTCGAATACGTTTGGGCTGCACAATTGCGCAGCGTCTGAACGATGTATCGTTCGGAATTGTAGGCGACAATGAGAATGGCTACCCGAGGCGTGGCCATGAATCTAGATGAATTGATGATAGAATCGCTGAATCTCGACGACACTTTGGGCGAGCGAGAAATGCTGCTCGGCTCGCATTCGTGCCGCCGCCCCGAATTGAGCACGTTGATCGGCGTCTTGCAGTAACCTGCGTATCGCCCCCCCGAAGACTTTTGGATTCGCCGTATCAACGAGCAAACCTGTTCCCGGCGTGATGACTTCGCCGTTTTCCGGAGTATCGGTGACGATGATGGCGCGGGCCGTGGCCATCGCCTCGAGCAAGGCAATCGACATGCCTTCGAACATCGACGGCAAGACAAAAATATCGAGCACCGGCAACATTTGGTACAGGTCCGGCCAGTAACCGACGAACCGCACGCGATCAGCGATGCCGAGGTGTTCCGCTTGCACCTCAAGCGCCGGCTGGAAAACGCCGCGACCGACGATGATGCTATACGCGTGCGAATTATTTTCAAACGCAATCGGTAAAGCGGCCACCAACCGATCGACGCACTTCTCTTGGCGAAGATTGGAAACCGTGCCGACGATGACCGCATCCGGGGGCAATTTCAATTCAGTCAGTACGTGCTGACGACTGGCACTATCGGCGCTGGGTCGGAATTTCGTCGCATCGACACTGTTGACGATGATCGTGAATTTCTTTTTCGGCAAATGCACATCATCAACAAAATATCGTTGGACTTCTTCTGAACAAGCGATATATCCGTCGACCAGCCAATCCGTCCAGCGCATCGCCCGCACGAGCCAGGCATACCGTTGATCGCGATACCGCGCTACCAAGTAGCAGGTAACCGCCGGAATGCCGCAAAGTTTCCCCCAGACTCGACCGATCATATCGGCGTGGGCTAAACATGTACTAAGGATTGCCGGACGATACTGGCGTGTTAATTTCCAAAAACGGTACAAAGCCGCCACGCTCAACAACGAACCAGCATTCAGGACTTCGGTTTTCAGGCCGGCCCGATCAAAATCCTTTCGAATCGGTCCATCGCCACGGAGCGATATGACGACGTGTTGAAAGTCTGTGGCGCCAGGCATCAGGCGTTCGATCAAGCGTTCGGCGCCGCCGATGCCAAACGCCGTCAGCAAGTGAAAAATGACCGTCCGTTGCTGTTGTGATTGTTCTGGCATGGGGATTAATTGTCTGAATTACTGCGGAAGAGCTCGAACAAAAAGGATGTTATCGTCGCGAATGATTGTTTGGAAATACTGCGGATCGGTAAAATCATTGACTCGCGTATTGGGTATGGCGCTATTGTTCCAAAATGCCATTTGCGAAGGATGCTGCCGCAGTTGATATAAAGAAATCAAGACGTATACCGGCTGACCGGTCCCCCAGTTTAACGCCGCGGTATTTGCCGATTTTGCATTAGTTGCTGTAAATACAGCCGCACCTTCCTGGGCAATAGTATAGTCATGACCGACGATTGAATACCGGGTTTGCAAATAGTTAGCATTGGTCGTAATGATGATGCTCTTTTCAGGAACACGAATTGTACTCATTGTATCTAACGTCGCGGCATTGGCCGTATACATATCGTTCGGCATCACATCGGTATGGACAAGATTTAACACCAGGAAACAAAGCAGAAAGCCCATCTGCAGCACCATTCGCTTGCGAAAGAAATGATACACCACGGTAAAGCCGTTGGCCACGATGAATATGGCGTACAAACTGAACCAGGTATAAAACCGCCAAGGAACGAGGTTATATATATTCAGATTGGGAAAAACATAGAGAAAGCAGTAATAGAATGCTGTGATCAATAACAGCATGCCCCACATGACTTTCAGTGCAACCGGGTCGCGGCGGAACATCTTCACCACGACGGCGACCGCCCCGATGATCAGCAAAACGAAGAAGGACGCATTGAAATCGGTAAAGAGTTGGCTAAACGGAATGGCCGTGCCCTGAAAGGCGGTGTCGACATTACTGCTGCCGTGCAAAAAATAGAGCACCTGTTGCCGAATAGCTACACTGCCGAAAAGTACCACCAAACCAAGAATTACTAACCCGGCGAACATTAACAACCGCGTCCGCCAACGGAACGGGATGATGAATAACACGTATCCAGCAATGGCCGCCGCCGTGAAAATCAAGAAGTTCAATCCGCTTTGGTGCAGGTAGAAATAAAAGTAGTTGATCAACAACATTGGTGCAATCCACCACGCCTTTTTACTGCGGAATAATCGCAGGTAACAATACACGAGTGCTAGCCCGAAAGTATACGACATGGTCTCTGGCAAGTAATTCACAGAACGAGGCAATAGCTGCGTATTCAAGGCGTACAGCAATAACGGCATCAACCGCAGCAAGGTCTGACGCCATAGCATAGCGCTGATCCCGAAAATCAACGCCAAATTGAGCGTCGTCAACATGGCGCCGGAATACAGATACACATTGAACAAACTCGCGCCGGTAATTTTTGCTACAATCGCGTTCCAAATGGGAAACACCCAGAGCGACGTCGGCGTCAGGAGATGGCCATACATCAACCACTCGCGCGATTGGCGGGCCCAATCAAAGATATCGAATTCCAGCAGCGCCGGATGGGTAATGGGTTGATACCAACGGTACAGACACGTCAGGGCGATGATGAGGACTACCACGCCGCAGGCAGCTGCCGTCTGCCAGCGTTGAGCGTTACTTTGATTTTTTGTTGTAGAAGACTGACGCATAATAGGTTGTTATGTGGCCAGCGTTTGTTGCAGTAGGCCGACAAAATTCTCTGCGCTTCGTTGCCATGAAAATGGCGCCATATCAATCGGCGTTGATGAAGTATCCGACAGTAAGCGGCAAACACTATCGATCAATTGTTGTTTGTCATGGGGTGGAATAACGATCATTTGTGAAGCTGGTATGTGAAGCTGCTCGACTATTTCCTTCGTTCCGCCGACATCCGTGGCGGCAACTTTACTGCCGCAGGCAATCGCTTCTAAGACCGACGTTGGTAGGCCTTCAGAAAACGACGGATTGATAAATACCTGAGCCTGTTGATACTGCAACCGCAACTCGGAAACGGTAAGTTTCTGCAAGAACTCTATATTCGTGTTTCTATCCGCCAAGATTTTCAATTGTTGTTCATAATTTCCCGTGCCGATGATGGTCAATTGCGATTGCGGAAATTTCTTTTGAATGTCAGAGAATGATTGAATAAGTTCTTGTACACCTTTGGCGGCAATGAGTCGTCCGACAAACAACAAACGCTGTGTTGTTGATTGATGTTGGGAATTATCAGAAAAAAAAGTTGAAGTATCGACACCGTTGTAAACGAGATCAAACGTCTTGCCGCCAAGCTTGCGCGTAAACTCCCCGGCCGCTCGGGAACTGGCAATAATTCTGTCGGCTGAACTGATAACTAAACGACCGAGTATTTGATCATAGATGCGACTAATCAGACGCGTCCACCACGAAGAGAGTTCAACGAATCGCGTACCATGTTCCGTATGCACCAACGGCAAGCCCTGAGTTTTTGCGAACCACCATCCAAAGAAACTCGTCAGAAAAAAACGGGTTTGGGTGTTGATTAGATCGACATGTTCTCGATGCATGTAGGCGGCCAGTTGAAAATACTGCCGGCCAGGTTTCGGTATGGGAAATGTCCCACCGAGAATATTCCAGCACGGCCAACGGAACACAGTCACCCCCCGTAACGTTTCCTGAACCGGAGAGCGTTCTGAATTCGAGGTCACCACCGTCACCTGATGTCCCATATGCACGAGACGCGAAGCCAGCTCTTCGGCATAGAGCTCGTAGCCGCCGCGATGGGGTGAGTAGTAAGCGGCAAAAACCAACAGGTGCATGTGACGTTTGCCGATTATTTCAGTGCAATCTTGCGGACTAGATCCTCGAGGCGTTTATCCGTCCGCCGGACGATGACATAATTGCGGAATGTCGCTCCGAATAGGATAAGAATACCAACCACCGTTAACAAATCAAATGCTCGCGCAAAATGCAGTTTTTCGAATACGACGTTGATCGATTGCGGAAAGAAAACGACGAAAGCCATACCTAACCAAATAATCTGCCAGAACGAGAATTCCCAAAAAGAAAATTCACCGCGACGAAAATGCAAGAAAGAGAAGTAGGTCATCCATAGCACGAATACGAGAGCGAAAATCTGGATAGCGTTCATAGAAATCTCCAGGCGAGTAAATTAATCATGATGCGAATTCCGTCGATGATGGTCGTTCCTTTGTATTTATCATGGTAAATCGTGGTAATCGGCACCTGGACGTACGGGATCTTATGTTTTCCGGCGTTGACGATCATTTCTGTTTCCACAGAATATCGCGGCGAGGTCCACATAATTTGTTCCGAAGCCGACAACCGTAAAGCACGATAACCGGATTGCGTGTCTTCGACCTGAATGCGATAGAGTACCTGCATGGCCGCGGTGAGAATGAAATTACCGAAACGTGCAACAAACGGCATCCGGCCATGGAATTTTCTCACCCCGAAAACAATATCCGCCCGGTTCTCCAGGATTGGTTGTAAAAGTACCGGTATTTCGTTAGGATCGTGTTGTCCGTCAGCATCGATAAACACCGCCACCTCATAATTATGGCTGATGGACCAAAGTACGCCGGTCTTCATTGCGGCGCCTTTCCCAAGATTTATGATATGACGCAGGATTGTGACCGACGAATTGCTGACTAATTGATCACTAAGAGCTGATTTCGATCCATCGTCGACGATAACAATATGATCGACTAATGAAGATACTTCGCGAACGACCTGTTGCAATCGCTCATTTTCATTAAATGCTGGCATGATGGCGATAGTCTTCATAAAGCACCTTTCGCCCATTCATACGTTCCCTGTAATCCTTCGTTCAATTCCACTTCCGGTTTCCACTTCAACTGTTTTTTTGCTTCTTTCCACGACAATACACTCTTCATCACCTCACCGGCCAACGCCAGTCGATGCTTGATCGCCGCTTTTATACCAGACACCTTAATCATCGCGCTCGCTAAACCATTAACGGATGTTTGTTTGGCGGTACCAATATTTATTTCACCGGTTACTTTATCATTTTTCATTGCCAGTAAATTAGCCCGTACAACGTCCGCTACGAAAACGAAATCCCGCGTCTGGCGTCCATGACCGTTTATCATCAAAGACTCGCCACAGAGCAATTTCTGGGCAAATATGGCCACTACACCGGCTTCCCCTTTCGGATCTTGCCGCGGAACAAGAATTCGTGCCATAGGATTATTGCATACCTCCAAACATCTGCGAATTCACCGTCCGCGAGCCGCGCATATACTCAATCATCCGTTTTAATCCCTCGTCAAGCGGGACGACCGGAAACCACCCCAGCATTTCCCGCGCTTGGCGAACGCTCGGCGTGGCCTGTTTCGCATCATACGGCAACGGTAATTCCATCCGGATATCCGGTCGCGCACCAGTTAAGGCAATCACTTGCTCGGCAATATGCCCCACGGTTTGTTCTTCTGGATGACCAATATTCATCGGTCCAATTTCTTTCGAAGCCATCATCCTCGTTAATCCTTCCAGGGCATCGGTCACATAGCAGTATGTCGACACATCCTCTTTGCTTCCATGAATAGTAATTGGTTGATTCTGAATCGCTGCTGAGATAAATTCCGGAATCATTCGGCCGTCATCAAGTCGCATACGTGGACCGTAGGTGTTAAAGAGACGAACAATTTTCGCATCAATACCGAACCGTGTACGGTAAGCTACGGTTAACGCTTCCGCAAAGCGTTTCCCTTCCTGGTAGGGACTACGCACACCAATCGGATTAACATACCCGAAGTAATTTTCCGGAAACGGTGTTTTTTCTACCGGCTCACCGTAAATTGAACCACTCGACACCAACAACAATTTCGCGCTAAACTGTTTTGCCATATCAAGTGCATTTCGCGTACCATTTGCGTTCGCCAATAACGTCTCGACCGTTAGCCTGGTGTAGTCTTTTGGCGATGATGGCGAAGCGAGGTGATAAATTTCCTGAATACCCTGGAATGGTACCTGAAAGGCGCGTAATTCTTTCAGCGTTGATAAATCAATCGTTTCTGAAAAATCATGACGAACGAATTCAAAATTCGGATTCGACAGCAAGTGGTGAATATTTTCCTCGCTGCCAGTGCTGAAATTATCAATACAAATTACTTTGTGACGTTGGACAAGTAAATCGCATAAATGTGAGCCTAAAAACCCAGCCCCACCCGTAACCACAATATTCTTTTTGTCGAACGCAGCGGATCTTTTAGCCATATATGAATCTTTTTCATTCCCCGGCTTCGCCACCCCTCCCGACTTCGGGAGGGGTTGTCCGGTTTCAGCCGGACGGGGTGGGAAAGTGGTTAGAATTTATAATACCCTCGAAAGCGATTGTTAAAAATTTTTAAGAGGTCGAGTAAGGTTGTCAGGTACGCCGATGTTCGCACGGTACTTCGTTCATCGTTCGCCCATTGCACCGGCACCTCAATAATCGAACGTCCGGCCAGGCGAGCCAGGTACAAAATTTCAAAATCGTACCCCCATCTGTTTAGTCGTTGCTGTTCAAATAATGGAATCGTACGACGAGAGAACAACTTGAACCCACACTGCGTATCGGCAATACCGGGCGCAATGAGAAGTTGAATGAGCCAATTCCCCGCTCGGCCGAGAAATTCCTTCCACCTTGCCTGGTGATGCGTTACTTCCGCGCCGGCAACGCGCCGAGAACCAAGAACAATATCAGCATCATGACGTCGTGCCCAGAGTTTTTCCATGTCACCGATCGGCGTGGAGAGATCGGCATCGCACAAGTACCGCCACTCGCCTTCGGCTGCCACCATCCCGGTGCGAACCGCCGCGCCTTTACCCATATTTTTTGGAAATTGAATGAGCCGGATCGGCATCGACGCCTGTCGAACAACGTCAGCGGTCGTATCGATTGATCCATCATCAACCACAATCACCTCGGTTACCCGACTGTCATCACGAAGATAGTCGGCAATAACTGACAATGTCTTCGGTAACCGCTTGGCCTCGTTAAAGGCCGGAATGACAATCGATAAATCCATAAGATAACAGAAATACTATACTAAAAAACTGCGGTTCTTGCAAGTCGGCTTTTCTGTCATTACTGGCATATTATCCGGGTAATCCCTGTGGTGGTCGACGAAAAGCCCAAAATCGAATACCAGCAAAATTCCAAAAAAGCACAATGACCACCGCCGCCGCCTTCGCGAGAAGTAATTGCAGGCCAAATCGATGCACAAACATCCACAATAAAGCATCGCTGAGAACCAGACCGATAATATTAACGATAAAAAACTTCACTGTCTCGGCGCGCCAATTCTTATTATCACTGCTAAACGTCCACCGTCTATTCATCAAGTAACTATTCGTCACCGCAATACTAAATGATAATGTATTCGCTAAAATTTCTGGTATATGTAACAGATAATGAAATGCCGATAGCAAAGCAATATCAATACCCGTATTCAACATGCCCACAATACCAAACTTTATAAATTGACGAACTATCGGTCGACGAAGTAGTACGGCTATTTTTTGTGCCATATCAGTTGAGAAGAATTCCGAGTGATTGCATTGTTGTACCAGATACTGTGAGGCGCTGAAGCAAGGTTCCGGTTGGTGACCACGACCGAATATTTGTAGCACCGTGCTGGAGACTAGTCAGTAACTCCACTTTCCCATCACCGGTCAAATCAATGACTTGGAGATCAATAGCGGAGGACGTTGAAAAACCTGATACCTTCAAGGACCGAATTTCGTGACCCGTCCCTGACAATACCAAGATCTTGTGCGTACTCGCGCTAATATTCGGCGTGGCCAGTATTTCCGCCGTTCCATCGCCATCAATATCACCGACTGCGATATTCCAACCTTGCGTAAATGTAGCACCACGCGGCTGGAAACTTGCAAGACGTTGGCGCTGGGTCGAATAGATAGCGATTGACGGACCGGTTACTTCGGACACAATGAGTTCGGCCTGACCATCACCATTCACATCACCAACGGCGACATGAACACCACCATGATAATGAGCAAAGGGAAGATTCGTGCCCAATTTTCTTCCGTCCGCCGTATACCAAGCAATGGAGGCGCCCGATGAAGCCATCGCCGCCACAATCAACGATGTGCCATCCGTTTGCGGCACCGTTACCGCGTTTATACCACCTGCATACGACAATCCAAAAGGCAGAAACTTTTTTACTATCCGTCCGCTCGTATCGGCTAAGGATAACCATGAGCCAGCATTCGCTTGACTGAGGAGCACGTAGTTTCGTTGACCAGCTACTAAGACGCCACCCATAATATTAGTAATCACAGTCGTCGACGAAAGATTGAGTGTTTTCGTCATAACCAATTTTGGCGATACCAACTGTATTGTTGAGCCGCTGCTATGCAAGATCGTCGGCGGTTGATAACGATATGCCGTTGTACTAGCGATCGAAACTCGACCCAACACATCGATAGCCGACACTGATAGGGTGTAGTTGCCCGGCGATGTAATTGTCGGAACGTATGAACTCCCGGTCTGATTGACCGTCGTTACCACTGTTGTATCTTTGCTCCACGTAATTGCATAGGATATAACTCCCGCATCACCCTGCCAGGTGAACTGTGGATGCGTGTATGGTTGATTCCAATTATTTTGCAAGGCAACAGTTGATAGCGTCGAGGAAAAAGTGTGTATCGCGCTGACTGGCGAAGGTGCAGTCGATTGACAAGCTACGTGCATTGCTAGCGCGGCATCGACCTCACCATAGCCAAATCGTGGGTCCGGACCGACTACGCCTAAATCATCTGCAGTCGAAGTTAGCACCGCCTTGATAGAGTTTCCGGCAATACCACACGATTCGAGTAGCGCTGCAACGGCGCTGACATGCGCCGCCGCTTGCGAGGTGCCGACATAAAACATAGCAGAAAAACTGGTTAACGTTTTATCCGTCCAGGTTTGTGCCAAGATGCCGTCTGGTTGGCCATCATGATTCTGATCAACATCCATATTACCGCCCGGCGCCACCAAGTCTAACCGACTACCATAATTAGAATACGGCGCCAACGTTTCATCATATTGCACCGCGCCGACACTAATCACTTCCGGATAGCTCGCCGGATACGTCACCGTTCCGACACCACTATTGCCGGCGGCACCAATGACAACGACGCCGTGAGCCACGGCATTTTGAATCGCCTGGTGAAAAATCGTATCATCATTGTCCCCGCCGAGACTGAGGTTGATAATATTTGCGCCATGAGCAACAGCATAATCAACCGCCGCCGTTAGGGAAACGGTCGTACCATCACCGTTCGTGTCTAAAACTTTCAACGGCATAATCGTTACATTACTGGCAATACCTGCGGCGGCGATACCATTGTTCAAACCGGCCGCGATAATATTGGCGATGTGCGTTCCGTGACCATTGTCATCGGCTGGTCGTGGCGTTGAATTGATAAAATTCCAACCATGAACATCATCAATGTACCCGTCGTGGTCATTATCAATGCCGTCACCAGGAATTTCTGCTGTGTTTTTCCAGATCGACGATGAACTCAAATCAGGAACTGACTGTGCGCTCCCCGTTTCGGTCATCGCCACACCCGTATCAAGTACTGCCACCACAATTTTTGGATCACCGCCGTAGAGCGGTGGCGTTTGATCAATGTCCCACGCCGTCGGTACATGCATGGTTTGCAAATCCCACTGAAGCGAATATTGCGGATCATTCGGCACAAACAGCGAATGATAGTGAATATTTAACTGCACCGATTTCCGTTCAGCCGCCGATAAATCTCCAGCCGCCGCAAGTGAAGAAAGTATGCGAATTCCTTCGGCGCTCGAATTGTTTTGACCAAATTGGTGGAACGATGGCGTTTTTGCGGCCGGATCAGATCGATAGATATATTGCGAAGAAGCAAAAACAACTTGGCTCATGCCTAACCCAGCAATAACTGCGGCTACCAACGACCATCGCCGGCTCATAAACCGGACGTGCCCAGCTTCGCGGTCAATTCTTTAGTCGTTCCCTGACGAAGGATGCCTATTTTCAATGCATCACCAGGTTGGTACTTCGACACAAGTGAAAAAATATCCGCCGTCACTGCTTGCCCGTCAAGCTCAGTAATGATATCGCCCGATTGCACTCCGGCCTTATCTGCTGGACCTTTGGCGACAACGGCCGTTTGCCCTGTTTCCGCGCCAACCAGTAAGCCCGTCGCGTTCGGATCACTCATACTCGTCGCGGCCGAAAGGTTCAAGGCGCTAATGCCAAGCGTCGGCCGGTGAATCGCTCCCGTTTGCACGACTTGTTTGACTGCATCGGCAATCGATGTAATTGGCCACACTCGGCTCTCAGAACCTACAATACCAACTAGTTTTCCGTCGACATCGACCACGGCTGAACCAACTGGCACAGTGACGGTTGCATCCAAACTCCAGGTCGTACTATAGTGATCACTCGACTGCCATCGCGGCGATTGCGCACTGACCAGTTGCCGAGAGAAAGCGGTTGTTGTGGTTACGATCCAAACCCGCTGACCAGCCTTCAATTCAGATGAGACTAACGATACCGGATTTGCCGAGATATCTGAGGTTTTTAAAAAAACAAATGGCGTAGCCGGATCAACCACTGTTGCAGTTACCGCCTGTGGCTGACCAACAAGTGGAACGACGACAACACTTTTCACATCCGTCGGCCAAGCGCCGCTCAGCGACACCAACCAACCAGCACTATTCAGTGGCCAAGCAAAACCGCTAATATCACTGGACGCATAAATTCCTTTCGCTCCCAGGTTCTGTGCAAGACCATACCCAGCATTTACAAAGGCTTGTACGCCGGTGGGAATTGCCACTGGGATGTCTTTTGTTTGCTGGATAACCGTCGTTGTGGTCATGGTGGAAAACGGTGCAAATCTCGCTAGCCACGAATCCGGATATCGATGTACCGCCCAACCGAGGCCAGTGACAATCACCACGCTCATCGCTAACGATAGCACAACAACAATGAGCGCCATTTTTCCCCACGGCGTTCGGGCTGGTTGCTGCATCTGCCCTTCTTCAGCCCACACTTTCGCCATCGCGTCTTGAGTGGTTCGTGCTTTTGGAGATGTTGGTGAGGTTCGTGGTTGCATAATTATAGTTATATCCAACGTGCAGTAAGAAGTAAAATGGCAGTGATAACAATGCCAACTACCAAGTACCGCCGCGAACGTCCCGGCTCCCAATACCCTTTCCACAAATGACGACTCGCTTGAATAAGCAGCGCCATGATTGTCGTGGCGATTGCACTACCAACCAAAATTGACGTCGGCAACCACCAGGTAACGATATATAGTTCCGCACCAAACCAGGCCATCACCAATAATCCAATTCTAAAAACACGAAAAGCAATCCCCGACTCTAACCATACTAATAACGCGGCTAAGGCGGATATCATCGATGCCGCGAGTACCATCCACACCAACTGTAAATTAAGATAAATTGAAGCACTGATTAAGCTGTACCAAAACAACCACAGCAACACCGCCGTTACCATAGCCATTGTCCGGCCGCGTAAATCATCATGAATCCGTAACCGTTGTAAACCAACGAGCCATAGCAGAACGACACTCAGAGCGGCAATGGCGTGTTGCGGCCACGGACCAGGAACAAAGACGATACCGCCAAGTGTAGCGATAATGATGAGTGAACTGGCTAGGGCGGCTACATTCGTCGACCATCCGCGTCGCCATTGAAGAAACGATACGATAAATAACAGTACCGCGATACCCGCGGCAATATACAAACCAACGATGTGATCGCGGATAGCCAATTCCAAGGCGGTAAACCAAATCACAACCTCGACGATCATCGTCCAGGGAATCACCACCGTATTTTTTTCCAGCGGTGTTTGCTCAATATCCATAGGCGGAAGCATAGCAAAAAAACCGACGTTCGGCAATCGGGTTCACCCAAAGATCGAAGGGCCAGCGGAGCCAACGGATACATGAGCTCACTGAGCAATGAACACCTGGTGAGGATGTTGTAATCATTACTCGGGAGTTCCCATAATGGTTTTGGTACCCGGGACGCTGATTCTTCGATCTCTGAGTAAATTGTTATGGTACAAGAAACTACCTGTGCCCGCAAAATGCGTCAGGCATGTGAGAAAAAATGTACTACTGCAAGTGTAACCTCTTACCTGGGACGCGTCAAGCTGATTTGTACACAGGAAACGCTTTTTTCACGACGCTATATATAGCCTTCCGTTTCGTTCAACAACCAATCCTTCGACCACAAGCAGATCCATGAGTCGCACAACGCGTTTTTTATCCACTACCTTCATTCGTTGTAAAGATGCAATTAATGCCATTCGCGGTACTGAACCTTGCTCTATGACATGTTTGATAATCTGACCACGTAAGTATCGGTCACTATCCTGAAATTTTACTGAAGATACTTTCTTCATCCGGTTTTGATCGAGAATGGCCGGATACGCTCGGCAATAATTTTTCATCGGACACGTTTTACATTTCGGACTTCTGCTCGTGCATACGGCCGAACCAAAATCCATTAGTGCCGCATTCCAATCAGAACTTTTTCCACGTGGCAAAATATGTTCTACAACTTCATCAAGTTCAGATTGTTCCGTTGCACGTATACCAAAAAATATCCGCGACATGACACGACGAACGTTCGTATCGATAACAGCTGTATCAACGTTATAGGAGAAACTGGCCACTGCGCGGGCGGTGTATGGACCGAAACCGGGCAACGACTCTAATTCAGCAATATCGCGCGGCCACTTACCACCAAATCGTTCCATCACCGCCCGCGCCGAATCACGCAATCGCTTCGCTCGCGAATTATAACCAAGTCCTGACCAAAGTTTCAATACATCATGGAGTGGCGCTTCCGCCAAAGATTTCGTCGTCGGCCACGCCTGTCGCCAGGCGAGATATTTCGGCTTGACGCGATCCACTTGCGTTTGCTGGAGCATAACTTCAGACACGGCAATCAAATACGGATCGTGTGTTCGTCGCCAAGGCAAATCACGACGGTTATTTCCAAACCACCGTAACAGCGTTGAGCACACACGTCGCGTTGTCGGCTTCGTTTTCACGCGTCGTTACTTCCCGAGAATCGCATTGAGGATCTTCATCCGCGTCACAAAGATCGCCGGTATTAAACCGGATATCAGCGCCACTAACATAATCGCTTCCGCGCGTAAAATGTAGTCGGTTGGATTGATGACGAGCACCGCATCACAAATCGGTAAGACGAACGGATGAATTTGGAAGTATGGTACGATAATGCCGAAGAATAACGCAGTTCCAACCAAGACACCGGCAAATGAATAGACCGCCGATTGTAAGACGTAGGCCATGCGGATAATCCACGGCTTTATTCCTATTGCACGGAGAATACCGATTTGTCGCTTCTTATTCGTGATGTCGATATAAATGACGATAAAAATGGTAATGGCCGCGATTAAAATTCCGACGAAGGAAATAATGACATTGATGCTTAAGAAGCTCTTCGTAACAGATTTAATTAGTCCAGCCGCATCATGCCAGGTATCAAACGTACCTTGCACACCATTAGCTTTCAAGGCGGCAATCGTCGCGTCTTCACGCCCGGTTTTATTGATCCGCACCAATATGGACGTAGCCTTATCGGTCAAGGTCGGCGCCAATTCTTTCAACGCCGCTTCGGACACAAAGATACGCGAATCGGCATTGACGAACTTTGTATTAAAAATACCACGAATAGTAAAGGTCTTCGTGCCGGTCGGCATAATCAGTTCCAACGTTTCACCAACGTGCGCACCTTTGAATGATGTGGAGTTCAGCTCCACGTCCGGTCCGCCGGCAACCTGAATGCCAATCATCACACCGTCGGTATCATTTGCGCTCAGGTACTTTCCCTCAATCATGTGTGTCGAAATATCCGACACCGTTTTTTCATCATTCGGATTGATCGCGAGTATTGGCCGACTGAGGTGAAGCGTCTTGTAGTGCAATGTCGCAGATACTTGTGTTTGAGCACTCGCACCAACAACGTTTGTCGTTCGTCGGATTGTTGCCACCACATTACTAGCGTTGCCAATATAATCCTGATTCGTTAGCGGATTTACAATAACGTGGCCGGTCAACGCATTAATGATTTGATTATTACTGCCGTCGACAATACCGTTGAACAACGACGTGATGAACACTAAATTAATGAAGGCAATCGCCATCAGAAAAATCGTTAAACTCAATGTCCACTTGTTACTGCGCGTGATGAAGCGCCAGATAAGGAAGAACGGGATTTTCAGTTCATTCCGCTTCATACATTCCTCCGTTCATCACGCACAACTTTTCCGTCGGCCATCTCTACCAATCGATTGGCATGGATCGTCTCATCTTGTTCATGTGTCACCATCACAATCGTGTGCCCGGCATCACGATTGAGGTGACGAAAAATACCGAGCACCTCCTTCGCCGCCACCGAATCAAGGTTCGCCGTCGGTTCATCAGCAAACAAAATCATTGGATCATTGATCAATGCGCGAGCGATCGCGATTTTCTGTTGTTGGCCACCAGAAAGCTGACTTGGTAAATGCGTCGCATGATCTTCAAGGCCGAATTGCTTCAACATAGCCAAGGCTTTTTCCTTCGCTGCCTTAAACGACCCGAGCATCATCGCCGGCAACATGATATTTTCCAAAGCCGACAATTCTGCGATCAATGCATACTCTTGAAAAATATATCCGAGTTTCTGTAGTCGTAATTCGGTTCGCTCATACTTCTTCAACTTCGTTACATCGTGACCATTGATGATAATTTCACCACTATCCGGTCGATCGAGAACAGCCAGGTTATGCATCAACGTCGACTTCCCTGCCCCGTTGCGTCCGGTAATCACGACGAAATCACCACGATTGATATCAATGGTAACGTGCTCCAACGCATGTACAGAAACCTCGCCCAGATGGTAGGTTTTCGTCAGATCCTTAGCGATAATGAGCGACGATATGTCCATATTTTCTTCGCCCTGAAGTGTAGCCGTCTTAGACATAATAATCAAGACATGACAAACCAAAAACCCACCTTGCGGTGGGCTCGTGGTTTAAAATCCTTAGTAGCGTCGTGGGCGATCATTACCGAACGCTTTGCGTTGCGGTTTGTGCTCGCGGCAGTACACTGGACGTTGCGGGGTCCCGTCTGGGTTCATGGCCGGTTGAAACGGAAGCTCGGTGATGGCCGTGCCACAAGTGGCGCAGGTCAAATTCAACGAGGTTACGTCGATCATCGGTCGGGGACCGCCTTGGTTGTAATCCATGGTGGGCTTTTCGTGATGTGAATGAAGTGTGGGTCGACTTCGAAAGCCCGTTGTACTGCGTCTTGATCCGGCTCGGCCGGATAATCTGCGTTCGTAGCTTCTTTGTCCCAACGCGGGCAAGGATAGCAGAAGACGTGATTTTTGTCAACCCCCATACCAATTTGGGGCAATCATATGGCTTTCGAAGCCATTTTTGAACCTCTAAAGCATTTTATAAAAAACCCTTTTCGGTCAATTGGTGTGGAGGTCAATAGCTGAGGGTTTTTGGGGAAAGAAAAACCGCCATGTTGCCATAGCGAATACTTATTTTATGACTACTTCTGCGGCGGTGGAACCTTCTTCCAGTCGCCACCAGCGTTGTGCACCCAGCCGGTACCGTCAAGTTCGACGATACGATTGCTGGCAAGCACCACCTTGATGTGCTTGACCCCTACCACCAACGGCAGGTGGCCGCTCTTGACCCAGCCATTCAAGGTCAGATCGTATAGATCACCGTTATCGAACAGAACGGCCGTCCCCCCACCCATGACCGGCAACCGTTCGAGATCCGGCTGTCCGTCATACACTTGGTCGGCGCGAGCAGAAGTCGGGCTGACTTGTGTTGGCATCTTCGTCATCAGACCAATCATCAACAATCCGCCGACGATCAGCACAAGAATGAACATCCTCTTCATTTTGATCTCCCAGGTTCGAGAAAGCAACCACCACGCACATCAAAATACTGGTAGAACTTAGGATATTTTGGATATTTTGTCAATGACCGCTTAATTTTTGTCGTTCTGGAAAACTTCGTGTACACTATAGCCATGTTCATCGGCTGTATAGATGACGGGTTTATAACAAAAACACCGGAGGCGTATACCGCAGGGCGGAAAATTATGTACCTATTTTTTTACAATATCCATCCACAATCCTGCCACCAAGGCCACGATTGAGGAAGCAAAAATAACATAGTAATTCCACTTTTCTCGCGATGACTGCAAGGTAGCGAACAAATAATCCAACCCGGCGCGATCGGTATCGGACAGTTCTTTCAACTGCGGAATTTTTTCGGCGAGTTTCAATTCCTTGATAACTCGCGACCGACGCTTTGCAATGTCATAGCGGTGCAAGAAATAAATGACGAAACCAACTGTACCAACATACCAAATCACCCGCAGTACGACCGGATTGGCACTGGTGAAAAAGATAATTGCCCGATAGAGAATCGTAGCGACAATCCCCGTCCAAAAGAAAAAGGCACGCGTTGCTGATCGATGCAGTGTTGGAAGCTCCATAGCCGATTAGACTGGACGTAACGTGCCGGCAAATACTTGCCAAGCGAGCAACGACTTCGCTACCAAACTTAACACTAAATATGTTTTTTCACCGTACAGGTAATCCGTCCATTTCCCGATTTTCTTGTATTGTAGAATCATATTGATCTCGAAACAATTGAAGAACAAGAAAATGGAAAGATAAATCCAATAGACAAACGTCGGTGCTTTGTCAGTCGGGCCGAATAAGTATATACCGATTACAATCCACGGAATTATTCCGGCGATCGAACCAAAAATAAACGCCGTCCAATCTGTTTTCGACGTAGTCTGATTATGAACCTCCATCATCCAACCGAACAGAATCATCATGGCGTTAACACCGAAGAGGCAAATGATGGTCGCGATATCGTAGATGCCGACGAGCATGGCGATAATGACAATCATCAACGACGAGGAGAAACTGTATTCAATCCATCGCGCCAGGTTCATTCCCTTTTGTAAATTGCCAACGTACCACTCATAGATACCAGGCATCGACACCAAGAAGTGCGCCACCGATGACAAAAACAAAAAACCAGCAACGAGTGGACCGATACGTAATTCAGCCAATGTCGACAATACCGGCGTGAGCTTTTGTGTGGCCGTATCAAAATGCAGAAAGGCCGCCGTTACTGGTAAGGCAAACTTGGAACTGAGCGCCAACATGGCCACGCCCTGAACGGCGTGCAATATTGCCATAGAAATATTCCAGGTACGCAGATTTTTAAATTTTGCTTCGAGTGTATTTGGCATACATGTATGTTTGTAAATATGTTCTCGTGATTTGTAGTATATCACATTCCGATTAGCGCCGATACTTCGCGTAGACGAGTAAGTCCAACCACTTCTGTCCTTTCCGCACCGCGTGAATTTCGTTCGCTGTTCTATAAAATCCGGATTTTTCTAAGACGCGACCCGAAGCGGGGTTATTCAGTAATGTCCGTCCAATCACTCGTACCACCGGCCACCAAGAAAAAACAAATGGAACGAATTTCCGTACAACTTTCGTCATTCTTCCTTGACCCCAATATGCTGGCGTCAGCCAGTAACCGATCTCCGCTTCATCGCCGTGACGACTCGCGCTGACCGCACCGATGACTTCCTGACCACACGTAATCACATAGTGCCGTTCATTCACCGGTCGTTGGCGGTACCGCCGTCGACACAACTGAATCCAGGTGACTGCATCGCGTCGCCGATACGGATACGGCATGGAGGCGGTCATGACAGCAATATCCGGAACATTTGCCGCTCGACGGAGCGATTCAACATCCGTCGTTTGATATTCGCGAATAGTCATTCCGGAAACACTGAACACCGTTGGCACTAAAGAATATTTCATTTAGTGGAGGTGAATACCGTGCCACCGCCGTCCATCAATATACACCACGCGGTACCATAACTGACCAATAAAATATCCGGCGACCAAACCGATTCCGATACACACCCAGAACCAGACATTAATAATGTTTAACAGGTCATTCAATACAGCAAAGTAAATTTGCATACAAACACTAACAAGTGCCCAGAGTATCATCGAGCTCAAGATATACACTGGCTTTTTCCAATCAGGCTGAGGTATTGGGGTCATAAGTTATTGTGTAACATTAATAAGTGGCCTGGCCGGTGCTGTCACGGTCGCGTTTCCGGTAGTAGCCGATGGAAGGATTGTGGTATCGGTCCCGGTAAGCAACGATTCAATCAATGGCACGACGACACCTTTTTGATACAAGGTAACACTAATCGGCACATCCTTCACCGCAAACCACAGTGCAGGCACGAGATAATCTGTACCGTCATTCGAAAGTTGATATGAGCTGATCATGTATACCGGGGTTGGCGCAGAGAGTGGAACGCCGTTCGTTGTTCCGTCGACCGAAGCTGGTTGATAGAGTCCGCCGCGCTTCGCTACTGCCAACACCGCCGCCGGATCAGTCACGAGCGAATATTGCGATGCCGTAAACTGCAGATCCGTGATATTGGAAGCGCCGGAAACTGATTGTGTGGCGCTATCTATCGTGATGGTTAGGCCATAGGGAAATCCGCTTTGGTCGACAACTGGCGTTCCCTGCACTATCCATGGATACACCACTGAAATCACTGGTGAGTACACGATCGTATCCGTCGCTTGAGCCATCGGCATCGTGAAGTAATTGTCATCCTCTACGATCGGCGTTCCAAAATGTTCTTTGGATATTCCGTGGGCATCGAGGAATGTTTGGGCAATCGTCAGAGCTTCGGTGGAAGACAGTGTTGAACCGCTATTCACTGACGATGGCATCATTTTTTCATTCGTCACAAATGATTGACGATACAGTGACGTCGTACCGCGCTGTGTGTCGATGGATATGGTATACCCATCGCTTCCCTGCTCAGTCAGAGTCATAGAATCTAAACGGAGATTACTAAACGAATCGATGGATAATACTGAGGGCAATCCTTTCAACGAGTTAGATTGAAATGGTGTTAATGTCACATCGCGACGTAAAACCGGTAACGACGGAATGGTGAAATCACCGGCCGTATAGATGAAGGTAATTGTTGACGGCGACGTACTCACCGCGCCTGAACCGGCCGACGTGGTGGCTAAATCTTTCGTCGCTAACATTGGTACGGCCGCCTGATTCGCCGACCGAGGAGTGAGCGATGATGCAGATAATTCACCAAAAGCATTTGGCACTGACGACGTGAGAAACTGTTTTGTAGATACTCCTTTGGGATGATCCGGCTTCGTTATCACAACCATAAATGTTATCGCCCCGATTGACAGGATACAAGCAACGGACAGGAGTATTTGTTTCATAGGTCAGAAGTATACCATACTACTCACGACCAAAATATCTACTTATTTTTCGAGACGCGATATTGAATTATCGTTTTTGCCTTCAGTCCAGGTCGAGAAAGATAGACTTCTTCGTGCGCACCGATTAATTTCAATTTCTGCGTTTTGACAAACTCATGGAGCTTCATGATATTCGATCCTTCCGTAGCGTACGTCCCAACATGAAGAATCTGTGCATATGTTCCGGCCGGTAATGTCACGAGCTTGACTGGCAATTTCGGATTCTTTTGAATAAGATCTTTCGCTTTCACAAATGAAGGTATTTCGAGGTTCCACACACCGATCCATTTCGACTTTGGTTTCAAATGCGCATCCGGCCAAAAAGCGGAACATTTGCCAATATCCATCTTCTTGCCTTTCGGCTTAAAGACCTTGAACTTCGTGCCATAAGCGGTGCCATACAGCGATGGCATTATTGCAGCAGTTACTTTATTTGGATCACCAACCGTAGTAATTGTTAGCACTGTACGCTTAGGGAGCTTGGTTAGCTCGGGCGTGGAGGATTTCATATGCGTAAAGAAGTATTTTTATTTCCACTCACGTTTCTTATTCATCTCTTCCTTGTCACGAAATGCCTGTTCAAGATCAATGCCGAGGTGGTTACAAATATCAAGCAAATAAATAAACACGTCAGCCGCTTCATGTTGGGCGTCGCTGAGCTCCTTGCCTTCGTGCGATTTCATTGCAGTTGATGTACGTGCTGAACGCGCTAATTCCCCACTCTCCTCGAGAAAGAGCATAAATAGCTCTGGCAGTGTTTCGTCGCTAAAACCTCGTTCTTCAACTAACGCTCGCACATACTTCTGAAAATCGCTTACCGTGGGTTTGGTTGGTAATTCGAGTGTACTCATATTATTTAAGTCCTTATGTTGATGGCGTGATTGCACAAGGCAAGTATACACCTGAAGCAGGGGTATACAAAAAAACCGAGATTATGCCAACAATTACCGTTTTTTATTTCCCTATCTGAATCACCTGGTCAGCATCACCAGAAACAACTTTCCCGCTTGCAAGATCAACAATACCAAAAGCCCACTCCGCTCATAACGGAATGGGTTGGTGCAATCTGCTTACAACTTCATGTGGCCGTGGCCTGGTCCGACGAATCCAAGGTTTATCAATGGCGATGTGGCGGCATTATTAATCCATTGCTGGAGGAAAGTATTGGCCTCCGTTTGCGTCAGGTAGCCGACTTTGACCATGTCATTGAGTTTCGCCTGGTACGTGGCCTGCGCGCTGGCTTTCAACTTGTCATACGTTACCCCATGTTCGGCGGCAATTTGGTAGAATTGTTTGCCGGCGTTGAGCTCCGATTGGAGTTGCGAGGTAGTTATGCCAAGAAGTTTCGCCTCTTCGGTCAAGTTTTGACCACGGCTCGGAGGCGAACTATCATTCGTCGTTGGAGTTGTGGTCGATGTCGTTGACGTGGTTGAGGTGGCCGCGCGAACTGCGGTGGTAGCAACTGCGCCGACGCTAGCGATGCCAAGACCTGCGGAGAGGAGTGCTAATTTGGTAGAACGTTTCATAGGTGTATGGGTGTTAGTTAGTTGAGCTAATCTGTTATGAACACAGCGTAACATCACGTTCTGAATTATCGCTTAACCGACCTCATGAAATTCCTTCAGCAACATAAAAACCATCACCTAGCTGTGACGCTAGCGTTTGTCCTTGTTGTTTACTTCAGGCTTCGAAGAATTTCCGTCGCATCCCCTGCCGAAACCTTCCCGCTTGCCCGATCGACAATTTCGAATGCTTTGGCTGCCACTGTTTTACTGCTCACCACCACGCGCATTGGAATACCAATCAAGTCGCTGTCAGCGAATTTTTGACCAGCTGTCGCATCGATACGATCATCATGAAGTACTTCGATACCTTCTTGTTCTAAGGATACAATCAGATCTCTTACCCCGCTCGAGATGACAGAATCTTGTTTTGGATTTAGTTCAACCACGTGCACATCAAATGGTGCAATTGCTTTCGGCCATACGAGACCTTTTTCGTCACCTAATACCTCAACTACGGTCGCCAATAAACGTCCCAGTCCAATTCCATAGCAACCCATCACTACCGGATGATGCTTTCCCGTTTCATCGGCAAATGTTAATCCCAGTGGTTCAGAATATTGTGTACCCAGCTTGAAAATATTACCGACTTCGATTGCTTTGACTTCATCGAAATCCTTGGTCGTTTTCTTGTACATCGTTAAGGCCTCGTCATTGTATACTTCCTTATTGATGGCGACTGATTTATCCTTCGCTAGATAAATCGTATCCTCGCCGGCGTCGGTCAACGTTTGGAATTCATGTGAGTATTTTGTAAACACCCCGCCGCTGGCAAATGTTTTATAAGTAACATGGCCGATGCCAACAGCATTGTATATTTTTTTGTACGCTTCTGCCGCGCGTTCGTAGAATATATCAAGGTCAGCTGTATCCTTCGTAAACGAGTATAAGTCTTTCATTAAGAATTCTCGACCGCGCAAGAGGCCGGACTTTGCCCGTAATTCATTCCGGAATTTCGTTTGGAACTGATAGACAAATTTTGGCAAGTCACGATATGAGCCGATAAACTGCTTCATGATGCGTGTCAGCGGCTCTTCGTGTGAAAATGATAAACCAAGCTCGGTATCGTTCTTGAGTTTGGTTTTGAACCAATTATCGACGACCTTGTCGTCCCATCGACCGCTGGTTTTCCAAAGTTCCGGATCCTGCAAAGCCGTCATTGATACTTCCTGGCCATCAATCGCGTTCATTTCTCGGCGAATAATACTGACTATTTTATTTTGCACACGAAGGCCAAGCGGCAACATTGAATACACACCGGCTTGTTCTTTAAACACAAATCCGGCGCGAATCAGGAGTTTGGCGCTTTTTGCGGTCTCGTCCGACGGCGCTTCTTTGCGGGTTTTGGTAAAGAGTTGGGACTGGCGCATAGTGAAAAAGTTATTTGAAGTACACTGAATGATACCGATAACTAGCCATCGTTCGCGTTGATAAACGGATGAGCATAAAAACCACCAAAATAGTGATCGGCGAAATACGGCTAATCAAACTGATGCCGGAAAAGAACAGGGCCGCGCAAAACTCAATGAATTCGAATCGCTGCCAATTGACGAGAAACGGCCGATCGTGTAGATCGAGTTTGTATGATTTCTGCAATCGCCACATCCAAACCAAATCAGCAAGTCGGTAAATGGCGAAAGCAAATAGTAATACAGCCAGCGATCGCTGAGTTGCAAAGACCAAATAAAACATCATAAAAATAATGACGAAGTGCAGCACCACGTCAATCTCCCGTTTGAACGGATAACGCTTCAAGACCGGCGAATAGTCGATCCAGTAATCAATCAGATTTAAATAAATGAAAATAAAAGCAATGTACTGCCATGGCTGATGGAGATTTGGCCACCACTGAAAACCTAAACCCAATACAATGCCGATCATGATATCGGCAAATTTCAAACTGAAATCGCGTAATTGTTTTTGTTCAGAAGCGTTAGCGGGCATGTCTCTAGTTTGGCGAATTGGAGATTTTCCACTTAAGAAATATGTAAGTAGTATGCCAGAAAGAAGCTTATCAGTCAAAGAAAAGCCTACCATGACACTACAATGGATCACGTCGTACCAGCTGTACAAAGAATACAACACCGCCGCTCAACGGCGGTATAATCCTAAGTCAACTATACGACTTTTTCAAACAACCAAATTTACTGGCCGCGAATCTTGCTGGCTAATGACGCCAATGTCGCGTCATCCGCGCGTTGGAAATCGTGAGAAGAAATATATCCTTCGTAGTCATCAAAATATTTCTCAACATTAGACTTCAGCGGTTTCCAATCTTTCATCTTCGTACCATGCATCGGGAAAAGTTTGGCATGCAGATGGTCGACGCCAAAACCTTCAAACATCACACCCGTACGTCCGACATCCTCGAGTTTTTCATCGAGCAGTTTAGCCACTGTTCGAACCGCGTGCATCAGCCCATCAAGTACGTCTATTGGAACATCAGCAAAATAACTCGGCTGGTGCGCCTTAGGAATAACGACAGTAAACCCTTTCGTATTCGGAAAGATCGACAGAAAGGCCATATACTTTTCATCCTGCCAAATCATGTGGGCTAGCGATGCTCCCTGGGCGATAGCGCAAAAAATACAGTCGTTCATGATGATTGCCGCTGTTGACGTTTATGAAAAAGATACATTAATCCAAGTACCAATAATCCACCAATCATATTCTGAAACAAATCGTGTGGGGTATCATATGGACCGCGGACGCGCGAGGTGTGGAACCAGAAATCACCAAGCCACTCACTCATTTCGTAGATTGCCCCAAGCATTTGCCCAATGAGAAAACCCATCCAAGCGGCAAATGGCCAATCAGCATTTAATTTTCCCGATTTTCGAAGTGCCAAAAAAATATCGATGAACAACGCGCTCAGTGCCATTCCGCCCATGGTATGCGTTATGCGATCCCACCACCAGTACCCGCCGTACAAATGCTGAAAATTCCCTAAGGCATCAAGCCATACCGATCCGGCCACGAAAAGAAAAGTAATAATCGAAAGTTTGCTCCCCTTGCGGAGCAGCCAACGGTCAAACCATAGCACACCAATCATTGTCGCTACATCGGTAATAGCTAAGGCTATTTGCCGTTGTGTTGTATCATAGTGTGTGAACAGTTCAATACCAAGCAATACCAGTTGCACAAAGATAAACGACCAAACGATTATTTTTCTGTTATTCATCGGAAGAATTGAATGATAGTAAGAATACCCGAAGCAACCATGAGTGCAAATGTTGCCCAACCGATCGTGGCGAACGACCGTGGACTCGTGTTACCACCCATCACGTTCTTGTCCGACGCGAGGCGAACAATGAACCACAGAATAACCGGCGCTAACAAACCATTCAGCACCGCCGCCAGGATAAGGAATGTAATCGGATTCGTGCCAACCATCGTAGCAATCGCGCCGCCAATAATGGCGACCGCGATCATGACGTAAAATGCCTTGGCGTCGCGGAACTTTTTCCCTAAACCTTCTTTCCACTGAAACACTTCCGACATCGCATACGCCGCTGATCCAGCTAACACGGGAATTGCCAACAAGCCGGTACCGAGAATGCCGATGGCGAACAAGGTAAATGCGAATGATCCGGCGATCGGCTTCAGAGCACTCGCGGCTTGATCTGCCGACGTGATGTTCATGATGCCAGCCTGATGCAGCGTACCAGCTGTGGCCACAATAATGAAGAACATGATGACGTTCGACAGAATCATGCCGACCATGGTGTCGTGACGCATTTTCCGTATTTTTGTTTTCATTTCGATGCGTCCCTTCATTTTATCGAGCAACGACTCTTCCTCAACTTCCTCCGACGCTTGCCAGTAGAATAAGTACGGTGAAATCGTCGTCCCGAGAATGGCCGTGATCAAATACCACGACTCTTTCCCGCCGGTCAGCGTCGGCACAATTGTATGGAATGCAATCGCGCTCCAATCCTGCTTCGTCACCAACACCACGAGCACATAACTGAACAACGTAATCGTTAGCCACTTCAACACATTCGCGTACTTCGAGTAACTGACTGTTACTTCCAAAATGAGGATCAATACAGCAAAGCCGAATAAAAACGCTACCGCATTTCCCGGCACAATCAATTTCATCACCGCCGCCATAGCATTCAAATCGGCGCTGATGTTTATCGTATTCACAATTAACAAGCCGACCGCCAAACTCAACGCCACGCGTCGCGAAACATGACGACGAATGACATTCCCCAATCCCTGTCGAGTTACCAAGCCGATCCGCGCCGACATTTCCTGAACCGCGATCATTAACGGCGTGGTAAATAGCGCCAACCACAGGAAGCGGTAACCGTATTGGGCGCCGGTTTGCGAATACGTCACCACGCCCGACGGATCGTCATCGGAAGCGCCGGTAATCACGCCGGGGCCGATATTTTTGAATAGTTTACGTGGGTGGAGCATGAAAAGAAGGAGGATGAATAACGCCTATAGTGTACCATAATTCACTAGCAACTGCTGGGCAAAAGAAAAACCTATCGAACATGTCGATAGGGTGCTAGAGAATACTCACTTTGTGCTTCGCGAGACCTTTGTCCGCCGCGGCTTCTTCATCTGATCTTCGTGTTGATCGACAAAGGTCTGCATGTCCCGATCAAGCTTGGGCGACCATACCATGCCGAGGCACGGCAGAGCTTCCACCAGGGCTCGCAGTTTCGGGATCTGATTCCCAAGTACGTGCATGGCAACTCGCACATTCTTCTTCTGCCGATACTGCTCCCAGGCATACACGAGGTAATCGTATCGCTCGACGAAGTCGAAAAACTGCGCTTCGCGGCGGCAGGTCATGCTGAGATCCGACATGATAACCTGCGCTTCGCGCGGGAAGCGGGAGTAGTCCTTCAAACAGAACTGCAGAAGATAGGCCTGCTGAAACGACAGTGTGCTCCAGCCATGTTCCTTGAACAGCCGGAGGAAGGCCTTGTACTCAGCCACGTCGCTAGCCTGGCTCTTGTTGTTGTACAACACATCGCGACGCAGAACGCCTTCAGGAATGTCGTGAACGATACAGGCGCTCAGTAGAAGACCGACATCGAGACTTGACTCCAGGCCGCTTCGGCCAATGACATTCTTCATCATCAAGGCCAGACCCAGAGTGTGTTGCGTCGAGGTCTGACGCCGCACGCTTGGCCGGCGCCGCAGGAACACGCTCCACCGCACCACCTGATTCAAATCTTCTTGAACCGAGATCCAGGGCGCGAGTTCCCGATCGAGTTCATTCAGCGGCAGTGCTTTGCCATTTCGAGACATGCCGTCTCCTCGGTTTGGGTAAAAAGGGCAACGGGAAAAACAATGCCCGCACCTTACATCCGGTAAACTGCCCTGTCAAGATTGTCAACTACTATAGCAGGCGCCCTGTTCGGCGCCCACATGGACAGTTACGACCGCAGATACTTCTTTCCATACTCCGCCATCGCCCGCTCAATAATCTTCAACCCCTCGCCTTTTCGCGTGGCATGATACACACCGTTGTTCGATTTTCGTATCATGCCTTTTGACGACAGCTTCTGTAATTTCAACGTCAGCGTTCGTGAGGAAATATCTTCCAGCCAATCCTCGAGCTCCGAAAAACGCTTCGGTGATTCGGTCAGCGCCCGCATAATCAACATCGTCCAGGTATCGGACAATACTTCGGCCGTGCCCGTGATTGGGCATGTATGCTTGGTCGATGGCTGTTTTTCCATAGGCGGCAGTATAGCACGGGATATCATACTTTACAAAGTAAAGTATTAGGAGTATGCTGTGGATAACTTTACATTGTAAAGTACTTACTCACTACGAGTCACCCCATATAACGTATGTCCTACACCGACCTCGCCACTACTGATCAGTTGAATGCTACCGTTGTCACCCTGACCGCCAATGGTTTTTTACCGGCTATCATCGCAACAAAAGAAGAAGCTCTGAAAAAAATCAAAACCTTGATACCGCCAAATGCTTCGGTGATGAACGGCGCTTCAAAAACGCTCGAAGAAATTGGTTTCATCGATTACTTAAAAGCCGGACAACACGGTTGGAAGAATCTTCATGCCGACATCCTCGCCGAAACCGACAAGGCGAAACAGGGCGATTTACGAAAACAAGCATTGCTGGCTGATTTCTATCTCGGTAGCGTTCACGCCCTGACCGAAACCGGAGAAATGGTCATTGCATCGAATACCGGCAGTCAACTCCCCCATCTCGTCTTCACGTCGCCGAATCTCATTCTCGTCGTGGGTGCGCAAAAAATCGTACCAGACATGGGCACGGCATTCGATCGGCTCACCACGCACGTGGTGCCGTTAGAGAACGCCCGGATGCAAGCTACGCGCGGCGTCAATACGCAGAACTCTAAAACGCTTATCCTGCACAAGGAAAACCCGATGATGGGTCGCAAGGTGCACGTGCTCATCGTCAAAGAATCGCTCGGGTTTTAGAGGCCTCGGTACGCAAATACCAATCACTCATAAACGCATCGAGGGTGGTTTTGGTATTTGACAGCAATTTCCTAAAGGAGTAGTACAAAGATAACCATTCAGATTGGTAGCTCCTGTCACTCATACCATCGAGTGGCATATTCATACGCCCCTTCCACCAAGAGTCGTTCACCATTAAAGCATCGGAGCTTATCGTGGACACCGATGTCAGTAAAGTACAGGGGTTCTGTAGCGTTTGTGAGCAGTACCATGGGGTCACCATTCGGGCTGCATACGAAGCTCTCCCCGAGGGACACGAGGAACGGTACCTGACGGTTCAGCACAACCATCAGGGTAGCGAGTGCCTCGGATCTCAGCGCATGCCGGAATTCGTGGTCAAGTCCTGAATTCCAGCACGTCACCCGCGGAAGCATTTCCGTGGGATTTTTCTTTTATAAATCCACAGTATGCGGGCAATAAATATTCAGAAGTGCTACACTTGTGACATGGGAATATCGCGACTACAAACAAAACAGGCAGCACAAAAACACCTTCCTATACTTCCTGTTTTCAGTCGAGTAGTGTTGCTCGGCGTCGTTGGTATGAGCTTACTGTTCTTTGGACGTTCATCACCGACACCAGCTAAAGCCGCAACGTTAGCCAACCCACCTAGTACTGATGTTTATCAGGTAAACTCCCCGCACTGGTCACATATCAATGTCATGGACTACGGTTCCGATCTTCGGCTCCTTCCAGCTGGAACGGTGCAACAAAGCGGCTACGAATGGTACGCCCGCCACGTCGATTTTATGAGTGTCGCTATGGCCACCGACTCCTTCGTTGAGAGCCACTCCACACTTTCGGCTCAGCTTAAAACCATGAACCCAAGTATTAAAACATTCGGATCGACACTCGATCTGACCATTTGCCAACATCGGCCGTGTGCAATGGACCAGCCAGTCAACGATCTTCAAAACGCCTATCCTGAAGATCAGTACCTCCATTTTTCCGAAGACACAACGATGACGTTTATCGATTTGGACCAGACGGTAATAAAAACTATCACTATCCCCGGCTGCCCTGAACCGCAACCGATTACTGCGGCTTGCCGCGCCCAAACATTTATTTGGCATGAGGCACGATGGTTTCCGAATTTGAATAATACAGCGTGGCGACAGATGATGTCCGCTCAACTGATCGAAAGGTTAATTCACAACACCGATAACACTCCAGATCCAATTGACGACTTGTATCTCGATGAGCACGGATTTGATACAACCTTCGGTTACCAAGCCACCGTCACCAGCGGCGGTGCGATTCGCGAATATAATGGACTTGCGCCATGGAATAACGCCACCCCGTCAGTACGAAATGCCTTTGACGCCGCCTACAACGCTGACGTGGTCAGCTGGCTGACCTACCTACGTGCACAAGTAACAGCCGCCGGAAAGACCATGCACATCAACACTGGTGAATATTTTATGAATGCCCTGGAATTCCAGCAGGCATTAGCCGCCAAGGGCGTGATGACCGAATGGCTCAATGCACCGGATCACTTTCGTTTTGGGGCGCCGATGTACTCACAATTTATCGACCAGGTGCACCAGATGACTTCATCCGGCGGTATGGTGGATTTAGCATACTCGTGGTGTACCGAAATGCCTGCTGGTTATAATGCTGGAAATTATCCGACGAGCACCGATCGATATTCGATGTGGAATCTCGCTAGTTACTACATGTCGAAGGAATTCCCTAGCGAATCCGGCCGTGTCTACTTTAATCCTAATTTATGTATCCATCCTAACGCCCCGGATCCGCTCGACTTTGAACAGCAGTGGCTGAAGGCTTACGAAAAAGATGTCGGACAACCAGTGGACACCGCCACTATTATTCAACATGGCGCCGTCAGTTGCTCTACCAATAACAAAGAATACGGTATCTTCGCCCGTCACTACACGAACGCGTATGTTCTGTTACGAACGCGTGATGATTACAACTGTTTGGATTATGGCGACACCACTGCTGTCACTGTCCCTCTCGCCTCATCTATGGTTCTTCTTGAACCCGACGGCACGTTCTCTGCGCCGATGAATTCCGTTTCAATTCGCAACGGTGAAGCAGTCATTCTCTTTCCTGCACCGGATACAATCGCGCCGGCCAAGGTCACTGACCTGCACACAAAATAATACAAGCAAACGATTTGAAATACAGCCCGAGTGCTGTTTTATGGTTCCTGTGCTAAACTTTAGGACATGGAAGACACACATGGTGATGTACATAAGAGTGCGTTCAAGCCGCAACGAGCACGAGTAGCTTTGGTGGGTTTGATTATTATTGGTATAGGCACGCTTATTATCCAACCGTCTTCGACACCTATCGTCAAAGCTCAAACGACCACGGTGTCTACCTACAACACCAACTCCCCGCACTGGTCACATATTAATATTGCCGACTTCGGAACAAACCTCCGTGCCCTCCAACCCGGAGCTATACAACAAGCCGGGTACGAATGGTATGCCAGTCATGTTGACTCCCTAACCGTAGGTATGAATACGTTTTCCTACCCTGATAGTACCTCCACCCAGGCAGCCACGATGAAATCACTCAATCCAACCATCAATACCGTTGGAAGTGATATTGATTTATTCATGTGTGAGCACTTTGGTTGTTGGAAAACCAATGCAACGAACACGAATCAAAACAACCTGCCGGAGGAGTACTACCTTCACTTTTCTCAGAATACGCATATCGATTTTTTTAACCATGATCACGTCACCCCAGTCGGCTCGGTTGATATACCCGGCTGTCCGGATACCGGTCCCGTGACTGCTGCCTGTCGAGTCCAACTCTTCGAGTATGGAGAAGATACGGCTTGGCTTCCGAATACAAAAAGTACCGCTTGGCGAACCTGGTACGCCGACAACCTGCTGAGCAATATGGCCGTCACCGGGAGCGTTAGTAATCCAATCGATACTGTTTTTTTCGATGGTCACGGCATGTCCGGTTTTTCCGGAGCCATGTATGTTGGTAGTGCATTGGAAAACAGGATTACCACTGGCGGCGGTATTCGTGAATACGGAGGCAAGGCGCCACGCGATTTTAGCGTTGACCCATACCACGGTGACACTTTAGCTCAGGCTGACGCGCTCGACACCGAGTGGTCATCCGATGTTACGAGTTGGTTGGCTTATTTACGGTCTCGTCTTGCTGCCGTCGGAAAAAATATTCGCATCAACACCGGCACGACAATTTATGAGCCGTTGATATTTCAAGAAGTGCTGGCAGCCAACGGCGTTTTACCGGAGTACTTCAATTCCGCATACGGATTCGCATTTGGTGCGACTCAGTATACACCGTTCTTGCACAGTGTCCGGCAAGTGACCGCAGCTGGCGGAACGGTTGATTTATATTTCCGTCCCTGCGCCGACAAACCCGCAGATCTTGCTACGTTCTTTTATACCTCGCCCGGTAATTACGATACCGCGGTCAACAGATTCCGAATGTGGAACTTAGCCGGCTACTATATGGCGAAAGAGTCGACCAACGAATCCGGGAAAGTGTATTTTGATCCAACATTCTGTTTTGATTACACCAGTACGACCCCCGCACAAGATCTCGAGGCACAGTGGTTGAAAGCCTATGAACACGACGTCGGCCAGCCTGTCGGCGAACCTTCGGTTATCCAGGAAGGAAAGGTCACCTGTCCGTCTAATGGGCATACCGATCCATCGGACGCCTACCATATCTATTCTCGACAGTATTCGAAAGCGCTCATTCTGCTCCGTACTCGTGACGCTTTATACTGCGAAACCTACGGCGATCCCACCATCGTCAATGTCCCTCTCTCTTCGTCAATGGTCATGCTCGAAGCAGATGGCACATACTCCGCACCAATGACGTCCGTACCGATTCGCAACGGTGAAGCAGTCATTATGGTTCCCGCTCCGGACACCACAGCACCCGGCGCCATACACGATCTACAAACGAAGTAAGCATTGAACCGGTTTTCAACGGTAGATGATTGACTGGATCAACGGAATTTGGTAGGGTTTTTATGTTAACGACCTTTCAGCAATTGTGCTGTGGGGCCGCTCTTTGACATCTCAAAGGAGGTTCACATGTCTCGTTCATCGTTCAGTCTGCTGTGCTTCTGCGTACTTCTCTTCGCCCAAAGTGTTCACGCGCAAATTTCACCTTGGCCGTCAATTCAACACGACCAGTACCACACCGGTCGGACTTCAGTCACTGGACCGGCAACCGCGGACACTTCGTGGACGCGCCTGCTCGACGGCGACATACTGGGCGCAAATACCGCACCGGTCATCAGTACCACTGGCGCGATCTTGATCGGAACAACCCAGGGTCATGTCTTTGCCTACGACGCATCAGGCCAGCGCCTGTGGAAGATCACCCTGCCCGGCACAATCAGTGCCCCGCTCGGCGTCGCGGATAATGGCCGAATCCTGGTGTCCACGGAAAATGATTCATGCTACGTCCTTGATCCGAACGGCCTGGTACTCTCGCGACTCTTCATCGGTTTCGCCAACAGCGGACCGACCATGGTCGGCGATATCGCCTACCTATCTGGGAACTATAACGGCGCCGGTTTCGTTTTCAAGATCGATATGGATGTCCTGTGGTATACCGCGCAATCGAATAATCTATGGCAGATTGATCGATCGTCGCCCATCGTCACTCTTGGCGGGCAGGTCGTCGTCGGCACCACCGAAAACGTTTTCCCGTACAACTCGTCGGGTCATATTTCGGTGCTCGATGCGAACTGCCAGGAGATCTGCTCCTACAACGTCGGATTTTTCAATGGCCGAGGTGTCCGCAGTTCAGTTTCACAAACCTCTACCGGTCGTATTGTTTGCGGTAGCGTCGGCGACAACGCATCACTGTACGGCGACGGCGCCTTCTGCAACAGTGACGTTACCTGCGGCGGTTGCGGTACAGGCGCCGGTCACTACTTCAGTTCTCCGGCGTTGTTAAGTAATGATACCGTCGTCCTCGGCACAAAGAATGGTCTCAGCCTGCGCGATCCGGCGGGGTGCGGACAAACCGCGCTCTATCCGACCGGACCGATCCTCAATCCTTCACCGGTCGTCGACGGTCAAAACACGATCTACGTCGGCGACGATAATGGCAAGCTCTGGGCTTGGTCGTCTGCCGGCGTCAATATCTGGAACCGTCAGCTCAACGCCGCCGCTACCGGCATCGCTATCGATGTACACGGCAACTTGTTCGTCGCCAGTACGCTCGGGCGATTGTACTGTTTCCGTGGTCCGAATCAGACTGCAGTAAATAGCGAACCTCAACCAGCGCACCTGCAACTGTCCGTTTGGCCAAATCCAGCGACCACGCAAACAACGTTGCAGCTGTCACCGCCGAAAGACGCTTTCGTCCACTGTGCCGTCTATGACCTGAGCGGCCGTCCAGTTATCACCCTTCTCGATGAACTTGTCACCGGTGGAACTCGATCGATCACCTGGAATGGTCGGAATGAGCACGGCCAAAAAATCCCTTCCGGCATGTATTGGATTACTGCCCGTGCCGGCAACCAACGCATGACCAAAACCGTCGTCCTCCTTCCGTAGTACCTTCACCGCATATACAACAGTATGCGGTTTTTTCTTACCACGAAATTATGCTTCGAGGTTGGTGCTTGTATCATCTGCCGACGATTTATAGACTGACGGCATTATACCGCCAGCGAGGCGAATTCTTTTTTCGCGAGCTTGAGGAGTTCTTGTTTGGAAATCATGCGCTCAATGATTAGTATTAATAGTACCCGACCGACCACTCCACATTTTTAGGATTCACTTTAACAAACAGCTCATATGATGCTCCACCTGGCACGTCGGCGTAATAAAAAACGGAATCACTATACCTTCTAACAGATAGCTCGCAAGTCTCCCCTTTTGGACAGTGAAGCGCTTGGTCTGCGTTAAAAAGTTGTTGTGCTTCCTGGTCGGATAATCGAAATGTACCGCGCATAGTTCCATCTCCCTTAAAGTCGGAATCTTCTTGAGATCGGATTAACTTCGTTTTATCAAATACAGCATCATTTTTTACCACCTCGTGGAGTGTAGTTAACAATCGTTGTGGCAGCGGCGGCGTGTGAATTAAGTAAAACACGTATGCTAGCCCGACTGAAATACAAAACAAACCGATTGCAATACTAAATAACTGAATAATGGGGTGGAGCCGCTTCCAAAACTTGAGCATAGTAGTCTTGCTTGTCTTTACGTTTGCATTCTCTTGTTAGAGAGATTTTTGGTTGAAGGAATTAGCGGGTTTGACTCAGTAACTCGATAATCTCTTGCACAGTCCCCGTCTCACCAAGCCGCGGGAAAATTCGCGTGATACTATTTGTTTGCGCATCGATATTCATATCCGTCATAGCATCGATCGCTAATGTCACGCTGTACCCATGTTCGTGGGCTGAGCGGGCAGTGGATTCGACGCCAGCGCTTGTCGCAATTCCGCACACAACAACTTGCGTTACGCCGCAGTCTTTGAGATACGCATCAAGGTCAGTGTTCGTGAACGCGCCCCAACTGCGCTTCGTTACCAGTTTATCGCTGGATTCTTTATGCAACTCCGGTACGAGTTCCGCCCAATCAGCCGGACGCTGTCCGACCGACATTTTTTGCTCTACCCGTCCTGGCGCTCCGCCGGTAACATTCACTAAGACTACCGGCAATTTGTGGTGATGGAAGACATCGAGCAGGTCGTTCGTTCGCGCCACAACATCATTCGCCGCCGTCAGATTGGGACGGCCGGCAATGCCTTTTTGGAGGTCAATGACGACCAGAGCGGTTTTTGGATCGAGGGTGGTTAATGCCATGCGATAACAATGCGTATTGATAATTATTAGACCTCCGTTTCGCCATCCGCGGCATAGAGTTTTTCAATGCCGAGTTCTTTTTTCTTTTTATCGACAAGGTCAAACATTTTTTCCATCGCTTCGGCGCGAGCAAAAGGGAAATCACGGATTGCTTCACTAATCGCGGCCAACCGCGCTACCGGCTGATATTGCTGGTTCTCAGCCTCGCTCTTGTCTGCCAAATTTATGATCATCCCAGCAAATAATTCTTGCGCCCGATTATCATAGAGCGTTTTCATCTCTTCTTTTTCTGGTCCTTCCCCTAATGATTCAATTTCGATTTCCCAAATTCGTTGCAATCGTTGCAGCGGTACGTAGTGCTCATTCCCTTCGACTCGATCTGGAACATTGAGGTGTTGCTTAATTTCAGCAAAAGAAAATTCTTCAGGATGTCCCTCATGGAGTGCATCTCGAGCGCCAGCTTCGGCCGCATCTTCTGGTGTTATTTCGTCTTCTGATCCCATATGTTTTCGTTGAGTAAATAAGAGAGACTCGTGTAGTATAGCACTAGACCAGACTCTTCATGAACGATGGTAACACTTAATCATTCAACCCCAACCCTTCAAGAATTTGCTCGGTGCATTTTTCCACTCGCGCCGCTCGTGTGGCGGAAAGTTTTGGCGCAGAAAAAAATAATAAGTACCCGTGTTGCCGTCCGGGCGTCAAAGATTCAAACGCTGTCTTCAACGCCGGATTTTTCACCAGCGCTTGCTGAAACTCTTCGGCCATAGGAAACTCGCTAGTTTTTTTTAGCGGCACTTTCGCCCCAGACTTTTCTATATTAATTGCCTCCTGGAGATATTTTTTCAAAGTGGATTTCAGCTTAACGATCTCCTGAACGCTGGTAAACCGAATGTGTCGTGCGGCCTGGACGTTTGACGTTTGTTGAACGAGTACATGCTTCGGATCTTTCAGTAAAACACCTTTCACCAACAGCGCCGCGCAGTAGTCTTTAAAGTAATGCAAGAGCGCAACATTTTTACCTGCGAGTGTGTATGTCGGCACGCCCCACTTTAATTCCTCGTTCAAACCGGCATCAAGAATGATAGCGCGTAGTTTTTTCAATTCCGCCTGCCATGGTGTTGGTTTGTTGAAGTACCAATCAACCTTAGGATTTGGCGTATTCATAGTGGACTCAGTATAGCACGAACTTGTATGCGTTTCTGAAAAGCGTATACTACAAGTGTTTATCAATGAATTCACACCTATGACCTCACCCACCCTGCGTGTCATCGCGCTCACCGCTCTCGGCGGTTGTGCCCTTCTTTTGGCTGGCTGTTCTAAAAAGACGGTCGATGAAACGGCCAATATCAACAAAGCCCCAAAGATTGCCGTTTGTACATCGGCTGGACTCACCGCGTCGTTGAACGGCATCACGGGTACGGCTGGCACATACTACACAACCCTGACCGTCACGAACACCGGCACATCATCGTGTGTATTGAAAGGGAAAGCAAAACTCGCACTCCTCAATGCCAATGCTGAAGAGCTTGGTAATGTCTCGTCACCGGATACGAATATGACACTCACCCCGGGTGAGCCGATTTACGCTTCGGTCGCATTCCCCGACGCCAGCAATTATGCCGATACGAATGCCTGTAAATCCGGCGGCGTGATCGTGAACTTCTACGCCCCGGGTCAATCCGCGCCAATCCAAGCCTACGACACCCGTACGGTAAAAGCTAACTGGGCTGTTCACGCCTGTCCGGGGTTTGCCCTTAATGCGTTTTCAACGGTCAAACCGTAACACCAACAACGTTACCAAGGACCGCCGCCAGGCGGTCTTTTGTTATCCAGACGATAACACTCTTGACGCCTTTACTACTCGGTGATACTATCTACTAGTACTACGTATAACTATCTAGTTATCCACAACCCCATGGACAATATTACCGAAATGCTCAAAGGCGTGCTCGAAGGTTGCGTCCTCGAGATCATCAGCCGCAAGAAAACCTACGGCTACGCCATCACTGCCGCCCTTCGCGAGCTTGGGTTTACGGACGTGGTCGAAGGAACCGTGTACACGATTCTCTTACGCCTCGAAGCGAATAAGCTGGTGGACATCACGAAAGAACCTTCCGACGTCGGTCCCCCGCGGAAATTCTATACCCTGAACGCGAAGGGGCGCAAAGAGTTGGCCAGCTTTTGGGAAAAGTGGAAATTCATCTCTTCACACATTAACGAATTAAAGGGACAACATCATGCATAAATTCCTCAAGAAAATCATCGGCGATAAACAGGCGTGGAAAAAGTTAGAGGCGCGATCGAAAGCACTGCCGAACGACTATCAGATCGTGTATAACGAAATAAAAAGCTACATGTTTAACCTGTGGCGGTTCGAGACCTCGGCCGGTAACGAAGCGGAAAGCATGGCCGTGTTAGAAGATTTACTCAACCTCTTCGAGGCGGGCGCTGGATCAGGAAAGACAGTGCTCGAGGTCACAGGCAAAGACGTCGCGGCGTTCTGCGATGATCTGTTTCACGCCACGGAATCTTGGCGCAAGAAGCTCAACGCGAGTATTGCGAGAAAGTTGGGGCAGTAGCTGGAACGTGTGAGTTCTCGACACAGACCTACGAGCAGAAGAATATAACCTATTCTATTACAGATTTCTCAAAAAACTGCTTGACATATACAAAGCCACAAACCATACTAGTAGAAGTATTCGATAATAAAACACTTATGACAATAAAACTTCCTGGTAATACCAATATCCCAGAGACCTACATCTGGCGACTTTCAGAACACAAAGCACCAAGCGGATGCACCTGGCGCGGGAAATCACTTATTTGGTCATTTGATCGAAGTAATCCAGCGAATGCCATCCTCAAAGCACGGGGTGGCCGAACTATCGCGCTCCGATGTTTGTGGATGGCAACCGCCACTATTATTGACTCTTCTCGATTACTTATTCAAACGACGGTACCTACCGGCACTGATCTTCTCCTTGTTGATTTTCGTTCCCCGGTTGTGAAGAAAAGCAGACTCCACCTCCCCCATCAAACGTCGGGTACGCTTGCAATCCCATCAATCCCACCAGCGTTCCAAGCACTCGCGGAAGGTGGGCTCGACGAAATAGTCTTCTTTGAAGACCGTTCAAAGGATGTCGGCCAGGCCACTCTCCATATCGTCAATCTGTCCCAGAAACGTGATCAGATAATACCGCAAACGTGGTATCCAAAAATCAAGAATTTTGATCCTGGGTATACCTACCTCGTTGATGCGATTCGTTCAAAATCAGGTGGTTCGATTTTTGGCTGGGGTGCCCGACTTGGGTTCTTCCAACTTACCGCCAACGGACGTACACTGTCTAAATGGATTGTCCGCGATCCGTTTTATCTCATGCGGTAGATTCGTAATTGCACTAAAACGCCCTAGAGGTCACGGGCAAAGACGTCGCGGCGTTCTGCGATGATCTCTTCCACGCTACGGAATCTTGGCGCAAGAAGCTCAACGCGAATATTGCGAGGAAGTTGGGGAATTAAGACGACGGTATAGTCGGTAAGCTAGTGATGACCCGGCCATATCGTCCAGAAAACCAAGACGATAGTCGAAACCGCTGCTAGAACCATGACAAAATTAAACCAAGTCCCCTGAAACCATCTCCTTGACTCTGTGTTTTCCTTTGCAAGGTGTAATACGGGGTGGTTGACGGTTCCAGTGCTTGCTTGTCCTACATTTCCATGAATGATTTGGACATTGGCTGCAGGAATAGGTATTTGAGTAACTGGTTTTGGTTGTGGCTGAATATCCCAGCACTCCTTGGTTTTGATTTCGGTACCAGTTGGGATTGAAGTAAATACATCATGATCCACAGATGTAACTTCTTCTTGCTTCCGACCCATTGCATCAAGAGTTGGAGGATTCGGAATATGCCGCTTTTCGTCTACCGGGGTTGTAAACCGAGCGAACACTGGAGCGTGTTTGCTAACATCTCTGATTAACGTTACGCTTGATACACTTTCAATGTTGTCTCCGGTTGGGTATTTAGCAAGCTCCGATTCACTTACCGGAGTAAATCTATCAAGGCGATAACCTAAAGCATTACGAGTTACACTATCCGGAATGTAGTATTTTTTATCTTTGAAAACTACGAACTTTCGGTCGTTGACGTCTTGGATTAAGATCGCCTTACTCCATGCCCATTCAGAATCAAGTTGTTTTAATGTAAGTTCATAGGTTCGAGGGCTATTGTCAGTCCTAAACTTACGCTCGATTCTTCGTGATGGAAGACCCTTTTCAATTTCAATCCAAGACACTACCTGTGTAAGTTCTGTAAGTATATCCTCATCAACTCGTTTTTTATTTGCGTCGTTACGAATCTGGTATCGAAGTAGGTCTTCAGAAATATCAACAAATATGTGCGTCACATCACCTGCGCTCCTCTGCGTCACTTTAACAACCATTAGAGCCAAATCGTTGAATGGCCCCTCATACTGAAGTGGACTTATTTGAAGATCAAAAAGTCGTCCCTGTCTGTCCTGATATTCGGTTTGTATCGTTTGGCGTGGCATAGAAAATAAACGCCTATAGTTTACGCCTGTCCGTTTCCCCTGTCTACAGCCCGCCGACGATTGACGAAATCCCCGATTTTACGAAGTTAGGAGAGCGAGAAGAGCGTAGGCGCCAATTCCTAACAATACAGTCGGAAGGAGCACGGCAAAAGAACGGCGGCGATCTTTCCAAGAGCGGGGTAGAAAAATCACCATGATAATTCCGATCAGAATAGAAACCCAACCTGCTGGCTTATCCTGGATTTTAACCAGTTCATACCAACCTTCCGCGATAAAAACACCACCCATCAGGGCTGAGCCGATAGCGGTGCGCCAGGAATTAGCCGCATGTCGCCACCAGTAACCGGACAAGCCGAATACAGGTCCACCAACCAAGGCAACTGAACTCCACAATGCTATGGCAGAAAATCGATATGTGTACCCGAGAACGGCAGCAACAATTGTATAGCTTAGCAGTGCCAAAACGAGGCTGAGGAATCCCCCGACCATTGCCCATGTAGTCGATCGCATCAACGCTCCGACCACAAAGGCGGCAACTAGCCAGACCGCACCAGAGTTCGCGAAATGATTCCAGCTTCCCGGCAATGCTCCTTGCCCAAGAACCGTTAACGCCCCGCAGGCCAATCCGACGCCGATCATCAAGAATATGCTTTTTCGATTCATGGCTTCAAGTATAGGTTGTATTCCTTCTGAATGGAAGGAGCACATTTAATAAAATGATTGACATAATGCCTTATTTTCGCTACTATTTGCACGCTATCTTTTTGGGTTCCTAGCTCAATGGTAGAGCAACGGCCTTTTAAGCCGTGGGTTCTGGGTTCGAGTCCCAGGGGACCCACCAGCCAACAATTTGCGCCCCGAACTCATCCCGGCGATATGCCCAAGGATGTCTTGGGGCAACTTCAATTTAATACGTATTTCATAGGGTAAAAGTTGTTTTTCCTTACGTCGTCCGGCAATGCTGTCTTCCGCAGTGGAAGGACGGGAATATATAATGATCTCCTCGATCAGGGCATGAAGAAGCTGGTCGAGCTCCCGGCGGTCGCCAAAAATATCATTAAGTGCCTCCGAGTACTTTTTATTGAACACATTAAGGCTAGAAATGTAGCTATCTGGCATTGCGTTTTTTGAAATGAGTAGGTCTAGCTTTTCCAATTCAGCTGTTAGTAGCACAATCTGCTTCTCCAACTTCTCCATTTCCTCTTTAAGCTTCGGCTGTTTGATATAACCAAGCTTATGCTGTTCCAAGATATTGTTTTTCCTCGCTGGCATTGCATCAAGCAACTGTCGCAACTGCTCTCTTTTCTTGGCGAAGTGTTTCTTTTCCGATTGTGTAGATTTTAGTTTTTGTTGGTACTTGAATACAGCCTCTGGGTTTTGTAAAAACTCTTTTGTCTTAGTAACTACATATCGTTCTATTTCTTCGGCTGGCAATGGAATTGTAAAACAATTTATTTCGTATTTGCTCGTATTTTTTCGAGCACACTTGTAGTAATAGGCAAAATTATCAGGCGCTGTTGTAAGCTTCTTTCGTTCCCCAATCCACCGATACATTGTAGGATCAGCGTCCGGCTTGAAACATGCATCACATTTAAGTAATCCTCTTAATAAATATATGTGTCCTTCTCGGGGCTCATCAATGATGTTTTTTGTCTGGGCAAGTATGTTTTGGGCTTTTTCAAAAGTCCCTACATCAATGATCTGTGGCAATGCATAGGGTGAAATACTCCACTTAGAAGGTTCTACCCGCTTACCGTCTCTTGTTTTACCAAAGTAGTATTTACCAATGTATATGGGGTCTTTTAATATCTCTCTTACAATTTCCATTCGCCAAAAGTTCGGCGAACTCTTCTTTCTTATTGCCCCTTTATATTCTTTATACAAGACTGATGATGTTTCAGGTGAAGGCCGCTCCTCCTCCGTGAGTATCTTCGCGATCCGCTGTGCGGAAAGTTTTTGTGAAACGCACATGTCGAAAATTGATCTGATAACTTCGGCTTCGGCTTCGAAGATGACCAACCTCTTTTCACTGTCTTTAATGAAGCCGTATTTCATGCCCGATCCCATGACAACTCCGTTCTTAATCGCTTGTTCCCGTCCGGCTTGTGTTCTTTGCTTGATCGTCTCAACTTCTAATTCAGCGATGACACCAATGATGTTCAAAATCGCCTTTCCAAAAGGTGTAGACGTGTCTATGCTCTCTGTTGCCGACAAGAATTGAACGTCGTATTCACCGAAAAAGTCGATAACTTCTAAGAGGATTTTTAATCGACGTGCGAAACGATCAATTTTGTATACCGCAACTGCGTCGAAAGGCCTGTCTTCGGGTGTAGAGTTTGTGAGATCCTCTTGAAGTTTCGCAAAAGCAGGTCTCTCTGGAAGATCAACGGTACCGCTAATCCCTTCATCAAAATAAATATACTGATCCCCAGCGAGAACCATTGCATCAAGCCCATTATCGAGTTTTCCTCGGGCTTTTATCAAGCCTAGTAACGCTTCTTGTTGGAGCTTTTTTCCGTACCTCTCAACCTGCTCATCAGTCGAAACCCGCAGGTAGAGAGCGACGCGGAGAGACGATTGTTGTTGGTTTCCGATCATAGGACAAGAGAGGTAACTAGCCCAGAACTATGCAAACATGATTATCATACTCGTTTTATTGCTATAAAGCCATAATTGCTAACCCGAGGTAATTAAACTATAATTCAATCTGTTTCCGAGGCCTAGATGCTCATTTCTACAATTTACTTAGCCTAAACTTCGGCCTATGGCCGGGGCACGGCGATCAAACCAAGAGAGGCGAACAGCTCCTAGTCAGAGCACCTCTCTTGGTCGTGCGTGGAAACGCGCACGGGTGGCCGTAAGGTCATCGCTGGCTAGGGGCTTTGTGTTTGTACAAACCCGCCGCCAGATATTTACAAAATATATGGCACAGGCAAAAACTGTTGGAATTATGAGCTTGGTTATTCTCGGCACATTGTTGCTTGGGACTACTTTTTGGTGGTTTCAGCTACGCCCATTTTCTGACCATAGGGCATGCGCGAAATATACTACTACCCAAGCAGAAAAGATGGATTTTGACCTCCATACGCCCATTTACTTTCCCGGTTATGGTGTGGTTTATGACATGTGCTTACATGGTAAGGGCTATTAACGTATGCAAATACTTCTCTGGTTGGCTTACGCCGTTGTCGGTATATTCGTGATAGTGTTTCTCGCTGGTGGAGTTACTGCCGCTGTAAAGAATTCAGGAAAAAGAAGGCGTCTCCATTCTATAGGGGCAGTAGCACAAATTCCTGCTGATTTAAGGATAATCATGCGTGAGATTTATACTGCACATAAAAAACAAGACGTTGCACTCGTAAACTCGGTTACCGTTTCCACTGGCATCGTGCAACTAAATAAAATTCTAGAATTGATGAAGCCAGAAAACCGACTCAAATACCTATCAGCAGGTATGCAGGGCGATGTGACTGCTTTTACGGCAATGGAGAACGAGCTAGTATCAAGAAACTACAAGGTCAATGCGGCAAAGATTGTTACTGGTATTATCCTGAATGATCTCGATGATCCGCTTTTGAAAATGAAAGGGCAGGAGACAGCCCCACCTTCCCCAAGTGCTAAGAGTAAAATCCTTCTCTTTGAAGATGACAAGATATTACGAACTTTGTATGAAGCAAAATATCATCAACAAGGGTTTGACGTTGCTGGGTATGACAATCCAACCAGCGACCCGGTGAGCGTTGTTTTGAGAGAAAAGCCTGATGTGATTTCAATGGATATTGTCATGCCAATTATGGACGGGTTTACTGCAACCGAGTTGCTGAAAACCGATGCGCGAACAAAAGGTATTCCCATTGTTATTTTTACTAACCATGCACAGCATAAGGACATTGATCGTGGCAAGGCATTGGGTGCGGCGGATTACCTGATCAAAGCACATTTTACGCCTGATGAGGTGGTGGATCGTTTTCGGCGGGTTCTCAATTTAAATGACGTAGCAAATCGTAAACTTTGAAGCCGCTAATCGATTATACCTATGAGCCACTTCACTCCTCAAACTAGAGCACTCTCGATCCTCACTTTAATCACGGGGTTATTACTACTTGGCGCATCTTGCTCAAATAAAAGAGCGATAGATACGAACACAACTAACTCAAAGGTTACAGAAACCAACAATGCAGTATTGGCCAATATAAACACCACATATTCTAACCAGAATACTTCGGTTGTTGTAAATAACTCGGTAAATCCATCATCCAACTCGAATCAATCTATTACAAACGGAAAAGTTGTTGTACAACCAAAAAACACGAATACGGAGAAAAAAGTATTAAATACCAACACGGCTCCAAAAGTGTTGAGCACCAACACTAACGTGGATGTCCCACCAGCTACAACACCTGCGCCCACAGCGCGGCTAACAGCATCAACAGATTGCCCAGTTTTGCAACCGGCGGTGCTGACTTGGAATACAACCGGCGCTCAAACCGTCACATTAGAATCCTCAACGGGTGGGGATCGCCAGACGATAGACATACAAAATGCGGCTACGGGAAACGTAACTATAAATTCTCAAAAAACCACGAGCTATTATCTAACTGCAACAAATCAAAGTGGACAGAAAGCAACGGCGCAGGTTCGGCTAGATCGCCCAAACGTAGACCCTAACTATCCGATTATCACCGGCTACGCCGATACTTTGGGCGTGGTTTCTCATTCATCAAGCTATAACGGGTATGGCTGTGGTGGTAAGGGTCAGCCGATTGCACACATCGGCGACACCATAACGTTAACTGTTGACGCGTATGATCCGAATGGCGATCCGTTGGTATACAGATTCAGCTCAGTGTTTCCATCAGCCATGGGTGTAACCAGTGGTTGGACAAGCAGTAGCACCTATACGTGGACATTCACTTCTGCTGATGTGGGGTCGATGAGATGCGTCTATATTTCCGTAAAAGATAATGACGGGTATGACCGAATTGCTGATTATGACGATACAAGCCCTGCTTGCTATGATATTGCACACCCATAGTTACGTTAACAGCGCAGTAAGTAATCAACAATGATTAGCTAAAACATTATGCCGAGATTAAATTCAAGTGACAACGAGGACGAGATGAGTTCAAGGTTACGGCAAGGGGTTCTTGCTACTGTATTGACTTTGTCGCTTATCGGATTAGGCGCGGCTGTTTTCGACGTTCACCATGTCTGGTGGGAAAATGATACGGTACAGGGAATACAGATGCTCTCATTGATTGGTGTGTTCTACTGCCTATTGGCAACATTGCTCAAAATTCTTAATAAAAAGAAACTATCCGAGGATAACTCCGAGGATTAGCCCTTCCTGGTAATTTACTACTTAATTAACGAATCTTTCTTTGGCCGTATTTGTCAATACGTCGATAGATTTTTTAGTAACTTCCGGCGCACTTGTGCTGGCGTTTTTTTCTTTGTTGAAATGAGGGTGATCAATCGCTTTTTCATATAATTGAGTATACCATCCGCCCTTATCTTTCCAAGGGTACTCTTTGAATCAAGATAGCAAAAATTAGGAGGATGTGGTTTTATGGACTATAATTGAGTAGTTAAACCGTGCAATCTCGTTATTGGCAATGATCCTAAGTGCAGCATTAGACCGAATAAACGACCCCGAAGTGTCCTTATTTGTTTTGTTATTGCTTATTATGGTAGGAATCATCTACCTTTCCCGATGGATAGTTCAAAAGATCAAGGAGAGTGGAAATACAATTTCGGCAAAGACGAACAAAGAATACAAGAATCTATGTAAAAAAAGAGAGTTTTTTTGGCACAGGCTATTTAGGGATTTTTACGCCCCCTCAGTACGCTCTTCAATTGCAATGGGTGTAATCGCATTTGGAATATATGCGTTGTCACACTTTATCCAAACAAAGAGCCAAACCCTTTCTTTTGTTAATGGCAGTCACTACCAAAACTTGATCGCAATTTACTCTGGTATCGCCGGCATTATCTTTGCACTTATAATCTTTGTCGCTGAAAGCTTGCGCGATGAGCAATCACGCGATCAAGCACGCGTAATACTTCGAACGACTTACCTATACCCACTGGTGGTTCTTGCTGTTCTAAACTATAGCGTTTACGCATGGGGAGACGTCAATTCTCTTGGCGTAGTCCCCGTTTTATTTCTTGGAGCATTTTCTATTTTTTCACTTTTCCGTCTATTTAGAATACTCTTAGATAGGAGTGAAAACTTTAACCAAAAAATTAAGTTGCTAACCGATCGTTTGAGGCTAAGTATTGATGGCGCTATTCGTCAGCGACTGGGTAATGTGATTTTATTTAAATGGCTTACTGATTATAAAATACCGATTTCCTTCTACCCGTTTACTACGGAGGGCTCAGCATACTACAATTTTACTTCAAAAAAATCGGGAATTGTTGCAGACATCGATCTGGGAAAACTCGAAGACTTTGCCAAAATGGTTGAAGAGGCGGCAAACAAGAATGATTTTAGTTTTTTTGGCAGAGAAGGAAAGGCGCTATCGATCAATACATCGACGGATACGACGGAACCAAGTGAGGGCAGCACTAGAACGTATTCAAAGAATGATCACGTATATTTTGGCAAGCTATACAGAGACGAGGTCAAGCTTGACGACGTGCTTCTTTCTGTTAAAAAAGACATCATCGGCGATCAAAAGAAGGTGCTAGATAAGCTCAATGCCACTTTTAAAAAAATCTACGTAGTAAAAAAAGAAGAGCACGGTATTTCCGAACAAAACCGACTAGAGCTTTCCGCACAGAAAGACCAATTTATAGCCGCTGTAAAAGCGGGAAGTATGGGAAAGATAAGAGAGGGCTCGGCAATATATTTAAGCCTTGCAGAGACTTTTCTAAAAGCCCTCAATGAATGTGGCGGGGGTTATAGTTTTGATCAAGCTCGCCGCGAAATGGGTTCGATAATTAGCCGTTGGAATGAAGCGGATTGGCTTCAAGAGGATATTAGCGAAATACATAGAGCAGCACTAGACACGCATGATCAAAACGTGATTGATGAAATTGCCTTTTTGCCTATGAAGATCGTGAGTCTAGCCATAGAATCACGAGACCATTTTATTTTTCAGACCTTCATTCAGTTTCAATTGAGGTTGTATCTCGGATCACTGCGCGAGAATGATACCGATTTAAAGAGGCATTTGCTTGATCGTTCATGGCGATATTTAAAAGAATCTGCTGATTTTTGGGTCGAGCACGAAATAACAAAGGAAGATAATGAGAAAGATATTCCTAGGTTGAAGGATTTTGCTATATACTACTTTTCTGTATTTCAGACCATACTGCGGGAAGCCGTAATAAAAAAGGACAAAGATGGGTTTGAGCTCTTCGCAGTTGCCCTTTCAGGCTTGTTTGATTCTTTCAAATATACCCTTGAAGATGAGCGCACTCGGCAACCAGTGGCTGATGCTATTAAGGAAATTTGGTTAAATAAAGACCAGATGATATTTGGCCTAACGAGCTGGATTTTTTCAGAATATAAAAAGAATCCAAACAATGAGACAACAAAAAGTTCATACGGAAAAATTCAGTCCCTAATAAAAAACAATATAGTTGATTTAACGTCTACCTTTCTATCAGTTCATGACTTTAAAGTAGGTGATTTCTGGGGATGGGATCGTTGGGATATGATTGCCGATGGTCAGGTGCATACTATCGATGTTAGCGGGAAAATAGAAAGATATTTTATTGTTCGCGGGTTGAAGATACTAGCCACAATGACTGACGATAACATTCGAGCCATAGAACTACCGACGAACCGAAATATGGCATTTCAGGCTGATAGCGGTGGCGGCTTGCTTATGGTATTGGAGCAAATTCAAAACAATCAAAGTGATTGGGATGCGCACCTTACCCCGGTTGAAATTGGGAAAATTGATCTTTTTAAGGCACTTCTCCAAAAGGCGAAGGCGAAACAAGAATCAGACGAGCAAGAACAGGTAAAGGCTAGTCCAATCAGCGAAAAGAAGAGGAAAGAATTCATTCAGGAGTTTCTTGAAGGCTATCGTCAGTCGAGTTATTTCCGTCATATCGTGAAGCACTATGGCAATTTGGTCGAAAAACCAAATGATCAAATTTCAGAAAACAGACTGGGCGTGAATATGGTGGAAGATAAGCAAGTCTTCTTTGAGCACTGGCACGTGCACTACTCCAAATGGGGTAACCAGTTTGGGCACGACATGGCCAGAGCCGAAAATGACAGCATACTTTCTAAGGTCGTTAGTTTTAGTGCAACTCTAAACGAGACGGACTTAGATCAAGTTATTGAAAGATTTACAGAAAAGAACGACATCATCATTATCGCTTTAAACCAAGCGATATTTGGATTCTTCCATCAATCAAACAAATTTGAATATAAACGTTTTGATGATCCTGAAAAAATACCATCATACAGTCAGGAGGGGTGGTGGAAGATTGATCAAAACCTCCGTATCCCAGTTTTTGAAATCCATGACCGTAATCAGAACAACGCCATCCTAGTTTTAAACAAGAAAAAAATGGGTCGATTAGAACAATACTCGCCATTGCGTGATGCAGAACTGCCTAGTGACCAAGTTGAACATTTCTATTTTTCCATTAAAGCTTTCTCAGAGAATCCTGATTTGATGACAAAGATCATATCCAATCCGCCTGCTTGGTTAACGGAGAAGGGAAATGAAGAACAACAAAAAGATCACCTCAAAGGAAAGGTGTGGATGAAAATATATGAGTCCTATGCCTATAACAAGGGTGATGATTTTGAGGGGTATATTTTCCCAGTTGCTAACCCGCTAGTCTAGTTAGCTTTATCCGGCCAACATCAAAGTAAAATCGGACTTTTCATTTTGTTTTTTGGTGCTATGGTTAATTTATGGCTACCAGTAAACAAATCAAAACGGCAAGAATTATGTCCGAAAATGTCCGAAAATCGGTGTCCGCCGCCATGCGCGACGCTGGTTATTCAAATCGCTCGGCCGAGAAACCACAGCGGCTCACTCGGAGCAAGGGTTGGCAGGACTTGATGGATGAACACTTGCCTGATAAAACACTGCTAGGCGTCCATAAAGGCCTGTTACGAGACCCTGATTGGCGGGCGCGGGATTCTGGTCTAGATATGGCTTATAAACTCAAAGGCTCCTACAAAGCCACCAAGGTAAGTGTAGAGGATTCACTTGAACACTTGTCAGACGATGAGCTTGATGTGTTACTAGCCGAGCAGAAGCCAGCTATTGAACGGTATCAGCAATACAAAAGAACAAGACGTCATCCCGCTGCGCAACCGATTAAGTAAACGATTGAATGACCATGTTGACCGACAAACAGATCGAGGAGTTTCAGGCGCTTTATAAAAAGAATTTTGGGACTGATATTAGCCGAGAGGAGGTGCTAGAGTCGGCTATTCGGCTCATTAACCTGATCAAAGTGGTATACAAACCGATGACAAAAGAAGAGTACAAGAGGTACTCCGACGATCTGAGATAAACTAGATGCCCTACTTTTTTCTTTTTCTTACGGCACTAAATAACTTGTGAAGTAGCTGATCGTCGTCACTTGCAGTTGAAGATATAGCCACATTGATCTTAGTGCCTGCGTGTAGGCCGGTTCTTACGACTGGGGCGTTGTCCGTAGATAAATGTTGTTTTACCCGACCAGTATGATCCCAAGCGGTTGCAATAAGGGAATCACCAATGCCAAGTTTATCGGTTTTAGCTCTTGGTTTGATTAGCCTTTTGATTGATTGAGGTAACTTCATGTATATACCTATTAGCTTGTCGTAGGGGGCTTTTACGGGCTCCTAGACGCTTAATGTGGCGGTCTAAGCCCACGCAGAGTATAACAAAGTTTAGCCCTTTTGGTATAATTGAGTTCGGGGTAGAATGTGTTGTCCCACCAAAAACTAGCTATTACCAGACATCTGTATCGAAGATACGGAGTGTTTGGATATGAAAAATTGGGACGAGAAGGGCCGAGCACTTGCGCCGGTGGCGCGAGAGCGCAGGCCCCGGCTCGACGAAGTGCCGTTGCCGGGAACCCCGCAGGGTCGGCAACAAGCTTCGGCGAGGAGTCCCAGGGGACCCACCAAAAACTAGCAATTACCAGACATCTGTATCGAAGATACGGAGTGTTTGGATATGAAAATTGGGACGAGAAGGGCTGTTTTGGGTTGCCTACGCCGCGTATTTGATGATGGCGAAGTAGTGCAGGACGGTTCCGGCGATCACGAAGATGTGCCAGATGAAATGCGCGTACGGCAGGCGTTTCGCGTTAAAGAAGGCAATCCCGCCGATATAGGCGACTCCCCCGGCGCCGAGCCAAGCGAGTACCCACGGCGACGCTTGCACCCACAGTGGCCGAGCCGCAATCATAATCAGCAAACCCATGCCGACGTAGAGCATGTTCGAGAGATGACGATTCGAGAGTTTTCCTAAAGATTTCAGAACGATACCGCCGGCCGCGAGGATCCAGATCGCCCCGAACAACGGCCAACCCCAGGCGCCGCGCAAAACGCCAAGCGTGAACGGTGTGTACGTTCCGGCGATCAGCAGATAAATGCCGCTGTGATCAAGGACGCGAAAGACTTTCCGCGCTCGCGGATGTGGAATAGCGTGATACAACGTCGAACCGAGATATAAGAGTGAGGCACAGCCGATGAAGATGCTCACGCCAACAATATCCCAGGTGGTGCCGTGGTGAATCGCATGGAGAATCAAAAACGGTGCACCGACAATCACCGCGACAACGCCGAGGCCGTGGGAAATGCTGTTGGCGATTTCTTCGCCAATTGTTGGCTGGCGTTCACCTGGCCGCTCTTTGTCACTTTCCATAGATGTTGATTGGAACCAAATAGTGAACACTCTTGAACCTGCACCGTAACACAAGGAGGCTGAAAAATCAATGAAAAATGCTTGACGACACGGTGTATATAGCCTACGCTTGATGTAACACCAATTACCAGTCAACACGTCTATGGACAATCCACCCCTCGTTCCGCCGCAACAGCCGCCACACCACGTGTCTGTCGGTAAGGCTATCGTCAAAGCTCTTGGATTTGGTTTGCTCCTAGCCATACCAATGACCTATATATTTACTTTGGGTATTGGAACTGTTATAAGCTATTTCCGACTGAGCTATCACTGGGGACTTGGTGGAATTTTTGTTGGCCTAGCAATCATCATCTACGCCTTTATCGTGAATGCGATCATCATGGTTTTGGCGACCTTTATCACCCTCGAACGATCATCGCGACCGTACGTGCACGCCATTTTGATTGGCCTACTCATCAACGTCATCGCTGTCGCCGGAGGCTGGGGGTATAATTTGTACACGCACCAAGGTCAACTTACACAACTCGCTGTCGATCGTAACAACGACAAATATGTTGATGCAAAAAAATTGAGTGATTGTGCTAAGCTAACAGAAGTGAACGCTTGGACAATTTGTATCAAAGATAAGATCATTGACACCACTACGTTAGCGACCTGCAAAACGCAAGCTGCACGATACGGTGGTTCGAATAGTGAAGCTGCATTAACCTGTCAGGATCGCTTCATTATCAATACCGGCGCTATAGCCCAATGCAACGATTTGCCGCTTGTTGGATCCGACCCAAACAGCCAACGGTATTGCCTGCTCGACACCATTGAGAAATCCTGGGAAAAGAATAATCGAAAAACTCCGGCATCAATCGTGGCCGGATGCTCTGGAATGGCCAATGCCGCGGAAAAACAATTCTGCTATGTCGCTTCCCTTCGGCAGTTATCCAAAGGTGATGCCGCAGCCGCGGCCGCTTGCCAAGGTATCAATCCTGCTGTCTGGTTTGGTATTGTGAATAATGCCAATAATGATTTGACCAACATTCAAACCATTTGCGGAATTACGATCACCGCGTCGTAATAACTCTTTTTTGTTTTTTTAGTCATTATGAAACATGCCTGTACTGGACATGTTCTATCTTGACTTCCGAAAAAATATATGATAAGACCGTACTAAATGTAGCTCCTTTTACCCGCGGAGATGCCCATGAGCACTTCATCTGCTCCGACGACAATCATCACCGTTGTGGAACAAGAGGGCAAGCGTCTCTTTCGCTTTCCCGACGGCACCGAAAGCGAAGCGTTGGCGGCACACCCATACGCAGGCCAGTGCTTGACAGTTCTTCGGGAAGGATTGGCCCTTGCCCGGACACGAGAAATTGCCATTGACGGCAACCATGGTGCCTGTACGTGTTTCTGCGGCCTGCCGTGGCCATTCGGATTCGAATCGCGCGTTCCCAGTAGTCACCTCGTCGCTAGTTGGTTTGTTATCGGCGATGAGCTCCGTATCAGCGATACTGCATAGCACACTATGCAGTTTTTTATTTCTTTCCTTGAGCTCTCTCAATGAGCTTGTAGAAAACTTCCCGCGTCGTAATCACATCAATCAACGCGCGGTGCGCGCTCGGTTGCGGAATTTTGAGGTAGGCGGCGACGTTCGATAAACGGTAACTTGCGAGCAACAAATAGCGCTTAGCGATTTCCAGTGTGTCGATGTACTGATTTGGTAGCGGCTCTTTGCCGAGGCGCTTTAGGTGTTCGTTGATAAAACCAAGATCGAAGGTGACGTTGTGGCCGATAATCACACAGTCGCCGACAAAGGCGATGAGCTCAGGTATAACATCTGCCACGTCTTTCCCTTCGGCATCGATGTCAGCCTGGGTGATGCCATGGATTTTCGTGGCTTCGGCCGGAATCGGTTTTGTGGTTTTTAACAGCGACACAAACTCCCCGACGACATCGCGGCCATGGATCTTTTGGGCGGCAATTTCAATAACCTCGTCGCCGGCAGACGCATTGAGGCCGGTTGTTTCCACGTCGAGGACGACGAAATCGAGGGGCAATGGCATAGAACCACAGTATACGGAATATCTGCCCAGTCTTCAAGACTGTGGATGAATTCGGTGGACAAGATGGTATCAACAGCCGTTGCAGGTAATGCCCTCCTCAGGTACACTACTTGAGCTATGTCCCGTTAGAAACTCCTTGGGACAAGCCTTAATTTCAACTATGGTTTTCGAACTCATTATAGGAAGTTTCTAACGGGACTATGGCCATTACTTCTGAACTCCGCATACCACCCCAGCAACTCGAGGCTGAACAGGCCGTCTTAGGGTCAATGCTGATTGACCGCGATGCAGTTATTCGAATTGCTGATACGCTGATTCCGGAGGATATGTATGCCGATAAGCATCGTTTCATCTACGATGCCATGTTGACGTTGTACCAACGCCACGACCCAATCGACATTGTCGCCCTCTCAAACCTTCTCGAAGAGCGCAAACAATTGGACACCGTGGGCGGACGAAGCTTCCTGGTATCGTTGTCGAACGCAGTTCCGACCGCCGCTAATATCGTTCAGTACGCCCAAATTGTTCAAAAGAAAGCTACACTCCGGCGTTTACTCGACGCGGCTGGAACGATGCTCCAGCTCGGGTATGAAGAAACCGAGGATGTTTCTGCTTTGCTCGATAAAGCCGAACAATCAATCTTCAACGTTTCGCAACGCTACCTTCGCCAGAATTTCATTAACATTCGCGACGTCCTCGATCAAGCTTTCGACCGTATCGACCAGCTCCACCATGATTCGGGACAATTGCGTGGCGTACCGACCGGCTTTACGAAACTCGACTCACTTCTCGGTGGTCTGCAAAAATCCGACCTTATTATTCTTGCCGCTCGTCCATCTGTTGGTAAGACATCATTAGCGCTTGATATCGGACGCAACGTCGCGGTCAAAACGAAACAACCGGTCGGCATCTTCAGCTTAGAAATGTCCAAGGAACAACTCGTTGATCGTTTGCTCGTGGCACAAGCCGACGTCGATTTGTGGAAAATGCGCACCGGTCGTTTGAAAGACGATGAAGACTTTCAACGCATCGGCCATGCCATGGGCATGCTCGCGGAAGCACCGATTTTCATTGACGATAGCGCTAGCGCGAATATCATGGAACTCCGCACTAAGGCACGACGATTGCAAGCCGAACACAAAGGTCTCGGATTGATCATCATCGACTACCTCCAACTGATGGAGAGCCGGACGGGCGAAAACCGCACGCAGGAAATTTCGGAAATTACTCGCGGCTTGAAATCAATTGCTCGCGAATTGAACGTGCCAGTGCTCGCGCTTTCGCAGTTGTCCCGCGCCGTCGAACTCGAGCGGCCGCCGATCCCGAAACTCGCCCACCTTCGCGAATCCGGTTCAATCGAACAGGACGCCGACGTGGTCATGTTTATCTACCGTCCGGCCGTCTATGACCGCGATATCGAGGAAGATAAGAAGAACTTAGCTGAAATTATTGTCGCCAAACATCGTAACGGTCCAACCGGCCGCGTGAACCTCTCTTTCGTCGACCGACGAGCTTCCTTCGATAACCGCGAAGAACGCCCGGGCGAAACCGAGTTTTCGAGCGAGGGATAAATTGACACAAAGTAAAAACCTACTACGTAGTGTAGTAGGTGAAATTGTAATGCAGTTACAGACGCTTGAGCGTCGCCAGACCGACCATGCTGGCCATTTTCTTGACCGCCCTATTGATTGATTCATCCCAACGAACCATCGCCTCGAACATCGGCCTTCCGCCAGGATGTTGCGCCACATCAGGAACAACGTAGAGCACCGTGCCGGTTCGCAATCCGTCAACATAGCTCACGCGGTGACCATTCCACTCGATCTGGAGCTGACGAACAATATCCGCGCGACGAGCTGCGGTGATGCCCCTGACCCGGTTCCCCCACAGGACATACCACATGATACGCGTACACGTTGAGGATCGCGGGGCTCGTTTCAACCGATAGGTTTGAAAGAATTCCATAACCTCCGATTCAAGCTCATCGTCTGGTCTCATCCGATGGGAAATCTTATTCTTCCCGACTGTGCTCCTAGTTGAACTGCCCACAAAGCACCTCCTCGTGTAGAAGGAACAAACGAATCAAAACGTGGCCGAATCCTAGTCCAGGATTATTACTATGTCAAGTTCACTATAAGAAAAAGCGTCCGGGTTACGAACGCGTGGTTTTTGGCTGTTGGGCAGCGATGATAGCGCAACCGATGCCGAGACCAGCCGAAAGACTGAAGATGTTCGTGACCACCGGTCTTGCAGCATCAAGGTGATTTGCCATGCAGATTGGAATGACCACCAGGAGAATAATCAGTTCGATCAAGAGACAGGTGCCGGAGATGTTGCTAGCCAGTATCCGCGGTTGCATGTTCTTGAAGATTCGGTGCATGGAACCTCCATGGAAAAGGACTATAATCTACTTACAACGACTCTAAACCATATTATGTGGTCGGTCAACAAGGCGTTTGCCTAGATAGCCACTTTTTGATAAACTATCGTCCTATGACAATGTTTACCAAGCTCAAACAGTACAAAGACCTCCGCGATCAAGCGAAGGATATTCAGGGCGTTTTAGCCCAAGAAACCGTCTATGCCGATAAGGCCGGCGGCAAGGTTCAGGTCGTGATGGACGGCAATCAGCACGTCAATGGCCTGACCATCGATCAAGAAATGCTCAAGCCTGAACGCAAGATAGAACTCGAAAAAGCCGTTCAGGAAGCCTTCAATGATGCCGTCAAGAAATCACAGATGGCTATGGCTAAGAAAGCGCGCGAGATGGGCAATTTGAACCTCCCATGGCTCTCCTAAAGGAATATGGCCACGTACCCGCCGGCCATTTCACGTCTCCTTGATGCGCTGACCACATTGCCAGGCGTCGGACCAAAGACCGCTGAGCGGTACGTCTTTTCGTTACTTCGACAATCCCCGCAACGCCTCCATGAACTCTCCGAAGCAGTCGAACATTTACGTGATCGTATCGTGCTCTGTTCACGTTGTCATACCTTTGATGAACAGAATCCTTGCCGCTACTGCTCCGATAAGAATCGCGAAACCACCACGATTTGCGTCGTGACCGACTCCCCTGATGTGATTGCGATCGAACACACCGGCGCCTACAAAGGCCAATACCACGTCCTCGGCGGCACGGTCAGCGCGATGGAAGGACGCGGTCCGGATCAGCTCTTCATCCGCGATCTTGTTGAGCGTATTGCCAAAGAAGGCATCACGGAAATTATCTTGGCCATGAATCCGGATATCGAAGGCGAAACGACCACGCTGTACCTAAAAAAAGCGCTCGAAGGTCAGCCAGTGAAAATCACTCAACTCGCCCGCGGCATTCCGCAGGGCGGAGACGTGACCTACCTCGACGAAGCGACGTTATCAGAGGCGATCAGCCACCGACAGACGGCCTAGCGCTAGCTACACTGCTCCGTATTTTCATTTGCATCTCCCGAGCATTCGCGGATTTTTGTATTTGCCTGGTTGACCGGATTAAAGGTGTATTCGCCAAACCAATACGCACCAGCATCGCCAGAACCACAACGATAGGAAATAATTCCAGTTTTTATATCCCAGGAAATGTGCCCAGCACATTCACCACCGTAGATTGCCCGTCGAGGCGTTGCTTTAACGAAAGAGTCTGTCGCGATGGTGTACACACCAATAAGCGATTGCCCTTTGCTATCGTTCGACTTTTCATACACCACCTGCTGTAAACTCTCATTGAGACAAGCTTCATTGACCGCCCAGCCATCAATAATTTGACTGGAGAATTTTTTCCACCATGGTTGAGATAGTACTGTATTGTCCGTGAAGGGCGCGGCAAAACAACGCAAACGATATGCAGCGGTCGTACTTGGATGGTCTGGAATGGTAAGGGTGGAAAAAATTTCAGCCGCGATGGACGAAGAGGTAGCGCCCCATACTGTCACGTGCAACAGCAGGTCTTGTTCTTGACCGAAGAATTGAAGTTGAGATTGAACCTGATCGGCACCGGACTCAATTGCGCCCCAAACAGCTGTTCCGCTCGAAAGCGATACTTGCGTTGGCTTTGTAATTATTTCACTATCGCTTAATCGCAGCACCTCCCCAAGTCGATGATCAGAAACAGAAACTTCAAGATACATCGAACCTGGAGCGGTTACTTCCTCCGGAGGATTTGGAGAATACGAACCAAAAACGAAATGCGTGGTACTTGCCGCGGAAGTATCAAAGGTTATTGTTGGCGGGTACTTGAATGAATAACCGTAAGTTTTATCTGTATACGTTTTCCAATCCTTCATTGTGTCGGAAGCGCCGTTGGTATTACTAACAGTGTTGGTGTTAGTTGCAGCATTTGTGTTGACCGCCGTATTTGCGTTCGCTGTTGTATTCGTCGCCTTGTGCACAAGAACTGGAGTTATTGTTTCGTCCTTTTCCGTCGGCCATTGCGAATAAGCGAAAACACCAACCAAGGCGGACATGGCTAAGATGACAGTCACAACCGGAATGAGATGGCTCGGTTGTTTTGGTTTGATTGGCGTGGGGTCGGCCATATTGATGTTCGTTAAAGTATTTCGAATTACTTTGTGAAGGTGGAGAGAATTGTGTTGTAAGTACTATATGAATCTGGGACATCTTGTGTCCAGCTAACAACAATGTAGGAGCTACCGGTCTTAAAAAAGGTTGCTACTTCAGCTCCGGCATAACTACAGCCTTCAACTTGTTGTGGACGCTCTTCCCCGGCAACAGTCACATTTGTATGGGACGTCAGACAGGAATCTGACGGATAAAGAGTATTTTTCGTCTTTACTACAACCATTGGTGTTGAATACATTTTACCTGAAGTACTTTTACCACTGAAAGTAACATTCGCATCAGTCTTGACAACATTCCAATCAGCTGGGTATTTCAATGTGTATGAATTATCGGTACTCGTATACGTCTTCCAATCGGCGGTTGGGGAGGTAAAGGAAAAGGTTGCAGCTATACTTTTCCAAATGTCTACGTTTTTTGTCGCTTTCCCTATAGCACCATCGAGCGGCGCTCCAGAACTGAAATTTAATTCGACAACTTGGTTTTTGTCAGTGTTAATGAAAAGAATACTATTTGTTAAAGCACCCATATCGCCGATACCGGTAATTGAACCGGTTGCATTAACACCAGAAATCGTTTTGAGTTGTGCATCGTGCATAGCGGTTGCTCCTTCGGCTACCCAGAAATCTTTTGTAGTTGCGTGGTAAACATAGATTGATCCACCCGGCGGATCGTTATAGGCGTATTTATTTAAAGGAAAGACATTAACCGTTAAACCGGGATATTCGGCTTCGGTTACTGGATTTACTTTAAACGTTGCAAGTGCGGTTAGCGTACCTGATTCAGAAACCACTCCAGTACTACTTTCGACATAACCAGTTTGTTGTTGGGTTGTTGTCGGGATGATAGTGCTATAGCCCTTTGGATAGCTGAACGAAAACTCATAGGTCGAATTCGAATACGCCTTCCAATCCTTAGTTACATCAGAGACACTGTTCGTATTTGTGGCCGAATTCGTGTTAGCGGTTACGTTTGTATTTACCACAGTATTGGCATTCGCCGTCGTATTCGTCGCTTTATGCACCACCACTGGCGTTACAGTATCCTCACTTTTTGTCGGCCATTGCGAATAGGCAAAAACACCGACTAAAGCGGACATGGATAAGATAACCGCCACGACCGGAATAAGGTGGCTCGGTTGTTTTGGTTTCGGATCGGTCATAGGTTTTTCTCTTAGTTTTTTGTATTTTCAGAATAGCACAAAACCGCCTATAAGGCTACATCAGCTCCGTTCGCCTTAGGCGTTAATCTTGGTAATCGTGACCGTCGTCTGGAGTTGGCGATGGCCGAATTTTCGATGGTAACGGACTTTATTGTGGAACTTTACGCCGGTCACTTTCTCATGGCGGTCATGGTTCAACACCGTACCTTCAACGGTCACACCCTTCAGCTTCGGATCGCCGAGTGTCGCTTCGGTTTCTCCAGTCAGCAAGACATCGTCAAAGACGACCTTTTTTCCGGCCTCAACATCGAGCTTTTCGATGGTGATTGTTTGGTTAGCGGTGACGAAGTATTGCTTGCCACCTGTGCGTATAACTGCGTACATAGGAAAATAGGAAAAGTAGTGCCCCGACAGTGTACCGGATTCGCTATTGACTGTCAACCCAGCACTACAATAGTGCACTCCAAATATGGTGAATAAGCAAATAATGCACTAGAAAAGGAAAAATAGTCCACTAAAGTGGTTTTTTCTATTGTAGTGCTGGGTCAACCCCTGTATTGACCGTCTGGTGATTCGTGACCACATCAACCCTGGCCACATCCCCGACTTGGATCCCATGGCGTTGGATAAACCCACTCGATACTTCGAGAACACCATCCACCTGGACGTCAGGCTGGATGATCGGTAAGTCGGTTGAAGTTGGGTTCGAGGGTGGTGGAACATCGGCTTCTACTTCCACAACCTGGCCGTTATTCAACCAAATGAAGTCTAATGGAATCAACATACCTTTCATCCAAAAAGACGGGCGCTCCGGCGTAGGATACTGCCAGTACATTCCCTCGTTATCGTTCAATAATCTGCGTCCGCCAAGCCCAAGCTCCTGAGTGGCGCTCGTAGTCGGAATTTGTACGGTGATACTCGTATCAGAAAATTGAATACGAGCATGCGCGTAGCCTTGGGTATCAACATCCGACGTATTCGAGAATACGAGTTGTTTTTCATACGGCCAAAACAAGGCTACCACAAACAAGTAAAAGGCAGCCGCAACGATGACAAACCAAAGCGATTTCATGGGTTTATATTTTTACGATGTGCGATCCGATACATCACCCACCACACAAGCAATCCCATGACTACCAATAATGCACCGAGCACTTCAATTTTTTGGATGCCGGTTACATATAATGTACTCATACCGAAGAGTGCCACTAAAACATACAGTGTGATAACACTCTGCCGTGTACTGAGCCCGGCATCAAGCAATCGAAAATGTAAGTGCAATCGATCGGCGCTGGTGAATGGTGATTTTCCTGCTCGCAAGCGCTGAACAATTACCCACACCAGGTCGAGAATCGGTAACCCGAGGATGAGTAATGCCGTCGCTATTTTTCCGCCGGAAATAATCGACAGCGCCCCGAGCATAAATCCAATGTAAAGCGAACCACTTTCACCTAAAAATATTTTCGCCGGATACCAATTCCATACCAAAAACCCGGCACAGGCGCCGACTAAACTTAGTGCTAGTAACCCAACTCCGGTTTGACTCACTTCCGGCCGCAACGTCAACAGAAAAACAATGAGGGCGCCGATGACGCCAAAGCCGCTGACCAATCCATCGAGTCCGTCAAGAATCTTCGTCGTATACGATGATCCAAGTAACCACACGACGGTGAAGAGATCGGCCCACAGCGTCAGATGGTACGGCGTCGTGTGCCAGGTCAAGATGGTCCACTGCACCGTCGTTAACCGCAGTAAACCTCCGAACGGATTTGTGATATAGGCGACACCGATGCCTGAGGCACTGACTACGGCTACCGCCAGAACCATCCACCAAATTTGCTGTTTCGCCGATAATTTCTTCTTATCATCAAGCACACCACCGAGGGCAATAATCAACCCGGCGATCATGAGTCCGATAATGTTTTTTTGTACGACATCTACACCAGAAAAATCGTGACGCCACAACAATACCCCCCACGTTATCCAGGTGCTCAGGATAATAGCTACTCCACCAAGTAGTGGTGTCGGTCGGGCATGGTATTTTCGGTCCGGTGCAATTGCCGGATCATCGATCACCCGCCACCGGCGAGCAAGATACATGACTAGCGGCGTTAACGCCGCCGCTGCCACAAGACTCACGGCTACGGACAGGAATTGTGCGCCAGTCATGGCCGCTCACTCAAATACGATTCAAGCAGAAGCTGCGCAGCTAAACTATCTTCCTCTCCGCGTTGTAACTTCCGGCCGGCGCGCTGTTGTTCGCGCTGAACAGCTACACTAGTATTGCGCTCATCACGCTTGATAATCGGTACGGAACTCCGTTGTTTCCAGGCATCAATAAATTCTTGAACACGCGAACTTTGCTCACTATGACTGCCATTAGCGTGCATCGGCCATCCAACAATAATCGTTTCGATATGCTCAGCCGCAACAAGTGACAGTAATTCCGGCCACGCTTCAGACCATAACGACACCAGGATTGCCGGACGCACAAACGCCATCCGCGTCTCCGAATCGCCGATCGCCAGACCGATTTTTTTCTCCCCGACATCTATGGCCAGGACGCGCATACGTTTAGGGTTGAGTAATGATGTCGCACCCATTCTCCGTCACCAGAACTGTATGTTCGACATGCGCTGACGGCTGATGATCAGACGTCACGACCGTCCAGCCGTCATCCAATGTTTCGACCTCAGCGGAACCAAGATTGACCATTGGTTCGATCGCTAAAACCATACCCGGCACGATCAGCGGTCCAGAATTTTTTCGGCCGACATTCGGAATCGCCGGAGCTTCATGAACCGTATATCCAAGACCATGGCCTGTGAGCTGGATAACGATTCCGTAGCCAAGTGGTTTTAAAAAATGTTCAATAGCAAAACCAATATCACCAATGTGATTCCCCGGCTTTACGGCTCGTAAGCCGATTCGTAACGCTTCTTCGCTATCGGTAATAAGTTTTTTTATTGCTGGAGTGATAGTACCAACTGCCACCGTCCGCGCATGATCAGAAAATAGTCCCTGAAAATTCGTGCCGATATCTAGACCAATGATATCACCGTCTACTAGTACACGATTTCTTGACGGCATACCGTGCACCACTTCGTCGTTCACCGAGGTACACAAACCAAACGGATATCCTTCATATCCTTTAAACGCCGGTTTCCCACCAGCTGCGATAATCGTCGCTTCGGCGACAGCGTTCAGTTCGGCCGTGGTCACACCAGGTTTGACGATTGCCACCACTGCCTCGAGCGCTTGCGCCGAGATGCGGCCACTCGTCCGGAGCTTGTTTACTTCGTCGACAGTTGTGATGATAGCCATGGCAATCGTTTCAATTTTTTGAGCACTTCACGGTAGACGACCGCAATTGGTTTCGAGGCATCGATTTCTACTACCAAACCTTTTTGTCGATACCAGGAAATAACGGGTTCTGTACGCGCATGAAAAATTCGTAAGCGTTTGCGGATCGCCGTCGGTGTATCATCAGCACGCTGTTTCAACGGCAGTCCGTCATGATCGCAATGACCGCGTTTCTTTTTCGGCGGGTCATGGCGCAAATGGTAAATATGCCCCTGCGGACAAACGCGACGCCCTGATAATCTTTTGATCGCGTCTTTATCGCGAAAATGTAGTTCAATCACCACGTTCGGCTTTCCAAACACATGAAATGGTTTTGCTTGTTCAATGGAGCGCGGATAGCCGTCCACAATCCAACCGTTACTGCAATCCGTTTGGCGGAGGCGATTCCGCATCACAGCATTCGTCATGTGGTCAGGAATCATCTGGCCGCCATCAATAATGGCGCCGATTTTTTTCCCTAACGCCGTTTTCCGCGCCACGTTATCGCGCAAGATGTCACCGGTAGAAATATGAGGAATGTGCAATCGGTGCATCAAACGACCGGCTTGTGTCCCCTTACCAGCTCCTTGGGCACCGAGAATAACGATTCGTGGCGTCTGTTTCATAACGTTATGAGTATACCGAAAAAACACGGATTTGGCGAACCGTATTGAAGATACTGATTAAAAACCTTCGTAATCACGGACGATAAGTTGTGATTCTATTTGCTTGACAGTTTCGATGACCACGCTGACCACAATCAACAATGATGTACCGCCGACAATGAGTGTGGTGACACCGGTAAAACGTTGCACGAGATTCGGCAAGATGGCGATCACGCCGAGGAAGAACGCGCCAGCTAACATGATTCGATTGGTAACGTAACCAAGGTAATCAGCGGTTTGCTTGCCAGGGCGAATACCAGGAATAAAGCCGCCCTGTTTCTGCAAATTTTCGGCGATTTGCGTTGGTTGGAAAACCACCGCCGTGTAGAAATATGTGAAGGAAAACACTAACACGAAGTACAGTGTGTCATACAACCAACCACCCTGCTGAAATAGGCGCAGTGTTGTTGACGCAAAATGTTGCAGCCAGAGAATATGCGAATTCACAAAGAATTGTGATACTAACGACGGCATTAAAACAATCGACACGGCGAAGATAATCGGGATCACGCCGGCTTGGTTTACCCTGAGCGGCAAGAATGTATCCGAACCGCCGACTAACTGCGAACCGCGAATTCGGCGGGCATAGGACACCGGAATTTTTCGCACCGCCTCGGTCACGAAGACCACACCAAATATTGTGACAATGGCCATTCCGGCGAAAATCAGTGTCTGCACTAACTTACTACTATCGAAGACCGCCACCGTTTGTTGCAACTGTGTTGGAACGCGAGCCACAATTCCGGCGAAAATCATCAGCGAAATACCATTCCCAATCTTCTTTTCCGAAATCAATTCCCCTAACCACATCAGGAATACCGTTCCGGCGGTGATGGTAATCAATGCTGTCACGAATTGGTAGGCCGTCATGTTCGGTAAAATAGCCGCACTAGAACGACGAATGAGCGTGATAGTACCGAAACCTTGTAAGGCTGCTAATGGCACAGCGAGGTATCGCGTCCATTGATTAATTTTTTCCTGCCCGCGCTCGCCTTCTTTTTGTATTCGTTCCAACGATGGAATAATCATCGTTAAGAGTTGGAAAATAATTGAAGCCGTAATGTACGGACCAACACCAAGCATGACTACGGAGAAGGTATCATAGCCGCCGCCAGAAAAGACGTTCAATAACCCGAGGAATTGATTCGAGGCGAAAAAGTTTTTCAGGGCCGCGATGTTCACGCCCGGTACCGGAATATGGGCGGCGGCGCGGAAAATTAACAACATCGCCAGAACAAACAGAATCTTGTTCCGAACTTCAGGTATCTTCCACACCAGTGAAAGTTTTTGCCACATGGGCGTGTAGGTGTTTACGTTGTCGGCCGTTCACGCTTCGGCAGCGTTCGGGTCGGTTGAATCAATTGAATGACTGATCCGCCGGCTTTCGTGATTGCCTCAGCTGCGCCGTGCGAGAACTTCGTCGCTCGAACCGTCAGTTTCTTGGAAATGGTACCGCTGGCGAGTACTTTGACACCAGGCCACGCGTTGGGGATAACGCCTAAACGGGCTAGTTCATTTGGTGTCACCTGCGCGCCATCAGCAAAGCTGTGCTGCAGTTGCGTCAACGTCACCACAAACAGTTTCGGCTTGTGACTGCGGAAACCGCGCGACTTCGGCGTCGGGAGAATCAACGACTTCAAACTACGTCGCGTTAATTTATTGCGGCCACCGGTTCGCGCGCGCTGACCTTTCGTTCCGCGACCAGCAGTCGTGCCTTTGCCTGAAGAATTGCCGCGACCGACGCGCTTGTACTTACCGCGGGTCGATGAGGCGCGAAGTGTGGAGAGTGTAATCATACGGTTTTTCCTCGTCGTGCGGCCGCTTGTTCGCGTGTGCGCAGTTTCTGCAAAGCTTCCATTAAAGCATAGACGTTGTTAATCTTGTTCGATGATCCAAGAATTTTGCTGACCACGTTCTTGACGCCGGCCAGTTCCATAATCGCGCGAACTGGTCCGCCGGCGATAACGCCACTTCCTTTCGGCGCTGGTTTCAACATCAAGTAGGCGCCGCCGTGCTTCATGAAAATAGTGTGCGGAATTGTATCATCAACGATCGGCACGCGAATCATTGTCTTTTTTGCCGCCGTAACTGCTTTTTGGATAGCATCAGAAACGTCCGATCCTTTAGCAATACCTAAACCAACCCGTCCTTTTTGGTCGCCAATAGCAACTGTCGCACGGAAACGCATGCGCTTACCGCCAGCGACCACGCGTGTCACGCGCGCTAAGTCGATGGTCTTTTGTTCAAATTCACGTGGTTCACGCGGGCCACTCCGACGTCCTCGTCGTTGTCCGCCACCGCGCTGTTGTCCTGAAGGTAATGCCATAGATTTAGAATGTCAGTCCGCCGGCTCGTGCGGCATCAGCTAAGGCCTTAATTCGGCCGTGGTATTGAAATCCACCGCGATCAAAAACGACGACGGTGATATTCTTTTCTTTGGCCTTGGCGGCAATCGCCGTACCAACGGCGGTCGCTAATTCCGTCTTTGTGCCTTTGGTCTTTAACGATCGATCCGTGACCGCTGCCAACGTCTTTCCTAAGGTATCATCAACCAACTGCGCTTCAATATGCGCTAAACTCCGGAAAACAACGAGTCGCGGACGCGCCGACGTACCAGACATACGCGATCGGATACGAGCATGGCGATTGGTTCGAGCGGATGATTGTGGTCGTGATGGCATATGCGTGATTACTTGGCGCCAGCGGCTTTAACAACTTTACCGGCCTTACGGCGAATGACTTCATCAATATACTTGATGCCTTTGCCTTTGTACGGCTCCGGCTTCTTCATGCGGCGGATGGTGGCCGCGGTTTCGCCAACCAATTGCTTATCAATACCGCTGATGGTAACAATATTTTTATCAACCGCGATCGTCGTTCCTTCCGGAATCGGAAAATCAATCGGATGGGAAAAACCGAGGTTCAAATGTAAACTCTTTCCGGTCACTGCGGCCTTAAAACCGACACCGTTAATTTCCAATTTCTTTTCGTACCCGGTGGTCACACCAATAACCATGTTCGCTACCAACATTCGTGTTAATCCCCACAGCGCCCGATCTGATTGCAAATCCGGATTGGAAACCGTTATGGTCAAGATGTCGTTCTCTTGGTGCACCTGAACGTGCGAGTGCGCCGTTAACGACAGGGCACCTTTTGGTCCTTTGACATCGACAGCTTGTCCGCTAAGCGTCACGGTGACGCCGGTCGGAATAGTGATAGGGAGTTTACCGATACGGGACATACAGTTTTAGAATATTTCGCAAATAACTTCGCCGCCGAGTTTCGCTTTGCGCGCTTCGGCGCTGGTCATCAATCCTTTCGGCGTGGAAATGATTGCCGTACCGAGGTTATTGACGACATTCGGAAGATCGTGACGATTGACGTAGACGCGGCGACCCGGCTTGCTGATTCGCTTCAGGTCATTGATGACCGGCGTATTTGCTTCGTACTTCAATAAAATTTTCAACTTGGTATTCTGTTCCAAAACCGCCAAGCCGGTTATCCAGCCTTCGCGCTCCAACACTGACGCTAACGCATACTTCAATTTTGCGTACGGCAGGATGACTTCGCGCTGGCCAGCGAGCTGGGCATTGCGAATTCGAGTGAGCATGTCTGCGATTGGATCGGTCATAGAGGGCAGTTCGTTACCAAGAAGCTTTGTGGACGCCGGGCACGTCACCTTTATTGGCTAATTCCCGGAAACAGATACGGCACAGTTCAAAATCTCGAATGTATCCGCGTTTGCGGCCGCAGCGCCAGCATCGTCGAACGCGTCGCGTCGAAAATTTCGGTTTGCGCTTCGACTTTGCAATTTGTGCGGACGTAGCCATAGTTATATCGTGCTAAAAGGAAATCCCAAGTGTTTAAGTAAACTTTGTGCTAAAGGTTGGTCGTTTGTCGAAGTAACGATCGTAACCTCTAAACCGTGCAGGTGTTCGATTTCGTCGCTGCGGATTTCTGGAAAGACAATGTTTTCTTTAATGCCGATGGTAATCGAACCACTCTTACCCATCGAGGTCGCGGGAATACCGTGGAAGTCGCGGACGCGAGCTAAGGTGACATTCACGAACTTATCGAGGAATTCCCACATTCGTTCGCCGCGGAGGGTAACACTAGCGCCGATAACCATGCCCTGGCGGAGTTTGAACGCAGCCACTGACTTCTTGGCCTTCGTTTTAACCGGATGTTGGCCGGAAATTCGTTCCAAGGTCAGCATGACGGTCTCTTCGTGTTTTGGATCCTTGAGGTGTTTACCAAAACCAACATTGAGCACAATTTTTTTGATCGTCGGCACAGCTAAGGTATTCGTTAATCCATATTGCTTTTTCAGCTCAGGAACAACGGTTTGACGGTAGAGTTGGTGGAGTCGAGAAATCATGGGTTACGAGAGAGGTTCTTGAGAGACGATTGCTTTACGAACTTTTTTATCACCGACCATGGCTGATCCGACGCGGGTCGGCTTTCCCGATTTTGGATCAATCAACATCACATTCGAAAGATGGATTGGGCCATTGAACTGCACTCGTTGGCCGGATTCTTTTTCCTGCCGCGCCCGGACATTCTTGGTCATTTGGTTGACACCTTCAACCACGACGCGCCATTGCCCTGGGAATACCTGTAAGACCTTCCCCTTCTTGCCTTTGTCTTTGCCGCTCAGGATCAGGACTTGGTCGCCGGTTTTGATGCGTGGAGGTTTCATAGCGTTACAATACTTCAGGTGCTAGTGATACAATCTTAGTAAAACCTTTAGCTTTTAATTCACGAGCTACCGGTCCAAAAATACGCGTGCCTTTTGGTTCTTTTGTCTTCGGGTCGACGATCACACCAGCATTTTCGCTGAAACGAATGTAACTACCATCGCTGCGTCGGTACTCTTTTCGCTGACGGACAATAACCAAGTGAACCACGTCGCCTTTCTTGACCATGCCGTGTGGCGTGGCTTCTTTGACTGAACCGGTAACGATGTCCCCGAGTTGGCCGTAGCGCTTCTTGTACCCGCCCCAAACACGGAAGACGGCGACGCGTTTGGCGCCTGTGTTATCGGCCGGTTTGAGAATGGATCGAAGTTGAATCATATTAGAGTTTCTTGATCACGCGCCATCGCTTGGTTGATGACATCGGACGGGTTTCTTCAATCATGACTTTGTCGCCGGTATGATAGGCTCCCGATTCGTCATGAGCGGCGAAACGCTTGCTGGTTTTCAATTTTTTTCCGTACAGCGGATGGCTCAACGTACGGTCGACGCGGACGACAACCGTCTTCGTCATTTTGTCGGAGACGACGGTGCCGGTGAGTTGTCGACGTTGCGGTAGTGTAGACATATTACGTAGTTGGAGTTGTTACCTTCGTTTCCTGTTGAGACGCGGTTATACCATCTTGCGTGCGCTTGGTCAAGAGACGGGCGATATCGCGCTTAATTTCTCGGATTTCCCGGACATCTTTGTGCTGTCCTTGCGCAACTTTGAATCGTCGATCGCGAAGCTGTTGATTTTTTTCCTGCAACAAACGATCAAGCTCCGTTTTCGATTTTTGCGTTATCTCTTTCCAATCCATAGCGTTACTGTTCTTTCTTGATGAACTTCGTCTTAACTGGTAGCTTATAGGCTGCGAGGCGCATGGCTTGACGAGCCACATCTTCCTTCACACCATCCATTTCGAAGAGCATAGTTCCTGGTTTCACCACAGTCACATAGTGATCGACTGCGCCCTTACCGCCACCCATACGAACTTCATTACCTTTGATGGTGACCGGCTTGTCGGGAAAGACGCGAATCCAGACCTTACCACCACGTTGAATGAAGCGGGTCATGGCTCGACGAGCAGCTTCTAATTGTCGCGCCGTCACCCATCGCGGCTCCAACGCTTTCAGGCCGAACGTGCCGAAGCTCAATTCAAGTTTATCGGTCGCCTTTCCACGGATTCGTCCGCGATGCCATTTGCGATGTTTTACTTTCTTCGGGGTCAACATAAATTATTTGAGAGGAGATTCCTTCTTATCTTTGGCGAACACTTCACCGGTATACACCCAAACTTTGATACCAATTTTCCCGTAGGTGGTATGCGCTTCGCCACGACCATAATCGATACCGGCGCGAATCGTCTGTAGTGGTAGGCTGCCATTCGATAACATTTCGGTACGAGCGATTTCTGCGCCGTTCAGGCGTCCAGCTAACATGACTTTGACTCCTTTTGCACCAGCCTGCATCGTCTGTTCAATCGTGTTCTTCATAATCCGACGGAACGGTAAGCGTTTTTCAATTTGTTCCGCAATGTTACCGACGATGATTTGGGCTGACAGTTCCGGATTTTCCACTTCTTGAACGTTCAATTTAACGTTCACCTTTCCCTGCCCCATATGGAGTCGTCGGACGGCTTGGCGGAGAGTTTCAATACCTTGACCACCACGTCCAATGACGACGCCGGGTTTCGATGTATGTACCGTGACGGTAACGTTTTGGAGAGAGCGTTCAATATCAATGCGCGCGATACCAGCATTGTGCAGTTTTCCTAATAGGTATTTTCGAATTTGCACATCTTGTCGTAACAAGGTGGCATAATTTCGGGCACTAAACCAACGGGAATTATAGGCGCCGGTAACGCTCAGACGGAAACTTTTCGGATGGACTTTTTGACCCATAGTATTATTCCTTTCCCTGACGGCGGACCGTCACATCTTGAGCATCACGCGCCTTCGACTTGGCTGTGGACGATTTCTTGGCAACAACTGATTTCGACTTTTTCGGAACTTCAATTCCCGAGGTGGCTGGCGCGCCGGCAACTTTTTCCGCAGCAATACTGATGGTATTCGCCTTTTCTACCTTCTTCTTGCCTTTCGGCGCCGAGGGAACAATTTCATCCAAAATAATTGTAATATGCGTCATTTTCTTTAAAATCTCGGCAGCGCGGCCGAAGGCTCGAGGCTGCCAGCGTTTCAAACGTGGACCTTCGTTAGCCACAATCGACTTAATACGTAAATTGCTACGTTCCAGTTGAAAATTATGTTCGGCATTGGCGACTGCTGAATTCAGCAATTTCAACACCGGCAAAGATGAACCTTTTTGCAAAACACTCAGTTGATCAACCGCCTGTTCGACGGTCAACCCTCGTACCAGGTTTACAACTAAGCGAACTTTACGAGGAGCGATGCGGAGATAACGAAGATGAGCGCGGACTTCCATGGATTATTTCTTAGGTGCTGGAGCGGCTGCGGCCGGTTTCTCTTGAGCGGCAGTTTCAATTTCTTTCTGCATTTTACCGCCGTGTCGAATAAATTTCTTGGTTGGTGAAAATTCACCGAGTTTATGACCGACCATATTTTCGACGACGTAGACCGGAAGGTGGACTTTCCCATTGTGGACGCCGAAAGTAAAACCAACCATCTGCGGCGTGATAACAGAATCGCGCGACCAGGTTTTGATAATTGTCTTATCGCCAATCTTCAACTTCCCGAGCTTCTTCAGCAGGTTTGGATCGACGAACGGTGCTTTTTTCAGTGATCGTCCCATACAATTATGCGCGTCGGCGACTAATAATTAATCGAGCTGAATACTTCTTCTTATCGCGGGTGCGAACACCTAAGGCGTGCTTGCCCCACGGCGTCTTCGGATACTTCATACCAATCGGTTGGTTTCCTTCGCCGCCACCGTGCGGGTGATCAACCGGGTTCATGGCTTTACCGCGGACACTCGGACGGCGGTTCTTCCAACGCATGCGTCCGGCTTTGCCCCAACGAATATTCCCGTGATCCATGTTCGACATCTGGCCGATTGAGGCCATGCAGGTCTTCATGACTTTGCGAATTTCTCCTGATGGCATTTTCAACGAGACGTAATCGCCTTCGAAGGACATAATGGTAGCGACCGTTCCAGCCGAGCGGACAATAGCTCCGCCGCGTCCCGGCGATAATTCAATATTGTGGATCGGGATACCGGTCGGAATGAATTCCATAGCGGTGCGGTTGCCGGTAGCGATTTCTACCGCTTTCGGCGAACTGACGACGATCGCTCCGACAGCTAATCCAGTTGGCGCGAGGATGTATCGTTTTTCATGATCCGCGTATTCAATCAACGCCACGTGCGCTGAACGATTCGGATCGTATTGAATGCCGAGAACGGTCGCCGGCAAATCGTAGCGTTCCTGTTTAAAATCAACTTGGCGATAGAATCGTTTGTTACCCGCGCCACGGTGGCGAACAGTGATTTTTCCTGAAAAGTTACGTCCGGCATCTTGCTTGATCGTCTTGAGAAGTGCTTTGTGCGGTGTTTGGACACCAACCAGCTCAGCATAGTCGTTGACTGACGACTTGCGGCGACCTGGCGATGTTGGACGATAGATGCGGACTCCCATAGGTGTAGTTAAACGCTGACGACGTCAATAGTTTTTCCAGCTGGCAGGGTGACAATCATTTTTTTCCGTTTTGCGGTGCGACCCATCATGCGACCGAAGCGGACTTCTTTGCCCAGCATGGTGATCGAATTCACGTTGATCGGCATGACGCCGTAGAGGTGATGGACCGCTTGGCGGACATCTGCCTTCGTAGCAGTCGTTGCGACTTCAAATGTGTACTGTGATTGAGCGCCACCGCGGGTGGACTTTTCGGTGACTACTGCGCGAATAAGCGCGCGCTTGATCATTTCTGAAGCTGGATTGCCTTTAGCGACCGGGGCCGTTTTCGGTTCCGACTTGGCTTTCTTGGCGACAACTGGCTCTTTCGCGGCGCCGACTTCGGCGAACGCTTTCTTTTCCGCGTCTTTAACTTTATCCGCCTTCGTCGCTTTGACCACGCCGCGCTTCGGGCCAGCTGTCTGGTCCTTACCTTTTGTACTCGTGAAGCGATCAAAGAGACCCATACAATTATTTAGCGTACGTTGAGCGAATAATATCTAGCGCCGGTTTCACAATCAGTAATTGCTTGACGTTGACAACATCGTAGGTATTCAAGCTGTCGGCCCGAATGAAGGTCACACCTGGAACATTGCGACCAGATTTAATTAATGACATGCTGGTGGTCGGCACGATAACCAATGCTTTTTTCGTGACGGACAACTTTTTCAACATGGTCGCGAAATCTTTCGTTTTCGGCGCCGCCATTATCATATCATCAACCACGGTAATCGCTGCACCTTCAGCTTTATCGCTGAGTGACATCAGTAACGCTTTGCGCTTGGCCGAAATATTCATTTTCAATTCGAAATTGCGGTTCTTACGTGGTCCGAAGATAACGCCGCCGCCTTTCCATTGCGGTGAACGAATAGAACCATGTCGAGCGCGACCGGTTCCTTTTTGCTTCCACGGTTTCTTACCGCCGCCGCGAACTTCACCCTTCGTTTTGGTGTGAGCAATTGCGACACGTCGGTTGGCTAAGTGCGTGATGATCGCTTGTTCAATCAAACCGGCGTTCGGCTTGATGCCAAAGACTTTGGCGTCGAGTTCGACGTCGCCGATGACCTCACCAGTTTGGTTGTAGAGCTTGGTGTTCATGCGCGTGCTTGGACAATCACCATTCCGTTACGTGCGCCAGGAACTGCGCCGGAAATCCAGAGTTCATTCTTTTCTGTATCGACGGCCACGATTTTCAAACCGATGACGGTAACTTTTGCGTTGCCGAGTCGGCCGGCCATGCGCGTGCCTTTCATGACGTGCTGTGGGAATGTTGCACCGATCGAACCAGGCGCGCGAAGGTTATCTTTGTGACCATGGGAAGCCGGACCGCCGCGGAAGTGGTGTCGCTTAACGACACCAGCAAAACCACGGCCTTTCGAGGTCGCGGTCACTTGGACTTTATCACCAACGGCGAACGAAGAAACATCAACCTTCGCGCCGCGTTCTAACACTTCCGTTGACTTCGTTTCGCGAACGTAGCGGAAGAGACCGAGTTCTTTCCATTGTCCCTGTTGTTGCTTCGCCACACGGTTCTTTTTCTTGGTGCCGGCAGCGACGCTCATCGTTTTCATCTCCACGCCATCACTCGACCGGACGTTGGTAATAACGTTCGGTTCAGCTTTGACGACCGTCACCGGCACGACGGTTCCGTCGTCCTGGAAGACTTGTGTCATCTGCAATTTGTGACCGATGATGAATTTCATTGGGAAACTGATTGATGAAGAGAAAAGCGCTCGCGGCGGCCAACTGGCCGCCGCGAGCGGCGATCCTGTTAGCTACCGTTGTCCTGGGATTACTTCTGCTGGTACCGGTCTTGTCATCCCTGGAACTGATGGCTGGATTGTAGAGTTAAGTTATGCCCTTCGACGGGCTCAGGACTACGACTTAATCTCGATGTCCACGCCCGCCGGAAGATTCAGGTTCGTCAGGGCATCCACCGTTTTCGGCGTCGGATCGATGATATCGACCAGGCGCTTGTGCGTCCGCATTTCGTACTGCTCTCGCGAATTCTTGTGAGCGAAAGCCGAACGAATCACCGTGTACTGACTCCGTTCCGTCGGCAACGGCACCGGACCTTTGATTTTTGCGCCGGTACGAATCGCCGTATCAATGATCGTCTTGGTCGACTGATCGATGATCTTGTGATCGTAAGCGCGAATCTTGATCCGAAGTCGTTGGTGGACTTCTTCGTCGGGAGTAGCGGTGAGAGGAACGTGTGGTTCAGGCATGGAAAGGGCGAGAGATTGTCGTGGGTATTACTTGATGATCTTCGTTACCACGCCGGCGCCGACTGTGTGGCCACCTTCGCGAATGGCGAAGCGTTGCTGTTCTTCAAGTGCGACTGGAGTGATGAGCTTGATGACGAATTTCATCTGGTCCCCAGGCATTACCATTTCGGTACCAGCCGGTAATTCGATTTCGCCAGTCACGTCCGTGGTGCGAATGTAGAATTGCGGTTTGTAGCCTTTGAAGAACGGTGTATGTCGTCCACCTTCTTCTTTGGAGAGGACGATGACCTCAGCTTCAAACTCGCTGTGCGGGGTAACTGTACCTGGCTTAGCTAGCACTTGACCGCGTTCGACATCTTCTTTCTTCGTACCGCGGAGGAGTAAACCAGCATTATCGCCAGCCACACCAGAATCCAATTGCTTGTTGAACATTTCGATACCAGTCACGACGGACTTGGCGGTCGGTTTCAGACCGACGATTTCCACTTCGTCATTAATCTTGATTTCACCGCGTTCGATACGACCCGTAACAACGGTACCGCGACCTTCAATCGAGAAGATATCTTCAATTGGCATCAAGAACGGTTTATCGGTCGCGCGCTTCGGTTCCGGAATGTATTCATCGAGCGTCTTCATGAGCTCCATGATTTTTTCCTGGTAGGCCGGATCGCCTTCCAAAGCCTTCAATGCTGAACCGCGGATGATCGGGGTGGTATCGCCTGGGAAATCATACTTCTTTAACAAATCGCGGATTTCGACTTCGACGAGGTCAATCAATTCAGCATCATCAACCGTATCGCACTTGTTCAAGAAGACGACGATGTATGGTACACCGACCTGCTTGGCCAAGAGAATGTGTTCGCGGGTCTGCGGCATCGGACCGTCAGCGGCCGAAACAACGAGAATTGCACCGTCCATTTGGGCAGCACCGGTAATCATGTTCTTGACGTAGTCGGCGTGTCCTGGACAGTCGACGTGTGCGTAGTGACGATTCGCTGTTTCATACTCAACGTGGGCCGTAGCAATCGTAATACCGCGAGCCTTTTCTTCCGGTGCGTTATCGATATCATCAACGCCTTTCGTTTGCGCGATGAATCCCTTATCGGCTAATGTCTTGAGAATAGCGGCCGTTAATGTGGTCTTACCATGGTCGACGTGACCGATAGTACCAACGTTGACGTGCGGCTTACTGCGATCAAATTTTTCTGCCATAGACTCGTTTGCGCTAGTTAGAAGAAAAAGGTTACAGAAATGCCTGGCGATTATAGCAGGGCTTGATAAACTTGGCAAGTGTCTACCCTTCAACCACAAGATCTAAACGAGGAAATTTTCAATTTTGGCTAATGTTAGCCTTTTTTTAATTTTTCCTGAGTTTTTTCCAAAAAATACACTCCATTTTCCGTTATACGCCTATATTTTAGCTAAAATTAGCCATTTTTTTATCCACAGGCTGTGGACTAACTTTTATTGAACTAACCATCAAAAATTGACTAATTCCATAAAAAGCCTAGTGTTCATGGGCGCTGATCTTTGACAATGGAGGTTCGATGCATCAACTGACGCCAAAGGACGCATCTGTACTTGCGATCGTGGTTGAGAACCCGAAGATGTCCGAGCGGCAATATCAAAGGCTGCTCACCCACGTCACTGACCCGGAACTACGGGAGCTCATCGGTGCTATTCGGGACAAGGATCTCGAAAAGCCTTTGACCGATCGTACGTGGCAATTTATCCCTGTTATACAAGATATTGAGGCTTGGCGTACCGCCAACGAAGGTCGACGCGGTCCAAACAACCGAACGCAGGAGGACGCAATGTATGGATTGGTAGGTGCACTGATACTTCTTGGCGTCGGGTGGGGCGGTTTTAAACTGCTGACGTGGTCACTCGACAGACGTATTCGTCGGGTCAAGAAGCGGGTATAGGAGAATCGTGATGAGCACGAGAAGGTCTCTGAGAAGGTACCGTTCACTCGCGCCACGGAGATTACGGCGAGCTACTAGTAAAGCAGAGCTGGAAAGAATGATGCTCAAGCACTTTCCATGGATGTCGATGATATCGAAGTCGACCCCCAACAAGAGCCAGTAGCTCAAGGGAGACGAGGAAACGCTATGAACAAGCGCTCAGCTATCCCGACTCCGCACGGACTTCGGCTGAAACGCGGCAAGAACGGAATCTTCACTGCACCCGATCCCGGTCCGGAAGCTCAACGTGAGGCAGTGAAACGAGCTTTTCCTGACACGAATGTGGATCCGCCTGAATCCAACGACAACACGATCATCTGCGATGAGTGCGGATGGCGTGTCGAGAAGGAACGAACCTGCTCGAACTGCGGCAAGACTATGTCGTGTCCATAGGAGGAAGCTGTGAGAACCTTCATCAGGCTGTTACCTGTGTTCAGCCTGTTCGTGATCATTTGCGGCCTGGTATTCGCCTTCACATATCCGGAAAGACTAAATTTTGGACGAATCGTCGCTTGGGCGTTTCTCAGCTATTTCCCGATCTCAGAAACTGTCTCCAAGTGGAGCGATCGTTTCATAACAAAGTCCGGATCGGCGAACTTGTGACCACCGCCAGTAGCAGTTTGTGCCCTCAAGAGGAGGCTCCATGCCGAAAGCAGGCGTAGTAGTATCCGAGCAGATGGTGGCAAGAATGTTCTGCGGCGGAATCATTGGCGCACTGGTTGCGTCATTCCTGGGTCCCGAAGCCATCTTCGTGGGCGCGATCTTCGGTGCCGCGGCAGGTTTCGCAGTCACTCCGTGATCAACTCAGAAGTCGTGGGAGGTATGATGGAATTCCTCGCTGCAGTTGCTACCGTCTGTCTCTTGACCGCAGTCATGACGCTCGGGATACTGCGCTATGGCCACATCGCCTTCCAGGTCATGGGTCGTATCATGGGTATCGCGAAGTAGTCTGAACTACAACGTTACACACAAACGTACAACCACCCCGCTAGCACATCGCTCGCGGTTTTTTTATGTAAGAAAAAACCGCATATCACCAGGACATACGGTTCGGTACAAAGAGCTTAGCTGAGCTGAGCGAGAAGCCCCTGAATCAGCGGAACGTCGCTGTCATTACCCAGACGACGATCGATAGCCAAAGACTGCTGGTACAACGCCCGGGCTTGTTGAGTCTCTCCTCCGCGAGCGTGGAGCGCTTCGGCGCGGCGGAAACATGACAAGGACTGGAGTGCGAGGTACGCTTGATTACTCGACGATTCCCCTAGCAATTCTTCGACAATGGAAAGCGATTTTTCGAAAGCGTCATCCGCCTCGTCAAATCGGTTCATCATCCGCAACAGCAAACCCATTTCTTCGTAGGCGGTGGCGATATTCTGCCGGTGTTTATTCGTCACCATTCGAAACGATCCGCCAAAACTATTGATGTACAGTTTGCCGCCCATACTCTTGACGGTCATCATTTTGCCGCAAAACGGACATCCACCCATTCCGCCGGAACCGGGATCGACCGGCACTTCTCCAGACATCCCGCAGTTAGGACAACCAATCCGCGCAGTACCGCGATACGAAACATTGACCTCATCAAGATCAATGATTTTGGTACGCGTGCTGGTAGTTGTGCCTTTTTCCTGAGCATCAATGGACCGTTTGAACATGCGCAGAGCTTGCTGCGCCGCCGGAAAATTTTCCAACACCTGTGCATCACTACCCATCCGAACACCAGGCCGGTAATGTCGAGCGGTCCAGAATGTGGTTCTGAGGATGGCGCGGTTGTAGTCATACAAACCCGCCGCCAACACCACGTGACGGAAGAAATACATCCACACGATAGGCGGCCCGAAGAGAATCGCGCTGGTCACCCACAAATGCTGATTGTTCAGGTAGTGGAATTCCAGGTGAAACTGCTTTTGCAGTAGACCGGCCGCCAACAACGTCAGCATGCCAACCATACTTGCTCCGACTGCCCGAGGGTTCAGTGGCCGCTGCAGACCCATTTCCCACAGTCCGTATCGCGCCCATTCGGTGGTCAAGACGCAGTTACAGACCAGTAAAATCGCCAACACGGCATATTCCACGCTCATAGTCATCCCCTATTCCCTAATGGCTTCAACAAACGAGAACATCCGGCTCATCGCAAAATTCGCGAAGAACATGATAAGGGTGACGCCCACCGTGATAAAAATCCGACCGATTGACGTCTCGGAAAGAAAGTGTCCTTGCGTCGCATACGCGGTGATCGTGCACACGATCCAACACAATCCGCCGACACTCATCGAGAAGTGGCCACGCGGAAAGGTAGCGTCGTTATTCAAACCGACAAACAACCCAATAGCCAATCCGGGAATCGTGCCGTACCGAAGCGTCTGCTGCCAGATAAACGCCTGAACACCATCAGGCAACATCAACTCCGGCGACGTAATCGGTCCGCAGATGAGGAATTTTGCCGGAAGCAGGTAGTACAAAGAACCGAGCAAGACACCGAGGATGGCACCAGTCAGAACTGAAAGGCCGAGATTGTATCGCATACACCCTCCATTGATATGGATAGGCTCCGGGACTTGGAACAAATTGTCAAACAACCGTACTGAATTGCGCCGTATCCTAGCCGTTTTTTCTATACGATGTCAAGTTGCGAACGACGCACCAGCCACAAGAAAAAAACACCCAATTGAGTGTCACCTATCATAGTTACTTGTTTACTATCTGATTGTCGGCTGTGTTGCCTCGTCGAGGTGTGTTGAGTCGTTGATAATATGGGCGACGTGGGAGTCATCATCGCGCATTTGGACAATCGTTACGCCGGTGTTGACGGTCCGAATTGGCGGATCTTTCTCGTAGTCTTGTTTCAGCAAATACACCAGCAGGGCACGAATAAATCCCATGTGTGAGACGACCAGCACGGTTTTTCCCGCATATTCTTTCCGAAACTGTTGAATGAAGTGCGCAGCCCGGTCTCGCGTTTCCAACATTGATTCACCATTGACCGGGCGATACTCATACCATTTCACGCCGCTTTTTTCGGCTGCGGCCATAAATTCTTCCCGCGGCTTGCCTTCCATCTCGCCCATGTGGCGTTCGCGAAGATCTTCGCTGATATGTAAGGCAATCCCCGGATGAAATTGCAAAATCCCCTGCGCCGTATCGCGCGCCCGCTCAGCGTCGCTCGTAAACGCGGCATCAATGTGTTCGTTTTTTAGCCGGTCAGCCACGCGCTCAACTTGTGCTTTTCCTTTTTCCGTCAGACGCGATGGACCGTGCGCGACCATCAGCGGTCCGACGTTATGTTCCGCTTCAGCGTGACGTACAATGATGAGTTTCATCCCGTTAGAGGTGATTGAAATAAGAACTATCTGAATTGTTTCTGGTAGAAACTTGAAATGCGACTTTCGGAATTTGCATAGTATTGGTCACCTCTAACGGGATTTCATGATTACGCGTTTTCTCCTTCTTCGTTAACATGTGTAAGATGACTAACGTCATTTATTAACATTGGCTTAGCCGGTCCTTGTATTGGAATGTCGAGTATCGTTACAGCCGTATTGTGATGATGGTATTCTTCTTTTTCCACATCAGCACCTTCTTCGAGCGCCCATTCCATCAATGTTGAAAGAAAGAGTCCATGGCTAACAACTACCACCGTGCGTTTTGCATCGCGAACACGATGGTCCTCATACCATCGCCGCGCACGTTCTTTCACCTCGCGCATTGACTCGCCACCCTCCGGTTTCCAATCGCGAAAATGTTGCCCGGATTTTATGAACGCTTCTTTTTTTGCTACTACCGGCTGGTGGGTAAAAACACCCGAATCCCGTTCACGAAGTTCAACTTCTTGTGCCTGTTTTGCTTCCGGATGATGTTCAGCGATGAGCGATGCCGTCTGTTGGGCGCGAATCATATCGCTCGAATAGATGATATCGATTTGTTCATCAGCCAAACGCCGAGCCACAGCCGCCGCTTGACTTAGACCTACCTTATTCAATGCCATATCACTCGATCCAGCTAGTGTTTCAGATACGTTTCGATCGGTTTCGCCGTGACGGACGATAATGAGTTTCATGGTTGCAGAATTTGCTCCCAGCCACCGTTTGGTGCCGTGCGCACAAATACAGACAGTTCTTCGATGTTACAGCTACCTTCTACGGTTTGAGATTGAACTGCGTCCCAAACCGATTGGAAAACATTATCCGGAATGTTGTTGGCAACGGTAACATGATACACAGAATCTCTTCCTCCCCGGTATTGACCGCTATCAAGGTGCTCAAGTTCCGGAAATTTTTGGCGCAACTCCTTGGAAACACTTCTTAGCTCTTCTTGTCCTGGGTCAAGCCAAAGGACACTATGCTCGAGATGATGAAATGATTGCCATCCCTGAAAGGTAATATTCAGGGTGTAGCGGGTTGTGAAGATATGTTTTTTGATCGCTCCAGGTAAAGCACGAAATGGCGGAATAATCGTGATATGCGACGGCAATGTACTCTTCGTCCAACGATCGTATTTTTTTCGCAGCTGAACAAGTTGCGTTTGAAACGGCTCGGGTAAAACAGCGATAATGACATACTCGTAACCCATACATGCAGTATATCACTTATTACCTTACATTTCTTAATGGGACTGAGTCCCAATAAGGAAATAACAACAACACCGCGGGTTTCCTCCCACCACCCAAAAGCCCTCCTCAGGCAGGAGGGCTAGTCGCGTTGTGAAGAATGGTATTGTTAGGCCTTCGCTTTATCCCCCACAATCGCTTCCGCCACGTTGCGCGGAACTTCTTGGTAGTGCGAGAATTCCATTGAGTATGATGCGCGGCCTTGGGTCATGGAACGAATTGCTGTTGCATACCCGAACATTTCGCCGAGCGGCACGTGAGCATCAATAACTTTCGCCTGGCCGCGGTTGGACATTTCGTTAATGACCGCGCGCTTCGCGTTCAAGTCGCCGATAACGTCGCCCATATTCGCTTCCGGCGTAATGACTTCTACTTTCATGATTGGTTCAAGCAATACCGGTTTGGCTTTGCGGCAGGCCTCTTTGAAGCCCATCGAACCGGCGATTTTGAAAGCCGCTTCAGACGAGTCAACGTCGTGCGATGAACCATCGAAGACTGTCGCCTTTACGTCGACCATCGGATAACCGGCGACCACGCCGTTGTCCATAGATTCTTTAACGCCTTTTTGAATTGGTTGGATGAATTCTTTCGGAATTGAGCCACCTTTTACTTCGTCGATAAATTCGAAACCTTTGCCTTTTTCATTCGGTTCAACGCGGATCCAACAATGGCCATACTGACCGCGTCCGCCGGACTGCTTGATGTATTTACCTTCACCTTCTGCCATTTGGGTAATTGTTTCACGATAGGCAACGCGTGGCCGGCCAACATTGGCTTCAACTTTAAATTCACGCTTCATACGATCAACAATGATGTCGAGGTGGAGTTCACCCATACCGGAAATAATCGTCTGGCCGGTTTCTTCATCACCGTGCACGCGGAAGGTCGGATCTTCTTCCGCCAATCGCGAGAGGGCCATGCCCATCTTTTCTTGGTCTTGTTTCGTCTTCGGTTCGATCGCGATGTCGATCACCGGTTCCGGGAAGACAATGTTTTCGAGTTTCAACGGATGATCCGGATCGCACAGCGTATCACCGGTAACCGTTCCCTTCAAACCGATAGCGGCGGCAATTTCACCGGAGAAAACTTCGTCCACATCTTCACGTGAGTTGGCATGGAGTCGAACGATACGGCCAATGCGTTCTTTATTGCCAGTGGTCGTGTTCAAGACATACGAACCTGCGGCTAAATGGCCGGAGTAGACGCGGAAGAACGCCAACTTACCAACGAACGGATCAGTAGCGATTTTAAACGCGAGGGCAGTGAAAGGCGCGTCATCGCTGGCCGGACATTCAATTTCGGCGTCCGTTTTCGGATCAGTACCGACGAGTGCTTTCACGTCAAGCGGCGACGGCAGGTAATCATTGACGGCATCGAGAAGGAATTGCACGCCTTTGTTCTTCAAAGCTGAACCGCAAAGCACCGGCACTAAGGTGTTGGAGATGACCGCTTTGCGCAAGGCGGCTTTCATTTCGGCAATTGAGGGTTCTTTACCGCCGAGATACATTTCTAAAAGTTTATCATCCGTTTCACAAACCGCTTCCACGAGACGGTGGCGATATTCTTCCACCTTGTCTTTCATGTCTGCAGGAACATCGGTCTGTTCAAACTCTTTACCCATTTCATCTTTGTAGATTTCGGCTTTGCGCTCGAAGAGATCGATAATACCAGTGAAGGTTTCGGCGGCGCCGATTGGCAGTTGTACCGGATAAGCGCTCGTCGTTAAGCGTTCATGAATCGACTTGATGTCAAAATAAAAGTCGGCGCCCATACGATCCATCTTGTTGATGAAACAAATACGCGGGACATGGTACTTTTCCGCTTGATGCCACACTGTTTCCGATTGCGGTTCTACGCCGGCTACACCGTCGAAGACAACCACGCCGCCATCGAGCACGCGGAGAGAACGCTGCACTTCGACCGTAAAGTCAATGTGTCCCGGGGTATCAATAATATTGATACGATGGTCTTTCCAGAAACAGGTCGTGGCGGCGGCGGTAATCGTAATACCGCGTTCTTTTTCCTGTTCCATCCAGTCCATTTCGGCCGCACCCTCGTGCACTTCGCCGATTTTGTGCTTCTTGCCAGTATAGAAAAGAATGCGCTCCGAGACGGTGGTTTTTCCCGCGTCAATGTGAGCGATGATTCCGATGTTACGGGTTTGTTCGAGAGAGTATTCACGTGCCATACAATATGTCCTTACTGTTTAACGAAATCAATCAATTGTTGAAGAGAAAAGTTTGTCGATTTTTGTCCGGTCGTCGGATCGACGTTAGCGGTCAGAATTTTCTTGCTTTGATGTAAATACCATGTCCCCGGTTCGAGCGCATTCAGTTTTGCGTAGAGCTCCGTTAAATCGACATCGCTAGCGGCCGGAGCGCGGAAATCACCGAACGGCTTCGTCGGGTCGGTTTGGACGCGAAGGAGAAAATTGTGGTGGTAGGCGATCGCATCGGAACCTCGGAAACTGCTATGGACACCGACCGCTTTACCCCATTTCGTATCGAATTCAATCCGCTGATCCCAATCTTTCAAAAATTTTGCGCGTTCATTGAGCTGAGCAACTACGGCAGCCACGATATCAATACCCTTCTTCATCAAAATCTGGTCATCTTGTTCTATCATCCAAATCCCGCGCAGAATTGCCGGAATGGAAAAACTCGTGTAATTCGGATCGGTAATTTCCCATTGCCCAGTATCTTCTTTATGGGCGTAATCAACGAGCCATTCAATCGCCTTATCTTCATACTGGTCGTTCGGAATCAACCCGCGATGCATCAAGTCTTGATAGACGAGCTGATTGCACGAGTGGCCGACTTTGAGTCCGTGTTCATCAAATTTTCCACGACCGACACCGATCGCTAAATAGTTATCCCCGGTCGGAACATTGTGGCCATCAGTCGTATAGCCAACAAATTCAAATGTCGCGTCTTTCAGCGAGGGATCGAACGTGGTGAGTAGCCAGGCAGCTACAACTTCGTCGAGGTGTGGCTTTTTGTGGGTGACAATAATCATGATTGTTCTTTGTGCTGTTCGCGCCAATCAGAAGTGGCTTTCAACATGCTTGTATGTTCATCGTTAAGTTTATCTTGGGCTTTCTTTAAACATCGTGCTACAGCTTGTAATGTATATGAATCAAAATTGCGGAGCTTCACATCATCCTTTAATACCGCAGAAACCTGTTCCATAGGAATTTTTCCTAACAATGTGCCAACATCTTGATAGGTCGTTTCAAAGATGTTTTTTGATTTGGTAACGATCTTTCGCATCGAATCCGGAACCGTGGTAACAGCAATATCCGCCATCATGGCAAGAATGTCTTGATAAAAGCCCGGAACGGATTCTGCATATTGCGGAATTTCGCGGCGTGCCTGTTCCTGGTCGTTCAACTCATGTGATTCAACATGATCGTTGATATGCCGCAGAGCCGTATCACTGGTTACCACTTGGGTGGCGACATACGGGTGCTCGGCTTGGAGACGTTTTTGAATATCGGCAATCGTATCCGGATCCGGATGTTCTTTCTTTTGCTCAACGGATAATTCGTCAATTAACACATCAACAACACTTAGCGGATCGCCTTCGATCTGCTCGGCGTGCTTCGCCATAATTTTTCCGGCAGCTTGAACTGCGGACTCATGATCGATGTCCGTGCGAAAATGGTTCTCACGCTCTGCGGAGAACTCGTCGAATCGGCCGGTGTCAGGATCGGACATAGTCTATGCTCCTTCCTCTCGCAAATGTACGGCCAGTCGCTCCTTGAGCGCAAGTACCTGACTATGCAATTGTAATAATCTAAATATGGTCACTTGAGGGTCAATCTTGCTAGCCGTTTCAGGATTCATTATTTCTCTAAAACGCTTGATATCTTCTTGTAAATCTTCACCGTATGCCAGCCACATATCTTCAAGTGTACTGCCGGGTTTTGGCCAATGATCTTTCATGAATCTAAATATCTCCTCATAATTTTTCGGAATCGCTTTAATTGCTTCATTCCATTCAGGGAGTTCCTTTTCAAGTCGATGTAACTTCATTTGGTTCCGATCAGCACCAAGTACTTGTTGCTCGTTTAATGCACTTTCAAGCTCTCGAATAACATTTCCCGGTAAAAAAACATTACGATCAGCCTGTTCAGACTTCGGTGTAATTCCTTCAGCTGTCCGATACTCTTCCGGCGATAATCGACCGCCCGGTTCCTGTTCGCCCATACGCGTTACGCGAAGTGAGCAAACGCGCGGTTCGCTTCAGCCATACGGTGGACGTCAAGCTTCTTCTTCATAGCATCACCTTGTCCGGTTGAAGCCAGAACCAACTCTTCGGCCAACTTGATGGCCATCGGACGACCTTTCTTCGATCGAGCAGCATTGATAATCCAGCGGAAGGCTAAGGCTTGTCGGCGCTTCGGCGTGACTTCAATCGGTACTTGGTAATTCGAACCACCAACGCGACGTGATTTTACTTCCACTACCGGCGCCACATTCTTTAAAGCAGCTTCAAAAACCGTCAACGGTGGTTGTTTTGTCTGTTCTTCCATCTTGGCAAAAGCGGCATAGACAACTTTTCGCGCCACGGATTTCTTACCGCGAGTCATGATGTTGTTGATGAACTTCGCTAAAACGACCGAGTCAAATTTCGGATCAGGGAGAATATTTCGGACGGGTGCTTGTTTACCTCTCATGGAGATTCAGGAATTAGGATGA
>CAIJZX010000013.1 GCA_903825245.1 Candidatus Kerfeldbacteria bacterium
CCACGAACATAAACATTCTCTCCAGTACTATCAACAATGTAGTAGACACTGGTAGGTGTCGGTGGGTTCGGTGTAATCCCGAGCGTAATATTATTTGACTGGATCGTCAGTCCTGATACGACCGAATTCGTGATACGGTAGGTATATACTCCAGCGTCAGCATCGCTGATGGTTTTTGTAAATACTCGTGCGGTGGCGCCAGGAATCAGGGTTCCGTTTAAATACCATTGGTAACTATCATTGGCGTTGGCCGCAACTGACGGCGTAATCGTGGCCACGCTGCCACTGGTGAACATCACCGTTCGTACGGTGTCGACGTTATTTTGCGGGCTGTACGTAAAGGTGCCGAAAGTGTGGTAGGTAGCATACTGCCCATCAAAATCAGAGAAGACGAAATTATCGTTTTCTATCTTGAATGCATCAAAATGACTGGCATCGTGAGGGATACTGGCTAAATAACTAGGAATCGGTCCGATAAGAAGATTGTTTTGCGCCCAAAATGACACCAACGAATTCTGTATGTGAAGCGGTATCGATCCCGTAAGTTGGTTACTGGAAATATATAAATAAGCCAAGCTCGTCATATTCAAAAATATATCCGGGATATTTCCGGACAACTGGTTGTTGTTCAAAAAAATCGTGTAGAGTTTTGTTAGGCTAGAAAATTGTGTCGGAATCGATCCGGTCAAGCCGTTGCTGTAGAGCGAAAGATTAGTAAGTTTTGTTAAGTTACCGATAGATGTCGGAATTGTGCCCGAGAGCGTACTGCCATTTGCTCCAAGCGAAAGACTTGTTAATTGTGGTAAATTGCCAAGCTCGGTCGGTAACGAGCCAACTAAATTGTTCCCCCCATAAGTTGTATTGAGATCCAACACAGTCACGTGGCCTCCGCTCACGGACACACCGTACCAAGTACTTACCGCTGAAGCGGTATTCCAATTCGTATGGTTTGTCCAGTTACTTCCGACCGTACTTGTATAAAGTGCCATTAATGCAGTACATTCGGCCTGTGGCACACCGGTTACTCCTGTATTTGCACAATCAACGCCAGCTGCGTGTGAAATTTTTGGTAATAGAACCACTCCCCCAGCAAATACTAGGGAGAATGCCAACAATATTACGATTGGCTTACGGAAACGCAAAACCACGGATACCGTCCTCTTCTTCGATTTCCTATGCGCCCTCATTGGTTTCAGTAGATTACTGAATAAATACGTTACTCTATACGTACTACGATAATACCACACTGTTGTCAACAAGTAACGTTTTTTGCCACTCCATCAATTGGGCGTGGGCTAAAAATCAGGAATCCCACCCTGTACCGTTCAGACAACAATTACTGTTTCCATATACTACGGGATGGGTTGTCGGGAAGGCCAAGTGCCGGTATACTATCGTGGCTATAGATTACCCTCTTTAATGAAACCTATTACTCCACAACGCGTCCCACCGGCCAGCATGCAAGCACTTCCTTTGCGTGGACAACTCCTCGGCCAGCCGAAGCTTGTTCGCCATCACCGAATCCGCTGGACCGTTTTGAGTGTCAGCGCGCTCGTGTTGATTGTCCTTGTTACCGGTGGCTGGCTCGCCTATCGAGCTATTTCGGTTATCAATACGAAGAAACTTGACGGCTCGAAGCTTTCCTTCTTTCAACAACTGACACACATCGTTACTTCTACCGACCAACAATTGCAAGGCGAGTCAGATGACCGTGTGAATATTCTCCTCCTCGGTTACGGCGGTGCCGGCCATGACGGCCCATATTTAACCGACACGATGATGCTGGTCAGTTTCCAACCGTCAACAAAAAAAGTAGCACTCATATCCATTCCTCGTGATCTGTATGTCAATATCCCCGGCTACGGTTATCGAAAGATCAATGAGATCATGTCCGACGGGCGGGATCAGAAATATCCCGGTGGAGGCGAAGCGATGACCGTCAAGGTCGTCAGTGATCTCCTGAATACACCGATCCAGTATTATGCCAGTATCGATTTTAACGGCTTCAAGCAAGTCATTGATCAAGTTGGTGGTGTGACGGTCACCGTCGATCGGACATTCTACGACGCGATGTACCCCGATAGTGGTATCGGGTACGATCCGGTCAGCTTTAAAGCCGGCACCCAAACCATGAACGGTACCACCGCTTTGAAATTCGCTCGCTCGCGCCACGGTAATAATGGTGAAGGCACCGACTTCGCTCGCGCCGCTCGCCAACAAAAAATTATTCTAGCTCTGAAGGATAAATTATTATCGTTCGGAACGTTGTCGAATCCAAAAAAGATTTCCGATATTCTGGGCAGTCTCGGCACACATAGCCAAACGAATATGGAAGTGTGGGAAATGTTACGGTTAGGAAAACTCGCCGGCGGCATGAAATCGGACAATATTATCAATCGTGTCATTGATGATAGTACCAACGGCCTCGTTAAGGCTGCTACCGGTTACGGTGGCGCCTTTATCCTAATCCCGCGCGACGGAACATATCAAGATATTCAATTCATGGTTCGCAACGTTTTTGCTGAAGCCACCGCCGAACAAGAACATGCCACCATCGCCGTCGTCAACGCTTCCGGCGTCAGCGGGCTTGGTGCCTCTGTCGCTGCAGAATTGCGGCAGTTAAAATTAACTGTAGTAAAATCGAGCACCTTCACTCAAACCGTCGGACAAACAGTAATTGTCTCGGCTCAACCCGGTAAATTTCCCATCACTGAGCAATTCGTTAATCTTTACCGTCATGGCGCCGGCGTCCTCTCACTGAGTAGCTGGCAATCGCAGACCGGCGACACCACGTTGCAAACGATCATGACGACACCCATCACCGTTTCACAAACAACAAGCTCGATTGTCAATGGAAATACTATCACCACCAATACCACTAGCGGCACTTTACCGGATATTATTGTCGTCCTCGGACAAGACCAACCGAAAGCTGGCGCCTCGGTTCTTCCGGCGTTCCTTTCGGGATCAACATCCACCACCTCCACAACCAATAGTAACACCAACACAAAATCAACTGCGACGAATGCAAACGCAAACACGAATACTAAAACCACGAATACCAACACTAAGACTGCCAATACGAACACAAAAACCACCAACACAAATACATCCAGCGCAAAAAATACTAATAGCGCTTCAATCAACTCGAATACCAATTTATGATTATCGTCGGATTAGGAAATCCGGGGAAAGAGTATGAAGGAACGCGACATAATGTTGGGTTTGAGGTGCTTGATGAAATGATAAAAAAATTCCCGGACGCTTCTTGGCAAAAGGAATTTGGCGTGGATTGGTACAAGATCAATAACCATTACCTCGTCAAACCTCAAGAGTACATGAATGCCAGTGGTACGACTCTCAATTCTTTTATACAAAAAAAGGGAATACCGATCGTGGGTGCAACCACAGAACCCTTGCTAGTACTCGTTATCCATGACGATCTCGATTTTCCACTCGGTGAAATTCATGAACAATTGAATCGTTCGGCTGGGGGGCATAACGGTATTCAATCAATCATTGATGCGCTTGGCACGCAAAACTTCTCGCGGCTGCGCATCGGCATCGGCAATAATCGTGAACTGAATATTCCGGCTGAAGCATATGTACTGCAAAAATTTTCAACTGAGGAGCGCCTCGTCATCAACACAGCAATCGATACTGCTGCACAAATAGTAAAGAATAAAATTCAAGTATAGGAAAAAACCGCTATGGAGAGTTCCGAAGCGGTAAAAGTGCTACTGAAAAGATGTCGTGGTCCCGTGTCGGCCGTCCCTGGCCTGCGTGTCGGTCTCTTGCCGGTGTACGCATTTCAGCGAAAACGAGTCGATCAGGACCACGTAACAACCAGTGGGGACATTCCTGAACCGAAAGCATACCGCGCAATCGGATCTTTTTTCCGGAATGGAGATCAAGCGATAACGTGTAGAACTTGGCGTCACCGCGTTCTTCAGAGATAGCCGCCCTTGTGGCTACTCCCCCCACCGTACAATCTGCAGCCAGCTTCCTACGTACAAGGTGCACGATACCCGAGAGAACTCGAGTACCGTAACCACGGATGGCGTCCACACTAGGAGGGGTAATAGACGTCGTCCGTGTTGTACGTAGAAAGCTGGCGAAGAAAGGGTGAAAGAACAACGAGCGAGCAGGTTATCACAACCCACCCTCTCTGTCAATACCTGAGAAAAGCACATGATACATATTTGCTCTTGCCAAATTCTCTCAACTGCGCTATACTTCTTGTACAGTATATACCGATTCTGTGCCTCCTTCACGTGCAACCGTGGTCAAGGAGCCTGTACTGAGTTCACCTGAGGGACCATTACGGCAACTGACCGAACAATTGAATACGAATGATATCGCTCGGCTGGTGGGTATTCCCAATCCAAGTGCCGAAGCTTTTGCGTTCGCCAGAATTTTCTCGACATTGCCACCGGCCACACAGATTGTCTACATTGTCGGCTCAGAGCGAGAACAGGACATTGCGGTCGCTGGTTTGGCTGCCTGGCAACCAGTGGATCAACATCGCACTGTGACCGCCGTTCCCCCGCTCAGCGCAGCCCTTTTGGATCGACTCCTTCGCCATGAGCCAATTATTCTGGTAGCACAACAGAGTGCCTTTGCTGAGTCCCTGCCACATCCAAACGAACTCCACGACCAATTTGTTACTGTCACTGTCAGCGACACGATGTCACCAAACACCATCGTCAAACTCCTGTCAGACGCCGGATACGACAACGAATCTGAAGTCGGCCGACCAGGTCAATTTGCAAAACGTGGCGAGGTAATTGATGTGTGGCCGGTAGAAAATGAATCGGCATTTCGAATCGCTCTGGATATCGGTACGGTTAAAAGTATTCGACATATCGGCGAAACGAAAACGCCGCCCCTTAATGAGCTTATCTGTCCGCCGGTTGGCATGAAGGAGCTTGATCCACGTATTTCACTTCTCGCCTATCTCCAGCCGATGCGTACCTTGATCGTTGTCCCCCGACAATCGTTACTCGAATCATTGCCCCGCGGCAAAGATGCGGTGAAGCACTACAAGCAACTTATTGTTGAACCGTTCGGTGGCGATGGTGCGGTAAAACTTGATTGGCGAGCGGCTGCAAATTACCATGGACAGTGGCCGCTAGCGGCTAAAGATTTTGCCCGCTTTGCGAAAGAGAATTATTCGATTACCATTCAATCGAAGCGGAAAGCAGAACTCATCGGACAACTTGAGCGTCAAAAAGTATCAGTCAAGAAAATTCAGTGGCTTGAAACGCCAGCCTTAGCCCAGGGATTTATCGCCCCATCTGAAAATTTTGTGTACTTTACCGATACGGAACTTTTCGGACGCGATGAACGTTCGCGGGCGAATCGACGGCGCGTGGAAGATGTTTTCCTCGGCGACCTGGAGCCGGGTGATTTCGTCGTCCACCTCGATCACGGCATCGGTAAATTCAGCGGCATGCGCCTCCAGCATGTTAATGAATATACGAAAGAATACTTTGTCATTGAATACGCCGAAGGCGATAAATTATATGTTCCGGTCGAAACCGCCGACAAGATTACGCGCTATATCGGCAGTCCCCATCCAAAACTCCATAAACTCTCCGGTTCGAGCTGGGCTGCGGTGACAAAGAAAATCCGCCAAGACGCCAGCGCGACGGCAAAAGAACTCCTCGAGCTATACGCGCACCGTGAACTGGCGAAAGCGCCAATGCTCCTGCCGGCTCCGGCGGAAGAAGAAATTCTCGACGCGGCTTTTAAATACGATTTAACCGCCGACCAAGAACGTACGCTCCAAGAAACACTGAGCGACCTCGAACGCGACATCCCGATGGATCGACTCGTCTGCGGTGACGTCGGATTCGGCAAAACTGAAGTCGCGATCCGCGCCGCGTTTCGGACGGTTATGAACAAGAAACAAGTGGCGCTCTTGTCCCCGACCACTATTCTTACCCAACAGCACTACGACACATTCCGCAATCGTCTCAAACAATTCCCGGTTCGCATCGGCGCCCTGTCGCGTTTTGAAAGCGATGAACATCAAGAAGAGGTGCTGGCGAAATTGAAAACAGGTGAAATCGATATTGTCATCGGCACGCATCGCCTACTCTCGACCGATGTGAAATTTAAAAGCCTGGGACTCATCATCGTCGATGAAGAACAGCGGTTTGGTGTGAAACATAAAGAGCGCTTGAAGGTCATGCGCACTGAATCACACGTCTTAACCCTTACCGCCACGCCAATTCCACGCACATTAAATTTTGCTTTATCCGGATTGCGCGATATCAGCGTTATCGAAACCGCTCCAGAGGGTCGCCGGCCGATTGAAACGAATATTGTGCCGTACTCTGATGACGTGGTGATCGATGCTATTCAACGCGAACTTGATCGGAAAGGTCAAATCTACTTCGTCCACAATGAAGTGGAAACCATGGAAGCAGAAAAGAAACGTTTAGAAAAACTTATCCCCGGTGTGAGTATCGGCATGGCCCACGGTCAAATGGACGAGAAGAAATTATCGCATGTGATGGAAGAGTTTGATAACCAACGTCTCGACATCCTACTCGCCTCAACCATCATTGAAAACGGTCTCGATTTACCGAATGTCAATACGTTGATTGTCGATTACGCTACGGAATTTGGCTTAGCACAATTATATCAATTGCGCGGACGCATCGGCCGCGGTGATCGCCAAGCCTACTCGTATTTCCTCTATCGCTCCGATAAAGTCGTCGGCAAGCCGTCAAAGCGTTTACAGGCCCTGATGGAAGCGCGTGAACTTGGCAGCGGCTTCCGCTTAGCGATGCGTGACTTAGAAATCCGCGGTACCGGAAATATTCTCGGCGATAAACAACACGGCCACGTGACCGCCATCGGTCTCAATTTGTACGCGCGGTTATTGGCGCAAGCGGTCGAAGAACTTCGCACCGGCCGGCCGGCGCGCGCCACGCACGATATTCTCCTGGACTTGCCGATGGAAATCGCTATTCCGAAAGATTTCATCACCAGTGAACCAAAACGCTTGCGCATGTACCAACGCTTAGCCGGCATCGAAACTATTGAGGATTTGCGCGAGTTCCGCAAAGAAGAATTCCATAACGAAAAACTGCCGGAACCGTTGCTCAACTTGTTGGAAACGTTGGAGCTCAAAATCCTCGCCCAACGGACACCGATTACGGCGATGCAAGAATCGAAATACACTGTTGACGGCATCAGTAAAGAAAAAATCCTGATTAAGTTCAGCCATATGATTACACCGGAGCAAATCGGTAAGCTTCTGGAGCGAAATCAAGCCTGGGACTTCACACCAGAGTTTATCAAAATCGACCGTGAGGCCTTAGGAAAAAATTGGCTTCACGAACTCAAGGAAGTTACGAAGATTTTTACAGAACAAGAGGTGGCTGTCACTACGCCGCAAAGTAAAGAAGTCGCGGGAGTAACAAAATAAAAACCACGAGTAACGTACTCGTGGAACTCCTCGCTCAGAGTTTGTGTATGGTGCGATTCTCGCGTGCCCACTTCTTGACTGCCTCGGCACACTCCCACTGCTCAGCAGTAAAATCTTCTGGATTGTCGACGGGCTTTCTCAGTAAGAGCCTGGCTACCGGCCGGAGCTCGTTCGGATCATCGGCCAGCGCAATAAACTTTTCCCATTCCTCGTCCGACATGGCCGGACTTTGAGCAATGGCGGTCAAGATTGTCGCGTCCTTAGGTGACAAAGGTATGCTTGCCGCATATCCAGGAGCACAATCAATAGCAATATCCTCAGCTGACAAGCCACGCGGGATATCGCTAGCCTTGATGTCCTTGAGCATCTTGGTCTGACCAATTTTCCAAACGACCGGCATCTCCTCCCTCGCAATCTTCACCCAAAATGGCCCAAAGTTCTTTTCGACATCCGGTTGCATGCGTAGTTCATCGCGATACTTCACCGCTTCCTCTTCGGTAATAGGAAACGACAGCTGGACGTCCTTTTGATCGACATCAATCGTCAAACGATACGTGCTAGCCATGAGGCCTCCATGTTCTTCTGCGGGTTATGAAAAGAGCGCGACTGATATCTTATTCCTTTTGTCAGCCCTGTCAATGTTTTTCAGTCCTTGCAAGAAAATAGAACTTGGTGTAGGGTCGAAGCGTGACCTGTCTAGCCCCACTTTGTGTATCAAAGTGGGCAGGTTTTCGGCATAGTAAATAACAAGAAAAACCCCACGAGAGACACCTACTCTGTGGGATAACGAAATCATTTCTTAGGCTCGCGATCCTCGGGAAACAAGACCATTCTGAAGACAGAAGTTCTTGAGAAACGCCATGAACCTATCTTCCTCGGTATCAAAGATCTTCACTGACACATGCCAGCCGTTGGGGTGTTCGAGACACCCTTCCACCGACTTGAACGTCTTACCACCCTCGTATGCCTCGCTGGCGAACGCCCATCCAAAGTCCTCCATGAATTTCCAGACGTATTCTCTTGGAATGACTACTTCCAGCACAACGAAACGCATATACACTGACACGTCGTTCTTTTCGGGCATTTCACCCCCCTTGAAAGGAACTTGAATTAACTAGACTGATAGTGCCAACCTACAACATGTGTTTTTGTGTGTCAATGTCGGTTAAAACATTCGCACTTGCCCAGCCCCACAAAAGAAGTTGTGGCAGGGACAAAATAAAAAACCCCTGGTGTAACTGATGTTCCAAGGGTCTACTGCGTTTACTTCGGCAGATTACGAGCCGAGACGCCACGTCGCAGAAGATCGGAGCGCACCTTCTGCAAAATTCGAACTTGATCCATCGGATTAACGCTAGCTTTCGCTAGTTTGAGTCCAAGTGGTGTGATCAGCTTTATCATGCGCACTCGGCTAGCCACAGCTCCAAGATCCTTGAGGTCTTGGCCGGACAAGTTATCGTAACACCTGATCATCGCCTGCGAGTACAAACAGACGGACATTGCGCGTTGCGACTGACCGGGTTCCTCTTCCACTGCCGGCAGTGAATGCAGTGAATCAATTGCCGACACAGTGGCTAGAAACTCCTGCCGCGACGCGAGAGGTTTCGTAGCAGCCGTGGCGGTACTACACCAAACGGAACCAATGATGGTCAGCGCCAGAAAACGGAGCAAATACCGTTGCATCGCAAAATCCTCCGTGACCAAAGTTCAAGTTGTCGGAAAGTGCTATTCGTTAATAACGGACGGTTGACACTAGCAAATACTATCGAATATGTCAAGACGAATCCGCCCTACATGGTAACTTGCTGGGGTTCTGACCGATGGACTTGCAAAAATATTCATAGTCTACTAGTGTTGAAGAGTGGCTTGGCCGAACCAGATGCGGCCGTTTTTTTGCATGAAAAAGCCATTGCTGTGAACAATGGCGGAGAAGCGTTAGCTACGTTCAGCAATCAGCTGAACGAACTGGTCACGCAGTTGTGCGGCATCACCGAGCCAGAACTCTCTTGACCAGGTCGGGTCGTAGTGCAAAACGGCACTAGGGTAATCGACGAGCCGAGCGTCACCACACCGTCCGAAAACATCGATGCGCTGGACTGCGGTTTCCTTAGCGATACGCGCATCGGTTGCATCGAGAGCATTGACCGAACAGTTGGCAACCTGGCCACCTAGTAACGACCAGGCGCGAATCGGGAAAATCCAGGGTGCCGTGGTTCCCCGCACCTGGAAGAGTATAGCTGTGTCGCGTAAGCAGACCACAACATATCCCCGAATCCACTGCACCAACCAGACGGAAGAATCAGTTCGTGAATGTACCGGCGGCATCATTCACCTCCCTAGGAAAAGAACGATAAAAACATCGAATTGAACCCAGCTTACTAGAATTCTCCAATATGTCAACAACAACCATCATTACTGTCGACCATCCACTCTATCCAACGCGGCTCAAAGAAATTCCGTATCCGCCGGCGACATTGCACGTACTAGGCGATGCTGAAATTCTTCACCGACCGATGTTAGCGGTGGTCGGGACGCGAAAACCGTCGTCGTACGGACTGTCAGTTGTTCGGCCACTCCTTGAACCAGTCATTCGAGCTGGGATTATTATTGTCTCGGGTTTAGCGCTCGGTATCGACGGTCGCGCTCATCAAGTTGCCGTCGATCTCGGCGCGCCGACAGTGGCCGTACTCGGTTGCGGCGTCGATAAAATCTATCCCTGGGAACACTCGCAACTCGCCGAACAGATTATCGATCACGGCGGTGCGATCATCAGTGAATTTCCCGATGGCACGCCGCCGCTCCGGCAGAATTTTCCCCAGCGCAATCGTATTATTTCGGGCTTAGCGAAAGCTGTGTTACTCGTCGAGGCTGGGGAGAAATCCGGGGCATTAATAACCGCTAAATTCGCAGTCGATCAGAATCGAGACATGCTCATTGTGCCCGGACAAATCACATCGCCGCTCTCGATCGGTCCGCTCAATTGGCTGAAGCTCGGCGCGACACCAATTACCTCTGCCGAAGACATTCTGCAACAATTTCATGTCACCGCTGGACCATCAACAACTACAGTTCCAACGTATCATCCAACATCTGAAATAGAAAAAACATTGCTTGATTTACTCGCGGTCGAATCACTCCATGTTGACGAATTATCGGAAAAGAGTAGACTGGACAACAGCGTCGTTTCCGCTACCTTAGCTTTACTTGAAATGAACGGCGCCGTTCACCACCTCGGCGGACTCGTCTACTCGCTGTTATAAAAATCAGGATGTCATCGTTAGTTATCGTCGAGTCTCCGACGAAAGCAAAAAAAATTAAAGAATTCCTCGGCCGCGATTACGACGTCCAATCTTCCTATGGGCACGTTCGCGATCTGCCGCGGAGCTCGATGGGTATTGACATTGAGCACGATTTTGCGCCCCTCTACGAAGTCCCAGCTGACAGTAAGTCGGTGGTGGCTGATTTACGGAAACGCGCTAAAGCCGCCGATACCGTCTACTTCGCAACTGACGAAGACCGCGAAGGTGAAGCAATCTCCTGGCACTTAGCGGAACTCCTGAAAGTTCCAGCCAAAGGATTGAAACGCATTGCTTTTCATGAAATTACGAAACACGCCATTCTCGAAGCATTTGAGCATCCGCGCGGACTCGATATTAACCTCGTCCATGCCCAAGAAACGCGGCGACTCATTGATCGGCTCTACGGGTACGAAGTGTCACCGATTTTGTGGCGAAAAATTAAACCGGGATTGTCTGCCGGCCGCGTCCAAAGCGTTGCCACCCGCCTGCTCGTTGAGCGCGAACGACAACGTCTCACCTTCGTGCCCAGTGAGTTTTGGGATGCGTTAGCGACATTTGCCACCAAGAAAGATGAATCGTTTCAAGCTGAGCTCTCCAGCATCGGCGGCAAACCCATCGTTCTCGGTAAGGATTTTGATCCGAACACCGGAAAAATCAAGAACGAACGCGGCGTGTGGATGAAACAAGCCGACGCCGAAGCATTGGTGGAGCGACTGAAGAAGTCTGTACCGACGGTCGCCGCTATTGAAGAAAAACCATTTACCGAAAAACCTTTCCCGCCGTTCACCACGAGCACGCTTCAACAGGAGGCCAACCGCAAACTGCGCTATGCGTCGCGGCGCACGATGCAACTTGCGCAAGGTCTTTATGAAAACGGCTATATTACCTACATGCGTACCGATTCAACATTGTTGTCAACCCAAGCAATTGACGCCGCGAGATCGTGGATTACTGATCAGTACGGCAAAGAGTATTTACCTGACGCGCCGCGACAATACCAGACCAAGGTGAAAAATGCCCAAGAAGCGCACGAAGCAATTCGTCCAGCTGGCGAACAATTTCAATCACTGGAACAAGTGAAGGCTGCGGTGGCCGATGATGAGTTTAAACTCTATGAATTGATTTGGAAGCGCACCGTGGCGTCACAAATGTCTGACAGCGCCGGCCAGCGTCTTAGCGTCAACATTGTACTTGATGACGCGGTCTTCTCGGCCAAAGGAAAATCCTATACCTTCCAAGGTTTCCGCCGCGCTTATGTTGAGGGTGCTGATGACGTCGCTGCCGAACTCGCCGAACAGGAGGTCGTCTTACCGGTTATGGCCGTCGGCGAAGCCCTAACACTGAGTGAACTGAAATCTGTTCAGCACGTCACCCAGCCGCCAGCCAGATTAACTGAAGCATCGCTAGTTAAAGAATTAGAAAGCCGCGGCATCGGCCGTCCGAGCACCTATGCTTCGATTATCGATACGATATTGCGCCGCGAATATGTGGTCAAAAAAGGCACGGCATTGGTGCCGACATTTACCGCGTTTGCCGTCACGAATTTGCTTGAACAATACTTAACGACACTTGTTGACTACGCTTTTACCGCGAAACTCGAAGACGAACTCGACGGCATCGCCCGCGGCGAAACGGACGATAAGGCATATCTGAAACATTTTTACTTCGGTGATAGCCAACCGGGATTGAAACCGACATTAGATAACGTCAAAGACACAATTGATCCTCGTCTCACGAGCGGCATAACGATCGGCGAATCGGAAGGTATGCCGGTCGAAGTCCGTATCGGCCGCTTTGGTCCATTCATCAGATGGAATGAAAAAACGTCGAAAATTCCGAATGATATTCCGCCGGATGAATTAACTGTTGCAAAAGCTTTAGAACTCATCGAACACTCCGCTGCTGCGGAAAAAGCGCTCGGCGTTGATCCGGAGACCGGAAAAAATATTTACGTCAAAGTCGGACGCTTCGGTCCATACGTTCAACTCGGCGAACAACCGGAACGACCGAAAGACGCTGACGGTAAACCGTTGAAAGGTAAGAAAGGAAAACCGATCGGCGATAAACCAAAAATGGCGTCATTGTTGCCGAGCATGACACCGTTGACGCTGACTCTGGAAGAGGCATTACAGCTTTTATCACTCCCCCGCACCGTCGGCAAGAAACCTGACACGGATGACGACATTATTGCCGCTAACGGCCGTTTCGGGCCATACATCAAGTGCGGAACAGAGACCCGAAGCATTCCCGACGATATGGCACCGACCACCATTACTCTTGAACAATGCCTTGAACTTTTAGCGCAAGAAAAGAAAGGCCGCGCCCGTCGAACCGCGAAAGCGCTCCGCGAACTCGGCGAAAGTCCGGTCACGAAAACGATGGTGAAAGTTCTTGAAGGTCGATACGGACCCTACGTCAGCGACGGTGAAACAAATGCCACCGTCAACGGCGGACTATCACCGCAAGATATCACGCTTGAACAGGGCTTGGAACTTCTCGCCGCCCGAGCGGGCATGCCAAAACGACCGAAACGCGGTCGGTCGAAAAAATCATAATTCATCCAAACTACGTACCCGGGGGTTTAAACCCCCGGGTACGTTGTAGAATGAAGAAATTTAACTTACTAAACCTGTCTTGTGTTCCAACACACTCACCCGCTGATCGAGTTCATTCAACTCAAAGCGATAGGCCGTGTTGTCGAGTCGTAGATTGATGTTTTCTACACCATTTTCGAGACGTGTTAATCGATTCTCAACAGAATCAAACCGTCGGTCGACTTGGTCGAACCCGACTTTAATGATTTTGGCTAACTTGTCGTATGACATACGTTCGCTCATACAAATAAGACTTTCCGCCACCTATGTCTACCCTGAAATCAGGGTAGTACTGCTTACCGAGGAAGTCAAGTTGAAGAAATAAAGAAGCCCCGCCTCATTTCCTTCGCCAAAGCGTTAGAAATAAGACGGGGCTTGTGGCCGAAAGGCCAATGTACTACTACTTGTCCAGATCCACTTCTACGAAGTGGATCTGGACTTGCGGACGGCGAGAACTAGGCTTTTCTCCAGCCAAGCGCTTCCTAGCCAATCAAGATACAGGCAACGCTTTGAAGCAAGACTGGTTAGTCCTGGAACGTACTGTCGGCCATCTAGACTCTGCCAGACAGAACCAGGAGCAATAATGATATACTGCCGTTGTAAAGCTTCCGTTTGTTCGTCGGCACCGAAGGCTAAAAGCTCGGTGATGGTCGCTGGTCGATAGCCCCGGACGTCAATCTCCCGTAGCACATCCTCCGTTCTGATGGCTTGGTTACAGCGGAGAAGCTCAAGGTTGATATCGATCTGTCCGGAACCAGTCAGGGGAAAGTGCTCGACGGTGATGTCACCATTAGTCCAGTCGTAGCGACCGGCGGAGATCATATGCTCAAGCCTCTGGCTGTGATCGATGGTGACATGATAACCAGCCACCTTCGTACAACCAGCGGTACAAATGATAACCATCGAGATGATCATGATGCCAAGCGACAGCAAGCTACCAACGAAGATCTGGCACACCTTCTTTAACATGAGTATTTCCTCCACATCGAGGACATGTCTCTGATTCCGAACATTCGTCGGAACCTCGGATGAGCAATCGACGACTTCGTGAGGTATTGAAAGGACGAAAGCAATGTACTCCTTTTATACCATTTGTCAATACCTCACATTTCCGATAGAGTTGCATTATGATAAACGCTGAATTTATCGACATTGCAAAAAAGTCTTTTCATGGTTCCGACCTGAAACGGATCACTGATGCACTGGAGTTTGCCGACATGGCGCATGAAGGTCAACTACGGAAATCCGGCGTACCGTACCTGACCCACGTCATTGGCACGGCCACAAAACTCATCGAACTCGGTATGGATGCGGATACGATTGTCGCCGGATTATTGCATGACGTCCCCGAGGACACGACCTACACGATCGACGACGTTGAGAAACTTTTCGGCCCGACTGTTGCCAAGCTCGTCGCCGGCGTGACAAAACTCGGCAAGCTGAAATACCGCGGCATGGAACGCTACGTGGAAAATTTGCGGAAGATGTTCGTGGCCATGTCCGAAGATATTCGGGTCATGATTATTAAGTTCGCCGACCGTCTGCACAATTTATCGACACTGGACGCCTTGCCGGCAGATAAACAGTTGCGAATCGCCCGCGAGTCGATGGAAATCTATGCACCATTGGCACATCGCCTCGGCATGGGCGAAGTAAAAGGCGAACTTGAAGACCTCGCATTTCCCTATGTCTACCCTCAAGAATATGCCTGGATACGCAATCTCGTCGGCGAACGATATGAGCCACTCGATAAGGTAGTCGAGGAAATGCAGGCCACAGTCACCACCGCGTTAACCGCCGCCAAGGTGACCATCATTAGCATGCACGGCCGGCGAAAACACCTCTACAGTTTGTACGAAAAACTCATTCGGCCGGAATACAACCGCGACTTATCGAAAATTTATGATTTGGTGGCGCTGCGCATTGTCGTCGGTAATGTCGCTGACTGCTACACGACACTCGGCGTCGTCCATCAGCTATGGCGGCCGGTGCCGAATCGATTTAAAGACTACATCGCCCAACCGAAACCAAACGGCTACCAGTCGATCCATACCTGCGTCTTCGGTCCGCATGGCCAACCGGTGGAAATTCAAGTCCGCGATTACGCCATGCATCAGCTCGCCGAATACGGCGTGGCGGCGCACTGGCACTACTCCGAACAAGGCAAACCGCTGGCGCCAGCCGCGGTGCAGGAAAAAGTGGCTTGGATTAAACAGCTGTCCGAGTGGCGCCAAGAAGTCGGTAACGATGAGGCCTTTCTCGAAGCCTTAAAGATTGATGCTCTACAAAAGCGGATTTTCTGTTTCACACCGACCGGCGATGTTATTGATTTGCCTGAACACGCCACGCCGATTGATTTCGCCTATCACGTTCACACCGACCTCGGGGCGAAGTGTGTTGGGGCGAAAGTTAATGATAAACTTGTGTCACTTGATACCGGACTACGCAGCGGTGACGTGATCGAAATATTGACCGACAAGAATCGCAAGACACCAAATCGTGATTGGCTGCAAATGGCTAAAACCCAAACCGCCCGCGGACATATCCGCAAGGCGCTTCGGGATTTAAATGATGTCGGAAAACCCTAGCTGGTCAGTTTTTTCAGTGCGTCGGTCAAATCGGTATTGCCCGGGATAGCTGTAATCCCCCGATTGAGGACTGCCTTAGCGTCGTCCGTTTTCTTGGCATCACTCAACGCCTGACTGTATGCTAGGTACGTGCTCGGGTCATCCGGCGTAATGAGCAGTGCTTGCTCGAAAGCAGTTTTTGCTTGGTCAATACTATTCATCTTTCCGAGCACCGTGCCTTTACCAGCCCAAAACATAGCTGTATCCGGTGAGGCCACGGTGAGGGCGTTCAAATCATCAAGCGCTGGCTGATACTGCCCGGCTGCCACGTAGGCATCAGCCCGAGCAAATTTTGCTTGCAGGTAGTCTGGCTTTTTCCGCAGTGCCTCGTTAAACGCATGAATGGCTTTCGTTAAGAGCGTTGCTTGGGCATCAGCATTTGGCGGCGTCGTAGTATTCGCCGCCGCTCGAGCACGAATGACGAGTAGGGTCTGGCCATATCCAACATCTTGAATTGGATTGCTCGGCTCCATATCCTGCAACACAATAAAATTCTTATTCGCTTGGACCTCCGGATTCGGTAAGTACGATGCCAGGCTATTCAACATATTGTTTTCCGCTTCGTATGCGGCCGGATTCGTCGAATTATGTACAACCACAGAACGAATCGTAGTGGTGGCGAGTGTTAAATCAGCTTGGGCGGCAGTATAATCAGCAGCCGTTACATCTTCTTGGAATTTATAGGCTTGCGCGTTGGCCAGCAAAATTCCCGCATCAACGTTATGAATGTCATAGTGCACAGCTTGCTGCAGTGGCGGAATCAGCATTTTTGATGCTTCTTGTTTATCAATCCGCGCTTGAGCAATTTGCAGGTATATTTGGCTGGTATAAATACGCACCGCCGGGTACCAGACGAGAACACCGACGATCACCGTGACTGCAAATCCCAGCGCCGGTACCATTGATCGGTGCACTATTGATTTTTTTTCTGTCATGGCAATGTTCGCTCTGGCCATACTCAACGCCATCCACACAACTAGCAGTACCACTAATGACCAGGTAGTAAACGCCGCCGCCAACGCCAACGCCCCGACGCAAAATAGTCCGGCCAATAAACTAAAGCTGTATCCGGCCCGCAATCGGCGCCAAAACTCCCATCCCGCAATCGCCAATAACCCGACCCACAGCCCTACTCCGACCACACCTTGCGTGGCTAAGAGTTGCGACCACTCGGCACCAGAGCGGAGAAAACGACCACTCCATCGCGCATCAGAATTGAATGATAGTGGCCGATATTGAACAAAGGCATAGTACCACGTGTTTGGCCCGGTACCGAGAACTGGTCGTTTTGCAACCGCAGAAAAAGCCGTAGCCGCCGACGTCGATTGACTCAACGCCGTTTCAGCCGTTGAGGGTAGACCGGTGTGGGTCGAAAGTTTCAAGAATTGCGCAAGTAATCCCGCAGCAGCTAATACCACCGCAATCATAATCAACCGTGAAGAAACCTTCGTTGATTTTCTCGCTTGGGTGAGAACCACAACAATCATTCCCAAGGCAAAAATCGTCCAACCCACAGCTTGTCCGAGAAAGAATAACGATAGCCAGCCAATTGCCACTACTAACGCCAGACTGTACCGAGACCATCGTTCCTTCGCTTGTGGGATAAGTAAAAAGCCAACCGTTCCGATCATCGCTGCTAACACCGCCACCTGGATTGATGAATTCGCTAAGGTCGAAAACAGTGGATCGGCGGAAACCAATTTTGCTGGCAAGAGTGTAAGGCCAGAAAATTGAGCTAATTGAATTAACAATGACAACCCAATGCCACCGAGAAGTGCGGACCAAATAATCGCTCGTTCCGCCGAGGTTTGAAATAACCGAACACTTAAGAAATAGATGCTTATCAGGCCAATCATCACCGGCAAGGTTTCAGCGTACGCGCCTTGAAGACCGGCCACACTCGTCCACCAATTTACTGAGGTCGTTGTACCGATTACCGTCGCCGCACCAAGAGCGATGACGATCCAATCGAGAGGATGCCATACCCAGCCGCCACTCGGATGCCGTAATTGGCCGATCGTATAGCAGAGCCAAGCCACGGTCACACTCAGCAAGAGTATCACCGTCTTGTGAATTTCCCAATGGTCGCCGGTCCAGTTACCAGTCATCAGTGGCAATAAAAAAACGCCAATAGTGATTGCAGTCTTTGCGGCAATATCCCATCCACGCGATCGGCTTGTCGACGTACCGGCCGACGCTTGCTGTTTTTCAACGACCGCAGCCGTCAGTATTTTTTTTGCAGATGATTTTTTGAGTATAGGCATAGGCATCATATTAACGCAGTTTTTCAAATAATTGTGAAAATTCTTCATCAGAATAAAAATCGATGGCCACATGTCCGCGACCGTCGCGTTTGGTAATGGTCACCTTCGTACCAAACTTCGATCGGAGCTCATCTTCAGCGGCCTGGGTTAACGGATCAGTTGATCGACGGTTATAGCGCCGCACGGTTGTTTGTCGACCAAGCGCCGTCGCTGCACGCACCGGTAATTGTTGGTCGACAATTTGGTGAAACAGTCGTTGGCGCTCGCTTGGCGTTACCGCCCCGAGCAAAACTTTCGCATGGCTGTTCGTCAGCTTCCCTTCGCGAAGTGCACTCAAGATATCCGGCGGCAAACTTAACACCCGAAGCGCATTCGCCACCGTGGCGCGCGACTTGCCGACCTTCTTCGCAATTTCTTCCTGAGTTAATCCAAATTCATCCGCTAACTGTTGATAGGCATATGCCTCTTCTACCGGATTCAAGTCTTGACGCTGGACATTTTCGACAATCGCTACTTCGAGTTGCTCCAATTCTTGACTGTCGCGAATAATAGCCGGCACGCTAAAGAGACCAATCCGTTGGGCCGATCGGAAACGCCGTTCACCGGCGATAATTTGGAAACGTTCCCCATTCTTCGTGACAATCAGCGGTTGGAGAATACCGTGCTGCTTAATGGATTGGACAAGCTCGTCAAGCGATTCTTCCTGAATGTGGTGGCGCGGTTGATGCGGATTCGGATCAATCAGTGCGACCGGAATATCAAACATCCGCTGCTTCGATTGCATCGTCCCATCTGATTCAATTATGCGTTCCGGTTCTTTCGGAGTAACAACTGGCGCAATCGGTTTTGGTGTTTCCCGCGCAACAATAATTGGCGGCTCCGGTTGTCGAATTAGCGGTGGCGGTGGAATCACCGGTTCCGGCGTCGGCAACGTAGCCGGTGCCGGAGCACGCTTCTGTGGAATTAATGAGCTCAGTCCGCGGCCTAACGGCTTATTCTGTGTACCGAAATTTTGATGGTCGTTCATCCCGTTAGAGCGTTAGTACGTAAAGATTTGCCCTTGGTCATAAAATAATTTTCTATATTGTACGCTCTAACGGGATTCATGATGCGCGATGATGAATTTCGTGAGCCAATTTTTTATAGGCTTTTGCGCCCGATGAGCGCGGGTCGTAATGGAGAATTGTTTGTCCGTACGACGGCGCTTCGGCTAAACGAACGTTGCGCGGAATGACCGAGCGGAAAATTTGCGAACTCGGAAAAAACTTGTATAACTCTTCAAGTACCGCTTCCGATAATCGAAAACGGGGATCGTACATGGTCAACACCACGCCGAGCATTTTTAGCTCCGGATGGAGGTTATCTTTGACCAGTTCAATGGTCTCCATCAATTGCCCCAAACCTTCCAGGGAGTAATATTCCGACTGTACCGGCACTAATACCTCATCAGCAGCCACTAGGCCGTTGATGGTTAATAACCCAAGCGACGGAGGTGAATCAATCAATATGTAATCATAGGCTCCATCACGTTCGGCCATATTCTCTCGGAGTAGATATTCACGTCGTTCAAGCGGTACAAGTTCAACTGATGCGCCAGCCAAAGCCAAAGTCGCCGGTGCAAGATCGAAGTTCTCAATCGGCGTCGGCACGATAATGTCGCGTAAGGTTGTCGGGGAAATCAACACCTCATAAATCCCCTGCGTCAGCTTCTGGTGCTCAATACCAAGACCGCTCGTCGCGTTGGCTTGCGGATCCAGGTCGATTAAGAGGACACGATGACCGGCGCGCGCTAAGTACGCACCGAGGTTGACGGACGTGGTCGTTTTACCGACGCCGCCTTTTTGATTGACGATAGCAATTTTTCGAGCCATACCCCGATACTACAAGAGAAATATTTTAGTCGTTTACTTCACAACGTTTTTTTCCTGTCCCGTGCCACATCTGCACCGAATTCAACGGTATCGCTCTTGTAGTACGGGGCATACCAAGTCGCCACAGTATACCATTTTTTGCCATAACGTACAACAAAAACCGTTGACAGAAACCGTATTCGACGATAGAGTGTTGGGGCTTGCCAGAGAGGCAGATTAGGCCGGAGTGGCGGAATGGCATACGCGCGCGACTCAAAATCGCGTTCCCTTACGGGATTAAGGGTTCGACTCCCTTCTCCGGTACCATTGCGAAAGCGGGCGACCTTGTGTCGTCCGTCTTCGCAATTGGGAATCGGGGGTCAAAGCCGACTCGTGCGCCGCGGAGCGGAGAAAGCACAAGCGGCCGGTTCCGAAGGAGACCCGTACCCTCCGCGGTTCGGGTCGGATGAGGAAGACTCCCTTCTCCGGCACCAACCGTGTTTTGTGCGCCTTAACCACCTCGAAAAAAGAAATCGCTCAACAGGGCGGTTTTTTGATGCTGGGCAAAGCGCACGTCGTGCGACACAAGGTAGATAAGTCCACAGAGTAGAAGAGAGTCGAACGATTGAAAAAGAAAAAGACCCCACGAGCTGATTGCTCTCGTGGGGTATAGCGTTCGAATACTTGGTTAGCTGACCAGCACCGGCAGCGTAGCACCGCAGTTCAGGCAGAGGTACTGATTTCCACGCCGGGTGGTGAAATGTCCACAGGTGTTGCACTCCGGCGAATCATCCTGCGGAACGACAGACCCAGCCGGATTGAGGCCTGCCAGTTCCGGCAGAACGAAGATGCCGTTCTTCCGAATGAGCACGCCATCGAAGTAGATTGCGCCGCCACCCGCCGACTCCCGCTGGTCGCAGACGATGTCCCAGTGGACGCCGCTGCGATTGCCGTTGTTGGCGTTTGCATACGCCTTGCCCGGGGTGAGATGGAACGTGCCGCCCACCTTCTCGTCGAACAGCGTGTCGCCGATGATCTTGGTTACGCCGTTGTTGATGCCGAGTGCCCACTCGCCGAAGTAGCGCGCGCCTTCGTCCGTGTTGAGAATCTGCTCGATTCGCTTCGGGTCACCGACCTTACAATCAGAGCGAACAATCTTGCCGTCACGAACGATAAACTGCACACCTTCGAACCGTTCACCCGACTTGGTGATCGTCAGGGTGTTGTACTCGATCACGCCGTTCATCGAGTCACGGACAGGTGCGGTAAAGACCTCGCCGTCCGGGATATTCATCGTCCCGACGCAGGGAACAACACCGATACCCTTGATGCTGAACGAGAGTTGCGTGTCTCCTGGGCCGATGATCTCGACCTTGTCCGTCCGCTCCATCAATTCCTGGAGTGGCTGAACGGCCAACGCCATCGCTGGGTAGTCTGCCAACACGGCGTTGAAGAACATGTCCTCGGCCGCAGTGGTCGTCAGACCAGCAAGCTGCGCGAAGCCGGTCGTCGGCCAAACCGAGAGTACCCAGCGAGTGTGCTCGACCGCCTGCTCGATTGTCGCACCCGTGTAGAACTTGTCGAAGCGCGCCTGGTCTTCGCCCGGTACGCCTGACATCTCGAGTGGGTTCGTGTAGCCACGAAGTGCGATGCGCACCTGCGTCCCTCGCAACTTAGCAAGATACGCCTGCGCGTCGTCGCCGAGCGACCGCTCGGTACACCCAACACGTGCCGCCGCCATGAGACGCTGGTCCCAGACGATCGGATCGAGCATGATGCCGCCCCGCTTCCGAACAGCTTCAATCACCGCGCGGTTCATGTCGTGAGGAATCGAGACGTCCGTCATGAGTAGAACATGATCGGACAGTTGGACCTTGGTCGAGAAATCGACCATGATATCCGCCAACTTCACATACCGTGGGTCCACAATGACCTCCTTGTGGGAGAGTCCTTAGCGTGACGGTGTTTCCGTCACGGAGTTGCGACCCGCCTCGAAATGCTTGAGACGAGCGCCCCAGTGGCCATAACAGTGACCGGCAGAGCGCTCGTCTCAGGAAAAGTATTGTAATGAACAAGCTATAGCACCCTAGAACATATAACTATAATGTCAATAGCACCGCGCACTAGCCGTCTCCACCCCTCTAGTCATCGAACACAGTTCGTGGTTCAATATGTGCATCGTCTTGTGTCCAATCGAACGATGGCAAGTAATAATCGGGGTCTCCCCGTAGCCACGTTCGAACAGCCTGTCCCGCTACATGGCGGGATCCTCCACGCAGGCGTACCAATACAGTATCTACAAACAACTACCACCAATACCTATGAACCTGAAAAACAAGGTTGCGCTCGTCACCGGAGCTTCGAGAGGTATAGGAAAAGCCACGGCTATCGCCTTAGCAAAAGAAGGGTATTCGGTAGTTATCAATTATAAGAACAATGCTCAGGAAGCGCGGGAAGTGCTGAATTTGTGTAATTCCTATTCACAAGGAAATATCGTCGTTCAAGCTGATATATCGAAAGAGGCAGCTGTTATAAATCTTTTCAGAACCATTAAAAAAACACATCCTACACTTCACGTGCTGGTAAATAATGCTGGGATTTTTGACGAACAAGACGGCACGACAAACACCAGAGCTTTTGAAAATATCTTTCGGCACAACTTCCTCAGCCACATTATCGTTATCAAACACGCTCTGAGAACGATGAAGCGCGGAAAGATTATTAATATTTCTTCAGTTCATGGAAAGTCCGGCTATGGTCGACCGGAAAATGCTGCATACTCGTCACAGAAGGCGGCTTTGGAAAATTATACTGTAAATTTAGCAAAACAACTGGCACCAAAAATCTTAGTGAATGCCGTGGCTCCAGGACGCACGGTAACATCCATGTGGGGCAAACTAAATTCGCACCAGCAAAAGAAACTTGGCGAGGCTCATTTAATCAAAAGAATGATCAAACCCGAGGAAATTGCTAATGCTGTAATTTTTTTAGCAACGAATGACGCTGTCTGCGGCGAAATATTGTCGGTTGATGGCGGCTACATGCTGGGTAAAATTAGTTAGTAAAATGAAACCCTCAATCGCCCTTACCTTCGACGACGGACCGAATGGCGTTGCCACGCGAAGCATTGTTGATATTCTGAAATCGAAGAACGTTCCAGCCGCATTTTTTTGTATTGGCAGTCGCATCGAAAAAGATCCTAAAACCGTTCGATATGTTAACGATCATGGCTTCTCGGTTGCCAATCATTCTTGGCGCCATTCATTTTACTTACCGGTTCAGTCCTTATCGGCAATGCGGGATGAACTCCACAGAACGTCGGAATTATTACAGACAATAACCGGAAGACCGCCGAGCTTGTTTCGCCCGCCGCACGGTTTTTGCACTCCCCGTCTTGTTAGTGCCGCTCAACAAGAACGACTCGAGATCATCGGCTGGAGCGTCGACCCACAGGATTACTACACCGACAACGCGCAACTCATTGTTGAGCGTATTGTGAAACAAGCGCATGATGGCGGCATCATATTGTTGCACGATGGTCTGCACGACGGTTTCCGCGCCAAGCAACTTGCTGATCGCAAAGGCACAATTGAAGCATTACCCCTGGTTATTGATGCTCTCCGGGAAAAGGGTTATGATTTCGTAGTGCTCGACCAATTGCCGAGAATGTCGCATTGGACGAGTCACCTTTTTCCAACTGAACCAAAAACAAAATAACTATCTTTGTAAAGAAGAAGTAGTAAACTCTAACGAACAACTACCACTATGAACCAAGAATCACCTGAACATATCAAAACCAGCGAGCGAACGTTTGAAAAGGAAGACCCGAATGGCGATCACGTCAAAGAAGCTCGCGAATATTTTGCTGATGCATCATGGGTTGCGCGCGGAGAAGTTACTGACGGACCGAATGCCGGAAAATCATGGGTCAAGGGCCATGGCGGTAATATTGAGGGCACGATCGAACTCAACGGTTTAGGGATAGCTGCGCCGGCAACCGAAACCTCAACCAACGATTGGGGCTACATGACGAGCGGCGGCAAAGAAGCCGGCCAACCAAAAACCGGCGATAACTGGTTCAAGCCGGTACTTCATCATGAACAGGAAATTCCGGTCGGCCACGCGGCCGAAGAACTAGTCGTGAAAGACGGCGTTGAGCAAGAAACCGACGACCAGGGTCGTATCACGTATGAACAAAAACATTTCGGCGAGAAGCATATCGTCTACCGCCGCACATACCACGACGAAGCCGGTTATATGGTTGAGACAGGTAAACACGTCGCCGGACCGGAACAAGGTCGCGTGTGGGAGACGCGTCGACCGATTGCCGGAACGATTGCTTCATCGGCGGAATTGCAAACATCGGCCGGGTCGTTGCGCGACCTCAGCATCCGCAGTCTGACGATCGATCGCGAACTTTCTGATGCGGAAAAAAGCCTCATGACACAGGAACAACAAGAACAGAGCCGCGACCGAATGCGAAAAACTGCGACGCTTGATATCGGCGGAAAAACTTGGGAAACCGCAGAATAATCTACTCATGAAAACCGCAACCATCACCCAGGATATCGTCCTCCCCGGCTCGCCGCACGACATCTTTGAACTATGGATGGATTCGGAGAAACATGCGTCCTTCACAAACGGTGAAGCGAAGATTGATCGCAAAGTCGGCGGCGCGTTCACGACCTTTGACGGTTGGGCGACAGGAAAAACGTTAGAACTTTTTCCGGACAAAAAAATCGTCCAGCTGTGGCGGGCGGAGGAATGGCCAGAAGGGCATTTTTCAACCATCACCATTCTCCTCGCACCGGCACCAACCGGAACCGCTGTGACATTTACGCAGACAGATACACCATCAACCTTCGCTAAAGGCGTAACAAAGGGTTGGCAGGAATTCTACTGGGAACCAATGAGTAAGGTATTAGCAACGAGCATAAAATAATGTACATGTTTACTTCCCCTGCCTGAGGGGAGGGTTTGGGTGGGGAGGGGTTGGAGTAGGCAGGCCAGCATCGTCCGCTTGATCTTTTGGCGATTTTTTGCTAAACTCTTTTGTCTATTAATCATTCCTGCCTATCGGCAGACAAACCACATGAAAGCCGTTACTCGCGACACCATTAATCTGTACATCCGCCAATCGATGAAACATCGACGGGCCTTGTTTTTGGTGCTCGGCGGTTCAATCGGCGGCGTCATTGTGAGCACCATCACCCCATATTTCTATAAGGTCTTCTTCGACTTCGCCTCAAAGGGCGGGACAAAATCGGTTGTTGCTCATGAACTCGTCCATACCATCCTCATCGTCCTCGCTCTCAACAGTGTTGGTTGGGTTTTCTGGCGCGTCGCCACCTTTGCCACCAATCGTTTCCAACCAAGCGTTATGGCCGATTTGTCGACGCTGAGTTTCGAATATCTCCACGGCCATTCGGTCAATTTCTTCCTTAATCGTTTTGTCGGGTCGACGGTTCGAAAAGTCGGTCGCATGGTCCGGACATTTGAAAATATTACGGATCGGTTGTTTTTCAATCTCCTGCCGCTTGCGGTTCGCATAGTCATCATTGTCACGGTGCTGACCATCTGGCATCCACTCCTCGGCGCTATCGTCGCCGTCTGGATCATCGTCTACCTTGTCGCCAGCTACTTTTTCGCACTCTATAAACTTAAGTACGATGTCCAAGCTGCGGCGGTCGATTCGCAGGCCAGCGGCTACCTCGCCGATACTATCACCAATAACACGAATGTTAAGCTTTTCACTGCGCAGCAGTCCGAGCTTGATGGATACACAACCATCATCAACAAACAACGTGGTTTGTATATTTTTTCCTGGAATCTCGCGTCCTATATGGAAGCCTTTCAAGGCGCGTTTGCCACCATTTTAGAATTCACCGTTTTCTACTATGCCATTAAGCTGTGGCAAGCTGGAACATTTAGCGTTGGCGATTTCGTTCTGATTCAGACCTACCTGATTCAACTCATAAATAATCTTTGGGACGTATCGCGCATTATTCAACGGCTGTATCAGGACTTAGCCGAAGCGGAAGAAATGGTGGAGATTTTGAATTTGCCGCACGATGTGGTCGATGCACCGACGGCAAAAGAATTGGTTGTCAGTAAGGGCAATGTCGTATTTGACCACGCGAGCTTTTCATACAATACATCACGGGAAGTGATTGCTAATCTTTCGCTCGACATTGCGCCAGGTGAAAAAGTTGGCCTCGTTGGACCGTCCGGCGCCGGCAAAACCACGATCATCGGTTTACTGTTCCGTTTCTTCGATGTGAGCTCAGGCCATATTCGCATTGACGGACAAGATATTGCCGAGGTGACGCAAAATTCTCTGCGCCGTCACATCGCGTTCGTCCCGCAAGATCCGGTTCTCTTCCACCGCACCATCATGGAAAATATCCGCTACGGGAAACCGAGTGCGACCGACGACGAAGTTATCGCCGCCGCTAAAGCAGCGCACTGCGATGAGTTCATCATGCACTGTCCGGAAAAATATCAGACCTACGTCGGCGAGCGCGGCGTAAAACTTAGCGGCGGCGAACGTCAACGCGTGGCTATCGCCCGAGCGATTTTGAAAAACGCACCGATTCTCGTTTTGGATGAAGCCACGAGCAGTCTTGATTCGCATGTCGAGTCGTTGATTCAAGATGCGTTGGCAAAGCTGATGGAAGGTAAAACAACGATTGTCGTTGCTCACCGCCTCTCAACTGTCAATAAAATGGATCGGATTGTCGTGCTCGACCACGGGCACGTTCTTGAATCTGGGTCACACAAATCCTTACTCCAACAAGACGCCGGAATGTACAAAAAACTCTGGGAACTCCAGGCCGGCGGGTTTTTGCAATAGTTTTCTTGGTGCTGTTCCGTAACGTACCCCGCCTTGTGGCGGGGTACGTTATTGGATCTGCACGTTGGCAGTTTCCTGGACGTGTTTTTCTAACGGGTATTTATTCGCTCGTTACACCGTCGAACTCCTCTTTATTGGCTTCTGCCTCTGCATCTGCTTTGGTCACACGCACAATGCCGTCCTGGTGATGCGGCGGGCTATAGAGCGTATACAGTTTGAGCGGGTCGGTACCTGATGTATTGATAATATTGTGTTGAGCTCCGGCCGGAACAATAATGGCAAAACCATCACTGACCAGGTACTCATGATCATCGATAATACATTTGCCCTGACCTTTTTCAAAACGAAAAAACTGATCATTGTCCGGATGGACTTCCGAACCAATTTCTTCGTTGGGCAATAGACTCATCAGGACCAATTGGCTGTGTTTCCCTGTATAGAGAACTGTTCGAAACGTACTATTATTTAAGGTTTCCTGTTCAAGAGAAACGGCGTATCCTTTCATAGTTGTAAGTTGAGTGAATTAGCCACCAAGGGTGATGTCTTGATTTTGATACCATGTTAATGCCCGGTACATCTGTGCCTGATTGTAATCGGGCCACATTTCATCGGCCACATAGAAATCAGCATAAATAGATTGGATCGGCAAAAAACCGCTTAAACGTCTTTTTCCGCCCCAGCGAACGATCAAATCCATGCGGGAAATTTCTGCCGAAGCAATGTTTTTTACCAGATCATCATCTCCATGAACACCGCTTTTTTTACGCGAGTAATTCAGATCCCAATTCCAACCATAATTCACGAGAAAATTAATTTTAATGAGACCCTTTCCGAATCTCGTTCTTGTCGTATACGGAAGCAATGCTGTGGGAAACAACGTCGATTGAGTATTACCAACAACGAGTAAATCGGCGTCTTTTTTTGCTAAACTTTCGACAGCATCGACGCAGGCTTGTTGAAATGCTTGTATCTGTTCAGCGGGACGCTTCGTATTATCGACCGTAAATCCATAAAAGGTCATTTCTTTGATGCCCAACTCAATGCACACATCGTATAATGCAAGCCCTGGCTGGATGCCAAATGCATAACCGTCTTTTTTTTCTAGCCCCTTATTTTGGGCCCACCTTCTGTTGCCGTCGGGAATGATGCCAATGTGTTGGGGAAGTCGTTTGAATTTCTTCATACATGTTTATTCAAGGTTCTACTTTTTCTTAGACCCATATATACCATGAAGATAAGAATGATCACGACAACGTAGAATTGATACTGACGTGGATTGAAGAGCATGCTCATAAGCGGTGTGTTTTGGCGAAACATCAGGTGAAAAACAACGGCAATCGGTAACGTCAACCACAGCCATCCAGCCCGGGAAATAATGATATGCATTTTTGAAAATAGTTTTGTTAGCAGTGGCGCCACGAAAAACATGCCCACATATGCCGTAGCCGTATCAAATATGGTAAGAGGTCCGATTTTGTACTGTCTGAGAATATGTAAGAAATCCATAGTATTATGTACTCAGAGCGCCTTCCTCTTTCTTTACATCAGCTTCAAAGTCGTTAGTATGTTCTCAAATGATATGTATGAGCCCTAGACCTTCAATGGTGTCTTGGGTGACGTAAGCGGCCATCTCCCGTTCCCGACTAGGATAGGGTTTGAAATGGGGTCGAAACTTAGAGAAGCAGTCCATATATACGGACGTTTCGCAAGCTATACTATTACACACAAAGACTGACGTAGAATAACGGTACTTTATAGAAGTTTCCAAGAATACCAATAGACCTACCCCTTAAGGACAACAAAGGCTGGCCATGTCATTAAGACCGGTTCGCTCAAATCGCTGCTGAAGCAGGGTGCTGGATGATACAAAAATTTCTGGGAACTCCAAGCTGGTGGGTTTTTGCAATGAGCAATTCCCATAGGCTTACCACTGTTTTTATTGACAGTTCGGCAGAAATAACCTATACTACGGCGGCTTCACAACACATATCGCGGGGAAGTGTAACGGCTGCACGGCGGGCTCATAATCCGCAGGCAGGGGGTTCGACTCCCCCACCCGCAACCAGGGTCTTTTGCATGACATTGCTCGTGCCAAGAACTCTGGTGTAAAAACTACGCTAAGGAGTCGAAGGGTGCGCCCAACGGAAGCACCCCGGCCCCACAGGGGCGACTCCCCCACCCGCAACCAGGGTTTTCTCCAAGTCACCGACGTGGCGAGAACCTTGGTTCGATTCAGGTCAGTTACAAAAAAAGCAACATCAGGTATACTCAATACATGCCGGGGTAGCTCAGTTGGTTAGAGCGCGGGACTCATAAGCCCGAGGTCGGCGGTTCGATCCCGCCCCCCGGTACCAGAGCCTCACCCCTGAATACAGGGTAGCTTGGGGTTAGAAAATGATATACTAAACACATGCAAGAAACCCCAGAATACCCGATCGATATACAACAAGAATTTGAGCGAATTCAGTCACCTGAGGAGTTGTTGATGTTTATGAATGATAACGTCGAGTATGGTTTTGTTGGCAAGAATAACAAAGTATATACGCACGATGATAAAGATTGGGACGCTGATTTTGATCGAGAATATTTTTTACAATCCCCTGAAGAATTGTTAGAGCGTCGACATGGTCAATGTTGGGACACCACTGAACTTGAGCGACGCTGGTTTACAGAACACGATTTCAAACCTAAAACATATTTCATGATGTACGCCAAAGAAGGTGGTACAAAATTGCCAACCCACACATTTGTGGTCTATGAAAAAGATGACAAATGGTATTGGTTCGAACAGGCATTTGCCGACCAGCGAGGAATTCATGAATACACGAGCCGTGAAGAACTCATAGATGATGTTAAGAAAAAACACCACGACTACGCGGCACAACATCGGGGCGCTACTGATAATGACTTTGAGCGTCTGAGGGTTACTGGATATGAAAAACCTGTTTATGGTTCCAATCCTAATGAGTTCGTGGCAAATATTATTCAGAAAAACCCCGCGTTACTAAACGAGTAAAGGTGAAAGCATCTTTCGTACATTAGTGTGGTCATTCATATAGCTCTTCCACAAACGGTTGTTTTTCTGATACACTAGCCTCTATGTTCCTGACCACCCACGCCGCGGCCGGCGTTCTCATTAGCCACTACGTGAAAAATCCGTACGAGGTGTTTGGCTTGGCTTTTGCTTCCCACTTCGTTCTCGACTTCATCCCGCACGGCGATGAATCGCTCTATCACGATGACGAATGGAAAATCCTCAAGAAATTCAAGTGGCCGATTATCATTAATCTCTTCGACCTGGCCGGCCTCTTAGCCGTCATTTTTTACGCCATCAATCACCCTGGCGACACCACCGGCCGACTGATGTTGGTTGGCATCATCGGCAGTATTTTACCGGACTTTCTCAGTTATCTTTTTCCGGTACTGCACGAGAAAATGTCGTGGTTGTTTCTTATGCGCTGGTTATATAAACTCACGAAACCAACCGGCTTGCGTTACCTCATCCGCGCCCAAAATTGGATCCACAATCTTTTGCACCACGAAATTATTCGCCGCGATATTCCGTTTTGGGCAGGACTGGCAACACAGCTCGGACTGATTGCTGTCTTTATGTATTTCAGCCGCTAATATGTACTCGCCCGTCCACGCTACTGCCGGATTACTCCTGGCGCAATACATGCCTAATCCAGCGCTCGCGTTCCTGGTTGGCGTTGGTAGTCACTACCTGCTCGACGCTGTCCCACATGGCGATACGTATTTCGGCGCCTGGTTAACCGGTGGCCACGCGAAACGACGCATTGCCGTCGTAGAGTCACTCGACCTTGGTCTTGCTGCAATCGTCGTCCTGGCGCTCATTGCGAGCCATCCACAACAATCGTGGGTCAAGCTCGTGGCCGGTGCCATCGGCGGTATTACACCGGATCTCCTGTGGGGCCTTCGTTTCGTTCTCGATAGCAAGGGCTGGAAGATTCCCCTACTGACACCCTTCCTCCACCACCACGATCGTTGGCACAGCTGGGGTCACGCTAAACACCCGTACGACATTCCATTCGCCGTCGGCATTGTCGTGCAAGTTATCCTAATTGCTCTAGCCTTCCTCTTACATCTGTAATAGTAGCCGCGGCTCCGTCCACGAGAACACCCGATCTGGTTGCGAGGGAATACCATGAAGCGTCAACTGGAGTGATTCGATCGTTTGCCAATTCACATCCTGGTTGGCAGAAAAGATGGCCACACCAATTTGGGATGTGGCCGAATCGTTGGTGTTCACCACCCGGCTCGGCGCAATCATCGGCGTCCAGCTCTTGAACGTGAAGGTCGGGCCTTTCACTGATGTTAACGTTAAGCCCGTAGTCAGAACACTATCCGGCACCGCACCAGTCACACTATCGAATGTGAGCACGATCGGTACGTCGCGCACTGAAAGTCCTTGCACCGCTTGCCAGAGTTGCTCCTCAGCCGAAGATCGACCAGTATCCTTGCCGAGTGCCTGAATGGTTGGCGGCACAAAGAGTGTGGCGGTGACTAGTGTCGATTGCAGGCCGTCATCCTGACGCCAAGCAGCCTGGTACAGGTTGGCATAGGTTTGGCGACTATCCGTCGTCACAACCGCTTTGTGGTGTGCGGGAAATAAACGCCAAACAATTACACCGATTCCCACCACCAGGATGAGACCTACGATACTCGTTCGACGAAGAAGTTTACGGGAGAATAGTAATACCATATGCAGATGACCAACGACGTTGTAAGGCTTCATATTGACCGTTAGTGCACACCGTGCCATGCGGCGCTGCAGTAACAGCATGTGAGGCACACATCATACGTGTTTCGTGACAGGCTGTAGCGGCGGTCGGCGGCATGCTGGGAGTAGCTGCCTGAACATACCGAACCATAGAGAACAATCCAACGGTTATCGCCACGATAAAAATTGCCGATGACCAACTCCACCAGCGACGTGGTGCACGCCATTGCCGGTCAAGGAGTTTTTCTAAGCGATCTGCGTTCGGTGAAAATGAACTCAGGAGTGGATGAGTTACTGTATCACTGAGTTTCACAAAGGCCGAAGATAACGCTGTCGTCTCCGTATAACCGTCTGTCGCGACCGCATCGGCAGCCACCTCACGAAAACTATAGGCCTGTTGTTGCAGCGATCGTGCACCAGGCAACCAGTGAAAAGCCGAAGCCAAGCCATTCAACCAAGCTGTCATCAGCGGATCGAATACTTGTTGGTGTGCACGCTCGTGCCGAAGTACGGCGCGTTGTTCTTCTGGCGTTAATCGATTCAATAAACCACGAGTGATAATGATATGCGGACGGAGCAAGCCAATAGTGACCGCCATAATTTTTGGGGATTCCGAGATAGCCACCACAAACCCCATCCGTCGATCATGTGATACATCAAAACCAGCGATCAACCAACGCTCATACTGTCGACTCCGCCACCACTGCATCGTCACCGACAGCACCAATCGACTAAAACTATATACCGTCACCAGCATCACCACTCCGGCTATTCCGGTGATCCACCAGGGAGTTTTTACAGCTAAGACTGCGCAACCGCATGCGAGTTTGACAGGCATAACAGCGCGAGTTATCACCGACCAACCATGGATACTACTATATGCTAAGGCGGTTAACACGGTTCCTCCCAACACCGTCGTGGCACTTCGCAACCATGTGTATTGATGTATCTCGCGCATCCTTATTGCTTTTCCCGATGGAGTTTTCGGCGGAGTTCTTCAACTTTTTCACTCGGTACACGATCGAGACAATCTATGAACTGCGCCATTGCCACCGCGCCGTACCGGCGCACGAGATCATCCACCGCACTGCGACTCGCCTCAGCAGAAAATTGTTCGAAAGAAATTCGAGCGCGGTAGGTAAATGCCCCAACACCTGCCTGTTGTCGCACCAGGACACGTTGTGCAACTAAACGATTCATTACCGTCATGGCAGTGGTATAGGCCGTACCGCGTTGCCGCAAATGCTCAAGAACATCGCGAACGGTTACCTCGCGGTGCTTCCACACAATATCCATAATTGCCTGTTCGAGCTCACCGAAAACGTATTTCTGTTTGGCCATAGATTGAGAAAAAATAACATCCTTGCTACTACACAGTGTAGCAGGCCATACAAAAAACTGCAACCAGGGAGCTCGTCGATTCTATACTCTTTTACACCACCAACATTGTTCCAATCAAGAACAATACTAATAACGAATGGACGACTACCAGACGGTGTTGATGCCGCCATTCCATCAGCACATTCATGCTGGCGATAATAAATAAGAGCGAAAGAATGGTCATCAAAAATACCCGAGAGAAAAAGATAACGCGCAACATTGACACAAATGGTCCACCCGACGCAGCCACCACGCCGATAGTAAAGTTGTTCGGGTCGACGAGAACGTCTGACGTTGAATTTTTTGCGCTGTCGTGTGCCTCGAGAAGAATCATCCCCGGAACCTGATCATTAGCTACCCGAACCGAACCGACGTACAACGCATCTTTTGGTTTCAGGGCGACACTACTTGTACCATCACGAACAATAACTGATGACGGATTTCCGGAAACGCTTGCCGCCACGTCATACTGCCCCGGTACAAGATAGGACAGCAGAATAGTCGATGATTGTAAGTTTACCGTTGGCGGTTGCGTATCAATCGTCACTTGGCGGGCGACGCTCAAACCACCATCCAGACCACGGGCCCGAGCGCCAACTTGAAAACTCACCTCGCCGTCAGCCAAGGGAAGTGTCGGGCGAATATCATAGACGCCCGCTGCGTCGGTAGTAATACTCGCTGTTCGGGCACCATTGACGAAGAGTGTCACCACAGAGCCTGGTTCCGCATTACCGATAACGTCCGGCTCATTAACCCGAACCAAGCTGGCATCATCCGGGGTCAGAATCGTCGGGACGGTTGGTGGGGTGGGCGGCAACACGACCGTTGCCCCAAGCACTTTTTCCTGCGGCGGTGTCGGTGTGACGGTGGCCGCCTTTTTTACGGCCACGCTCGCTGTCGGTGTTTGCGCCGGAACAGTCACAATCTTTTTGACCGGCGGAGTCGGCGCGCCAAACTCCTGCACCACAATGAGTGATGATGAGCCGTTGATCGTTCCGGTCACAACCGCGACGCCGATGTCCTTGTATTTACTACTCAATAAATTTGCCCGATGCGATGGCGAGTTTAACCAGGCCGCAGTCACGTCTTCGGCAGAAATATAATCCAAGGCTAAATTTTCACCGGCATAGGTATAGGAATATCCCGCTTGTTTGAACCACGCCCACGGCGTTGTACCAGTTGGACTCACGTGGGCAAAATACTGCCTCTGTACCATGTCGTTCGCTTTTGCCTGAGCCGCTTTCGTTAAGAGCGTATTCGTTTTCAACGCCGTAACCTTGTTTGCTGTTCGCGCCTGGTTCGTTAAAGAAATGATCGTCGTCGGGGTGATATCCGAAACGCGGGCAACGGATGCGTAGATACTCACAGCGATAATCGCAATAATCTTGGCCACCACGACGACGCCGGAAGTGATATGCAAAGATTTCTGCCGCAGGGCATGCGGACGATATTCATTTCCCGCCTGTGGGATAAAGATATTCTTAATATGCCGAGTGATATTTCTCATCGCCATAATAATAGTATAACAGTACACTCTACTACAAATATACTCTTTTGTCAATAGCACCAATCTCCAGACATACTGCACATCTGTAATGCCTAAGCAGAGTTGTTGCCAAGTGGCCAAAATCCGTTATTTTGGTCGATGACGTTACTTCCAACAAACAGACTATTTCAGGGCACGCCGGCTTTCTTCGACAAAACAGCGTGCGAAAAATTTCCCACAATCGCAATTGCGAAGAGGTAGAACTATCTATTCGATATGTCGGCCCAACACTACTGACAATTGTTTTTGTAATTCTTCGCGCCCCGAAAAGACTAAACCTTTCATTCCTGTCTCCTGGGCTGCCAAAACATTTTTTTCAACATCATCAATAAATACACATTGTTGAGTTGCTACCCCCAAATCTTTTGCCGAGTAATGAAATGCATCCAAAGATGGTTTTCGTATTTGGATATTGTATGAACTCACGACCGAATCAAAAAGATGGTGAATGTGAAATCGGTCGATCAAATACTCTTCGAGTCCTTTTGGGAAATTAGATAACAATCCTATCTTATACCAATGTTTCAATGAACTAATAAGAGTAATCATCTGTGGATCTATTCGTGCCGATTGTTCCATCTCCGCAAATAATTTGTTAGCCATGTCTCGTGGTACTGCGGTTGTTGGCAGTCCACGATCATAAAAATCAACTATACTGTGATACTTTCCGATTCCTCCTTGTTGATAATAACTAATAAATAAATCTCGGATGCTTTCTTTAGGCAACCCAAGCGATTCTGCTCGCTGGTCACTTACGATTGTTTGATCCCAAAAACAAATAACATCACCAAAATCAAAGATGATGGCTTTAAATTTAGATGATGACTCTTTGTGGTTCATGGCTTTTATCGAATCTCTCTTTGGGTTCTTAGATACTTTTGTAAATCTAGTATAAAAAGTCTTTGTTTTTTCCGACCCGCCTCACGTTTTCTAAAACGTAATGCCGTATGAATAAGGTGGTTCCTTTGAGATTCCGACTTTGCTATTCCTACAAACGAATGTGCCGGATGTTTTCCAGCCACCAATTGTTCAAGCTCAACAAGCCAAAATACTTCTTTCAGCAATGTGACAAAGCTAATTTTATTCTTTTGGAACGCTGGAATATACCCGTTCTTGATTATGCTCTTTTCGTCACGTAATGCAACTTCGTCAGTTCTGATTGGGAATTTCTTTGGATCAATTGGCTTTCCAAAGATAATCTGGGACTGCGATAGGTGGTGCAAGAAACGATCAGGCTTCGCACGCAGATCAGGATTGTGTCGGGCTCGAGAAGATAGTTTATTTTTTCGTAACTCAGATAACGAGAGCGGTACAACAACGACTGGATTAACTTTTCTCTCGTTCACTTCCCAAACCGGACCGGAAAATTTGTCAGAAGCGACAATTGGTACCATATCAACATCGCTTCCACGCTTCATTTCCCGCCGAGCGAAACTGCCTTTGATGTAAATTGCTATTAGCTTTCCTTTGGGTAGCGACTGGACGACAAACGAGCGCGCCCTCTTTGTCGCTTGGATTGCGTGGGTTTCAATAGTCGAGCAACGCTTCCATGTATTCCAAAATTCTGGATCCTCTTGTTGCTTGTTCATGCCCTAAGTATATCACGGAAAGCCCACAATTTCTTGAAAACATAGAACCCCTCGTCGGGTACTCCGACAAGGGGTTGGGTTATGTGCCAATGCAACCTACTACCGTTTGACCCACGTGGGTCGGCTCCGATAAAAGATTGTATTGGCGGAGGAGGAGAGACCTGCCTGCCGGCAGGCAGGTTCGCCCAGCGAAGCCGGGTCCGGCTCTGCCGGAAACTCTCGATACGGGTTTAACCCCGTATAACAGCCCCGGATCGGAGTCCGGGGCTGCCGCTTAACGGCAACCTTTATTACTAAATTTCACTTAGTGATTTTTTGGCGGAGGAGGAGAGATTCGAACTCTCGATACGGGTTTAATCCCGTATAACAGGTTAGCAACCTGCCGCCTTCAGCCACTCGGCCACCCCTCCTCCAAAAAATCACTATTGTTTAGGAACATCTTTGGTTAACGATCTTTGTTGGCGGAGGCGGAAGGATTCGCCCGGCTAAGCCGGGCCGGGGTTGCTTTTCGCAATCCGTCTCGCCTGTTGGCTCGACCCTTCGAGACCCTTTCCCGCGCCAGGGCGGAGGGGGCGAGATTCGAACTCGCGAGACCCTTGCAGGTCTGACGGTTTTCAAGACCGTTCCCTTCAACCACTCAGGCACCCCTCCGCTCCGGCGCGGTGATATGACCGTCGCTGGAGTTTATCCCGATGAAAATCGGGAGCCACTCAGCCACGCCTCCATTAGTCCGTAAAGCCCGATGAATATACAACATCTTGCCGAAGAAATCAACAGTTTCGTCTATATCAGAAAACTGTAATTACGTTGGGTTTCCCCGTGGTATACTAGGATTATAGTTCAGTTGCATTAGAACTCCATGAACCACGAATTCCCTTTCGACAAAAAACGCGAGCATCAGGCCTCTTTTGACGTCGCCACTCTGGCAATCAAACGGGCGGAGCAAGCCGGTCGTGCATTGGACGACGTATTTATTGAAGAAGCCGCCGCTGAGGTGCACGCCGCTTGGGAAGAGCGGAATGCCTGGCGGGCGGAAAAACGAGATCTCGTCGTCTACCACGAATTGCCGGAAAGCGAAAAAGTAAAAGATCGTACCTTTGTCCGCGAAGCACTTACTCAACGACAACTGATACAGTTATGACTAATAAACCACAGATAGTCATCTTCGATGTCGGAAATGTTCTTCTCAATGCCGACCAGACGCTCACATTCGCCTTCTTAAAAAAGCTCGGCGTACCAACAGAACACGCACGAACATTCTTCTCCAATCCTGACTACCTTGCCTTTGCGCGCGGCACCATCAGCAGTCAGGAATTTTACCGCGTTCTTGTCGATACCCATCTACAAACACCGCTGACCTACGAGCAAGTGCTGGCGGCACACAACCAACAAATTCTCGACATCAACTCAGCGGTTCAAGCTATCATCCAAAGTTTGCCGAAAAACCTCGTCGTTTTTGCTACCGATACAAACGAATGGCAAACGGCACGAGAAAAAGAACTGATCGACCTCACTTCGTTGAGTGCACATGTCTTCCGATCTAACGAACTACACAAGATTAAAACTGACCACGGCTATTTCGAATTCCTTGCGAACAGCCTTGGCGTTCCTACTCGTGACCTGCTCTTGATCGATGATGACCCGAAAAATATCGCCGCCGCTCAAGCTTCTGGCTTACAAGGATATACATACGTTGATCCTGTACAGCTCAAAAAATACATTGACACCGTCGTCCGCTAAGAACCGCATATGTCCTCAACCGTCCGAATCGAAACATTTACAAAAGGAAAAACGCTCGAGCGAAACGAGGATTCTTTTGGATTTTCTGATACGTCTTTTGTGCTAGCCGATGGCGCTACCGACAAAAGTGGACGACTGTACGACGGGAAAACTGGTGGCGAAATCGTTTCCCGACTGATCGTTCGTGAAGCCTTAGCGTCAACAGTAAACGGTATCGAGCTCGTCGAACAACTGAATCAAGCGGTAAAAAAAGTTTATGAAACATACGGGATATCGGAAGATATTCGTGAAGCAAAATACAGGTTTACCGCCGGATGTGTTGTTGTGCGCACGGTTGAAGAAAAAATAGTAATCACACATGTTGGTGATGTAGGAATGCGACTAAACGGAAATACGGTATATCAGTATAAAACTACAACTGATGGGCGAAACGCTACGTTACGATCTGCATATATCCAGCAAACTGGTGACATTGCAGGCAGTCGCGACCATATCATGTCTGATTTACTGCAACAGTTTGCCTATCAGAATTCCGCCGACCACGAATTAGGCTTCGGTGTCATTGACGGTACAACCACACCGAAAAAGTTTATTCATACCGTAGAACTCGACCGCCACGACATTCAGACCATCGAATTATTCACCGACGGCTACTTTGCTTTTCCCACAGTCGTTTCTATCGCTGATTGGGAAAAAACGTACGAACAGGTTGAACGCGAAGATCCAGATAAATATTTGAAATATAAATCCACTAAGTCGAAAGATGATCGAACAGTGATGATTCTTCATTTTTCACAACTATAACATCATTCTCAGAAAAGTATGTCCTGGAAACGCCTATCACGAAAAACCGTCTATCAAAATCGCTGGATGAACGTGTTTGAAGACGTGGTGAAAACTGAATCAGGCCATGAACTCACATATGGCGTTGTGGAGAAAAATCCTTGTGCTTTGATTATTCCTTGGGACGGAAAATGTTTTACCCTGATTGGCCAATATCGCTATCCCATCGACGACTTCTCATGGGAGTTTCCGCAAGGCCATGGCGAACATTCGAGTCTCCGCGAAACAGCGCAAAAAGAACTCCAGGAAGAAACGGGATTACACGCCGAAAAAATTGATGATATCGGGTGCCTCACTATCGCCGCAGGATTTTGCACACAAACTTGTCAGGTGTATTTCGCTTCCCAAATTACTCCCGGCTCCACACATCGAGAAGAGGGCGAAGAAGGCATGCAAGTGCGCGCCGTTTCACCAGAACAGTTACATTCGATGATTACTTCCGGTGAGATTCGGGACAGCCACACCATTGCCGCTTATACACTCTTACAAACAAAAGGAATACTTTAGAAAACTGATCACTACGCATCATGTCCCTCGCCATCCAATCCCTGAAACTTCACCAACGCCGCCACGGCAAGCTCGCCATCGTTTCGAAAGTTCCGCTCAAAACGCGCCAGGATTTATCACTTGCTTATACACCCGGCGTGGCGGAAGTGTGTCGCCAAATTGCAAAGCATCCAAAGCTCGTTAATGACCTGACGATTAAGCGTAATTCCGTCGCGGTTGTGACTGATGGTTCAGCGGTGTTGGGTCTCGGTAATATCGGACCGACCGCGGCGCTACCAGTGATGGAAGGAAAGGCAATTTTGTTTAAAGAGTTCGGCGGCGTTGATGCCTATCCGATTTGCCTCGATACGCAAGACACTGAAGAAATTATTAGCATTGTCAAAGCCATCGCCCCGGGATTCGGCGGCATTAATCTCGAAGATATTTCCGCGCCGCGCTGTTTCGAAATTGAACAACGTTTAAAGAATGAACTGTCGATTCCGATCATGCATGACGATCAACACGGTACGGCGATTGTGGTACTGGCGGCGCTCATCAACGCCCTGAAAGTTGTCAAAAAGAATCCGAGAAGCATCAGCGTCGTCATTAATGGCGCTGGTTCCGCCGCGCATGCAATTGCGCAGTTGCTCATGAAGTACGGCGTCGACGGGAAAAAGATGATTATGGTTGACAGCACCGGCATCATTTACCGCGGCCGACCGAAACTGACGCCGGTCAAGAAACAGCTAGCTACAGTCACCAACGCGAAACAACGCTGCGGCGGTCTCCAGGAAGCACTGGTAGGCGCAGATGCGTTTATCGGCGTCTCGGTTGCTGATGTTCTCAAGTCCGAATGGATTCCAACCATGAATAAAAAGCCGATCGTCTTCGCTATGGCAAATCCAAATCCGGAAATCAGTTATACGGCGGCCAAGAAAACCCAAATCGCCGTCTTCGGTACCGGCCGATCAGATTACCCGAATCAAATTAACAATGTTCTCGTCTTCCCCGGTATTTTCCGCGGTGCCTTAGACGCCGGAGCAACCGCGATCACCGAGAAGATGAAAATGGCCGCCGCCAAGGCAATTGCAAATCTGGTTCCAACGAGCAAGCTGTCGGCCACGAACATCATCCCCAGCCCTCTCGATCGACGCGTCAGCAAGGCCGTCGCCCGAGCGGTTCAGCAAACAGCATAAAACACCAGGTACCGAAGAATCCTCACATATTTTTCGGTTTGTGCTATACTATCCACATGAAATCCCGTTAGACAGGATTCATAAAGACTGCAAAAACAGCACTAATATGGATAAACGTAATTCACTAACCGTCTAATCGGGATGGCAGAACCACAAGAACCACGCGGCGACGTCCTGACTGAATGGACCTTCCCAGAGTTCACCAAGCACGATCGGGGTCGTGCCTGGTATATTGCCTATGCCGTTGTCTTGGCTGGGTTGCTTGTGTTTTGTATCATGTCGAAGAACTTTACCTTCGCTCTGTTACTTGTCCTACTCACGATGGTCATCCTGATTCGCCTTCGTCGCGAACCCCTGCCAGTACGCTTCGCCATACGTGATGAAGGTATTGAAGTTGGTACCTCGTGGTATCCTTGGCGTGAACTGAAAGAGTTTTGGATTATCTACCGTCCGCCGGTCATTAAAAAAATCTACTTTACCTTTAAGACTGCCATGCGTCCGGATCTTGATATTTCGCTTGAATCAGAAAACCCGATTCGTATCCGCCAACTTCTCAGCGAACGATTACTTGAGAATGCTAGCCGCGAAGAAGAACCAACCGGCGATCAAATCACCCGCGCACTTAAACTCTAGCTATGTCCTACCACACAAACATTATCTCCGCGACCAATGCCAATAGTTTTTTTCGCCAAGTACTCCACACCGGCAAGAAGTCGCAACTCGTGGTCATGTCTATTCCGCCCGGCGGCGACATCGGCGCTGAGGTTCACCAACATGTTGAACAATCACTGGTGGTGGTTAGCGGCACCGGTGAATCAATTCTTGATGGCGTTCATGAACCGATGATCGTCGGCGATATAGTTGTTGTCACGCCCGGCGTCAACCATAATATCGCCAATACCGGACAGGTACCGCTACAACTCTATACCATCTACGCCCCGCCGAATCATCTCGACGGTAAAGTCCACAAAACCCAAGCTGACGCCATAGCCGATACAGAGGACGAAGCGTTCGGCGAAGCACAATCCTAACCAAAGAACAAACTGCAACCGCGCGTCACCGGAGGTGCGCACGGTTTATTGCAGTGTACGAATTGTCATGCGGCTGAACTACGTATCACTTCGGCTCCGTGTATACCAGCCCAGCCATTTGCCCTGAGTGGGCGAAAGACAGCGGACGATAGAAATCACGGTTTGTCCCTCCCAAGTGGTTAGTGAATAAGCTTAGCACTACCTATCAACGCCGTTGAAGGAAAAAGGTGTCACGTCCCCTCTATCGGTGTACAATATGCAGTTTTTTCAACTTCCGGCGGGCTCGCACTAGCCGCAACTTTACCGCATTATGACTTACCTGCAGCTTTGTACTGATATTGTTAATACTCAGTTGTTGCTGATAAAAAAATTTCAGGATTTCTTGTTCATCCGCCGATAATTGCCTCGCCTTCTCCCACACTAATTGAGCATCAATTACATTGGTCGTATCGGTTCGCGTATCCGATACATTGTCTGCGGCTTCTAATTCGATATGCTTCGGTTTTCGATACAAGTCCGTCAGTAAATTCGTTCCAATTCTTCGTAAATATGTGTTGTAAGAAAAACCGTGTAAGCGAAATGCCTTAAGTTTACTAAAAGCACGCAGAAATGTTTCTTGTACCATGTCCGACGATTGTTCGACATCGTGCAGCCGGTACCAAAAAAATCGAAACAGGGATTTTCGATATTTCGTATACAATTGAGCAAAAGCAGCTGGTTCGCGCTTTGCTGAATCAATGAGTTGATCGTCGATAGAACTCGGTTTCATGGGTTAAACGGGTGAGTAAAACCTCCCTCGAGAAACCGTGGAAGCAAGCGTACAATACGAAACTGAATTTTCGCTGGACAGTTTAGGTATACCGCTCGGAAAACTTCCATCCGGCCCAGATACCGACTAACCCACCGATAGTAGAAAAAATTATTCCAGAAAACGATAGCCACGAGGCGTGCCATAGCTCAGGCAGTAAACCACCCAACGTAGAACCAATGATAACTCCCACCCAAATAAACGGCTTCGCATTCATAGTGAACCGATTATACTCCTAGTCAACAAAGGGGGCAATTTCAGGAATTGTTCAGTTGACTTTTCTATACTCAAAACTTATTAACTACATATCCATTATGATGTTTCATCCATATTACGGTTCTTCGGCAGGGTTTGGTGTTTTGGGCGCGATCATGATGTTCGCCTTTTGGGTTGGTATTGGACTTTGTATCTTATGGACTATCCGTGGATCTCGTCATATGCATCATTATCGTCATGACGCCCAACCCTCAGCTGACAAACCGAAGGCGCTCGAAATTATCCAAGAGCGTTTCGCAAAAGGAGAAATTACTTCCGAACAATACGCCGAGATGAAAAAAGTGCTGGAAAAATAGCACTTCATACGAACAACAAGCGCCCACGGCTGAGGCGCTTGTTTTTTTCTTGCGATATGGTACGATACTGGCGCTTTCGTGTATTTCTTCGCGTTCCTGTGTGCCTTCCGTCCTGAGCCTTGTCGAAGGACGGAATTAGCTCCGCTCAGCCCAATAACAACTCAATGGAAGCCCCCGCCTGGGCGCCCGTAGCTCAGCCTGGATCCCGTACAACCGCTGCGCGGTCTACGGGGCAAGTGCTGCATCAGCGAAATATTGTACCTAAAAACCATTCCTAAGTAGCATTTTTTCTGACCTGGGCGCCCGTAGCTCAGCCTGGATAGAGCATCAGCTTGCGGAGCTGAGGGTCGTAGGTTCAAATCCTGCCGGGCGCACCAGGTCAGAAAAAATCTTGCGGAGCTGAGGGGTCGAGGTGGTCGGCGCAAGCCGAGCAAGTAAACTGCTTTACTTGCGACCGCCGAGACGGGCAGCGCGATGTTCCACAGGAACAGCGATGCCCCCCCGGACGTAGGGTTCCAGAGTTTCGTCGGGCGCACCAGGCGGGGGCTTCCAGATGTACGAGCTTTTTTGTATTGGGATCGGGAGCCTGTCCCGGTTTAGGTTTCCGGAACTGCCGCCTGCCTACTGGTAGGCAGGGACGCACCAGGTCAAAAAAAATACATACAACAAACAGCCAAGGTAACGATTGACAGGTTATAGCCAAGACGGTCAACCTTTTGGTACACTAGTAGCACATGTCACTCAATACGCTCATTGCGAAACTCCCGCGACTCCAGCCGCAGGTCGCCAAAAAGTTCGCCTTGTTGGATTTGCACACCCTGTGGGATTGTTTATTTTACTTTCCCTTTCGGCATGAAGATTGGCGACAACAAGTACAAATCAGTGATATCGTTGTCGGGCAGGATGTCACCATTGCCGCCAGCATTGTGTCCGTTAAATCACGTCCAGCATGGCATCGTCGCGGTACAACGATCACTGATGTGGTCGTGACCGATGAAAGTAACGCGAAACTCCATGTGGTATGGTTCAATATGCTGTACCTCGGAAAAAGTTTACAATCCGGCGATCAACTCTATCTCTCCGGCACAATTAGCCAAACAAAAGACGGTCGGTTACAACTGAGCAATCCGGTTTACGAAAAGCCAAGTGAGAATCCGTTGCATGAAAAGCTCGTCCCCGTCTATCGGTCAACCGAGGGTTTATCGCAACGTCAAATCCGGATGGTTATGAAACAGGCCGTCGCGTTAGCAAACGTCGTGCCTGATCCGTTCGACGGTTCAACTGTTCAACAACTTGAACTAATGACGTTATCCGAAGCGTTATCAGCAATACATTTTCCAGACAGTCCGGAACAAGCGGCGCAAGCTGTCGAACGATTGAAATTTGATGAATTACTGGCTTGGCACCTACATATGACCGCAGCAAATTCGACCGTGGCCGCTACCGCACCGGTCATCCCCTTTCACGAACAAGATATTCGTACCTTTGTGCAACACTTGCCCTACACACTGACCAACGATCAGCGCGTCGCAGCTTGGCAAGTTCTGCAAGACATCGCCTTGCCACAACCGATGTCACGCCTCGTTCAAGGCGATGTTGGTTCCGGCAAGACCGTGGTGGCCGCTCTAGTGGCTTATAACGCTACGCTAAGCCATTATCAGGTTGCGGTGGTAGCTCCAACAGTCGTCCTTGCCGAGCAACACTGGAAAACATTTATTGCGACACTCGGTAAACATGAAACAAAAATTGCTCTGCTCACCGGTCACGAAGCAAAAATCTACAGCGCGGGAACCGAGGCCACGGTCAGTCGCGAAGATCTGGAATCTGCTATCACATCCGGAATAGTTTCTGTTGTCATCGGCACCCATGCGGTTCTGCAACCAGATATCACATTTTATAAACTTGGACTCGTCATCGTCGATGAACAACAACGCTTTGGCGTTGACCAACGCCAAGTACTACTTTCAGGACGCACCGACACTCCGCACTTTTTGAGTCTCACTGCCACGCCGATTCCAAGAAGCTTTGCTTTGTGGCTGAGCGGCATTTTAAATATCAGTACCATTGCCACAAAACCAGCAGGCCGGGTCGTGATACAATCCTTTGTGGCTGGCCCGGATGATCGACAACGAATCGATACGGCTATCAACACAACCTTGCAGAAGAAAGAACAAATCTACGTTATCACCCCACTGATTGAAGAATCCGACAGTCTCGGCGTCCGAGCCGCCACAACCGAACATCAGCGATTGAGCGAGGCGCTCCCCCACGTCCGGGTGGGCATCCTCCATGGCGCGATGCCAGCCGATGAACGAGTGGCGATTCTTGATGAATTCCGTCGGCACGACCTTGATATCATTGTCAGCACCACCGTTATTGAAGTTGGGGTTGATGTCCCGAACGCGACACTCATCATTATTGAGGGCGCCGAACGTTTTGGCCTTGCCCAATTGCATCAACTCCGCGGTCGTGTTGGGCGCAGCTCAAAACCAAGCCAGTGTTATTTTGTTACCGATCGCCGAGACGACGCGATTCGAAAACGCCTGGAACACGTCGCCGCAACCAGCGACGGCTTCACCATCAGCGAACTCGATTTCTCCGAACGTGGCGGCGGCGATATGTACGGTCAACGCCAATCAGGCCTGCCGGCGTGGCAGCTGGCGAGCATCAACGACCGTCAACTATTTGAACGTGTTCGGGAATTTTCTTCGACGTTATCAGCCGAACAACAAAACAACCTGCTCGCGATAGTAGGACGACACGAAAAAACCCTTACACCATTTCATCCAGAATAGTAGCGACAACCATCTTTCTTAACTCTGGATGCTTACTTTATTTTAAGTGGGGTATCGCCGGCGGCACCACCTGCTCGTGGGACATAACCGCAGGGGTACAGGGAAATATATCGTGGAGTACCGCGTGAGCAGCTCCGGCTTTGTTGACATAAAGTTCAACATGAAGGTGCGGACCGGAACTGCATTTTGTGCCGATGACCGCTGGATCCCCCCCGCTCCAACCAATATTATCCCCAGCATTCACAACGGCACCAACGCTCGCATACAGCTTATCGATATGGATATAACGGGCATAATATCCATTTGGTGATACCAGGGTAACAATATGCTCGCCGCATTTTGAATCTGGCACGCTAGAAGTAATTGTTCCGCCAAACATCGCTAATACGACTTTACCCGCTACATGCGCGGTAGAAAAATCTGTTCCGGGGTGGCAAGTACTCCCAACTTGGACATTTCGCGGACCAACCCGGCTCGTCACCACCGGATCAACATCGGCCACTGGCCAAACAAAGGACACGGACGGTACAGCACATTTGCTCTCGGTTTGGATTGGACCCTCTGCCGTTGTGCAGCTGGCGCTTTCATTAAATTGACCAGCATCAGCGTCAGTTTCACCAAATTGTTCCGTTTTGACATTGCTCACGAGAATACCATTAAAACTCTTCAGGTTTGGATTGATAATATTTAATAACACCACCGAAGACAAGGCAATCAGCAAACCAATAATCGCATTATCGATAATTCCCCGCGCATCATTAATTTTTCCGGGATTTCCGGCAGCCGCTACCCAACGGATTCCGCCGTAGACCACCATCACCACCGCCAGGACTCCCACCGTCCAAATAAAATAAATAAAAATGACTTTAATATACTCGGCGATTGACGTCGGCGAAATAGTAATGGTTCCGTCCAGCAATCCTGGAATCGTAATTTCCGGTGTAAATTGTATAGCTGAAATCGGGGGTGGCGTCAGGTCAGCCGCAAAAGCTGGACGGAGGACTCCAACAACCGCCGCCACGCTCACCACAACAAGCAGGCTGGTTATGAGTGTACGGTAGCGTGGCATTATTTCAAACGTACTTGCTGAACCGTACCGGTCGTAGCATCAGTAAAGTAGAGCACCGATTCGTTCGTGGAGACTTGCAAATTGGTCGCACTAAAGCGTTGATTTCCTTGGGCATCGACCGGCCGCGCAATCATCGTGACTGCACCGGAACGTAAATCCACTTTGTAAATATTATCCGGCACGCCGGCCGAGAGACTTGGCTGCGGACCTGAACCGGGATTGTAGTAGTATGGTACGGCACAGTAAATCGACACACCGCTTGGTGCATAGGCGCATTTATCCGCGCTGGTGTCTAACCCCACGTCGACCATATTATTGCCTAGCGAATCGGGTGACCCACTCATCATATACAAGTGCGGATTATCATTGGTCAACGGGCTATAGATGCTGTATAACAATTTTGTTCCATCTGGCGACCAATTCGGCGTGAAACCTCGACCATTCACATCAACGGATTGAAAATTCTCACTATTGGCGCCCAGGAAAAGAATTTCTTGTTGATCACCGTTGATCGACTTTGGATAGGTGGCGATGATTTGATTGTTTGGCGACCAATTCACCACCACGTCGCCGGCGTTCGCACCAAGATGCTCCGCTGTTTGCGACTGTGTACCATCTGGTTTACTGACAACGAGCCATTGGTTTTCCGAATTCGACGCATCGAGAAACTTGGAGGCGATTTGGTCAGATTGCGGCGAAAAGGAAAAATCGGTCAACTCGCTCGGCATGGTTGTCTGTTTTTTGGTGGTGAAATCGTAGAGAATTTTCGAATTATCCGGAAAAGCGAGAATCGCCTGGTTACCACTCGGTGCCCAGGTAACGCTCTGTGCGCTCGGATAGGTGTCCGTCGTCAATAACGTCTGCGTTCCGCCGTCGGGACTAACGGAAAAGAACTGCCCGGTCTGTTTATCGTAATATTGCAAATTCCCGTTGGTACCGTTCACCGTTGCCCCGACCGCTTGATCAGTAGTAACCGTGGTAACAACAGTTGAACCGCCACGAGCAATCGTGCTTGCGGTTGAAGTTGTCGATCCGTTTACCGTCGGTAAAGCGTTAATGTTTTGGTTCGCGACTCGGTTTGCATTACCATTTTGCGCATTCGGCAAGCCGTTTGTAATTTTTCCCGACTGGTTCGTCGTCGGAACCGGTAACCCGGGTTTGAAGAAGAAATACCAAATAGCAAAGAAGAACCCGGCTACTACCAGAACGAAAGCGAGAATGAGAAGTATTTTTTTTGTGCGTTCATTCATATATTATTGGAATACGTCCTGAGTAGTTAACCAATTTACTTGCATCTGATAATCTTTTGCGCTCCCATTACCGGTATAGACTATTGGGCAGGCTCTGGGTAAAAGGCGAGGATATGCTTTCCCGTTCGGGAATCCGTCCCCGTTTACTTTAGGTTGACTTGTATCCCCAGGTGCATAGTATGCTTGCCCTTGAGCATTAACCAAAACAAACCCGTTGGCTTCAGGATCTGAATTATCTGTGCAATACGAATTAATATAGTTTCCGTCCTGACTAATGACCGCGCCAACCAATTCTGTGTGCTGACCGTTTTTGATACTTTTAACTGCATCTTTTGATCCAACCCCGACACTTCCCTGAATTTTGTTACAGGTTGTTAAACTATCATAGCCAGTATACTTCACTGTCGACACACACGTACCACTAAATTTATTTGACGATGCGTTTAATTGAAATTGACAAACATTCCCCTGGGTAGATGTCATCGGGCATCGCGTCCCCATGCACGTCGTCTTTCCGGTTACGCCGGTTGTCTCATTTTTAACATCAATCTGTTCTGTCTTGCCACAACCAAGAGTCTCATTTTGGCAAACATAAAAATTATCTGGAAAACTGGGGGGGGCACCGCCAGCACAAAAATCCTGGGTAGCGACATTCGTAACACCCGGCAGAGAAAGTTTCGTCAACCTCGGATTAATCGTATTCAAGAGCACAAAAGACACCAGGCCAATTATCACACCGATGACCGCATTATCGATAATGTCTCGTGCCTCTTTTATCCGTCCGGGGTTTCCGGCAGCCGCCACCCAACGGATGCCACCATAGACGATCATTACTACGGCGATAACGCCAACCACCCAAATGAAGTAGACGAACAGCGCCTTAATATAGTTCGCGAGCAGTGTATTATCAACTTTTATGTCTCCAGTAAACAGACTCGGCAAAGGTATTTCCGGCGTAAAACACATTGATCCTACCTCGCAGGCAGCAGCATGAACCGTACCGGCACCAGACGGCGCGACCAAACTAATCGTCGATCCAAAGACAATCGCCAACACCAGCCACACGCGCTTCGCGCTTCGTTGTCGGGTGGGATGTTGTAATGAGGGGCGGCGAATCATATTATTTGGTAATACATGAGGCAGGATTGAAATTCGGCTGGTGAAGCCACCGTAACACCAAAGCCCCGAATCCTTTGAGCCCGCCTAAGTGCAGTAACATACACGGATCTAATAAAGCATACAATGAAATGGCAAAAATGGCTACCATGATGGCCATCATTCCGCCGATAAAGAGAAACTTCATATGCCGCACCCAGTCGAGAGGTTCGGTCAGCGAATACCCCGGAACAACCTTAACTTTAATATCCTGCTCGCCAGGAAACATGAACGCCGGGGCTTTGCGTTGTATGGTAAAGAGGCCACCCATCATATTCCCAAAGATCCACCGAATCACATATATCGCCACTGGATAGATGCCAGAAAATAAGATCACCGGCAACGTTCCAATAGCCTGATCCTCGGCTACCTCTTGTGCCATTTGCCAACCTCTTTTGTAAGCCTTATTCACGTATTCCGATGCGCTCTCTGCCTGGACAGGTATTTCACTTGCCTTCTTGCCTCGTTGTATTTCTTTCCATTGTCGCACTCGGTCGGCCGACTCTCGTTGCGCTCGTTGTTGAGCCTCAATTTTTGAAGCCCGAAGTTCTTGTGTTGTGCTCGTTCCTGTTCCCTCAAGTTGCGGTGAACCATCACCACTATCACCGTGCTCACGCGCTTGTGCATCCTGAAACTCCGGCGACGACTCGTTCTGAGTTTCCGATTTGGTCGTTTCCGATTCCGGTAATGCCCCTTCTGTGGAGCTAGGTGTTCGGCCAAGAGTTTCACCTGCATCTCCAGACTCCGGCTCACCGACGCTATCTGAGATTTCAGGCATCCCCTCTTTCGGAGCAATCGAGTCCGGCTGGGAGAATGGTGAGTATGAATTCTCCACGCCTTCCAGGTAGCCACTATGCGAACCATCGGGAGGAGAACCCGCGAGTTCTGCTGTCCTCGGAAGCACTTCTCGAGTTCCACTATCCATCTGCTCATCACCTTCCTGCAGAACAGCTGGTGTGTCTTTTTGTTCTTTCTTGAGTTCATTCTCCGCTTGAACATTCGTCGGAGCTATTGCAGGCGAAGCATGTTGGTCACCATGTATTGGTGATGGTGTTTTCGATGCCGAAGGACCATCAAATGTAGCGTCGCCCGGATTTTCCTCAGGTGATTCGTTCATTGGTGCTGATCCCGCAGGATTCAAGGTCGCTGGTGTCCGAGACGGCGTGCGTGAAGATGATCGTGGACGAGTGTTGGCTCCGCGACTTCCTCGGGACTGATGCCTAGATGATCTTGGAGATTGCCCACTCGCGTCGGCAGGAGCGTCTACTGCAGGCGAAGAGGCTGGTTGGTTCGAGGTTTGTTCCGAAGCAACACCGCTTCCCGAAGGTTGAGAAGAAGGCATGGCAAGCGGCACAAATGGTGCCGGTGGAACGATGTCATTTGACGATGAAGACTGCGCATCGGATTGTTTTGGGGACACCCTCTGAGTCGCGGATGGCTTCCTATCCACGCGTTCCTCCTGTTTCTCCGGCATTGATGTCGTAGGAGTTGCTTCCGGAGAAGCGCTTTCGGTAGGCACACCAGATCGTTGAGCAAGCCCCTGTATTCCTGAAGAAAAATTATTTCCCGATACGCCATTCTCACCAGTTGTTGCTGGCACGGGTGTATACCCCATCGTTGGCAGTGCCGCCTCTGTCGCTTGAGCATTCGAGACACCGGGGGGAATCGGAATTGTCGATACTCCCGGAAGTCCTTGGATTGGTGGCGCTTCGGGACGAGCAAGGATAACAGTACCCGGCGGAATGTTCGGCGGCTGTGACCAGGTTGCCTGCTCCGGAGACATCGACCTCGGTTCACCATTTTTTCCAACCATGGCTTCCCCAGGAATAATGTACGTATATGGCGACTCAGATGACGCCGGTGAAACTGGCGCATGATTGATTGAAAAATGTATCTCTGGCACCTGACTGCTGGTTGATATTTTTGGCGCCAGCACGGCCTGCCCCTCGATTCCAAGATGCGGGGGTTGATCGGTGGAATGAACGAACGCTAGTTGAGAAAAATTGATTGGTTGGTTTTCGCCCGTCGCCGTTTGCACCGACAAGGGCTCACCGATAGCACCGACCCCAGCTTGTTCGAGGGCAGCCACAAACCCTGCCATCGCCGCCGCTCCGACAATGGGTTGCACCAAAGACGCGCCACCAGCCGCCATTGGTGTTGGTTGTTTTTTGTTACTCGCTGCCTGGCGAGAATCGACCGGCGGCGTTTGGGTCTGATGGTGCGCTTCGCTACCATCAACATGCTCTTGTAACAAACGCAGTTGTTCGTTTGGCGACAGAGCAATACTCCGCATCACGTCGGTCGACGGAACGATTGTATCCAATACCACAAAACCATTCCCGGTAGGATTGATGCGCCCACGTAACCACTTTCCCTGGCGATAAAACGATATCGGCAATCCTGACGATTGTGCTGCTTCCAGAATTCGTTCGGTGACAATCCCCGTGTGATTCTCGATCTCACCGGCCTCGTTCAATACAAAAACATATCCTCCGACCGCCATGCTCCCATCCTGCGGGACCATAACCACGCCCGCGCCCAGAGAAAACGGTGAAACCTCGTCTATCGCTGGCGGCGGTACTGGCTGACGTTGCTTCGAACGAGACGAAGGGCGTCGTTGCGGTGAAGCCGTAGTTTCTGGCGCAACCTCCTCAAGATCATCAACAGCAGGAGACATACGACATGTTTATTTCCACACCGCGGCGTTAATCTTCCAATCCGAACCAACTTTCATCAGGTCAAGGAGGATGTCCTTAGTTTCGATAGTACTACTCGAACTGGTTAATACTGTTCGTTGCGTCGTCACCACAACTGAAGCCGAAATGGTCGTCTGTTTGATGAAGGTAAACACAAGTGCTTTCGTGATCATTCCGGAATACGCTGTGGCCGGAACTGCCGCTTGTTGGAGCGCAATCTGTGCTTGAAGATACTTGGCATACGAAACGGTGGCATAGTCCTCCGCTTGAACGATATTGCTAGAACTATTTTCATTTGAATAACTACCATACAGCTCCGTAAAATTCCGAGCGGCGAACTGAATAGCGGTTTTATCCGGAGTCGCTACTACCCGCACCACCTTGTTGGTGTTTTGGGTTACCGACGGTATCACGCTATTCGTATTGGCAATTCGTAAAACAGCCTTCTGCAATGTCGGGCTTTGCCGAACCGCGAAAATAATCGCCAACGATACACCGATAACAACGATGAACGCGATGCTGATAATGATAATTCGACGACGCATAGTCCGTAAAAAAGTGAATGAAAATGCTACGACCAGTTTGTTCTATCGGCTAGCAAGCGGCGGCGCTTCGTGCATTACCGTCCCAGCACCAGTTGCCACCCCAGAGTTAGCGGACTGTTCGAACTCCTGCTTGGCCGCCTCGAGCTCCAGTAATTGTTGTGGATTCGTCGTCACGATTTGATCTTCCGCGATCGACGCCACGACTTTTAGTGCAGCGTGTTTATTACCGGCAAAGAAAATGCCTTCCCCTAATCCAGCCTCAAGTAATAAATAGCGTTCTTGTTGGGTCAGGAGGAATGTTTTACTGACAATGTCGATCGCTGCCGGTGATTGTTTCATCAGTAACGACAGCGCCGAGTTATTAATGATGGCCTGTCCATACGGCGACAGTAAGAAGTCGTTCACATCTTGGGTAATCGTCGTTACTCCTAGGTAGTATTTTCGCGACCGTTTCACTAATCCGTACACGAATTTTGCCGAATCTTCGTGTTGCATTAACCACCAGGCTTCATCAATCACTAAAATGCGTCGCTTTAAACTCGATCGAGCCAGGTTCCAAATATAGGAAATAATAATCGACATCCCAATCGGGCGTAGTTCGTCTTCTAGGTCGCGAACGGAAAATACGACGAGTTGATTGTCCAATTCGATGTTCGTCGGATTGTTAAACAAACCGGAAAATGTTCCTTCGGTATACTTTTTTAGCCGTTCCACCAGGTTTTCCGCCCCTGTCATTCCGGCCAAGACTTCCTGAAAATCCATCATCACCGGTGCCTCGACGTTGGCGAGATCGGCGTCCGGGGTAATATCTTTTTTGGCATACGTTTCGAGTAATGCCCGATCGACAATTGAGTCTTCTTCATGAGTTAAATTACCGAGCATCAATCGGAACATCGACTTCAACGTAATCACACCTGATCGAATAATATCCGCCGTTGTTTCATCTTGGCCGATTGCCTTCGGCAAATCGAACGGGTTAATTTTACTTTCGGCGTTCAGCGATACATTGATATACGTCCCACCGACAGCATCAGATAAGTACTTGTATTCGTGCTCCGGATCGATAATAATTACATCTGTTCCAAACATCATCGACCGTAGAATTTCTAGTTTCACTGCGTACGACTTTCCTGACCCGGCCGTGGCAAAAACTGTATAATTCGGGTTCTGCAGGCTAAACCGGTCGAATAACACCAGAGAATTATTGTGGCGATTAATACCGTAGAGAACACCGCTATCGCTCGAGAGATCGGCCGAGATAAACGGAAAGCTCGAAGCGATCGGCGAGGAATTCATGTTGAACATGACTTGCAGTTGGTCGAGACCAATCGGCAACGTCGACGTGAAACCTTGCTCCGTTTGAAAAAATGCCCGTTTCGAAAATACCAGACGCGATCCAAATAAGCCCTCAATTTTTCCGGTCATGTTCTTCAACTCCTCAAGCGAATCGGCATACAACGTAACATACAGGGCAAACTGGAAGAACTTTTCCGTACCCTGAGTCAAATCGTCCCGCAATTTTTCAATATCACGTAACGCTGTTTCGCGCATCGGGTCTCGCGGGGCACCTTTTTCACTATCACTAATCAACTGTGCCTCGAGCGCGCCGACTTTGTTCCGCAACTGTTTTAGAATGACATCGGATGGTACCGGGTAGAAGAACATACTAATATCAAGCGGACTATTATAGTTAATGATCGGCGCGAACCAGCCCACAGAAATATAACGAGGGTAGGTAACCACAAACAGCGTCTGCAAAAACTTCCCATTAAGACGCAAGAATGACGGGTCGACTTTCAACGCCGCCGGCGCAATCAAATCACGAACGGTCACCACGCCCTGGCGGTAGATGCGCTCGGCCTCGATGAGCTCGCGTTCATCAGACGGACGCGCCGTCGCCCGAGTCGGTGTCGGTGTCGGTTGATCCCGGAACATGTCCGGTCGTGTGAGGTTAATGTTTGTTGGCATTGTCGTTTTTGATACTTGACGTCTCTTCCAGAGTGATCTTTTTATTATCCTGCATCGGTTGTTCCCGCGAGGTTTCCGGATTATACGTGTTGTAATACAATTCGATCAAATCTTGAGTCCGGAGGAACATGGATTTTAATCCGGCCGAGCTTAAGGCACCAGCAATTCCGTCGACTCGTTTAAATAATTCGGCGCGATATGTTTCGAATTGCTTCTGTTTCAGGTGAATTGTAGCGGTTGGACTAAATGCATCGAACAAGCGACTGAAGAATTTTCCCGGACGGTCAACTTTCGGCGTATACGGTACCACCACATAAAATCGCTTGGTCATAATATCCGAACCGGAAACTAAATCCCCCACAAACTGTCGATAGTCACGAATTTGTAACTTGAGTAATTCGTTCTGTTGTTGTTTCTCCACGGTCTTTAAGGTCTCCAAATAAGCATCGATATTTAATCGCCGCGATTGAATAACAATTTGTAGTGGGTAATCGATGGTGTTCAAGAAAGACGTGTAGGCCTCGATCACCGCATCCTGTTCCTCATCCGACTTCAGCATGAAGTTGATGGAGGAGACGAGCAGCACCGAGACCACCATGCCGTTTCGCAAAATTACGGTATCGTCACGGATTTCTAGAATATCAAGAAATTGTTGTGTTGACGGCGTCGCCTTCTGTTTTCGGGGTTTGGCCTTCGGTGGTTGCGTATCGGGCATAGGTAAAGGTTATTTCTTTTTTGGATGTGCGATTGACGGTAAATCCGTCCCCCAAAAATCCGTGTCGCTTTCATCATCGTGAAATGCGCCACCAGTATCCACTAACAGCGCTAACTTCGCCAGCGTCATTTCTCGTAATGGCTGTTTCGTCGGTAATGGCGGCGGAGGTGGCGGTTCACGACGATACACTAACCGTTCATTAACGACATTGTTCCATGTCCGCATCTGCGGATTTTTTAGCGTTTGGAACATGCTCAGAATAAAAATATGAAATGGCCGACCGTTGACTTTCACGAAGGCGAGTAGAATAACGGCCGCAAAAATACCAACCGCCGAAATAATAAATGCGATTACCTGGTTGGCCATTTTGTAGAGTATCTGATATGCCCCAACAATAGCGCCACTGCCAATCAGAAAGATAACGAATTGACGGACGCTGATTGGGCCGAGGATTTTATCCTCAACATCGATGAATTGTGGAACAACGAATTGATTCGGCATACCGGTAACGTTGATGATTTACTGTTGAAGCTGGCGATTGAGATCAGCTACGACCGTGAATTCATGCTCCGAGAGATAGGGTTGTCCGTTTCGTCCGCGATCGGAAATGACCTGCGCAATCGGTACACCTCGCTCGAGACTCTCTCGACCCATAGCCAGGTAGAGTTGGCAGATGTCACCCTGCCGCCAACCAGCCACCGCTTCAACCCACACGGTAAATGACTCATGTTGGAGGTGTTTGAAGGTATCTATAACGTGTCGGGCGGACTCATCAGCGCCTTGCCCTAACCGCCGAAATTCAATTAAGGTCATGCTTCGCATTTGCTCGGCCGGTCCATAGGATTTCGCTATCGGGCGAACAACGTCCGTCAAGGTCGGGCGATCCATCTGCCGCGCTCCGGTCATCACCGACGACATCACCGCGCGTTCTGGTGGCGGTACAGGCTGCGGCTGTTCGTTCAACGTCAGTGGCGCAGTATCCGCCACCGGCTGTACCAGTTCCGATTGAGCTGTGGGTTTTTGGGCGGCCAGAAACGCCGTTATTTCCGCATCGGTGTAGCCAGCTTGTTTCGCAGCGGCGTAATTGAAGTCAGGCATAGTGTTAGTTCATGAAACTACCGAGTGATGGGCGCGGCGTCGGCGGAGTCGGTATATCATCCGGCCGAACAATCGGCCGACTTGGTCGCGCCGCTTCGGTCACATTCGGTATCGGCGCAGCAGGCACACTTGGCGCGTCTCGGCGCAATAGCGGCATCGGCACTGGTTTTGCTTGTTCAATTTTCGGTATCGCCGGCGGTTGGGGCATGACTGGTGTCTGTGGCGTTTCAATCATCCCCCGAGATTTGAGTTGGGTGGCATAGCGCTCCGCCGTCGTGGCCACCGCTGAAGCAATTTCTCGATCCAGTCCAAGCCCACCGACTTTCACATCGCGCGTTAACATGTCGATCGTAACATCGGTCGTGCGAATATCCTTCAGTCGCGACTTAATAATCGTCGTCGCTCGACGCTGCATGAGTTCATCACCGAACGCTAAGTTTTCCCCAGTTAGTATCGATTGCGCCACCGCCTCAAGATCTTGGTTAGGGTTAATCGCCGACATTGTTTTCAATCGAGCCGCTTGTTGCTCAATCTCCACCGCATCATCTTCAGAGTAGTGCGTCGTCGGTGCCAGCATACCGACTGGTGACGATGGCGCTTGCATCGGCACACTCGGCAGGGGCGGTACCGCTACAGGGAGCACCGGAAGCGAAGCGCTTGGCTGAATCAGAACCACCGGCACTGACACAGGCGCATCTACTGCCGGTTGAACTGGCTGACGTGGTGGTAGGGGTTGTATAACCGGAGGTGTTGGGACCGTTTCCGATACCGGCGGGACATCTTGTATCACCGAGATACCAAGATATTCAGCCACCACACCAGTAAATACTTCGCGTCGAAGACGATCAACAATTATCGCTGCCGTCGCGGCATCAACGCCGCTTTCAGCCTGAAGTTTAGCCGACATATCCGCCACCGGTACCTCATGGACGACGACACGCATGATTAAATTCGCTAAATCAACGCCAGGGTGGTGTGCTTCGAGGTCGTCAACCGCGGCTATCGCTTGTGGCGATGCTACACCATCCTTGATGGCCTTCGGGAGACTATGAAATTGTTGCCAAATATCGGGCATTTCGTCTGTTTTTGATGGCTGTATTATAGCATAAAATTGACACTGGTGCAAAACCCTAAGTTATCCCCTTTTTGCGACTTTTGCCTGTCAGAACCCTATTGTAGAGCCTGATACAATCGTTCCGCCTCAGCCTCAACTACCGCCCCGTCATATTCACCGGCGTGTTTAGAGAAACCATGATAGGACGGTTGTTTTTGATCGAGATGGAGATTGATCCGAAGCGCCGTGCCTTCAAATTGAACATAAACATGAAACCGCGGGTAGAAATGCGTCCCCGTTCGCCGGACATACGAATCTTCACCGCTGCGCGGATCCCGAAACGGCGTATAACCCGCACGCCGAAGAACCACATCGGGTTGATACCGCGGGGTTGGAATGCGAATGACCATATTAAACCTGGCCGAGCTTTGCCAAAACCGTTTTCAGCTGACGCGTAATTGCCGCCACTTCAAGTGGATTCAAATCTTGCGTGTTTATAGCAAAACTGAGGGCATCAAGGCGCTTATAGAGTGCCTGTCCTTCATCTTCGGGCATTTTTTTCGCTTTAATTGCATCTTCTACCTGACCAGAGAGATTCGTCAGTCGTAATAATACTTCCGCTCGGCCGCGTTGTGTCGCTAGGCGATCGTTGAGGAAGTGAAGAATTTCCGGTTCCGGTTTGGCAACAGCAGTTGCCGCTACTTCTGTAACTGGAGCAGTTGGTTGTTGTTCAGTTTCTACGTGCGGCGCGTACACTTCGGGATAATTCTTTCGTGCTTCGGCTTCATATTTCGCGACATCACCGCCGAGTTTCTTAATGAGCCCTTCAACATTGCCTAAATGCCATTGGAGTGGCAAGAAGAACCTTCCTAATAATTCAACGGCGACTTTCTTGCCTTTTTGTTCATCAAGTTTTGCTTCAGAAAGAAGTTTCGCCGGCAATTGCGCCACTGGGAACCCGCCAACACTTGCGTCGCCAGTTAGTAAGACTGTTTGTCGTCGTTGATCTTCGGTCAAATCATTATGACGGACAATGTCACTCAATGACGCTTGTAATTGTTTGTTCACTAATACCTTCTGCGCTAAAGGCGGCAATTGCTGGTAGTGCTGAAAATAGAGTTCAGGTGTAAGCATATATTAGACGAGACGTGCTGTATGACTATTGTCGGCGAGGTTATGTCTAAGCTCAGGGGAAAGTGGGTTTGGCAACATCGTATATACGTGATGATATGCCTCTCTTGCAGTATTAACATTCGCGGCGGCAAAATTTGGAACTTCTGCTTCACGTAAGTTTTGTACGATAGATACTTGTACAGCTTCTTGGGTTGGCGCAGCGGTTGCTGTACCTGCTCCTGGCAGACCAGCAGGAATAATATTTCTATAAGGAGCACTCAGGTGAATTCTTCCAAGTTCACCGCCTTCAGCCGAAGCAACAAAATCATTTAATGAGTCTTGTCCGTGAGCTTGGCTTGGATCCCATAATAATGATGCCGATCGTGTAGAAATTGCATTTCCAACTCTTAATCGTTGCTGGGCGTCATAACTATCACCAGCCGCTCTATCATATTCCACTCCTGTGGGGTTTGCTGCCACTGCACGGGTATGACCACGTTCAAACGCTGGGGCCATAGCACTATACATAGTGGGTCCGCGACCCGACATGGTACGGAAATGACTTGCGTAAAGGCCTGGAGCTGAAGCCATTGCATCAACCATTTCGTTGCTATCAGCACGACCGCGATTAGTCATATCACCAGCAAACGCGTTAGCATTAACTGTTTCGGCAAACTTAGCTGCATTCTGGGCAATATAATTTCGAAACTCATCCGCCATAAACGTGTTTGCCGCGTTTCTGAACACGCGGTGCGCTGCACCCGTCGCATTCGCAATTTTTGCCCGTTCATCTTGATCCGTACCATCATCCAACGATATATCATTGAAGAGCTCGTTTTTCACACGTGCACTAAACCCATCGCCAATTTTTTCTGGCGTACCCTTTGCTTGATGCATATCGATCAAGCCTTGCCCCATGCGTTCGCGAGTTTGATCAATTTGCGCCCGCTGGGCAGCAGTCATGGCATTGAGACGATACGGATCATTTTCTATGAGATGTCGCTCTTTTAATATTTTCTGATCCGCTTCACCGCGCTCCATTGCCGCAAGTAAACCATCTGCATCATCAAAAACTAAACTATTTGGGTCATTCGGGTCTTGTAGGTGCGAATGGAATGCATCAATTGCGACATCACCTTGCTTTGCATACAAGGTTTTTCGGAATGATGTCGCCTTATCAGCACTTAATCCTTCGGCAAGCCCATTTACCGTTCGTGCATCATCGGCATTTAACAATCGGCGATTCGCTAATTCCTCTCCGGCATCGAGCCGAGTAATTGGGTCGGCAACCAAACCACGCTGTGAAAGTATTTGTTGCAGAGCACCCGCCGAAGTGCTTGGACGCTTCATCGCCTTTTCAATCGCTTCTTGATATTGTTTTCGTAGTTCCGGATTATTTTGCACCGATTGGGCCGCCGCCATGAGGCGTTGTAACGACTCAATATCCTGCGGTGAACTCGTATCAAGTTGCATCGTTCCCCTGTTCAATGACGCCAGTTCCGCCCCCATCCTTGTTCTTCCACCACCGGTACGGCGCATATCGGCTAACTGATCCGGCGTAGCGTTCGCCATGTCTTTCTCTTTTGCTTCGCGGGCAATCACTCCGGCATCATATTGTGCTACGCGGGCTTGCGATTGACGATACCCACGCGTGCCTTGTGCTCCGCCAAGTGCCGCGCCGGTTGCTCCTTGACGCATCGCTTCTTGAACGCCTTCGCCACGGAGCAGTGAACGTGAGGCCGCACCGGCCGCACCAGTTATAGCTGCGCGCCCACGACCAACTTGTCCAATCGTGGCATTTGTTGTCCGATCGACGGCCGCACCTAATCCAGCGACTCGTTCTTGAACTGCCGATTCTCGCCGACGTGCTCGCTCTTTAAAATAACCCTGAACCGGGGCAATCGTGCGATCACGGATCGAACTTAACCCCGTGATGGCCGAGGCCGTACTGAATCCGGCTGAGGCCACTTTTCCGGCAAAGGCCGCGCCGGCGGTACCGGAATTTTGCGCATACTGCAAGCCCATCATCAAGAAAATAATACCAACCACAAACGTGATCAGCCGATTCATGCTCAGGAGTTCCGTAGCAAAGTTATTCGCTTGGATCGGTTTATTATTAAGGATAGCCGTTGCCGTAACACTGTTAACACTCTTATCGGCTTGAGATAGTGGATTTGTTCCACATGTAGTGTCGTTACTTGGGCATGATTTTCCGCCAACCAGCGCTAATGCCAACCACAAAAAGAAACACATCACTGGGCCGACAACGACATACTTGGTAAACTCCGCCCACCATTTCGACGCCTGACCCTCGGTATTCGGTAAAATCCGTAGTGCGTAGGCAATCGGCGACAAAATAATTAACAGCCACAAGGCAATAATCCGGACAAACAGAACAACGGTAATCGCGAGGATGACCACAAAGGCAACCATCATCATCGCCATCCCAGCCACCAACGTCACAAAGATTTTTATACCGCCGGGGTCCGTGCCAGCGGTAGAATTATATTGCAGGACGGCATCCAGCCCGAACATGTGGGAGAAATTTCCCATCGCCACCTCTTTAAAGGCGTTCACAAACGTCAACATCACGACCTGAGCAAACTGTAATAGGAAGACCGCAATGAACTTCGAGAAGTTCACTAAGAAGGCCATGATGATCAACTTCCCCAGTAATCGATTGTACTGGTAATTTTGCAATCGCAGAACCGTACCGGCAGAAATAATCAGCAACACCAGAATAAACATCATGTTCATCAGGTCGCGGACAATCGGCCAGCCTTGTTCCACGATTGGTGCCTTCAGAAAAGTGTTGTATTGTGCCACGATCACCAAGATAGACACAAACATTTCGGTCATCGCCCCAAACAACTTGATCATGGCCATGACCACATTGTCCAGCAACAAGAAGACATCGTTGCCAACCGAATTTACCGTTGA
>CAIJZX010000014.1 GCA_903825245.1 Candidatus Kerfeldbacteria bacterium
TACAACCACCGCCAAACCTCATCGGCGTTCAAGGGATAATCGAAAGTATCGAAGTAGGTCAGGGTTCTCAGGACAGCGTTGTTTAGGCTTGACATCATGTCATGGTTATGATAGTTTCTGGAGCGATATAGAAGGACTCCGGTAACTGGGGAAGTATAGCATCCCCTGCTCTTTTACGCCCCGTTGCGGGGTCCAAAAAAGGAGACCACATGTTGGTCCTCACAAGGAAGTTGGGAGAGAATATCCGCGTTGGTGACACCGTGAAGATTACTGTGCTGGAGGTTCGATCTGGGCAGGTCAAGCTCGGTATCGAGGCTCCGCCTGAAGTCAAGGTTCACCGCGAAGAGATTTACGCCCGCATTCAGGAAGAGAATCGCCGTGCAGCAAGCGGACAGCCTCCCGGCTGATTTATTCAGCCCTCGTTCATTCGACAGCCATGGTACGCCCAGGCTGTTTTTCTTTATACATCTTACTCTACTAAGAAGGCAGTCCTTATTTACTTCTTCCTGTTATTTTGGTTGTCTTCTCTTTAGCAAAAATATCAGCCAAGTACTTTCCGGTGTAACTGCCTTTCATTTTTGCCACTTCGCGTGGCGTTCCGGTCGCCACGAGCTCACCGCCGCGGTCGCCGCCTTCTGGACCAAGATCAATAATCCAATCCGCCGATTTTATGACATCAAGGTTGTGCTCAATAACGAGCACCGTGTTGCCTTTATCAACCAGCTGATTGACCACACCAAGCAATCGCTTCACATCGTCGACGTGGAGACCGGTGGTTGGTTCATCAAGAATATAGAGCGTTCGTCCGGTAGCCCGTCGTGAAAGTTCGGTCGCCAGTTTGACGCGCTGTGCTTCACCGCCCGACAATGTGGTCGCTGATTGACCAAGATGAATGTAGCCGAGACCAACATCCATCAGCGTTTTTAGTTTTTGGTGAATGGCTGGAATGTGGGTGAAAAATTCTAACGATTCTTCAACCGTCATATTGAGAATCTCAGCGATGTTCTTTCCTTTGTAGTGGATTTCCAAGGCTTGCTGATTGTAGCGTTGGCCGTGACACTCTTCGCACTCAACATAGACGTCCGGCAAGAATTGCATTTCAATCCGTACCACACCATCGCCTTCGCAGGCTTCACATCGTCCACCTTTGACGTTAAAGGAAAATCGACCTGGTCCATACCCACGCATTTTTGCTTCCGGCACTTGAGTGAAGAGATCGCGAATGGAGGTAAACACTCCGGTGTACGTAGCCGGGTTCGAACGCGGCGTGCGTCCGATCGGGCTCTGATCAATATCAACAACTTTGTCTAAATGTTCAAAACCCTTAATATCTTTGTGTTTGCCCGGTAAATCTTTTGAGTTATAGAAATGCTGGCTGAGCGCGCGAGCGAGAATATCGGTCATTAACGTCGATTTGCCTGAACCGGAAACGCCGGTGATCGCTACAAATTTCCCGAGTGGGATATCGACATCGATTTTTTTCAAATTAAATTCCTCCGCACCGATAATTTTTACATACCTGCCACTTCCTTTGCGGTAGTTCGTTGGTGCCGGAATACTCAGTTTTCCGGATAAGTATTTTCCGGTTAACGATTTGGGGTCGGCCATCACTTCCGCCGGTGTTCCCTGCGACACAATTGTACCGCCGTGTTCGCCTGCTCCCGGGCCAATGTCGATGAGATAATCAGCGGCCAGCATCGTGTATTCATCGTGTTCTACAACAATCACAGTATTCCCTAAATCGCGTAAGCGAATGAGTGTTTCGATCAGCTTATCGTTATCGCGTTGGTGGAGACCGATCGACGGTTCATCCAGAATGTAGACCACACCGACCAGTGACGAACCGATTTGCGTCGCCAGGCGAATACGTTGCGCTTCACCCCCAGCCAAGGTCGAAGCAGCGCGATCAAGTGTCAGATAATCAAGTCCGACATCGCTCAAGAAGGTTAATCGAGCGCGAATTTCTTTCAAAATTTGCTTGGCAATCGTCATGTCGCGCGTGGCTAACTGCTTGATACCGGCGATTTTTTTCTCCCCGGCTAAGGCATCAAAATATTCACGCGATTGGGCGATGTTCATCGCCGAAACAACGGCAATACTTTTATCGCCAACGGTTACCGCCAACACTTCCGGACGCAAACGCTTTCCCAAACATATCGGACAAGCAAAGACACGCATGTAACGCTCAATCTCTGCGCGCATGTATTCCGAATCGGTTTCTTTATAGCGCCGCATCAAGTTCGGAATAACGCCTTCGAATGTGGTCATGTATTGCTTAACCTTGCCTTCGCCGCCGGTATTGTTCACGTCGTACGTTTCATCGCCGGTACCGAAGAGAACAAGATTGAGATGTTTTTCCGACATTTTTTCCACCGGTATGCGCGTGGAAAATCCATGCTCGCGGGCAACCGCTTCCAACACCCGGAAATACCACGTTTGATTAGCGCTGGTACGCGACCACGGTCGGATTGCGCCCTCCGCCAAACTGAGGCGTTTATTTGGAATGACGAGATTTTGATCAATCTCCAGTTTTGTCCCGAGACCAGTACAGTCCGGACAAGCACCGTGCGGATTATTGAAGGAAAAGCTCCGCGGTTCAATCGGCGGCATATTTATATTGTCGTAGGGACAGGAAAAATGTTCCGAGAAGAGCATGTCCTCGTTCGTATCCTGGCGATTGATGATTACTAAACCGTTGCCTAAGTCGAGCGCGGTTTCAATCGAATCGTAGAGGCGCGTCTTCTTTTCCTTCGTTTGCTCTTGATCATCAACGCCGATCGTCATTCGATCAACCACAATTTCGACGTTGTGCTTCTTTTGCTTATCGACATTCAAATCTTCTACTTCTTCGAGTGGTAGAACGTCCTTATCAAATCGCAAACGAACGAAGCCAGCTTTTCGCGCAGAAGCAACTAAGTGTTTGTGCTCGCCACGTTGATCTCGAATGAGCGGCGCCAAGACCAACACTTTCGTATTTTTCGGCACCGCTAATACTTGGTTCACAATTTGTTCGATCGTTTGCTTCGTCACTGGCCGGCCGCAGATCGGGCAGTGCGGTATACCGACGCGAGCGTAGAGCAAACGCAGGTAATCATAAATTTCGGTCACCGTTCCGACTGTCGATCGCGGATTATGCGAGGTGGTCTTTTGGTCGATGGAAATAGCCGGCGATAAACCGTCGATTTGATCGACGTCCGGTTTATCCATCAACCCCAAGAACTGCCGCGCATATGCCGATAGCGATTCAACGTATCGTCGTTGCCCTTCAGCGTAGATGGTATCAAAAGCGAGTGACGATTTTCCAGATCCGGATAGACCTGTCATCACCACTAAGGCGTTGCGCGGGATATCGACATCAACGTTTTTTAGGTTGTGCACGCGCGCCCCACGGACGCGAATGAACTCATGCTGTTGAGTTCCGTTTGTTGTCCGCTTTGCTTTTTCCGAGGCCATACTGGTGAAGAAAAAATTGGAAACAAAAGACGCCGCCGAGTATACACCCGATGTCAAGACTGGTCAATGGGTAACCCTCGGCCGACACACGACACACAAAATTCGCCAAGAAAACGGCAGATTGTGCTACACTTCACATATGGATCAGCATCGTAGCTATCAGCTCTGGATAAAGGAGCAAGAAACAATGAAAGAGCTCAAAGCGGCGCGCCCCGAGCTCTTTGAATATGCCGGTGCTTTCACTCATCACGATATTCTCCAATTCATCGGCATTACAAGTATTCCGCCGAATCTGCCCGACGGCTACATTCGTTTTCGTCCGGAAGATTTTATCGTTGAAGAAATTGATCCCCAACAGCACGTCCACACGATAGATCTATCGAGTACGACTCCTGTCCAGCAGGAAGACCAACGCACGCTGTTCTGTGACATGATAAAAATCGGTATTGCCACCCCAGCCGCCTTAGATCGAGTAGCGAATGCGTTTCATCTGGAACCACGATTTATTGGTAGTGCTGGGTTAAAAGATGCCGGAGCGATCACCTGCCAACGCATCAGTATCCGCGGTGTCACCATCGAACAGGCGCAAGCAACGGCAATTGAAAGCATTGTTCTAAAAAATTTCTCCTATGGATCCGGCGCAATCGCTCCCGGCCAACTCGGCGGGAATAGATTTACTCTAACGATCCGAACCGCGTCACCCTACAACCAACAACTCCTTGATGAGCAAGTTCGCGAGCTCTCGAAGGGTGTCATGAATTTCTACGGCACCCAACGATTCGGCCATCGTTTTCTCGCCCATCATTTCGGTCGCCTACTTTTCCAGGGACATTATGAAACCGTCGTTTCTGATTTTCTCACCTCAACAAACGCTACCGAGCGACGATTTCGATCGGAGATTCGTGGCCGAGTAAAAGCCTGTTACGGCCAATGGGACGAGGCGGAAAAAATATTCGCCGAATTACCGTATACCTTTCAAAATGAGCTTCGTGCTGTGCGATTTCTCAAAGACCATCCGACTGATTGGATCGGGGCAATGATGGCAATTCAAGATCAAACACGAATGTGGATTTATTCATATACGAGTTGGTTAACAAACATGTTACTTTCCACATACGCCCTGAAGAAGCAACCGCCGCCAGCGACAATTCCAATTCCTATGAGTCCGGTGGCTACCGATATGGAACCATATCGTCAGTGGCTTGAACAAGATACTATCCCGAATGATTTTCTCCAGAAACTTCGTCCGTTCGCATTTCTCCGTCCAGGATCGCGCCAACTGCAAAGCGTTATCGTTCCAAATTTCCATACGGCCATAGCACACGACCTCGGCGCTTTGTTATCGTTTGATTTACGTCCAGGCGCATATGCCACCACGGTATTAATCAATCTTTTTACGCTCCACTCAGGACAACCAGCGCCGTCGTGGGTAAAAGATTTACCGATTGACGCACCGAAAATCCTCGGTACTGGGTCGGTCGATGAACTTCGCACGACGTACGAAAAGTTTTTTATGAAGAAAACTGTTTCTGAGGTTGAGCTAGAAGCATAAATGAAAAAGAGCCAGGTGCTTGCGCAGAGCTGGCTCTCGGAAAAGGACGAACTGCTACTAGGCGTTGGTCGAGACCGGGGTCTCGACGAACTCCATCTCCAGGGTCTCGGTGCCGTCGGGCACGAGCTTCATCCGGCCCGACAGGTTGACCGTGACGTTCGGCACGTCTTCGGGACGACGGGTGCGCATGTTCTGCCACACGGTCACGCCACCGAAGCAGGCGTTGAAGAACTCGCGACCGAGCATGATCGACTCGTCGGTCAGGAGCGGACGACGTTCGCCGCCCTTGACCATGATCATCTCGGTGACCATGCGCTGCTGCCCCGGCTTGCCGGGCTTGGCTTCGGACCGCTTGTGGACCGCGACGATGACCCAGCCCTGCTGTTCGAGCTTCTCGACGAAGCCGACGAGCGACAGGCGCTCGTCCTCGACGACGGGCTTGCCCGTGTCCAGAACGCCGTAGCGGATGTCGCCGACCTTGACGCCGACGATCTCCGCCTGCTTGGCAATCTCCATCGGCGACGGCATCGAACGCGGGTCGAACTCGTGCAGACCTTCGGGGTTGTAACCGTATGCCTTGAGACGCATGACCTGCACGGCATCGAAAATCTTGACCGGGTTCATCGAAGCCTCCTTCGTAGAGGTGTGCTACGTGGCACCGACAATCAACTGTCGGCGTTGCTGCGGGAAAAAACCCTAGAAATGTTTTGATGAGCTACCAATTGCTCGACCGAGCAGAATATCACGGCCATGCCAAAAAGTCAAGACCCATGGCAGAGCATTCCGCTAATCTTAGCCCCGTTAGAGGTATTTTGATGTTGTTTTTCATCAATTTCCTGCTTTTTTCATACAAAATATTACTTTCGTCTTGCATCATAATTCTCGTCACCTCTAACGGGGTTAGCCATCAAATTTTCGTAACCCCAGACATGTTATACTCTACAAATCATGGCCGATAATCTCAAAATTGCGTTTAGCCTACCGAAAAAACCCGGCGTCTATCTCTACCACAACGACGAGGACGTTGTGATCTATGTCGGCAAAGCGATCAACCTCCGATCGCGGGTTTCGTCATACTTCCGAAAATCGGCCAACCTCCCGCTGGCGAAGCAACTGATGGTCGAACAAATCACCCGCATCGAACACATTATTGTTCGTTCGGAAACTGAGGCGCTCCTTCTCGAATCGACGTTAATAAAAAAATATCGTCCGAAATATAATGTTCTGCTCAAGGACGATAAGTTTTTTCAATACATCAAGATTCACCTCAAGGATCGTTTTCCACAAGTCGAAACCGTGCGCAAAGTCACGATCGACGGTAGTCGCTATTTCGGTCCGTATACCTCCGGACTTGCCGTTCGACAAACGATGCGCTTACTGAAACGTTTGTTCCCCTATAAAAGTTGTAATAATGACATAAGCGTTCCCTGTTTTGATTACCAGCTCGGTCGCTGTCTCGGCCATGACGTTGATCCCAGCAACGAACAGCGGTACCGCGAGGTGATAAAAAAACTCATTACCTTTCTCGAGGGCAACACCGGCACCGTGCTGACGGAATTGAAAAAAGATATGAAGGTTGCGGCGGCGCGACGTGATTTTGAGAGCGCGGCGCTGTATCGCGATCGCCTCCACGCCTTGCGACACATTATCGAACAGCAGACGGTGATCACGCCGCGCCGCGATTCGTTTGATGTTCTCGCCCTCGCCAGGCGCGACGACCTTGCGGCAGTGAATTTATTTCAGGTACGCCAAGGCAAACTCGTGCAACGCGACCAGTTTATGCTCCAGCACGTCCGCGAACAAAGTGACAGCGATGTTCTGGTGGCGTTCATCGAACAGTACTACAGTCAATCGACGGTTCATCCGCGGCTCATTATTACACCAGTAACGTTGCCAACCGACAGCGGCAACGGCTTGCAACTCAACATCGTTCGCGCTCAGCGCGGATTAAAGAAAAAATTAGTCAGCATGGGTACGGAAAACGCCGAAGATTATTTGCGGCGCGAACAGGAACGGTGGATGACGGAAGAATCGAAAGCAAAACTCGGACTTGAGGAATTAGCGCGCGCGTTGCGATTAGATGAACCGCCGAAAAGGATTGAAATGTACGATATTTCGCATTTCCAGAGTACCAACGTCGTCGGTTCGATGGTGGTGTTCGAAAACGGCCTACCAAAAAAATCTGATTACCGAAAATTCACTATTCGCGACACCACGATTCCTGACGATCAACACCGATTAGCCGAGGTGGTACGACGAAGATTTAGCCACCACACTCATAATGAAGATGAATCGGCCCCCTCCTCAGCGAGGAGGGGTGTAGGGGTGGTCAACGACGCATGGCCCACGCCCGACCTTCTCCTCCTCGACGGCGGCAAAGGCCAACTCTCTGTCGTCACGAAGAATGTGCCGGGATTACTGCAACATATTCGCGTCGCCGCATTAGCTAAGGAAAATGAAGAGCTCTTTGTGCCCGGAAAATCATCGCCGATTCGCCTACCGGAAGGATCACAGGAGCTTTTTCTCATCCAACGGATTCGCGATGAAGCCCATCGATTTGCTATCGGCTTCTATCGGAAAAAACATCGTCGCGAAACAACGAAATCAATTCTCGATGAAATCCCCGGCCTCGGTGCGAAGCAACGACAGGCTCTCCTCAAAACATTCGGTACGCTCGATGGTATTCGCACGGCTGATGAAGAGCAGATTGCAGAAATTGTCGGAGGTCGATTGGCCAAAACGATTCTAGCGAGAATATAAAAAACTGCCCTATGTCATCTGGTACGGTGGGGCATCAGAAGAATATGACGGTGGGATCTGGTAGTCCGGATCAAGCGGTGGATACGGAGTCGCATCGACGGTGTGATGAACATGGAGGTGCACACCCAGCCAAAGAACAATGTAGAATAGCCAGAACACGCACCAGATATCGAGACGATCGCCATGGGTGCCACGCATGTGATGTCTCCTGTTGAAGGTACTGTCGTGGTGCATAGCGTCCCACAAGTAAAAACTTTCCACATCGTTACAGGGCTTAAGTAACTCGGGTTGACGGATAGTGATCGACATGGTACAGTAGCACAGCAATAATTTTTTCCATATGCCCACTTGGTTGAAACACATCCTGCCTGCCGTTCAAATCGGCTTGTCTGTCGTCGTCATTATTCTCATTCTCGTCCAAAGTAAAGGTTCTGGACTTTCCGGTGTTTTCGGCGGTGAGGGAAATGTCTACCAAACAAAGCGCGGCGCAGAAAAAGTTATCTTCATCGCCACCATTGTTTTCCTCATTCTCTTCTTCGGAGTGGCCTTTTTGAATGCCTACCGATAATCTACAACCCCCGCAGCAGCGGTGGTTCACGCGTCTCCTCAAACGACGGCAACCGAAGACCGCTTCGGCTACATTAGCGCACAATGATGACCGCGCCTTGGTATTAAGTTTGTCGCCAAAACGTATTCCGTCACGAAAGCAGCTTCAGTATTTACCGCGGGTATTAACCACACGAGACCGTAACTGGATTCGTTCCTGCGTCATACTGATTATTGCTAGTATCCTGACGCTAATCGGTCACACAATATACAAACACGTGGTTATTATTCCTGCCGATGGCGGAACGCTGAATGAAGGCATCGTCGGTACACCACAGTATATCAATCCGGTTCTCGCCCGCCCATATACAGCTGATGCGGAATTAACACATCTCGTGTTTCGTGGATTGATGAAAGTGAATGACCAGCTAGCCGTCGTGCCAGACTTGGTTTCATCCTTAACGGTCAGCGCTGACGGCAAAGTTTACACCGCCATCCTCCGTTCAAATATGCAATGGTCAGACGGAACAGCGCTTACCGCTGACGATGTGCAATATACCTACGAGACCATTGCCGATGCTTCCTACCAAAGTCCATTACTGAGTGTCTTTAAAAATGTAAAAGTCACCACGACCGACAAACACACGGTCGTCTTCACGTTACCGGCTCCATTATCATCATTTCCGGCATCATTAACACTTGGCATTTTGCCGAAACAAGATTGGCAGGATCAAAGTGCCCAAGCCTTTCCCCTCGCCGAACTGAACGTTAAGCCGATTGGTAACGGCCCGTACAAATTCCAAAGCGTCACTAAGGACCGCAATGGCAATATTAAGGCCTATACCTTCACACGTAACAAATATTACAACGGTGCAAAACCGCACATTGCCAAAATTACTGTTAAGGTTTATTCCGATGAAGCAAGCGCGGTCGATGCCTTAAAATCAGATGCCGTTGATTCACTCGGTGGAATTGATTCAACATCGATAGCGGCAGTAAAAAAGTATCGCCAAATTTCCACCTTCGACCTCTCACAATTAACCGGCGTCTTCTTTAACCAAAAAACCAGCATCATCCTCAAAGCCGCAGAGGTGCGGCAAGCGTTAGCCATGACCGTCGACCGCGCGGCGCTCATCAAAACCTCCGACAACAATGTTGGCGCGCCGGCGAACGGGCCGCTTCTCTCGGGTCAACCTGGATTCAGTACGCTGGCGCGACATATCGACCTCAATGTGGCACAAGCCACAGCGCTTCTCGATCAAAATGGTTGGAAGGTCGGCACCACCGGCATTCGCCAAAAAGGCGGCCGTGATCTCGCGTTTACCTTAACCACCGTCAACGACCCAAGTTACGTCGCCATGGCACAGGCGTTGGCCAAGTCGTGGCTCGCTATCGGTGCGAAAGTCGATGTTAAAACGGTCGATGTCGATCGCATCATGAAAGACGCAATCCAACCCCGCCAATACGACGCCTTGCTGTACGGCGAACTAACCGACGCCGCGGCCGACATGTATCCGCTGTGGGATTCATCGCAGCAGCAAGATCCAGGATTTGCTTTAGCGATCGCGACGCTGAAAAATGCTGATACCGATCTCGAAAAAGCCCGCGCCACCACCGACCCGAATGCCTATGCGGCCGACCTCCTCGATTTCCAAAATATTTTCGCCGACAGCGTCCCCGCTATTATCATCAGCCAAACGCAATACGTCTACGCCCACGAAAAAAATCTCCGCGGGTTCACCACCGATCGGTTGGTAGCGCCGATGAACCGCTTTGACGATATTTCGAGTTGGTACACGAACACCACCTGGAGCTGGAAATAGTTCCATCTTTGTAGTAAGATACGTTTCTCAAATAAATGTGACGAACTGAAGGACACGTGGCGCCTGCCTGCCGGCAGGGAATTGGCATACGCACACAACATCAATGTTCTACGTATACGCAATAAGTAGCCAGAAAAGAAAATATATCTACGTCGGACTGACCATCGACCTGGTTCGTCGTCTCCACGAGCACAACCATGGTTTTGTACATACAACAAGATCGTATGCACCCTTTGACATGCTACTTATTGAAACGCTTCCTAACAGAATTCTTGCCCGACAACGAGAAAAGTTTTGGAAAACTGGGCGTGGGAAGGAAATCCTTCGAACCCGAAAAATTCTTAACATCAAATAAGGGTCAACTTCATCGCGGCTTGCATATTTAGTCGAAAAAACGTAGTATCTCGTAGTTGGTAAATCAATTTGGGCACGTGGCGGAATTGGCATACGCGCTAGCTTCAGGAGCTAGTGGTCGCAAGACCATGAGGGTTCAACTCCCTCCGTGCCCACCAAAAATAAGTGACTCCTCCCTGCCTACCAGCAGGCAGGTCTCGCCCACCATCTGTTCAGATTTTTCTTTCTACTGTGGTCGACATGCTCGGTAAGAATTTCAACACATCGGATATAACATCCCTCGTTTTTGATTTCGGCGGTGTGCTATTCCCCACTGAACCCTACAGCGGCGGTGAAACATCGCCCGACGATCGGAAGAAAATAACCGGCGCCGTCAAATCAATCTATAAAGATTTCGGCGCGGATATTAGCCGCAGCGCCTTTTCCGTTCCTCAATTTCGACAAGAATTTACGAATCGCGTGGCTGGACTATCGCCAACTCGAATCAATATCGTCCTGCAAAGTATTTGCGAACCTGATATTGATGTCATAGAATTTCTACAAACAGCGCACGCCAAATACTCACTCTATGGCCTCGTCAACGCGCCACTCGGCTGGACAGAAATACGGCGAGGATTGCACCATCTCGATGAGTTTTTTCAGCGCATTGTCGTCTCGCACGAAATCAATGTGAGAAAACCCGATCCAAAAATATTCGAGTATTTCGTGGAGTCAACAAAGTGCGCGCCATCAACAACAGTATTTATCGACGATAAAGAGCAAAATTGTGTCGTTGCACGACAGTTGGGTTTTCAAATCCTTCACTTCACAAAACCTGACAATCTTTTCGGGTTGCTAAAATAGCGTTTCTTTAGGAAAAATAAAAACCGGAGTCGCTTAGGCTCCGGGGGTTGAAACGTGGTTGACGATTATGCCGCTCTGACTTTTGCCGAAGCAGCTGCCTCTGCTCGCTCACGCACCCGTTGACGGTGACCTTTGGCACCCTCATTCCTGGGATCACAGTAGAATTCCAGGGCTTCTTTCTGATCCGGTGAATGGCCGAGTACAAGCCCGGCAAAATACCGATTGTCGTCGCCAAGCGCCTCTACAACTTGTTCGAGCAAATCGACCATCTGCTTGAGCTGCCTGTTCTCGCGCTGGAGAGCCTCCACATCAACCAATGGTTGAGCGGATTCCACGGTGGCCTCCTTTTTTAAGGCTCAGGGGAAACACAACCTTTTATACTCTACTCGTCTCTCAAAAAAGGTCAAGTATTCCCATGTTACAGGCTCATGGCTTGACTAAAAGTCCCATTCATGATAGCCTGTCTGCGCTATCAAAACGTCGTGCTCAGCGATTAGCCAAGCGGTTAATCATTGCGCGTGACTCCTCGAGTCGGCTCCGGCTGATCGACGAATCCGCATCCGAATCATCCGTTCTAGATTTCTAGAAATCTGATGATCGTTATCACTCATTACGGTTTTCCGCACGACCAGCAATAGTCGCTCTAGGCGAACCAGAACAACATCGCATCACCTTCGTGATGCACAAACAGCTATGGCTAAACGACCAAAGGCGCGCATGCGCCGGCCTGACGGACCAAATTATACCCGTCGGCCACAACCGAAACCGAAAGACGGCGAACGCGCTCCCAGCGAGAACGGCAACGTCTTGAAAATTATTCCGCTCGGCGGCAACGAAGAAACCGGCGGACGAAACTGTTCCGTTATTCAATACGGACGAGAACTCCTGATCGTCGATATGGGCCTCCAATGGCCGGAAGACGACATGCCCGGCGTCGATTACATCATTCCTGATGTCAGTTTTTTGCGCGGCAAAGAAAAAGATATCCGCGGCGTGATTATCACCCACGGCCACTACGACCACACCGGCGGCGTCCCGCACATTATTCCGACCCTCGGCAATCCGCCAATCTACGCTTCGGACCTAACCTGCGCGATGCTCCAGAAAAAAATGGAAGACATCGCGCCGGAAAAGAAATTACGATTGAATAAAGTAAAATCACGCGACCGCATTAAGCTTGGTGCTTTCCGCGTGGAATTCTTTGCGCTCTCGCACAACATTCCAGGTTCGCTCGGCATCGCCGTCGAAACACCGGCTGGCCGCGTCGTCCACACCGGCGACTTCAAACTCGACTTGCACGCCCACGTCTCGAATCGCACCGACATCGAAACGATCAAACAGATCGGCGACAAAGGCGTCATGTGTTTGATGTGCGACTCGACGAATTCCTACGCGCCAGGACATCAAGTATCCGAAGAAGAAGTCGAGAAAAACGTTGAACTCATGTTCAGCCAAACAAAAGGCCGCATGATTGTCGCTACCTTTGCTTCGTTACTGTCTCGCGTCCAACAAATTCTCGTGGCCGCTGAACGACACAATCGCAAAGTCTTGGTTGAAGGCTTCTCCATGAAGACCAACATCGAGATCGGAAAACAACTTGGCTACATTCGTTGTAAACCGAATACTATCATCACCTGGGAAGAAGCACAGAAGATGCCGCCGCACGGGTACCTGATTCTCTGCACCGGCGCACAAGGCGAAGACAACGCCGCCTTGATGCGCATCGCCAATCGCGAACATAAATATTTACACATTGAACGTGGCGACCTCGTCGTCTTCTCATCGTCCGTTATTCCGGGCAATGATCGCGCAGTATCACGCCTCAAGGATGGTCTATTACGCGAAGGCGCCTCGATTATCGACTCGAAAATGCTCGATATTCACGCCGGCGGACATGCGAAGCAGGAAGACATCGCCGATTTGATTAAACTCCTGCGACCGAAGTACTTCATGCCAATCGAAGGCAATTATGGCTCGCTCCTCGAGAACAAGCAAATCGCTATCCGCGCCGGCGTACCGGAAAATAATAATCTCATCGCCGACAACGGCCAAGTTGTTGAATTCCATTCCGGACAAGGATATGTCACGAGCGTTCGCCATCCGATCGAGTACGTCTTCGTCGACGGCCTCGGTATCGGTGACGTTAACGCGCTCGTCTTGCGCGACCGAAAACAACTCGCTGGCGACGGCATGATTGTGGTTATCGCCCAAATTAATACTCGCGGCGGTAAACCGGGAAAAATCGATGTCATCTCTCGCGGCCTGACGCACATGAAAGAGCAAGGACGATTCATTAGCGGCATGATTGCCGTCGTAAAAAAGTCCGTGGCCGATAAAGAACCGCGCATGAAACCACAAGAAAAAGATTTGCGCGATAAAATCCGCCGCGACTTGGAAAAGTTTGTCTTCCAGCGCACCCATCGCCAACCGATGATCGTACCGGTCATCATTGAGGCATAATGCCGCCAGACTTGATATTTCCCCTATAAACTGATACCTTCAGCCCATGTCACGCATCCTCTCCGGCATCCGCCCCACCGGCACCCTCCACCTCGGCAATTACCTGGGCGCGATTCAGCAATGGATTGAGCTCCAAACAAAGCACGATGTGTTCTACATGGTGGCCGATTTACACGCCATTACCACGCCGTACAAACCGGAGGAACTGCAAAACAATATCCGCAACACGGTTTTAGATTACCTGGCGGCGGGACTCGATCCGGAAAAAGCCACGATCTTTGTTCAGTCGCACGTTCCCGAGCACAGCGAACTCATGTGGTTACTTGGCACGATCACTCCGGTTGGCGAGCTCCAGCGCATGGTGCAATTCAAAGAGAAGAGTGAACAACACAAGGACTTCAATCAAGCCGGCATTTTGAATTACCCGATTCTGATGGCCGCTGACATCTTGCTCTACAAAGCAATGTCGGTGCCGGTTGGTGACGATCAAAACCAGCACGTTGAACTCGCTCGCGACCTAGCCAAGAAATTCAACCGCGAGTATGGCCAAACCTTCCCCGAGCCGAAAGCAATCCTCACCTCCGGCAAGCGCATTATGGATCTCGCTGATCCGGAACAGAAGATGAGCAAGTCGCTCGGCGGCGGTATTGGTCTCAACGACTCGCCGGAAGAGATTGCTAAGAAACTAAAGAAAGCGGTGACTAGCTCGGAACCGAAGGTCATTCGCGACGCGATGCATGCGGCGCAAAACAGCCATCGTGCGACGATTGATGCTTGGACCGGCGACCCGAATTTATTGAAGCAATTCCACGGCGTCCGTAATTTATTTACCATTCTCTTTGCGGTGGCCGATAGGGATACGGCGGTCAAATGGCAAACCGCGGCGGAAGACGGCACGCTGAAATTCTCGGAATTCAAACCAGCCCTAGCGAAGGCCATCGCCGATCACTTCGCGCTGTTCCGCGAACGCCGCGAAGTTTTGGCTAGCGATACTGCCCACCTCGATGAAATTATCGCCGACGGCGCAGTCAAAGCCTCGATTGCCGCCAAACAAACACTCACCGAAGTTCAACAGAAAATGGGCTTGCGGTAATGGCTGCTGGGACACTACCATCAAATACCCGACGTACACGCTCGATTGTTTTGTTTATTGTTGGCATCTGCCTCTTCTACGCCGGAACGCTGGCTTACAACCTGTTTCACATTAGTGATGTTTTTGCCTTTGGGAAAAACACCTCCCTTACAACCCAGTCATATAAGCCGATTGCCCTAACTTTCGATGATGGCCCGAATGGCCAAGCTACAAGAACTATTGTCGACATCCTCGTCAAGGAACATGTTCCGGCAGCCTTTTTTATGGTCGGTAAGAATGTCGCCGCTGATCCGGCAACAGTCCAATACGTGGCCAATCATGGGTTCACCATTGGTAACCACACCTGGGATCATTCGTGGCAAGTACCAACCATGACTCACAAACAGGTGACCGAGGAATTACAAAAAACAAGTTCGGCTATTCAGGAGACAACCGGTACAGCACCAGTGTATATGCGCTGGCCGCACGGTATGCACAATGCTACGGACGACGTAGTAGCAACAGCATTGCAACTCCAACCCGTAGATTGGCAAATTGATCCACAAGATTACGCCACCAACAACGCTGATTTGCTCGCCGAACGAGTCGTCAGCCAAATACACGGTGGTGACACTATTTTGTTTCATGACGGATTGCAGGACGGACAATTTTCCCAGCTTCTGCAACGACGTCAAGCGACTATTTCCGCATTGCCAATAATCATCGCCGCTGTACGTGCTCAAGGATACACATTTGTATCAATAGAACAGCTAGCAGCGTTTCATCATCAATAAGACTCATACATGGACAGCGAAACGGTTCGGGAATATTCCTCCTCAACCCTCGGTGACAAACAAGTAACCGTCCGTTATTGGACATACGGAAATCCGCAAGCACCGGCTATGGTTTTGCTCCACGGATTTCGTGGTAACCACCGCGGGTTAATTCTGCTCGCTCAACTTCTCCCCCAATATCACGTCATCATTCCCGATTTACCGGGCTGGGGCAAATCCGACCCGCTGACTGTACGTCACGATTTTTCCAATTATAGTATCTGGCTACAAGAATTTATTTCCACCGTTGCCGGCGACAACGTTGTACTTGCCGGCCATTCGTATGGCGCGGTTATGGCTATGCTCTACGCCACAAAACATAACGACGATCTTCAACAGCTCGTGCTGATTGAACCGGTACTTGGCGACCGGACAATATCAAATCGGCTCGGCCAGCTGTATTACCAAATTGCTGATCGCCTACCACGGCCGGTACAAAATTTTTGGATCAAGAATTCGGCGTTAAACCGCCTCACCACCGAAATCATGACCGTCACGAAAAATCGCGACATCAAACGCCGGATCGTCACCGATGAACAAGCAAACGTTCCACAGATTCGTGTCGCCGTTGAACTCGAAGCATTTCATTCTTTTTACGAAACAACGTTGGACGATGTGGCTCAGGCTATTCATATGCCGACACTCGTGATTGCTGGTGACCGCGACCAAATGACACCGCTCAGTGCTACACGAAGATTCACCGAAAAACTTCCGCACGGCCGTCTTATTGTCCTTCCAGGCGCCGGGCATTTTGCGCCTATGGAAATACCGTCGGCTATCGCCCGCGCTATTGAGACGTCGTCAACCTAGGGTTGACGTTTCCAAAGTAAAGTGGTAGCATCGGGCGCATACACGCCTACTTCGCGTGACTCTATGGTTCAAAAAATCACCGTTATCATCCCCGCTTTCAACGAGGAGGAGCTCCTGCCGCGTTGCTTAGCTGCGCTCGTGCCGCAAGCCGCTGCGCACAACGCAACAGTGCTTGTCGTGGACAACAATTCTACCGATCGAACGGCCGAGATTGCTAAAGCGGCCGGTGTTCGTGTCATCCATGAACCAAAACAAGGCGTCGTGTTTGCCTTGCAGCGCGGTTTTCAAGAAGCTACCACCGAGCTGGTGGCATTTTCTGATGCTGACACCATTATTGGACCCCACTGGTTAGCAACGATAGAAAAAACATTAGTCACGCCTGGCACCGTTGCCGTCACTGGTCCAGTACGCTTTGAAAGAATGCGATTCCTATCGTCGATCCGCTGGTTCTATCGTCATCAACTCCTTGGTAGTAATATGGCTCTCCGACGCGCCGACGGCGTTGCCGTTGGTGGTTTTAATATCAATTATAATCTCGCCAGCGACATTGCTTTCGGCTGGGCGCTGAAAGAACGCGGACGCGTCGCCTACGCCAAAGACATGTCCGTCACCACCAGCAGTCGCCGCTTTCAAGCGCAGCCATTTCAACAAGCATCGAGGTTTGTACTCAACCATATTTGGATGCTGTTGTTCCATGAACCGCTCTTTTGGCATTTTTCGAACATCCGTCGATCAGCCATAGAGCTCAATCGCCAAGCCACGGTACGCTTCTGGTTGTGGACCATCGCCTTTGTCCTTATTGTCATTGGGTACTTAAGTTGGTGGCCGTCGTCATCGGCACTCGGCACTATCACCGTTCGTGGCAACACCAAGAATCATGAAATCGCTCTCACGTTTGACGATGGGCCGAATGGTGAAGCTACACGCACAATTGTTGACACGCTCACACAGAAACATGTCCCGGCGACGTTTTTTGTCATCGGCCAAAACGTCAAAGCCGATCCAGCCACTACCAAATACATCGCCGACCATGGGTTTGTGATTGGCAATCATTCCTGGGACACGTCGTACGATCTGGCTTACGATACGCCGAACGCCATCGCCAGCTTTATTACCCAAACCAGCGACGCAATCACTTCCGCTACTGGTCAAACGGTAACATATTTCCGGCCGCCGCACGGCATACGTAGTCCACAACTTGTCTACGAAGCAAAAAAACAAAGTTTGCGCATTGTTGATTGGACGGTTGATGGTCACGACGCTATCAGTATCAGTTCTTCAACAATAATTAACCGTGTTGTTTCGCACGCCCGCTCCGGAAGTATTCTGATGCTTCGTGACGGAACGCCAGGTGCAACGACCACTGCGGATGTGAAAAGTCGTCAAGCCACAATTCAGGCCCTACCAACAATCATCGACCAGCTTCGCCAACGCGGGTATACTTTTGTCCCCCTCTCCGTATTACTACAAAAAACAGCACCAATCGACAAAGATGTTACTCTTTCGTTACTGCGGCGCTGGTTTTGGTCCAGGATTATGTCAAAAAGGTAATACTCTGCATTCAATAATCAACCCGGCCTAATATCGGTCGGGTTGATTCTTTTTCTTGTAGTTATTTCAGCGTGATGCTTGCCTTTGTCCACGACAAACGGCTCAGCGCATACGTTACATCTCGGTACCAACCTTTTTTACTGCCACCATAACGCCAAACGTACGGCGTCTTCGTGGTATTCTTTATTTTTGTCGCCAATCCGTATTCGTTGGTATACATTTTGAGGAAGGACATCACCAGCACGCCCTTGCCACCGGCTGCCGTAAAGGTACTGAGTTTTTTCACGGCACCCTTGGCGGCAATATTATAGACCGTTACTTTCATTGCCGATGCTGTTGTAGGTGCAAACGCCACATAAATTGAGGCCGTCACCGGATTTGCCGCCATCGCGACTTGCACACCAGTGATACTCACATCTTTCAGCGCTGTCCGCGAAAGGAGTTTACCGTTAACATTATAAACGATCATCTCCGGTTTCTTGGTGGCCGTGCTGATAAAGACATAGTACGGCGCAGTCACCGCGTCAATGATCGCTTTCTTGGCAATCACCGCCCCGCGATACCCAGGAAACGGATTGAGTACGACGTTCTTTTTATTGACCTTGATCGTATACGTGTTGTTCTTGAGTGCGATCGAGGCCAGTGTCGGCGCCACATACACGGTACGTGTTGCCATAGTTTCATTCCCAGCGCGATCGGTGACCACGTAGGTGAGAACATACTTGCCAACCTTTGCCGTATCCACACTTCCGGATACTTGCATACCGGTTCCACCAACATTATCGGTAATCGTTAAACCAGGATCAACAAATGGTTTACCGGGTTGAATGATCTCCGTCGAACCGCCAACCGGAGCAACAACAGGCGGAACTGAATCCGGTTTCGAAACATCAACCAATTGCAAACCACCTGTGTCGGCGGCTACATACGCGACATCATTAGCAATAGAAACGTTATGAACTATGCCGGTGCCCGTATACGTTTCAACATAGACTGGTGATCCGGTCGAAGCAATATCGTAAATTGCTATGCCGCCACCATTTTGGCCTAGAAAAACATAGCCATTAGAAATCGCCACACCCATTCCATAATTCGTGTAAGGAAATATCGATCGACTCTCAAACGAGACCGCCGGGCTCGCGGGGTTTGAGACATTTATTGCATGTAGACCCGATCCTATATCATTGATGTAAGCGACTGAGCCAAAAACTTGAATACTGCTGTAATACGCATACGATATTGGATCTGTGTACGTACTAACAACTGCTAAATTCGGATAGGCGCTGATAATATCGAGTGTTCGTCCACCAACAACATATACATAGTTTGAAGAAAAAACCACATCTTTTGTGCCGTGCACAGTAATGGAAGATTTTAATACCGGCAAAGCAGTATTTGATACATCAATAACCTCAAGCACCGGCTGCCCGCTCAACGTCCCGAGAACATAGGCATACGAACCATTGCTGATAACATCTTGTACCTCTAGACCAGATTGCGAATATGAGCCAAGAAGTGATGGGTTCGTACGATCTGCTAAACTAAAAAGTTCAACCACTGATTTATCGGCTACAAAAAGTATGCCATTATTAATATCTACTCGTGTTGGCGTATCTGGAAGATTTACTGACCGTATGATACTTGGAGCGGCAGGATTAGCCACGTTGACCACCGCAATGCCGTCATGTGCATTTGCTACATATGCATAGTTGTCAGCCACAATAACATCGTATGCATACCCCGGAATATCAATCGTGGATATCGTTTTATTTGTATCGGCATGCGTTGCTAACGGCAACACAAAGAACACCGCGGAGGCGAACGTAAAGAGGGGCGATCGGATGCGCATAGGATTGTTCGTTGAGTATGTATTTAACTGCTTGTAGTTTAGCACAAAAAGATGTTATCGTCAATCACACACTGCTATTCTACAACACGTACTGTTTCTGTTTCAGCTAATACTTTTTTTAAAAAATGCCCCAGCTGACTACCGGAACCGGTGGCCAGGTACTGACGCGTCACCGGTTCATCATTTCTTGCGTCACCATTCATGCGCTGGAGTTGCCGCGCAATCGCCTCGCCCGAATCCAGGACCGCCGCCGCATTACCGGCATAGTGTTGTATGAGTGATCGTAAAAATGGATAGTGCGTACAGCCTAAGATATACACATCGACACCCTGCCTCGCCAGCGGTTCGATCACATCACGCACCGCGGCGTCTGCTTCGGCATCATTGATGTGCCCCTGTTCAACAAGCTCAACCCAACCCGAACACGCTTGATCGAGAACCGATACTCCGTCGGCAAACTCGTGTTTCAATTCGGCGTACGCCGGCGATGCTAATGTCCGCGCCGTGGCTAACACGGCGATTTTCTTGTTTTGTGATACGGCAACTGCCGGCTTTATCGCCGGCACAACGCCGATAAATTGGATGAATGGGAATTGTTCACGTAAAAACGTAAGCGCCGTGGTTGATGCCGTGTTACAAGCGACGACAATTACCTGCGGTTTGTATGCCAGTAAATGCTGAATAGCGGTTAGAGCAAATTGTTGAACGTCGGCTTCGCTCTTCGTACCATACGGGAAATTTTTTGTATCGGCAAGATAGACCGTCGAAACCAATGGCAAAATCCGTCGCACGTCAGCCTCGACACTTAACCCACCGACGCCGGAATCAAAGATGCCGATCATGGTATTACCCGCGAATGAGCTTCAATAATTCTTCGCGCCGCTGTACCATTTCTTCTTTGGTCTTTGCTTCAACCGTCAAACGTAATAATGGTTCAGTATTCGACGGCCGAGCGTTAAACCACCAGGTTGGATATTCGACAGTGATGCCATCAATTTCATCGCGGATTGCGGCGCCGTAGACAGCTTTGATTTTCGCTAGCGTTGCTTGCACGTCGTCAACTTTTGAATTTACTTCTGCGTCATGGGCATAGACATCAATTTCCTTCACGAGTTCCGATAGCGGCTTTTCTTGGCTAGCCAAGAAATCGAGACCGACAACCATCGCGTCTAATCCGGAATCGGCAAAGTAATGATCGCGGAAGAAGAAGTGGCCGGAAATTTCTCCGCCGAACGGCGCATTGTTCTCGCGCATCGCGGGCTTCATATGCGCATGACCGACAGCTGATCGAATCGGCCGACCACCCGCTTTGGTAATTTCTTCCGGCACCATGTGCGAGCAAATTAAGTTATAGACGATGGCCGAACCGGGATACAGTGTTAGAAATTGCTTAGCTAATAGCGTTAGCAATACGTCACCGAAAATACGCTCACCACGTTCATCAGTAAAAAACATGCGGTCGGCATCAGCATCAAATGCAACGCCAACGTCGGCCTTAGCCGCCAACACTGCCGCTTTCAAACCATCAAGTGCTCCCGGCGCTAACGGATTTGGATTGCGACCGGGAAATGTACCATCCGGTACCGTGTTAATAGCTGACCACTCGAATGGCAATCGCGCCATGACATCGTTCAGAAATCGCGTTACCGTTCCGTTGCCCGGATCGACAACAACGCGTATCGGTCGTCCGGTAGAGGGCTGGTGAAAAGATAAAACTTGGTTCAGATAATCAGGTGTAATATCAAAGGTTTCAAGTTTTCCTTCTTGGTCGGCGACGTGCTCAAATTGCTCGCTACTTACTAATTCTCCTAGCGCGGTGTTTTCTTTCCCCACAATGGGAATGGCTCGGTCGCGAGTAAACTTAATGCCGTTCCATTCGGGCGGATTATGTGATGCGGTTACCATAGCGCCACCATCGTATCCGTATTTTCCTACGGCAAAATATAACGCATCTGACGTGACGACGCCGATATCGGTGACATCAACACCCATACTCCGAATGCCGCGGATAACCGCTGCCTGGAATTCCGGTCCTGAAACGCGAACGTCACGACCTATAACGACACGCTTAGGCTTTAAAAACGTGACATAGGCTTTTCCAATCATTTCGGCGACTTCCGTGTTAAGGTTTTGCCCCCAAATACCGCGAATATCGTACGTTTTGAAGATGGATTTGTCGACTTGCATGGCGAATTCGGACAGTCAATAAGTAGAGGCAGTGTACCGTATTTCCGCCACATCGGAAAGTTGACCCAGCACCACAATGACTAAAGTTCTGCCCCAGTTCGATTCTATATTATCTCGTAGATAGATATAAAATTCAGGCAAAACAACAATCAATCATTGTGGTGCTAGGTTGAACGGTGAGGAATAAAATGGTATAATTCGCACATGTTTCTTCATACCTGGCATCCACACCCGCTCGCCGCCACGATCGCCAATATCCAACTCCACTGGTACGGTGTTCTCTTAGCCGTCGCTGCTTTGGCCGGGATTGGTATGATGGAATGGCTAGGGAAAAAATACCGACTTGATACCAATCGTTTATTTGATTTGGCGCTTATCACCCTCGTGGTCGGGTTCATTGGGGCGCGACTGTATCACGTCTTAAACGAACTGACATACTATCAGACCCATTTATCCGATATTTTCAAAGTCTGGAATGGTGGCTTAGCGCTTCATGGGGGCATTGTTGCTGGTGGCGCGGCTTTATTCTTTTTCGCGCGACGTTGGAAGTGGAATCCGTGGTTGATTGCTGATATTACAGTCCCGGCACTAGCGATCGGGCAAGCAATCGGCCGCTGGGGAAATTATTTCAATCAGGAGCTGTTCGGTAAACCAACCTCACTGCCGTGGGGAATTCCGATTGATCTCATGAACCGCCAATCGCCATTCTTGACCGAACAGTTTTTCCATCCGACATTTTTGTACGAATCGCTTGGCCTATTAATCATCACCGTCGGATTGTTCTTGATGCATCGACGCCAGTGGACAACAAAAGGTGTGAAAGCGGGAACGATAACCCTCGCCTACATTATTTCATACTCAGCATTGCGAATGGCGACAGAATTTTTACGCATCGATCGCACGCCGATCATCGGCGGTATTCGTTTACCAATCCTCGTCAGCGGCCTCTTTATTCTCGCCGCAATTGTCATCCTTGTTATCCGCAATCGCCACCATGCAAAAACTGTTTGATTCGGAGCTTCAACCGTTTATCGACGCCGAACTTCGCCGCCAGCGTGACGGTTTAGAAATGATCGCCTCGGAGAATTATGTTTCCGAAGCTGTTTTGGCCGCACTTGGCAGTATTACCACCAATAAATACGCCGAAGGCTATCCGGGAAAACGGTACTACGGTGGTTGTGAAAATATCGATGGCATTGAACAGTTGGCGATTGATCGCGCCAAAAAACTTTTCGGCGCCGAACATGTTAACGTTCAACCGCTCTCCGGCGCGCCGGCAAACATCGCCGTTTATTCGGCGCTGTTGCAGCCTGGCGACACAGTACTTGGTATGGATCTTAGCCACGGTGGCCACCTAACGCACGGTCATCCGATAACGTGGATGGCTAAACTGTACAATTTTATTCGATACAAAACAGATTTATCGACCGGACTCATCGATTTCGATCAGGTTCGACAACTTGCTCAAGAGCACAAACCAAAGCTCATCCTCGTCGGCTACTCCGCTTACTCGCGAGCTATTGATTTCCAAAAATTTAAAGATATTGCCGATGAAATTGGCGCGCTGACTATGGCCGATGTCGCCCACATTGCCGGATTAATCGCCGCGGGACAAATGGATAATCCGGTGCCGCTGTTTGACGTTGTCACGACCACCACCCACAAAACACTCCGCGGTCCGCGCGGCGGCATGATTATGGCCAAACAACAACACGCCGCAGTCATCGATAAAGCAGTCTTCCCCGGCTTCCAGGGCGGTCCGCACGAAAATAATATTATGGCCAAGGCCGTGGCTTTTTATGAAGCGCTCCAGCCGGAGTTCAGGAACTACGCCATCACCATCATGAAGAATGCGAAGGTGTTGGAAAACATTTTTCGCGACGCCGGGATTCGCATCTGTTTCAACCAGACCGACAATCACCTACTGCTCTTAGATGTCACCTCGATCGGTCTCAGCGGCAAGCAAGCGCAAGAACTGCTCGATAGCGTTGGCATCACCGTCAATAAAAACATGATTCCCGACGATCCGCGAAAACCGATGGATCCGTCTGGCATTCGCCTCGGTACTCCGGCACTCACCACGCGCGGATTCACTCCGACCGACATGCAACGCGTCGGCGTGACCATGGTCTCCGTCCTGAAAGCACCCAGCGACACCAAAGTTGCGGATACCGCGCGAGCAACCATCCAGGAGCTGACCTCCGCTCATCCGCTCTATCCGCATCTGTAATCCATGATCGCTCAACGTCTCGATGGCCGGCGTGAAGCTGACCGAATTCTTAAACAATTGACGGCTGCCGTGCGACGCGCGCGGCGGCCGATAACATTAGCCACAATTCTTGTCGGCAATCGTTTTGATTCCGCGTTGTACGTTAAATTAAAACGTCAGGCCGCCGCGCGCGTCGGCATCAATACGGAATACATTCACCTGCCGGAAACGACATCACAAGCGCGACTAGAAAAAATTATTACCGAACTCAATCGCCGAAAAACTATTCACGGCATTTTGTTGCAATTACCTCTACCGAAACACTTAGATGCTGATGCCGCGATTGCCGTCATGGATCCGAAAAAAGATGCTGACGGTTTTCATCAGCGTAATACCTATATCGTGCCACCGCCGGTCGCGGCTGTTTTGCGGCTCATTGCTTTGGGAAAACCAAAACCGAACAGCTTGGCCACTATTATTGCCAAACCGTCCGTCTTCACCACGCGACTCGCCCATGAATTGGAACAATTACACTACAGCGCAATAATTTTACCGCCACATCGATTAATGCGTACCATCACGGCTAAAAGCGATGTTCTCGTAACGGCGCTCGGCGAAGGCTCATTCGTTCTTCCGACAGATGTGAAATCGGGAGCGATCATTGTTGATGTTGGCATCCGGAAACATGACCTCAAAACTGTCGGCGACGTTACACCGTCGGTTTGGAAAAAGGCCAGCGCGATCAGTCCCGTTCCAGGCGGCGTCGGTCCGATGACGATTGCGTTTTTACTCTGGAACACGTATCAACTTGCTCGACGCAAAACCGCATAAGTCCACACTCCTTAGGTGTTTCCGTACGTGTTCCTGTCTACATGACAAATCGTTAGTACCCGAAGTTATAATGAACAGCAAAACTACGGTTAGGATACATTCCATTGACTCCCTAAAACAGAAAACCTATACTAGTAATAGATTGTATATACTCACATTACTATCATGGGAATTGAAAATCCAGAAAGCGGATTAGAAGACAAGGGTTTGTGGTTTAATCCAGAACGCATATTTGAAATGTGGGAATTCAAAGGTTTGCCCGACCATCCTGAGATAACAGAGGCTGAAGCTAAGGACCATGTGACCAAATATATAACCGTCGGTGATAATGAATATGCCAGCGACGATGATTTGCGTAAGTTTGGGTTTGAGCGTAGAGAAACCCCGACAGAAACGGCATAAGAAAAAAGTCGCGTCCAGCAGATACGCGACTAGTTAGGGTGCCGGACTTTTTGCCATCAGCAGGAAATTGTTGACGATCGTTTTATCGAACGGCACATCAACGATCACCAGGAGATTCCCCTGACTATCGGGAATTCCATGAATGACTACCTTGACATTGGTCGGCCAACGCTGTTCGCCGATTTGCGTGAGGGTTATCCGTACGCCGTTTTCCCTTTGAAAAGGGTGACCGTGACTATCAAGCACCTGGAACGCAATGGTCATCGCATGGTGGGTAATAAATCCAGGTATCCACGTCATCCGATGAACCGCAACGGAATCAATCGGGAAGCGCGTCAGCAAAAAATGTTCTTCGTCTGACACATACTTGTCGTTCGACTCCGAATGGAGAACCATGGTGGCCCAATATTCCGGCAACCACTCGTGTTTACCGAATTGCTTGAGCACCAACTCGACGGTACCGTCCGAAGATTGCAACGCTTTCCCCGACTGGTCGGTGATAATAACACCGATTGTGGTCGGCACCATTTTGATACGGTGCGCCTTGTGTGCCGAAACCGGTGATACGAAGATTATTAGGCCGCAGAACAACGCGGCCACGAACATCGTGCAACGCATTGTCTGCCTCCGCTGGTGAAAGGAACAGTACTTCGATGGGCGCATCCTATCCGTCTCTGAGCAGAAAGTCAAATAAAAACGCGGGTCGTTAGGCGACTCGCGTGGTGGGTTCCGAAACGGTGATCAGTGCGGCCAGCGAACTGGCCAGAGTATAGTTGTCGGGGATCCCCAGGATGATGTACGCACTTCGTGCCAGATCAGCATACTGCCAAACAGCACTTTCGTCGCCGTTCAGAAGTGCCAAGTAGGCACGATCATTAGCGAGCAACAATTCGTAGCGATACCCGCTAATGGTTGCCAGATGCCGTTCGTGGATCTCCCTCAAGAGCCTCATCATGATCAGCAGCCGATCCATGGTTCCTCCGTCGTGGAGGTTGAGGGTTGAAGAATACCGGTGAACCAAGGTGCGGAAATGACCTCCTTTGGTAGTGAAAATCACGACCAAAAACAATACTCCTACGCTACTCCCGAGTTGATTTCGCGTCAAGAGCGTGGTAGTATCGTGGCCTATGACGTTTGGTGAATTTATCGAGAAAAATCTGCTCGTTGTTGGAGAATTAAGCCGCGCAAAATTCGGAAAAGTTTCCTCAACGGTAAAAACAGAAGATACTAATCAAGTGCTGACCGAGACTGATCTAGAGATTGGGACAGTATTATTGACTGCGATCTCCGCTTCCTATCCCAACCATAATACTATCGATGAAGAGACTGGCAGCATCAATCGTGAGTCGGAATACACATGGGTGGTTGACCCGATTGATGGAACAAGTAATTTTGCGAATGGCATCCCGATGTACGGTACGTTATTGGGCTTGTTGTATAAAGACGAGCCGGTGGCGGGCGGTATGATTCTTCCATTTTTCAACGACCTATATGTAGCTGAACGCGGCACAGGCACGTTGCATAATGGTACAAAAACCCACGTTACAGCAGAAAATAAATTGATAAACGTTTTAGTGGGGTACGGAATTGATAGCCACAAAAATGAAGCTGAAAAAACTCAGGAAGAAATGCAGACCCTTGGAAGGATTATTGATAAGATTCGGAATCTTCGCACTAGTAACAGCGTTTTTGATGCGGCCATGGTCATAGATGGGCGCTATGGTGCGTTCCTTAATCGCAATAGTAAAATTTGGGATAACATTGCTCAGCATATTCTCATTGAAGAGGCCGGCGGTGTCTATACCGATTTTTTCGGGCATCCAATGAATTATCAAAATGCATTGAATCGAATACCTGAAAACTTTACCTGGTGCGCTGGTGCCCCTGATATTCATAAACAGTTGCAACACATTATTCATTCACAGTAATTATGTCCTTCCAAATCGGAATTGTCGGCCTCCCGAACGTCGGAAAATCTTCCCTCTTTCAAGTCCTGACGAAGAAACAAGTTGATACATCTAACTATCCGTTCGCGACAATCGATCCAAACGTGGGCGTCGTGGCCGTACCTGACGAACGACTTGATGTTCTGACGAAAATGGAACATTCGGCCAAGACCATCGCCACCACCATTGAATTCGTCGACATTGCCGGATTGGTGAAAAACGCACACAAAGGAGAAGGACTCGGCAATAAGTTTCTCGCCAATATTCGTGAAGTGGACGCTATAGCTGAGGTTGTCCGTGCGTTTGAAGATGATAATGTCATCCACGTCGCCGGAAAGGTTGATCCGGCCTCGGACACGGCCACGATTGACATCGAATTAGCTATGGCTGACTTGAGCACCGTTGAAAAACGCGTTGATGCCCTCTCGAAACAGAAGAAGGCCGGGTTGAATAAGCAACAAGAACTTGAACTCGGATTGATGGAAAAAATTCAGGCACATCTCGCCGACGGTAAACCAGTTCGAGATTTTGCCATGACTGACGACGATAAATTGCTCATCAAATCATACAATCTGCTGACCAGTAAACCCTTACTCTACATTCTCAACGTCAGTGAAGCGCAAGTTGCCACCGCTAACCCGGAAACCTACGGCTTACCGGTAGATCGTACGGTTGTCATCGCGGTGAAAGTTGAGCAGGAGCTGGCAGGATTAAGTGCCGAGGATACAACGGCGTATTTGAAAGAACTCGGACTCAGTGCCTCCGGTCTCGACCGACTTATCCAAGCCGCCTACCGTGCCCTCGGGCTCATCACCTTCCTCACCACCGGCGCCGATGAAACGCGCGCTTGGACAACGACCATCGGTACACCGGCACCAAAGGCGGCGGCAGTTATTCACACCGATTTTGAAAAGCACTTTATCCGAGCAGAGATTGTATCCTACGCCGACCTTGTAGCCGCCGGATCATGGGAAGCGACAAAAGCTTCGGGGAAGCTCCGGATTGAAGGAAAAACCTATATTGTCCAAGACGGCGACGTCGTTTTCTTCCGAGTTAACGTATAGAATTTTTCCGTCCACCGTCCAGGGCTTGACGCCGGATTGTTGTTGGTGTCCCAGAGCGTTATACTGACAACAGATTTGCCCCTCACATGGGTTCTGCCAGCAGTCCCACCCGATATGGAGGTTGTGTGGCTCGACGACGGCAACATCCACCCAGAACACAGCAGTCCAGGCATCACCAAACAACAGTTGACCAGCGCCGGAAAATCAAGGATTCGGCAAACACTCGTGCAAAACATTTGGGCACAGTGAACCGATGTTTAGTTAATACCAGTCGCGTTGCTCTAGCACTGTTGGCACTGACGCACCTTCAGTAGATCAACATGCGTCTTTCTTTCGTGCCAGTCTCGACGAGACTGGTTTTTATTATACGTCATCTTTATCAGGCGAGAGAATCGTTAATTCGGCCCCCTCCTCAAGTGAGGAGGGGTAAGGGGAGGTGAAAAATTTCTGTAACACAAAAAACTACTATCTTCGAGGAGAGACTCAACAGGTTACGCCACTCGCCACATCCGAACCTGTCGACGAACACGAGCATCATCGCGAGCGTAGGTCAGGACGTTTGGGGTAGTAATATGCAGTTTTACCGCCGATGCTTCTGACAACATTGGAAGTTTTTCAAAACCAAGATTGAGGATTGCCTGTTCAATATCAATCGTCACCGATTCTTCACCGGCAAGAAACTCCGGCCAAATCATCACCACGCGCGCGCCCGGCTTAAGATGTTTTTTCCACTGCGTAAAACTTTGGAAATACAGCGTGCCGATTTCTTTCGCTTGCGACGCCAGCCAATCGTGCGGTTCATGGCCGCGCAATGGTTTCCCTAAATACGGCTCCGTCACGATAACGTCCGCTTTCGTCGTTACCTGCCGCGCATCACGCATGGTGATTTCGACATCGGTGCTCAATTCAGGAAATTCAGAAAATAACCACTTGATGTTTTCCTGGGTTTCTTTCACTGGTCTCGATTCAAGATCGCTGGCTACAATTTTCTTCACGCCCATCAACGCTGCTTCTTGTACAATCGTCCCCGAACCACAAAACGGATCGAGCAACAAGTCGTCCGGCTTCACTTGAGCGATATTCAACATCATCTGCGCCAACTTCGGCGGAATCATGCCGCTCTTCGCGTTCGCCGCCGGACGACCGAAATCCCGCAGACCATAGAGTTGGTAATCTTGTACTGCATGTGTCGCGCCGACGATGATTTCACTGTCGTTCTTGAAAAAAACAAATTCTTTTCCTTTTTTTATTAGGCCGTTGCGTTGTACTGTCACTGCGGAAAGTTGCTGGTCTTGCGAGGTGACAAATCGAACCGGCCGATCGGCAGCCACGATTTCTTTTTTTAGGCGCAGAGCGATTTTTTGAATCAACGCGCGGTCGTTTGATGTCCCATTATAGAAACTAACGCCAAACTCAACGCGGCCGGTTTCGGGAAAATGGCGCTCAATCCACTCCTTCGTCAACTGTTCGTGCAAGGTTTTCGAAACTGATTCTGGCACCGGCCAGTGTTCAACAACCTGAACCTGCTTAATACTGCCACCTAACCGATTTAATATGCGCTCGGGAAGTGGTTGTTCATGGCGAACAACCGCACCAGCCTCTGACAACGCCATTACCTCGCCCGACCACAGCGGCGCACGAGCCTCGAGTTCGGCCACGGAAAACTCCGGTTCGCGACCGAGGATAAATAATGTCTCTTCCATAGGTCATCAGTATAGCGGAATAACGGTTTTCCGCCAGTCCCGCACCACAAATTTTGTGGTGCGGGACTAGTCTTTACAGGATCTGAGGGGTATGGTAGAGTGCTCCCACAACGACGTGCACCCACAAACAGTGGGCGCTCCCAAATGGGACCCATGCGTCAAAACCTTTAGCCCCAAGTATTCGAGGGGCCTATGAGGCGGGTTCCAAACCCGCTTATTCATTATTGTCCAATCCCATGCAACAGCATTACGACGTCCTCTATATCATCCCCGGCACAAAAGCCGAAGACGAGGTTCCAGCCTTGGTTGAAAAAGTACATGAACTCCTGAAGGCAAACGGCGCTACGATTGTCAAGCAAGATTTCTGGGGCAAGCGCAAACTGGCTTACGAAATCGATCATATCCGCTACGGTTACTACGATGCCGTCGAATTCGATATGGAATCGACCACGTTGAATATCCTCGAACAAGCGCTCCGACTCAGTCCAATCGTCCTCCGCTCGCAAATCACTCGTCGTAAAGTTTTGACGCCGGAACAAATAGCGGCCAATGCTGAAATCCACGAACGTATCGCCGCTAAACGCGAAGTTGCGAAAGAAAAAGAAGCGGCTGCGATTATGACCAAGCCTGATGCTAAACCGATTGAGCCAGATGTCGCTCCGGCACCGCAAGCCCCGGTTGAGACGAAGCAACTCGACGAAAAGATCGAGGAAATTCTCGGATCTGACAAGGTCGATTTCTAATCCTACATATTTTATCATCTTATTCCACGCCTATGGGATTCAGCCTTAATCGCGCCACTATCCTCGGGAACGTCACTCGCGATCCTGAGACACGTACCACCACCAGCGGTCAGTCCGTCGTTTCCTTTAGTGTCGCCACGTCGCGACGTTGGAAGGATCAAACCTCGGGGGAACTCAAGGAAGCCACTGAATTCCACAATTGCGTTGGCTGGGGCAAGCTCGCCCAAACCATCGGCACCTACGTCCACAAAGGAAGCAAGGTTTATCTTGAAGGACGCATTCAAACTCGTTCGTGGGATGATCCGACCGGCGCGAAGAAGTACCGCACGGAAATTGTGGCTGAAAGCTTGATCCTCCTCGATAAGAAAGGTGACAACCCAGTCGTTGGCGCGCCAGCAAGTGCTCCAGCCATCGCCACTGATACCGCTCAACCAGCGGCTCCAACCGAAGAAGAAATTAATATTGAAGATATTCCGTTTTAATCCCGACCACCCTTATGCGTCAGAAACAACAACACGCGCCTCTTAAAGAGCGCACCTGCTATCTCTGTGCGAATGCGATCGACGAACTCGATTACAAAGATGTTCGCAGTCTGCAACGTTTTACCTCCGCTTCCGGAAAGATTTCCCCGCGTCGGAAGAGCGGTGCCTGTATGAAGCACCAGCGCATCATCGGCGAAGCGATCAAGCGCGCCCGCATCATGGCCTTGATGCCGTTCACCAACAGCTAAAGCAGATACAGCTATGATGGACATGAACGATATTCGAGTTGGAACACTCGTCAAAATTGATAACGCGCCGTACGTTTGTTTGTGGTCGGATTTCATGCGCACCGCACAGCGTAAACCGGTTCGACGAACGAAACTGAAGAATCTCATTACCGGCGGCGTGCTCGAACAAACCTTCAAGCATGGCGATAAGATTGAAGAAGCTGATGTTGAGCGGACGAAAGCCAGCTTCCTCTACGCCGATGATCAGGGCGCGCACTTCATGGACAACACGTCGTATGAACAAGTGACCGTGCCGAAAGAAATGGTTGAGGAACAACTCCACTTTATGAAAGACGGCAACGAATACACCGTCGTCAATTTTGAAGGCAAGCCGATTACGATTGAACTGCCGAAGAAAGTAGAATTCAAAGTCACCGATACCTCCGACGTTGTCCGCGGTGACACCACCGGTGCCGTCCTCAAAGATGCTACGATCGAAACCGGTTACGTCATGAAAGTTCCGCAGTTCGTGAAGACGGGTGATGTCATTCGCATCAACACGGAAACCGAAGAATATACGGAACGCGTAACGGAATAAATTTTCACACACCACCAAGGTACAGCGGTGGGCTTTCCAGCCCACCGCTTTCAGTAACGTTAAAATCAAAAAATCATTGACAAAAACGTGTTTTTCTGATATACTAGTATTGTTCTTAAATTAATTTGAGGAATTCACTAACCGCAAACCATATGCCAGAAGGAGCCCCAAGTCACGAAGGAGAGGGTGTTGTTGTACACGATGAGACATACCGCGTAACTGATGTCGCCAAAGCTCGCACTATGGCCGCGGATGAACGCACTCCAGAAGGTCGCGTAATACATGAGGGTTCGAATCGGGCTCGTAGCGATGCGGAGGTATTTAAGAAATCTGCCGAAGAACGCAAACGTTTATTTCCAGATACAGAATTTATTACCGATCATAGCGAAAAAGCAAACGAGCTCACAGCCCAAGCGGAAAACATCGAACACAGTAATGGTTTACATTACGAAGCCGATAAAATTGTTGATGCGGTCGGTGAAAACGTTTCTTATGAAGCAATTTTTACGTACGAACAACGCGCCGCTGAAGCTCAACGGGATGTTGAGGCACTCCAACGAGTATACGAAGGATTATTCGATAAGCCGGGACGTGAACGAGATGCACAGTCACTCAAGCGCTCTCTCAGCGAGACCCAAGACCAGGAACGTATTTATCACTACGCCTTTTCTAAACTTCGCGGTAAAGGGATGGAGCAACTTGCGGGCGGGCATAAATTTTGGGATGAGTACAACGATTTTAAAGCAAAGAAGCTGGCAACGGTTGAAAAGAAATAATATCCTTTCATTCTAAAAAGCAGCGAGCCTAGACTCGCTGCTTTTGTAATTCATTTTATTCCGCCTTCTCTTCCGCCGGTTCGTCAGCAACCGCCGCCGGTTTTGTTCCAGCATCATCTTCCGCTTGGCGGTCTTTCGCTACTTCAAGAACCTTCTTCCGAAGCTCATCGATAATTTTTGGATTATCTTGCAAATATTGCTTCGAGGCTTCGCGGCCAACGCCGAATTTAATTTCACCGTAGGAAACGGTGTTACCGGATTTCGTCAGCACACCGTAGAGCAACGCCGTGTCGAGTACATCGGATACCAGTGAAATCCCTTGGTTGTACATGATGTCGAACTCAGCTACGCGGAACGGAGCGGCGACTTTGTTCTTCACAATTTTCGCCTTGGTGCGGTTGCCGATAATCTTATCACCGAGTTTCAACTGACCAATGCGGCGAACTTCGATACGAACCGAGCAGTAGAATTTCAAGGCTGTCCCACCAGTCGTCGTTTCCGGATTACCGAAGAAGACGCCGATCTTCATGCGCGTCTGGTTGATGAAGATAACGATGGTTTTCGTCTTTGACACGATGGCCGTGAGCTTACGCAATGCTTGCGACATCAATCGCGCTTGCAAGCCCATATGTGAATCGCCCATCTCACCTTCAATTTCCGCTTTTGGCGTTAAGGCCGCGACCGAGTCAATGACGACGACGTCAACCGCATTCGAGCGCACCAGTGTTTCCACGATTTCTAACGCTTGTTCACCTGAGTCCGGTTGTGAGATTAAGAGTTCATCAACATTCACGCCAATCTTTCGCGCGTAGCTTGGATCAAGAGCGTGTTCGGCATCAACGAAGGCGGCGGTTCCGCCGGCGCGCTGTACTTCCGCCACAATGTGTTGTGCCAACGTGGTTTTTCCCGACGCTTCCGGTCCGAAGATTTCAATCACCCGACCGCGCGGCACGCCGCCCACGCCGAGCGCTAAATCTAACGACAAACATCCCGTGGAGACGACATCGACGTCCATCGCCCGGGCTTCACTAAATTTCATAATCGATCCTTCACCGAAACGCTCTCGGATCTGATCGACCGCCGTTTGCGCGGCCGCATTTTTTATCTTACCGGCGTCAGCACCGGCGCTTTTTTGGCTCTTGGCCATATGGTTATTCCTTTCTTACCGCACGTCTTCCCACAAATCGGGGACAGTCGGGGTTTAATGAATTAATGATACCCGAAGAATAACCGAATGTCAACAAAAGATATCCACAAGCTTTTTATGTCGTAATAATGCGGTATTTCGGCCCTCTCCTTGGATAAGGGGAGGTGAAGGAGGGGTCACAAAACCACCATTTTTTCACCACCTCCCCTTCACCCCTCCTCGGCTGAGGAGGGGGCCGGATTGGGTCTTGACAAAATCCCCTACTTGTCCTATACTGTCCAGTTCTTTAAATCCATAAATTACTTCTACTTCGCCCACGTGAGCAGACGCGGCGCGAACGACGGGTGCGTTGTCTTGATTACTCTGCTCATGTAGTCACTACGACGCACCCGTTTTTCGTTCAGACTTCATTTACCATAGGAGGATGTGTGACTGCCCTAGAACGTGACACACGTGTGTCCATCATCATCGGAATCGCTGCCCTCTGTAGCATTACCTTGGTGGTTGGCGGAACTATGGCCAAATGTATCGGTATGGCCACCAAGTGCGCAGGCGTGGTGATTGGTGGCGGCATCATCGCTGCCGTTTGTGTCGCCGCCTGGGGCTTGTACAGGTCTTATCAGACCACACGAAAGTAGCTCGTACCATCTACACAGATGTAAAACGTGAGGGAGGGAGAACAGCCACGTTTTCCTCCCACTCTCACATGAATTGATCACTACTGGTCACATCATGCGAGAGGTCTGTACCTTGACTCTCAATAAAGAAAATACTGCGTTCCCGTTTTTCGTTCAACGTACTTCAACAAAGGGACACCCAATGCTTCGTTCATTGGCACTGCTGGCTTGGATATGTCTCGCGTCATTAATCCATGACTGCGAAAGATACGTCTGGCGCTGCAAGGTGAAGAGACTTCGGAAGACACTCAATGGTCGAAATCATGAGTTGGATGTCTTCTTGAAGAATCTCGAGGAATACTACGCGATGTAGTTCGTACCGTCGCCACACGACGTAAACAAGTGAGGGAGGGAGAACAGCCACGTTTTCCTCCCACTCTCACATGATTTGGTCACCGTTGGTCACATCATGCGAGAGGTCTGTACCTTGACTCTCAATGAAGAAAATAGCACTCCCGTTTTTCGTTCAACGCTGTGAACCCATACAGCCCTTGGAGGATCATCATGGTTCCTCATCCGCTCAAGCTCAAGCGTGATGAACAGTACCTGCAGAGCAGTATTGCTCTTCTGATCACGGTTGTCCCCATCGTCGTCATCGTGAGGTATGGCTGGCATGGTTATGCCGTATTATACCTGATCGCCCTCATCATCTTCGCGATCTACAAGTTCGTCAGGGGCATGATGATCAAGGTCCCGAAGAGCTAGCCCGCACCATCGCCTCGCGATGAAATTTGTGAGGGAGGATTGAGGAGGGTTTACCTTTTCTCTTCTCCCTCACCCCTCACATGAATTGATCACTACTGGTCACATCATGCGAGAGGTCTGTACCTTGACTCTCAATAAAGAAAATACTGCGTTCCCGTTTTTCGTTCCACGCCAATTCGGAGGTCATCATGAGGATGGGCACGTTCAGCACGATCGAGCGAATTATGGAGGACAACGGACTACCGGTTCCAAGCGGGCGAGGAAATGAGAAGCTCAACGAAATCGCAAGAATCGTCGAGACTCACGAAATGCCTGAGGATGTCCGACAGCGTCTTCGTAACTTGCTCGCCCTTCGCTGACTCAACGACAAGCAACGCACAAGTTTTCGTTCACACTTCTCGCTACGGAGGTTACACCATGTCGTCCAATCCGATGACGTCGGAGCAGAAGGTTACGCAACTCCTGGTAGCGCTCGTGTTGACCATTCTTGGTCTGCCGATCGCCGCGCTTGGTGGTTACGGCATCTACTTTGCCTTCACCAATACCGGTGCCGATCCCGGCCTCGGATCAGCGGCCATTCTGGTCTTCTGCGTCGGCATCGGCGCTATCGGCATCGCCATCAAGCTGACCAACGATGCGCGTCGGGCGAAGACGAGTCCGATCTAGATGCACCTTGAGATAAGGGGGACCCGCGAGTTCCCTTCTCACTCGACTTGAGAACTAATCCAATAGTTGTCCGGTCAAGTGAGAAAACCAAAGTAACATCGTTCCGTCACAATCAAATCTGGAGGATACAATGACCAATCTGGCTTTGGCTGTCACTGTTATTGGCGCCGCCGCTGTCATCGTGGTTGTCTGGCGCTTCATGCGTCACAAGTTCCGCAACGACGAGATCGCTGTTCCGGACGAACCCACGCCGCCGCAACCGGTCTATAACGATAGGCCCGTGATCGAGGCTGAAGAAATCGGTCACGGCGTTTACGAGATCGGGTTCTACGGACGCTTCGATGGGGTCCTGATGGACGTCTTTCCGGAATCCCTCGCCGCCTTCGTCAAGCAGCACCCCGAGTTGCGGATCATCAGCGTCTGCACCGGACGTGAATCCAGTTACAATGGCTTCACTTCCAGTATGGTTGTGTTGACCGAACTGCGTTAAGCACCTTCAACTCGAGCCACCCGGCTCATTGAGAGGATGGATAGCCACATCGTCCTCCTTTCACTCGAGTATTGCAAGCAATTGAAATATTCAAGCGAAACACAGAAAATAGAAACTGCTCTTCACAACACTAGGAGGTTCAAGGATGGACATTCCTGCGTTTCACAGCGTTACGGCTCACAAAGAACATGAATGTTGTGAATGCCACGAGCGGATTCTTCCGAAGGAGAGGTGCTGGATTCAGTACTGGCCGGATGCTCGTCAGCGTCGGTGGAAGAATGTTTTTACCTGCTCTCACTGTCGTCCGCAACACGAAGTACCGGCACAGCCTACGCCGGCACCTCAGCCGATCAAGTCTCAGCAGTTGTTGCTTCTGTAGCCCACCTCAACAAGGAGCTCCAAAATGGAATTCGTCGGGAAGAAGTTCGTGTTGTGGCCATACATGCCGGACATGCCCAGCGTGCAGTATCGCGACCAGCATGGCATTCTCCATTGGGGTCGACGCATCGAGAGAGAAATCGTCGTCACAATCGAAAATGAATCGACAAATGCGTCAGGACACGGCACCGACCTCGTCGCTCGTGACAAGGACGGCATGCTGTATCAGTCGACCTGGGACGAGAGCAATTCCCGTCCCTACCGCGTCTGGTGGTACGTCGAGGGCGGCCGTGTGATCCTGCTCACGAATGCGATCAATCTCTACAACGAACGTCCGACCGCATTCATCCGTCCCGATGGCACCCGCGCTGTCCCGGCAATCGCCACGGTCTGCGCCAAACATGACGAGGTATGCTTGTCGAATGGCGAATGCCCCATGTGCATGATGGAGAAGCATCGCGCCAAGCTGCAAGGTTCCGTCTAGACCTCCTAGCTGTTCTCGCCTGCCGCGCAATTCTACGTTCACTTCGGTGGATATGGATTGCGCGGCGGGCTCTCACTCGAGCGTTTCACAACCGTGGAACGTTCAAGTGAGAAAACGAAAAGAAATACTGTTCTGTCACAATTCATCGCTTTACGCGAAGAGAGGAGCAGCATAATGAGTTTGCTTGCGGCTTGTTTGTTGATCGCGGCCGTAGTGTTCCTGGTGGTAGCCATTTTTCAGGATCGGGCGCGGTTTCGTGAGTTGGAAAAAAGGAGGAATCTGGAGCGGTGCGAATCACGGCACGCGCAAAACTTCCTCGAGCTGGAGATCAAGATCCTCCGATATGTTCATGGCCACAAGCGCCTGCCCAAGAACATGGACCTTGTGCGCGGCATGAATATGAACCCGGATTATACCAACCCCTTCAGCGGAAATCCGGCCAATGTCAATGACGTGACCGGGCTGGAGGAGATGCGAATCATCCTGCCCCATGATCTGACGTTCGAGATCTTGGCTCCGGAAGGTCCCGGATCGGAACGATGTGTCATCGCCCTGAATGATGCAAACGGCCAAGTGATGTGTCGGAGGACCATTTACGCGTAAACCGAGATCACAACCAACTGGTTTTCGAGAGATTTTCCCTGGCTCACGCCAAAAATAATCTCTCAGTTTCACTCGAGCGTTTCAGCGCCGCCTGCTCGCGGAACTGGAGCGCTCAAGTGAGAAAAGAAAATTGTAAAAACCGTTCATTCCAACTGAAGGAGAGTGCTATGTCCACTTGTGCGCAGGAGGAATTCCTAGCCACACACGTCACATGTCGACCATATCGAGTGTCTGATCGGCGGGAAATTCGTCAGCTGATGTGTAATACCGCAATTATGGGCAATCCGATCGACCTGCAATGCACCGATCGCGAGCTCATTGCCGATTTGTTCACCCGGTACTACACCGACGTCACGCCGGGATGGATCTGGGTGCTCGAATTTCGCGGACGCCTCGTCGGTTACCTGATGGGTTGTCCGGACACGAAGCTGTTCCAGAAGTATATGGACGACGTCTACCCCAGTATCCTGCTCGGCGTCCTGCGTCGCGGATCGCTCTTCCGTTCCGGTTCAGCCGGCTTTCTGTGGCGGACAATCGGAGACATTCTCGGAAAGGTACTTCGTCGCGAACCGCTCGAGTATTACAATCCGGCGTTTCCGGCTCACGCTCACCTGAATGTTTTGCCCGAAGGTCGTTCATCTACGTACCAGCTCGCTGCCCGATTTCTGAAGCAGCTCAGACAGCATAATGTGCCTGGGATCATGGTTGAAATCTGGGCCGAGAATGCCCACATGGCCACCCTGCTGGAACACCATCGTTTTCAGAAGGTCCATTCCACCACCATGCCCGGCATGCGTCAGTCGAACGGTTATCCGTACCATGTCGCCACCTACGTCCGATCGCTGTTGTAGCCTCACCCCTCACACAAGGAGCCGCACGTGATCCAGTGGATGCTGTTGCTGGTAATTCTGGCTATGTTCTTCTCGCTCATCAACAGCCGCGACAAAGGGTTGGACCAGATCATTTCCGGCTGGGTCATCTGGACTGGCTGGCTGTGGATTCTCATTCCCGGCGCCATGTTCGGCAACGAGATTCTCCGTTCGATCGGTGCACCGAATATCCGGATCTTCCAGTCCGGGTCGTGGCAGCCGCTCGGTCCGATGGTTCTCGGCGCGATCCTGCTCTTTTCCTGGCATCGCCGCCAGGCCAAACACAACTAACCTTCGGGTTAGTTTTTTTTATTCCACGAGCACTTGCCGTATCACAACTCGAGCTGAACTGTGTTTCTTTATTGCAGAAATTTTCAATGTATTAAGTCCGGTGTGTAGGTCAATCGTCAAAGTAAATGAACCAGCTGTCGTTTGCACTGCTTCGTCGTTTATTGTAACGGTCGCATTAGGGTCGGTTTTTCCGGTAATAGTCATTGTTGTTTGCTTCGTAGCAATATCGCGACTTGGTTGTGTGATGAGCAATTGTGGTGGAAGAAAGTTTTGTATTACTTGCAAGCCGATATAGGCGAACACCGCAACCAGTATTATTCCAGCCGCAATAAAACGAATGTATTTCCGTCCCCAAGAAAAATCGGTATTCGCACGAGGTGTGAGTAGTGGCCGTGAGGCTGGTCCAGTTTTTGTGACCACGGCATATTCTTGCTCAAAAATGCCGATCGCCATCGCCACATCGGTTTCTAATAATTCAGCATAACGACGAACGAATTGTTTGGCATATACCTGGCCAGGCAAATCACGATACCGCGAGGATTCAATCGCCACTAAATACTTCGGCGAGATGTGTAATCGCGAAGCAACATCCTCAATCGTCAATCGGCTTTCGTTTCGAAGTGTTTGGAGGCGATCACCGAGCGTCGCCCCATCAACTAGCGGCCGCTTCGAGAAGGTCATCCCGTTACGTCGTTGTTATCTTCACTCGGCTCCTCAATAACTTCTTCCGGTTGCGTAGGCGGCACATCATCATCGATTGGCAAATCACGCGGATCAACCGGCACCCCGGCAGCTGCAGACGTAGAATTAGAACCTGCGTCACGCTCAGTTGAACCTGCGATGGAATCTGTTGAGCCATAAATTTCTCGCGGTTTTGCGCCCATGCCCGGACCGATAAATCCTTGCTGCTCGAGAAGATCCATAATACGCGCAGCACGCGCATACCCAAGACGTAAATGGCGTTGCAAGAGCGTCGTCGAGGCTTTTCCGGTTTGCAGAATAATATCTCGCGCCTGACCAAGAAGCTCATCATCACCTAGGTCTTCCAGGCTACCGCCGATTTGTGGCGCTGGCTTATCGACAATGTCGGTCATGTAATCCGGCTTACCGCGTTGCTTGAGGTATTGCGTGACGCGTTCGACTTCTTTTTCCGAAACGTAGGCACCCTGAAGTCGCTTTGGTTTTGAGAGTTCAGCTGACATGTAGAGCATGTCACCCTTACCAAGGAGTTTTTCCGCACCCGAGGTATCAAGAATAGTGCGCGAATCAATTTGCGAAGCCACACTGAAAGCTGCACGAGCCGTCACGTTAGCTTTTATTAAACCAGTGATGACGTCAACTGATGGTCGTTGGGTCGCTAAGACCAAGTGAATGCCGACCGCGCGAGCCATTTGCGCTAAACGAACAATCGCCGCTTCAACTTCCTTCGCCGCCACGGTCATTAAATCAGCTAACTCATCAATAATAACCACGATGTATGGCATATCGTCGCTCACTTCTTTGCGGTACGAAGAAATATTCCGCTTCCCAGCATTCTGTAATACTTGATAGCGTCGATCCATTTCCGATACGACCCAGCGCAAGGCGTTAATGGTCTTCGTGGTGTCGGTAATAACTGGCGTTAGCAAGTGCGGAATATCGTTGTACAGCGATAATTCGACACGCTTCGGGTCGACAAGAATCAGCTTTAAATCATCCGGCGAATTACTAAAGAGCAAGCTTAAAATTAAACTATTAATTTGCACCGATTTTCCTGAACCGGTTGCACCGGCGATCAATAAGTGCGGCAACGGTTCGAGATTGGCGACCCATGGTGCACCGGACACATCTTTACCAAGACTGAAGCTCAAATCCGATTTGCGCATGCGGAACGCATCGGATGACAAAATCTCGCGGAGATTGACAATAGCCACGCTCTGGTTCGGCACTTCAATACCGACCAGTGACTTGCCCGGAATTGGCGCCTCAATACGAATTGGGTGCGCTGCTAGCGCCAAGGCTAAGTCGTTACTCAGTGAAGCAATTTGTGCTAGACGCACGCCCTCAGCTGGTTTCAGTGTGAACTGCGTAACCGTTGGACCAACGTTGACGTCGCCCATTTCAACCGAGATACCAAAAGTTTCTAGCGCCCGTCTGATTTTTTCTTTATTGGCCTCGATGTTACCGCTCGTTGGTTTGCCGCCCGAAAGATCAAGTAAATCAAATGGGATAACGATGTGCCGTTTCTCCCTCTTCGGTTTCGGCGGTAATGGAACCATTTCTTCTTCGACGTGTTCACCGCTAGCGCTTTCCGTTTTTACATCGGAAATTTCCTGTTTGGTAAATTCTGGATCTTGTGCGCCGTTAGCGTCATCAATCACGTCTTGGTCGTTCGCGTCATGAGCGAGTTTTCGCTGCCACCATCGATTGCGCATCCAAGCCATAAACCACGCCGGGAGATTTGCTTGTTGGCCAAGCCCCTTGAGCGATGTATTAAACATGATGAGTAAGCCGATCAAGAACAAACCAACCATAATCACGCCGGCGGCAGCCGCGCCAAGGCCCTGGCGCAATGGGTAATCCATCAACACGCCGAGATACCCGCCGCCATCGCCGTTGATTGCTCGCGCGACTGAATCGCCGATCGGTAAGAATAACTGCATAATCCCGGCGAGGCTGAATACCGAAATACCAAAGCCGATCCACTGCGCGATGGTGATGTGGAATTTTTCCGGAAACAGCAGGTAAATACCGATGACGGCGAGGTAAACCCACAGCACATACCGCTGCCAGCCGACTAAGGTGCCGAGTCCCCGACCGAGCGCGCCGCCGCCGGTACTAGCGTGGTTAAAGACGCTCAATCCGATAACCGCCGCGGCCAAAAAAAGAATGACGATCGTAATCGCCCGACGTGTTTCTGGGGTAAGTTTCGGCATCGGCAATTCAGCTGGTGCGCGCCGTTCCGATTTCTCGTTGCCCCTGGCGCGTGAACGCCTGCTGGATCGTGTCGACTGAGCCATAGAAGTGCTAACTATAGCATAAATGCGAAGGTTCGACAACTTCCCGTTAACATACGAACTCTAACCTTATTTTCCTTAATTCACCCAGAAATGCACCACTGGACTCAGCGTCGTATTTCCCGCATAGTCGTATGCTTCTACTTGTAGCGTATGCGATGAGCCCGGGGCAAAGGCGTTCGTATAAGTTAACTGTAATGTATAAGGTGCGCCAACGTATGTGAAGGGACAGTAGTGAATACTTGGTAACGTACAATCGAAGTAGAACCGCGAACTCGCAACACCAACGTTATCTGTGATATTTGCCTTGAATACCGATGGATACGCCGTCGGATTCCCATCCTTGGGAGAGATAATGCTCACTACGGGTGGCGTTGTGTCTGTTCCACCAAACACCGTAAATGAAACTGAGGCCGAACTTGTTTTTAATCCAGAATTACTTACCGCCACGGCATATCCGGATAGATTAGTCGGGGTAAGGTAATGTGATACATCAAAAGCCGCAGCATATGGCGCTGTCGTATCGGTTGCGAACGGCGTTGTTTGTCCTTGAAGGTAGAATTCAACTTGCTTAATGCCGTCGGGTACACTCGCTGAAGCGGAGAAGTTAAGTACGCCAGCGTAGGGTTGTCCAGCCAGGGGCGATGTAAGGGCAACGGTAGGTGGCGGAAGTGGGGCCGCGGTGATGTTAACAGTAAGCGACTGACTTTGTTGTCCTCCATCAGTAGCCCAAATCGTTGCGGACTTTGTCTTCCCAAGATCTGCGGCGGTCGGCGTCCACGTCAAGGTAGCGCTCGTCGAATTAAAGGTTACCCCGGATGGTAAAGCGGTTGCCACATATGTCACGGCAGTTCCATCCGGATCTGTTGCGTGGACTTGAACAGAAAAAGGTATGCCGACGTATGCCGTCTGACTTGGTGTTGTATCGAAAACCGGTGGCGGGTTTGCCGATGGCGTGGTGAAGTTCATCACTTTCATATTTTGACACCAGTAGTTTGCTGTGCCATTACCGTAGCCTGTCCATATAGTCCCGTACATATTATACGTATATGTCGTGTTGGGAGCGACGAGAAATGTCACCACCGGCGTCATACCAGAAAACGTTATGGCTGGATTGAGAAGTTGATCGCTGGAAGTTGTACATTTGCCATCGCTTGTACAAGAGCGGACACGAAAATGTTTTAATTTACCATTAACCGCCGAGTTGTTAATTTCAACTTGATGACCCTTCTCTTGATAAGATGCATGCTGTGTATAGCCATAATTTGTATCTAGACCATATTCAACTGTTGTATCTGAATTGATGTCGGTCGACCAATTCACCCGACCTTCATAACTAAGACCTGGCGCGGCAGGCATCCATGAAATACCCGATATTACTGGAGCACCGAGAGTTGAGGATTCTGACTGAGAGTACCAAGGCAGTAAAACTGCATATCCCGTCGTTTGTTTCGCATCGCAAGACCATGCAACCGTCGCTTTGTCCCCTGTGAAGAATACTCGTGGAGCTGGCGGGCTTTGCATGCCGGGTGTAGTAATTTCCAAAATTGTACTTTGTGTGCACAATTGATTCTGAGCAGGTATTGTTGTGTTACAGGACATTATTCTAGTCAAATAGGTTGTACTCGGACTTACGGGAAGTATCATGGAATGGTGTGTTACCGCTCCGGCAGGATCTGGGTAAGTATAAGTGCCCATCCCCGGAACCGTTAAATAACTAGTACCAACAGACGGAATATCTGTATCCCAACTCACTTGCACCGCATATGGCCATTGGTCCAAAATAAGTTTTACGGCATAATTTGATAGTGCTGGAGGCGGAGGAAGCGCTGGGGTGGTTATTATTTGGTCACTCGTTGAGGAACAGGTTTTCGGACTACCAGTCGTACATGAGGTTAATTTATAGTGGTACGTGGTGCCGGGTTCTGTCGCGAAGTCCCACCTATGCGACGTCAGCGACTCACTAACATAATACGTTGTGCCATACTCGGTTGTGGTTCCGAGGTCAATTTGTTTGTCGGCTGGCCTACTCGTTGTCCAAGTGACCCCTGAATAAGTAAGTGTTGTGTATGAGGTAATTGCAGAAATTGCCAAGGCTGACTGATTATTAAATGCGATTGGGATTGCCTTGGTGCTAGTGAGACCACCGGGGTCTACAACCATAAACTCCGGAGCATAAATACCGCTTGCTTGTGTCGCATCTGGCGTCCAGGAAAATGTTTTGTTCGTTGCATTATAGGTCGAGCCAACAGGTTTACTGCTTTCCACAACACTAATGGTTAAGTCCGAGGCAGCAGTGTTTGCGTCTGAAGCGGTAACGGTAAACGTCGCGGTACTGCCATAGTTTATTCGTGGCGGATCGACATGATTAATATATGGCACGCCAAATTGGAGAACCGTAATAATCGGACTTGTGTTATCGGTTTCAAACGGTTCCGAATAACGGTTATCAGGGTCCATCACAATTTTTACATGAGTTGGCATGGTTATTCCGGAAGGAACGGTAACAGTATCGACGAGTGAACCACCAGAACCGCCATTCAAGTAATACACAAATCCGTTGTACACCGTGGTGTTGGTATCTGTGTTGATAATACGATATGGCACATTCTTCGCGCTCGTCCAACCAGCATTATCGACCCACAAATCCAAACCGAGTTTATTGCTCCCTTTATCCACCACGGGCTGGCTTCCCGCCATCGCAGCAAATGATGTAAACGAGAAATCTGGTCGACGGTCGAAGGCTTGTTTCACTGCTGCTTGGGCATTGACTAGGCCGTAGCCGGAATATTGGTTCCACGTTCCGGGGAAGTTTTGCAGCACACCGCTCTCGTCAGTCACATCATGCATTGTTGTGGCGGTTGTTTCCAAAATTTGCTTTATATCGTATAGACTTAACGCCGGGTTGACGGATTTTATGAGACCAACGATACCGCTGACAATTGGCGCTGCAAAGCTTGTTCCTTCATCATAGAAAAAGTATTGATTGCTCCCAGTACCACTCAAGTTTTGCACCGCTCCGCAAGTATCATGATAATAGATTGGCTCAATACACTTTGTTACATCGTCAAGAAGTGGTCGTTGATCGTATGATAAAGTTGATGAATAACTTCGCGCAGCAACTCCTAAGATGTCTGCACTCGGTGCCATAATGTCAATTTGTGACCCATAATTTGAACCTTTCTTTTGCCCCAAAAAATTTGTATACAACCAACGCCCTTTGTCCGGCTGCACACCACCAACAAGAATAACGTTTTCATTCGTTTGTGGCTGTAGACCTGAACCATCTAGCTGAATATCGTCATTACCAGTCGCTGTGACAAGTGCCGTACCCGCCGCAGCACTATCTTCGAGAGCTACGCTGATGAGGTAGTTGTCCGATTGTTGACTATACCAGCTCATGTTTATCACATCTGCGCCATTGTTGGTTGCATATCGAATAGCGGCTGCAAGTGTTGTCGACGTATTCACCACACCGTCACTATTCTGTGCCACAACTGGCATCAACGTACAATTTGGACATATACCAGCCATTCCATATGGCTGCACGGTGTCGGTGTTTGCAACAGCAACACTCGCCACAATACTTCCGTGGTGAGTCGTATCAGTGGGACCCTGAGTTGGATTATTTTGTAGACTGTTCGTGGCGGTGGCGTAGTCGAAATTCATGCCATTGATATCATCAATGTACCCATTGCCATCGTTATCTTTTCCATCGACATCGCCGCCAATGTTAACTGATTTTCCATAGCAATCTAGGTGCGTTGAAAAATCGGTGCTCGGCCAATAATCCGCACAACCATTATGGTTGATATCTTCTAGGCTATTGAGCCAGATTCTATTCTGAAATTCAGGATGAGAATAGTCTATCCCCGAATCAACAATGGCAATGATTGTTGCTGGACTACCTTTGGTAATCGCCCAAGCCGACTGAACATTTACAGCACTAAGGTCCCACTGGTTGGGCACGGCGCTATTTTCGCCCGTACTATCATCAAGGTACCCAATAGTACACGAATACGGATCATTCGGATTGGTACAACCGGTGGCTGTTGCACCGCTTTCGCCACCGCCAGTTTCCCCTCCGGCTACCGGAGCTGTCGTTTTTACAGAGTCAAGCGTAGAAAAGCCATTGGCGCTCGCCGATTCCACATTTCCCTTATCAGACTTCAATTGTTGCACCATCTGCGCCACATCCGCATCCACTTCGGTTGTTGTTAAGACGTACCACTGTCCCATCCCGAGCTTGTCGTAAGTCACGTTCGGATCCTTAGCATCTTTCCTGGCAAGGATCTTATTCTTGACGTCATCAGCAATTATTACCTTTGGAAAGACTTGTTGGATGTTCTTTTGGTGTAGAGTGAGAGTTTGTTGGGTGAAGCTCTTGGGGATAGCTTTGACTGACGTATCCGAACTCGGTACCAGTTTTCCGGTTTTTGTATTTTTATAAACCGTTTGCTTTTTTGTTAGCAGTTTTGAAACAACTTCCGTCGGATTTTTTCCCGCCTTTATCTTAAAAACAACCTGCGCAGGAGCGTAGGTACCAGCGGTAAGGGGTTGAAGTGGTGGAAGTACCTGTTGGTTCATAGCGCTCGGCAAAAGAATCGCAGCAAACGCTAAAACAGCGGCACCAGCCGTTAGGCTGATGATACTAAGCGCTCGACGTGTGCCGAGACGTTCGGATATTTTTTCACGCAGGGTTGCCACTTGTTCGGTTGCTTTCATCCTTGTTGTGGGTTTCGACGAAAATACTTTTATTTCTCAGAGTATTATATCAAAAAAAGTTGTGTTTGTCAATGTTTTATATATACAAATACTCCCATGGAAGTTCCATGGGAATACATGTTTCTTCAGTCTGAGCGTCGTGTCCTCACCAGGGCACCTGCTCCTCCTCTGGTTAGGAGGAGCCCGGAGCTATGCTCCGGAAAAGGTGGTCTTACGCCGCCGCTTCAGCGAGAAGTTCTTCTGCTTCCATTCGTCGTTGATGTGATTCGAATCCGGTACCGGCTGGGATGAGTTTTCCGATAATCACGTTTTCTTTCAACCCGCGGAGCGGGTCTATCTTCCCCGAGACCGCGGCGTCAATCAGCACGCGCGCAGTTTCTTGGAACGACGCAGCTGAGAGCCAGCTTTCCGTCGAGAGCGATGACTTCGTGACGCCGAGCAGGAGCGATTCGATTTCCGGCGGAGCTTTCTTCGCTTTCTTCATCTTGACCATAATGTCCTCAGCCACTGCGCGGTCAACGATTTCACCGACCACCAGGTTGCTGTCGCCGGCCGACTTGATGTAGGCGCGGGAGAACATTTGGCGAACAATGATTTCGATGTGTTTATCGTTCAGGTATTGGCCTTGCGAGGAGTAGATGAATTGGATTTCCTTGATGATATACTTCTGCACCGCTTGTCGGCTCTGCAGGGCGTACAGTTCATGCAAGTTGATCGAACCGTCGGTCAATATTGCGCCTTCATCGACCAGATCGCCTTGCTTCACGCGGAGCGACGAGTTGCCGATCAGTTCCAAATCGGTCGATGTTTCGTGTTCGAATTCGACGTAGAGTGCCGTCGGCGCCATTTTCACTTTGCCGTCGCGTTCAGCGGTAATATTCTTCTCGCCGATCGTCATCAGGAGATCGCCAGCTTTGACCGCTTCGCCGTCCTTGACCTTGATATCCGCTTTAGCCTTGGCCCGTGCTTTCGGCAGATCATAACGGTCACTGCCAGTGGCTTGGTGCATAATCTTGATCAGCTTCTGTTCACCGGTTGTATCAATGCTGATGCGGCCAGCAACGGTCGCTAAAAGCGCCGGAGATTTCACAGGACGCGCTTCGAAGAGTTCTTCGACTCGTGGTAAACCTTGGGTGATATCGTCGCCGCCAGCCACACCGCCAGTGTGGAAGGTTCGCATCGTCAGTTGAGTACCAGGTTCGCCGATGGACTGAGCGGCGATTATACCGACCGCTGTTCCGATCGCCACCATATCATTACGCGCCAAGTCGTAGCCATAACACGACCGACAGACGCCGCGCGCGGCTTTACAAGAGAGCACCGAACGAATCGTGGCTTCGGTAATCGTCGACTTCTTCAGTTTTTCCGTCATCTTCGCCGTTACAATTTCACCGCTCTTTACGAGCACCTTACCCTTCGTGTCGACAAGATCAGCCGCCATTACTCGGCCGGTGATTCGGGCTAACAGTTCATAGCCCATGTCTTCGCTTTCCTGTTGAGTAATAGTGTGTCCGATGGTGTCGCCACAATTTTCGTGGTTGATAACCACGTCTTGCGAGACATCGACTAATCGACGCGTGAGGTAACCAGCATTCGCTGTTTTCAACGCCGTGTCAGTCAACCCTTTACGAGCACCGTGGGTCGAGATGAAATATTCAAGAACATCGAAGCCTTCTTTGAAGCTTGCTTTGACTGGCAACTCCATGGTTCGGCCTGACGGGCTGGCCACTAAACCTTTCATACCCATCATCTGTGTCGTTTGGGCCCACGAGCCTCGAGCTTTCGAGTTAATCATCATGTAGACTGAGCCCAGTTTATTCAGTGCCGCCTTCGATGCGGCTTGAACTTCTTCTTTGGCCGCCGTCCAGGTAGTGATAACACGAACGTAACGCTCAGCTTCGGTCAATAAACCAGCATCAAACGCTTCTTGAATTTCTTCGATGTGTTTATTCGCGGTGGCGATGATTTGCGGCTTCTCTTTCGGTACTTCCAAGTCGCTCATGCCCCAGGAAATTCCTGATTGGGTCACGTACTTGAAACCGAAATTTTTCACAGCATCGAGAAGCTCAACGGTACGATCTTGTCCTAATTCAACAAACGATCGGGAGACAAGCGATGACAACGCACCTTTGTCCATACTTTCGTTCATGTAACCGAATTCTTTCGGCACTAACCGATTGAAAAGGACACGGCCGACGGTGGTTTCGATAAGTTCGTGATCGATGCGAATTTTGACCTTGGTTTGAACACCAATATATCCAGATTCATAAGCGAGCGTCGCTTCGTCGGTGCTAGCAAAAACATAGTCCTTGCTGTCAGCAACTTGCGTCATGTAGTAGCAGCCCAACACAATGTCCATGTTCGGCGTGACGACTGGCGTACCCGTCGCTGGTTTCAGTAAGTTCTTCGTTGACATCATCAGGTTTTCCGCTTCCCACTTTGCTTGCTCCGTTAACGGTACGTGGACGGCCATCTGGTCGCCGTCGAAGTCAGCGTTGAATGCCGAACAAACCAATGGGTGAACCTGAATAGCTTTACCTTCAATCAAGATTGGGTGGAAAGCCTGAATACCGAGGCGGTGCAACGTAGGGGCGCGGTTGAGGAATACGGTTGCGCCTTTGGTCACTTCTTCAAGAATATCCCACACCTCGGCATGACCGGCCTCGATATACCGACCAGCAGAGCGAACATTGTGAACGTACTCGCGCTTGATGAGTTGAGAAATAACGAATGGTCGGAATAATTCTAATGCCATGCGCTTCGGCAAACCGCACTGGTCAAGTTTCAAGTACGAACCGATAACAATAACTGAGCGGCCAGAGTAGTCGACGCGCTTACCGAGCAAGTTCTGACGGAAACGACCTTGTTTCCCTTTCAACATGTCGGCAATCGAACGAAGCATACGCTTCTGCCCGGTTGAAGCGGTCACGGTTTTTCCATGACGAGCACCATTGTCGATCAAGGCATCAACCGCTTCCTGCAACATGCGCTTTTCATTGCGGACGATGACCTCTGGCGCGTTCAATTCGAGTAAGCGCTTCAAACGATTATTACGGTTGATGACGCGGCGATAAAGGTCGTTCAAATCGGAGGTGGCGAATCGTCCACCGTCGAGTTGCACCATCGGACGTAGATCCGGCGGAATAATCGGAAGCACGGTCATCACCATCCACTCCGGTCGAATGTTGTTGGCTTTCAAATTCTTGGCTAAACGTAAGCGACGAACAACGCGACGCTGTTTTGATTCAGTGACATCAATAACTTCCGCTTCCAAGCGCTGAATGAGAACGTCGAGATCCATTTTCGCCAGCAGACCGTGAATTCCTTCAGCACCAATGGACGCTTCAAAAACATGTCCGTACTTCAGTGACAGATCTTGATACGCCTGCTCGGTTAAAATTTGTAGTGGCGCCAGACTCTTCAATTCCTTGCGGGCGGTATCAACAGCCTCATCAAGGAGTTCGAGTTTTTCAATTTTCGCTAAGCCAAGATTCTGGATATCAACTTCCAATTTGGCTTTCGATTTTTCATCCGTCGCGGCCAATTGCTGTTGCTTCAGTTGGTTTGATTGCTGCTGAGCTTCGGCGTCAATCTGTTTCTTCTTGGAGGTAAATTCCCCATCCAATTGATTGAGTGTTTCGGCGCGCAACGTATCATTAACCGAGGTAATGATAAAGTTGGCAAAATAAATAACTTTTTCTAAGTCTTGGACGCCCATGTCGAGCATTAAGCCGATTTTCGACGGTACACCGCGGAGGAACCAGATGTGCGAGACCGGCGTAGCCAGGTTGATATGACCCATGCGTTCGCGGCGAACCACGGAACGCGTGACTTCAACACCGCACTTGTCGCAAACAATGCCTTTATAGCGGATGCGCTTGTACTTCCCGCAGAAACATTCCCAATCTTTGGATGGTCCGAAAATTTCTTCGGCAAACAATCCAGACTTTTCCGGTTTTTGCGTGCGGTAATTAATCGTTTCCGGCTTGGTGACTTCGCCGAATGACCAGCGATGAATATCTTCAGGTGACGCCACCTTCAATCGGATGGCTTTGAAATCGACGGCGTGAGCTTCTTCGTATGGCATAGGAGTGGTGGGTTAGGCTTCGACTTCTGGCGTCACCGGTTCGACGATCTCCGGTGTTTCTTCTTTCGGCGGCTCTTCAGCGATGAGCACATCCGGTGGAATTTCGTAAATGCGTTTCGGACGCTCCTCCTCTTCCGGGGCAATTTGCGCACCAATCAGATCAACCTCAAGACCAAGACCTTTCAATTCGCGCACCAAGACGTTGAATGACTCCGGCACATTGAGACGCTTGATTGGCTCGCCCTTGATCACCGATTCATAGGCCTTCGATCGTCCCGGGACATCGTCCGATTTGATGGTCAGAATTTCTTGCAGTGTTGAGGCCGCTCCGTACGCTTCTAATGCCCAGACTTCCATTTCGCCGAAACGTTGGCCGCCGAATTGGGCTTTTCCGCCGAGCGGCTGCTGCGTCACGAGTGAGTACGGACCGATCGAGCGTTGGTGGATCTTGTCTTCGACAAGGTGGTTCAGTTTCAAGACGTACATCACACCGACAGTCACCAGAAGATCGAACGGTTGTCCGGTGCGTCCATTGTACACCGTCATTTTACCGTCGCGCGGCAATCCGGCTTCAACCAAGAGATCTTTAATCTTCTCTTCCGGTACACCGTCGAGCACAGGCGAAGCGACGCGGAAACCGAGTCGTTTTGCCGCAATACCGAGGTGTGTTTCCAGAATCTGCCCCAGGTTCATACGGGAAGCCACGCCGAGCGGATTGAGAATAATATCAACCGGCGTTCCATCGGCGAGATACGGCATGTCTTCAACAGCCACAATACGGGAAATGACGCCTTTATTGCCGTGGCGACCGGCCATCTTGTCGCCGACTTGGATTTTCCGGAGCTGGGCGACGGAGATTTGGATTTGCTTGATCACGCCGGCCGGCAACTTATCGCCCTTCTCTCGGGAGAAGACTTTGATGTCGACGACCTTGCCGTGCTCGCCGTGCTCTAAGTACAATGAGGAATCTTTAACGTCCTTCGCTTTATCGCCGAAAATCGCGCGGAGCAATTTTTCTTCGGCTGATAATTCCGTTTCACCTTTCGGTGTAATTTTTCCGACCAAGATATCGCCAGAAGCGACTTGGGCGCCGATGCGCACCACGCCTTCTTCATCGAGATCTTTCAATTTCTCTTCGGAAATATTCGGAATATCGCGGGTCACAACCTCCGGTCCAAGCTTCGTGTCGCGGACGTCGATTGTGTAATCTTCAATGTGGATCGAGGTGTAGCGATCTTGGTGGACGACGCGCTCAGAGATCAGAATAGCGTCTTCGTAGTTGCCGCCTTCCCAGGGGATAAAAGCCACCACCAAGTTTTGACCAAGAGCTAATTCACCGTTATCCGTCGCGGCGCCGTCAGCGAGTAGCGCTCCCCGCTCGATTTTCTGTCCCGGCATGACAACCGCTTTCTGGTTGATCGACGTTGAAGCATTTGAGCGGAAGAAGTTGCGGAGATGGTAAATGCGGATATTGCCGTCTTCTTCTTGCACCTGTATTTCATTGGCCTGAACCTTGATCACCGTACCGGCCTTCTGCGACAGAATAACTTGGCCCGAATCAGCGGCCGCGCGTCCTTCAACGCCCGTACCGACGATTGGCGCATCCGGTTTGATGCAAGAAACCGCCTGTCGTTGCATGTTCGTTCCCATTAAAGCGCGAACAGCATCATCGTGTTCGAGGAACGGGATCAACGAGGTAGCGATAGAAACAATTTGCTTTGGCGATACATCCATATAATCAATGGTCTCGACGCCGGCGATCGTTGGCTCACCGTGCAATCGGACTTCAGCCGTCGGTTTGAGGAAGTGGCCGTTATCATCAAGTTCTGTCGTAGCTGCCGTCGTGACAAAACGTTCTTCTGTAAAAGCGTCGAGATAAATAACATCTTTCGTCGATCGCGGCTTAACGGCAATCTTCGGGCGGTCAGTCGATTTCAAGAGTTTCGCTTGTGCGGCGGTAATTTTTTCACCGGCCTTCACAATTGCGTCCATATCTTCACGTGCGATTTCTCCGACGGCCGCCTCACCATTGTTCGGCACATCGTGAACCACTTTTCGGAACGGCGTTTCGATAAAACCGTAGTCATTAACCCGTGCGTAGCTGGACAAGTGTCCAACGAGACCGATATTCGGTCCTTCCGGCGTAGCGATCGGACAGATGCGGCCGTAGTGCGTGCGGTGCACGTCGCGAACATCGAATCCGGCGCGTTCGCGTGATAAACCGCCTGGACCCATGGCCGAGAGGCGGCGTTTGTGTTCGAGTTCGGCTAACGGATTCGTCTGGTCCATGAACTGCGACAATTGCGAGCTCATGAAAAATTCCTTGATCGAACCGATGACCGGTCGAGCATTGATCAGCTGGTTCGGTGTTAAGGTGTTGATGTCCAAGGTGGACATGCGATCCTTAATGATGCGCTCCATACGCGCTAAACCGACGCGGAATTTATTCTGAACGAGTTCGCCGATCGCACGGACGCGACGATTGCCGAGGTGGTCGATATCGTCCGGTTCGTGTTGCGAATTGTTCAGTCGGATAATTTCTTTGATGATTTCGATGAGGTCGCTCTTTTGCAAGACGCGATATTCCGGTGTATTCGGGAAATCAAAATTGAATCGGGTGTTCAACTTGTAGCGACCGACGCGACCGAAATCGTAACGATCGAAAGAGAAGAACATTTTGTGAATGAGATCACGAGCATTGTCGACCGTAGCGAGATCGCCCGGACGAATACGCTTGTAGACTTCTTTCAAACCTTCGGCTTCATCGTGCGAGGTGTCCTTGGCAATCGTCGCTTCGAAATACTTCATCTTCGGATTAATATCGACATCTTTGAAGAGGTCGAAAATTTCCGCATCTGTCGCGTACCCGAATGCCCGGAGGAAAGCAGAGATGGCGACTTTGCGTTTGCGGTCAATCTTCACTGAAATCACGCCGTTGACGTCTGTTTCTAATTCCAGCCAAGCGCCGCGGTTCGGAATAATCTTCGCCCCGTAGTAACGGCGACCGCGAACTGCTTCCGCGGTAAAAAACACGCCCGCGGAGCGGATGAGCTGTGAAACAACGACGCGTTCGATGCCGTTGACGATAAACGTCCCGCGATCCGTCATCAACGGAAAATCGCCGAGGTAGATTTCTTGTTCTTTAATTTCTCCGGTTTTCTTGTTGACCAAGCGGACTTGTACCCGCAGCGCCGCTTCGTAGGTCACATTTTTCGCCTTGGCTGCCACTTCGTCGAACTTCGGTTCGTCGAGGTAGTAGTCGAGGAACGATAACTCCAGGTCGCGTCCGATAAAATCCCGCACTGGCGAGATTTCTTCGAACAACTCCTTTAAACCATCGCGGAAAAACCAGTCGTAGCTTCGTTGTTGAATCTCAATGAGATTCGGCAACGGCGTTGCCTCATGCAACTTCGTAAAGTACTTCCGCTCGGCCTGTAACATTTGGTCAGACATGAAAATACCCCCATCCTCTCTCGGGCAAGAGAGGGGTTAATGTTGTTGAGATCTCGCCCCGCACCAGAGGCGTGTAGCGCTCAAAGGCGCTGAATATATGCTCAAAATATAACTCAAAATACGCTTGATGAGGATACCAACATTTGACGTCTCTGTCAAGGATATTTGGGTTTTTCTGTCAAGTGCCTATTTTTTGGCTAACCTTAGCCACGAAAACGTCTTTTCCCTAATCTTAGCCAAAAAATATCCCCATACTCTTCCCGAAGTTATCCACAGTTCACCTACTTCTGACGGCTAATATAATTCTGTCGATCGAGGATTGCAGTTGTTACCCTTACCCGATCAAGAAACACCTTCCCCTGCAGATGGTCAAATTCATGTTGAATCACCCGTGCCAGCAAGCCCTTCGCCTCGAGAATAAATACCTCCCCATATTCATTGAGAGCCTCAATAGTTACCATGTTAGGCCGTTGTACAGGTGCAAACAACTGAGCATCTGCTACGCTTCCGCAACCCTCGTAATCGGTTTCCTGTTTTTTTGAGACATGAATAATGCGAGGATTAATGAAAACGCGTAGATGATCAAGTTGTTTTGGATTCTTGCGGGTTTCGGTTTTTCGAATTTCCGTTACAAAAATCTGCGCGCTAATGCCAATTTGCGGTGCGGCCATGCCCACAAGTTGATGATAACGCATTGAATCAATCAAATCACGGACCATCTTTTTTGTTTTTACTGATTGCACATCTTTCACACGCAAAGCTTTTTTGCGAATTACCGGTTCACCGATTTGTGATGTATGGCGGATGATCATTTAGTTTTCTTTACTTTCAGTATGCCGAGTTTCAGTAATCCCCGATATACCGTTCTTGAATCCACTACTGCACCCTGCTGAATCATCTGCAAGAATTTCTTCATCGGTACCACCACAACTTCAATTAATTCAAACCGATCGTGTTTCGGTGGTTGCACAAATATTGCATCAGTCACAAGGTGGTGATACCACCACCCTTCAGACCAGGCATCGCTGTGACCTTTCCCCAACGGTTGCACGCGGCCGCGATAGCCGGTTTCTTCGAGAACCTCGCGCGCAACAGCTGATCGCGGTTTTTCACCTGATTCAATTGCTCCGCCGGGAACTTCTAACAGCATCCGCTCAATACCCGGACGGAATTGCTTCACCAGCACCACCCGCTTGTCTGTTGTTACCACCAAGGCGCTAACAATATCGGGCGTATTATTGGTGTAAAAATCGCCAACCACGCCGGTCGGCAAACGAAACCGTTTCTTTCTGAGCGAACGGTAACGATTGATCGTGATTCTTTTATCACTCAGTTTTTTCCAAGCGAGGGTCATGTTTTTCGAACAAATACATCCTCCGTAATTCCTAGCTTCTTTACTAACATCCGAGCCTTCTTCTCCCCGCCGACATACTCAAACACTTTTTGTACATTGCGATCAAACCGCCAATGTTCTAATGTTGATAATCGTTTCACGAGTAACGGGATGTCTTTCTTATTCGGCGGTTGAAAACCGATCGACATAAAGCGCAAACAGGCAAACAACGTGGCCGGGTGGCCTAAGTAGCCAACCTTTGTTAACCGTAGCTGCCGTTTTTTCAGATCCTGCTGTGCACCGGGCAAAGCAATAACGTACGGCGAAACGCGCTTCGCAAGATAGTTTTCCAGCGGGATAGCAAAACCGTTGATCGTGAACGCGGCGTTCTTCAGCAGATTGCGTTGCACGCTTTTATCTGTGCTAGCGTGGATATCCAACACGAAATAATCACGAATCGATTGTGGGTCCGTGATGCGCTTCTTTTTTAAGACCAATTGGTTTTTTCTCCGAATTTTTCCAAACACAAATCCGCTTTTTCGTAAGGCGGCAACATACGTCTTGAAATCACCTATTACCAGCAAATCGTAATCTCGTTGCGGCAACGCCTTATGAAATAATTCAAAATATAATGCATTGCGTATTGCTCCGCCAATAACATACACGCTTGTTCCTTTTGGAATAGCCGAAATAATCTCCTGTAAAAAATCAGTGGTCTTGCCCGACCTGGTAAATTTTCTAGCGTTACTACTTTTGTTCATGAACCGCGTAAGAAGTTTGTTACCGTCTGTGCATCGTTCCACTCCACCTGTTTCCCCTTGACCATCATCGATGTTTCCGAGCCCATGCCCGTTACCGCCACGACGTCGCCGGATTGAGCAATGTTCGTGGCTTTCTTAATTGCTTCGCCGCGATCGAGGATGATTTCGACTTTGTGCTTATCGGCATCCGGCACGCCAGCCGCGATTGCCGCGGCAATCGCGGCTGGATCCTCATCATACGGATCGTCGGCGGTCAGGATTATTTTGTCGCAGTACTGCGCAGCAATCCTACCAAGTTCCGGTCGTTTCCAGAGGTCGCGTCCGCCGCCAGCCGCACCGAAGACGCCGATAATTCTTTTTACGCCTTGCTGTTGCAATGATCGATACAGGTGCTCTAACGCGTTTGGTGTTAAAGCATAATCAACAACCGCCTTCCATCCTTTGCCGGAATCAATTACTTCACCACGACCAGGAATCGGTTGCGCTTTCGCTAATCCGGAAATAATCACCGGCCATTCGAGTCCAAGTACTAATCCGACGGCAATGGCTTGCAGGGCATTTTGCACGTTGTACTCGCCGGCCATCGGCAAACTGATGTTGTGGCCGTTGACGACGAACAGCGATCCAGTAGCGCCACTATCTATCGATGTCGGCGCAATCACCACGGCTTTTTCCTGGCGAACGGCGACCGGCGGATGCGGTTGAAGACTCGTACCATAATGCGCTTCCGCCCAAAATTTCAAGAAATATTCGTGCGCCGGGTCATCAAGATTCACAACCGTTGCCTTCGGAATTGCTTTACCGTTCACATTTTTATCACCGCCGCGAATTATCGCCTGAAACAGTTGACCTTTCGCTTTTTTGTACACTTCGAATGATCCGTGCGATTCAATGTGCTCCGGCGTCAGATTGGTAATGACGGCCACATCAATATCAATACCGGCGTGGCGGTACTGCGCTAACCCTTCTGACGACATTTCGATCACCGCGTACTGACAGCCGGCGGTTACCATCCGGCGCAGCAGTATCTGCAACGCAAAGCGCCCCGGCATCGTCAGGTGCGTTTCATTGAGCCAGCGCTCCTGGGCAACTTGAAAAACCGCCGATGTTGAAAGGCCGACCTTAGCGCCGCTGGCGCCCAGTACGTCGGCAATCAACGAAGCCGTAGTTGTTTTTCCGTCCGTACCAGTCACACCAATAACGACCAAATGGCGTGATGGTCGCCCAAACCACAGGTTAGCGATGATGCTGACTAGGTGATGGTAGTGTTGCCGCGCCGCAGTCGGAGCGAAGCGTTTCAAACGACCAAAAAGCGTCATAATATTAAGCCAGCGACTCCGGCGTTACCTCCTGAACCTCGCTTAGTTCGATGGTAAACGAAAAATCTTTATTGCGGGTGATATGGTATTGCTGTTCCTGAAAGACAAACGTGGCGAGTCCGAACCGTTTGGCATTATAAAATAATCCCTCAACCACATCGTGATCCGAGTTCTTTAAATAATTAATGACATCCTTATCACCAATGACCTGATGAACGTTGATAAGCTCGTGCCGTCTTTTGTCCCGTTCGAGTGCCATAATACTCGTATGGTACCAAAAAATGCCCGCGCTGGCCAGCCGCACCAGGCAGCGGATTATAGCGCTGAACGATGCTCGTCGCTATAGCGAACAAGTGTTAGCGTATGATCTGATTGCCGATGTAACATATACATCTTGCCGTCCAATGTGACTAACGACTGTCCGTTGTTCTGTGCCTCAGTCGCGTGGCGGCGAATTTCTTCCGGCGGCATTCGGCGAAGCATTTTCGCCTGATCAGGATGCGCCACGACGACAAATCCGTAAATGATGTGGCGTTTAGAGCCAGCCATGGGAAGCATTAGTGGCCACGACGACGAAGGCGCCATTCTCGCCGTCGGTTAAAGTAAACTTCCGGTGATCTTTGTCTTCAAATTCAACTTCCTTTTCTGATTCCGCCTGTTTGAATAATTCCAACACCTCGTCTTCGCTCATTTCATAGGCTAAGTGCTTCACGCCATGAAAAGCGCGATCGTCATCGCAGGTGACGCGATGGCCATGAATCGTAAGGATGTGGTTGCCCATAGTTTTCGTAGGTTAATACCTACTGGCAGTGTACCACCATTAGCAATAAAACGCACAAAAATAAGAGCCGTTGATGTGATCGCGGGCAAGGGGGTGTAAGTAGTGGTGGAGAGGGAGCGGTGAGGCAAAGGGTTGAAATCGGGTTGATTTCGGAACTCACTTTGCTTTACGCATCGACCTGTCCTTACTTACATCAGAAGTATAAACCCATGATCGTGTTCTGTCAAGGAGTGTTTTTAAAGGGAAAAATATATCTTTTATCAGATACATATATTCCCTGAAATAGTTATCCCCACAACCAAATTTCCCTACAGGGTCAGGCTATCGTTCGACGTTGCAAGGGGTTTTATTTACTCATAGCCAATAACCGCCGGTACACCTCGACCTCGTACCGAGCCCCGACAATCCCCCGATGCGGTTTCGGTTCTTCTTCGAGACCAAGATGTTTTCCGACGCTCGACAACGACAATTTCGTAATTGCGCCCTTTCGAAAATCTTCCAATAGCACATGGCGCGCCATAGTCATTAAATCAAACCAATGATAGTCGCCTGACCACGTCAATGCGTGCGCTTGGTAATAGTCGGACAACCATTTGAATTCAAATGCGACGTTGTACGCCCACGGACTACACCCGGCACAAAACGTATTGAGTTTTGTAAGTGCCTCCTGAACGGGCACGGCGTCACGCCATTCATTAAACGTAAATCCGGTGTACCGATGATACGATAGTTCTTCTTCCGATCGTTGCTTCGGATTACTCACAAAAAATTTCTGATTGAGTTCGTCGATAATACTGCCGTCGATCGGGTTTATTTTCACTACTCCAGTTTCGCAAATTTCTCCGCCTTCGGCCAGACTGTCGCCGGTTGTTTCAATGTCGATAAACACCATCGGCAACGAAAAGAATCCTTCTGTGCCATTACTGCGATTCGGCGACATGCCCATAATCGTTATTTCTGTACCGTCGAGAGCGCTGCCTCAATCTTCGGAATGTCGGTTGGTGCAGTCAGGTCGAGCCATCGATCTTGAAGGTCAACCACGTCTAATTGTTCTCGTGCGGCCACAATATTTATAGCGTCAGTGATTTCAAATTCTCCGCGTGGTGAAGGCTGAAGTTTTTCGATGATCGGAAAAATGGCCGGCGTGAATTGGTAAAGGCTGGCATTAATGTGATCACCGACAAACTCCGCCGGCTTTTCGATAATCCGATCCAACGTGCCATCGGGTTTCTGTTTGAGAATGCCCATTCCCTGCCATTGCGGCGTTCGGTAACCGCCGATTTTCATGTGGCCGGTATATTGCGCCATATTCTTCAGATCATTCGCGCTATACAAATTATCACCAGCGATAACCACAAACGGTTTGTCGTTGACCGCGATTTTTACATTCTCCACCGCCGCCGCCGTACCATAGCGTTCATGGTATCGTTGTTGAATAACCAAACGAATGTCCGGAACCGTGTTATAGCATTCAAAGGCTTCACTGTGGTGGCCGATCAGAATGATGATATCGGTAAACCCGGCCGTGCGGAGACGCTCAATCGTATAATCTAAAAATGGCCGACCAAGCACCGGCAATAAATGCTTGGGCTTATCTTTCGTTAAATCTTTCATTCTTGAGCCGCGCCCGGCGGCCATGATAACAACGGTAGTAACCATTGGTGAGGAAATAGTGATAGTGTTCCGTAACAAGTGGTGCCCCCCAGAGGAATCGAACCTCTATTGCGAGATCCGGAATCTCGTGTCCTATCCGTTGAACGAGGGAGGCCTCATCTGCTGTGGAACGGTAGTAGCCTAGCAGGTGTGACCTTAAGCATCAACCCCGCCGCGAAAACGCTTAGCTAGGCGATAGGTGTGATACCACTGCGGTTGGAGAACGGCGTTCAGAGCTGGCGGAAAAACAACCTCACGCCCATTAAACCCGCGCTTAAATCGTGTCACGCCCGCCCACTTGTGTTCCGATGCATTATCTGGAGCAATCCCCCAGAGATCATAATCGTGAACGCCTTTCTCGTGAGCGCGTTGAATCGTCCGCCATTGCACCAGGTATGGAATCATCATTTCTTTACGGGCATCATCTGAACCGCCGTGCAGGTACGTTGCGGTCTGTCCATGCCAAAACACCATGTGCGCCACGTGTGCTTGCCCGTCAACTTCGCCAATAGCAAATTCGGCCATCCCTGCACGATGCATGAAGGAAAAAAGTTTTTGATAATACTGATCCGAGTGTAGTCGAATGCTTTGGCGCTTGGCGGTGATATGCATCAATCGTAAAAATTCCTGGACATCCTTGTCCGATGAACCCCAGCGCACCACTACATTCTTTTTTTCCGCTAACCGAATATTATATCGCGTTTTTTGGTGGACACCGGCTAATATCTCGTCAGATGTTCGCGACGTATCAATGACTAATGTTTGCCGCGGTTGGAGTGTTGTGCCCTGAATATACCCTTCAACAAAACCATCGACATCAAAAGAAAAAGTATACAAACCGAGATCCGCCTTGACGTACATCGCATTCGATGTCCGACCAAGTTTCTTTATTTCTTCAAGCAGCATCGTCAACGCTTCCGGCGTCGCCGCCAACGGTCCGCGCGGACAGTACAGGTATGTTTTTCCCAACATCAGTTCGTGTTCAACCACGAGCGCGCAACCAACAAGCGCGTCGCCCTCAAATACCCCCAGTCGCCAAATTGGCCGGCCAATGGATTCTTGAAAATCTCCCCACGCCCACGACTGTAAAAATGGTTGGAGTGGTTGGCGATTAATAAACTCCGCCAGTTGTTGTTGATTATCCAGTGGCCGTATGATCATCATGTTACGAACTAACGTGCTTGAGTGCTTGTTTGACGCGTTGTGGTATCGGCAACTCCGGCGAAGTGGCGTTCGCCGCTTCACGGGCTTCCTTGGCGGTATACCCGAGATTTTCTAAGGCGCCGATGACCGTAGCCATAGCACTATCGGTAATTTCAACCTCGCGTACCAGCTTACCCTTGAGATCAACAATAATCCGTTGTGCTGTTTTTGTGCCGACGCCGGATACCTTCGTTAATACACTGGCTTGACCTTGCTCTATCGCTGCTTCAATATCAGCCACCGATGCCGCCGACAACACACCAAGCGCAACACGAGGACCAACCCCTGAGACGGTCAGGAGTTTTTCAAACATCCGTTGCTCTTGCGCTTCAGCAAAGCCGTAAAGTTCCAGCGCGTCTTCGCGGACATGCAAGTGTGTCATCAGTGTAGCATCACTACCGAGCGGAAATCGATCAAAAATCCGCGGCAAAACAAACACCCGAAATCCGATACCATGGACATCAATCGTTATGGATCGCTCATCTCGCGCCGTAACTCGACCGGCAAGCGATGCTAACACAGTTATGTGCTCCCCAACCGCAGACCGTTTGTTACCGTCAACGGGTAGACACTATAATTTTGAATTCGTACAAACGCCTTTTTCAATGCATTGTACCGGAATACGAAGAGATTCGGCGCACCTTTTTGGTACGTACCGGTAATAATTTCGACTAGGCCATCGCGATTCAGGTCAAGCGCTGTCAGTGACACCCCATTACGGTAGGCGGTTGATGTTGGCAGGAAGTGCGCCTGCTGTTTACCGTTGATGTCGAAGATTTTTATATCCGAGTAGTAGTTCGGGCCACCGACGACCACAATCGAAGCTCGACCCGTGCCGAAAATATCACCAACTGTAAGTGTCATGCCGCTGGTAAATTGAATCGGGTATGGAGTAAACCGGCGCAAGACGCTAAGTTTATTGTCTGTACCAAATTTCACAATACTGACTGATCGGGCATTGGCACGCGCCGTTACAACCATCTCCGCTCGACCGTCACTATCTAAATCACCAGCCGCCACCGTGAAACCTTGGCGGGATGTACGATCATAGACAAAGAGTTGTGCAAGTTGAGTGAACTTCTTCGTCGTAGTGGAGTACTTCCAAACCCGAAGTTGGGCTGAGGATTTTGCCGGTATTGTCAACAACTCATCGATTCCGTCTCCGTCCACGTCACCAGTCGCTACCGCTACACCCGTTTTTGACTCCGTTGGATATGGATTGAAGCTCGCCACTAATTTTCCACCCGTGGTAAACACTTTTACTAGTGGATTCGTACCGGCGCCAGTCCCAGCAATCACATCAGCCACATGATCACCTGTTATATCACCAGACGCAACATTTACCCCATTTCGGTCTTTCTTATCAAAGGCGAGAATTTCCTTCGTCACTTTCTTTTTTGTCGGATCTATAACGCGAACCAATGGTAAGTTTCCTGGCGCCAGTCCAGCGACAATGACATTATTGATAACCTGCACCGGTTCCCCGCCAATTCCTGCCGTGCCACCTGTTACTGGCGTCCCGGGATCTGGTGCCGGTACGACCGGCATGGTACACGACTGTGTCGTTACCGGCTGATCAAGACCGGATGGGCAGCCATTCGTTGAACTACAGGTTCGATTGGTTTGGCCATCCGTACAAACCGTCCACGCTGAACAGGTATAGACTGGCAGACAAGCGGCTACTACCGTGGTTGTTGTTTTCGTGGCTACATTGGATAGCGCTGAAACATTCCCCGCCGCATCACTTGTTTTCAAGGCAAAGAAGTAAGTCGTTGCCGGTTGCAAACCGGTAATGTCAAACGACTCGGTCGTTCCGGCCATCGACGGCGTTGGTGCCCCAGCGGCCGGTGTCGCTGATGCAAAATTCACATCGGTTATCGGTGTTGTAGAATACCGAATATCATAACTCGCTGCTTGTCCAACATTCCCATCATCTCCCGGGGCTGTCCAGGTCAACGTTACTGCGGTAGCTGTTGACGCGACCGAGGCTTCATGAACCGTCCCCGGCACGAATAAAAAGCTTGCTCCTGGGCTCACAAACAGGGCCGTTCCAAGCGCCAGTGAGGTTAAGCCTAAAGAAACCGCCAGCAAACCAATAGAGACACGATAGACGGTGCTTGTTTGCTGTTCAGTGCTAATGTCGGTGCGACGAGGTTTCATGGAAATTTACATCTTCAGCATACTGAATTTTACTAGAAAAGGGAAGGGGTTGTCCATAGTCGCAATTGAGACGGTATGATAGGCTGTTATCACTATGCCCAGCACCACGTTTCAACTTGTTTCGCCATTCTCACCCACCGGTGACCAGCCCCAAGCTATTGAACAATTGCTCTCCGGCATCGCCAAAAAACAGGAGGCGCAAACCATTTTAGGTGTCACCGGTTCGGGAAAAACGTTTACCATGGCTAACGTCATCGCGAAGTTGAATCGGCCAACGCTGATCATTTCACATAATAAAACGTTGGCGGCGCAATTGGCTAGCGAGTTTAAAGACTTCTTCCCGCATAACGCCGTGAATTACTTTGTTTCGTATTACGATTACTACCAGCCAGAGGCCTACATGCCACAAAAAGATCTGTATATTGAAAAAGAGTCACAAATCAACGAAGAAATTGATCGCTTACGCAATGCCGCTACACGCGACCTACTCACTCGCCGCGATGTCATTATTGTCGCTTCAGTTTCGTGCATCTACGGATTAGGAAACCCGACCACCTACCAACAAGCTGCCATCGCTCTGCAACACGGCCAAAAAATTTCCCGAACAGCGCTCTTACGCCAACTGAATCTCGCCTTGTACCAACGGAATGATTACGACTTCGTACGCGGCACCTATCGCGTTCGCGGTGATAACATCGATGTGTCCCCAGCGTACACACAGGATATTTTACGCATTGAACTGGATGATGACGTCATCAGCGGACTTTCCACGGTAGACCCGCTGACCGGACGAGTAACAGAAAAAATGGATCAGGCCACGGTATTCCCTGGCCGACAGTTTGTTACCCAACAAGATCAGCTACCACAAATAGCCGAAGCGATCCGTGCGGAACTTAAAACGCGTGTGGCCGAATTTGAAAAACTTCACAAACCGCTCGAAGCCGAACGAATCGCCCAGCGAACGAATTTCGACTTGGAAATGCTCCTCGCCACTGGTGTCACCAGTGGTATTGAAAATTACTCACGTTTCTTTGATTTTCGACAGGCCGGTCAGCCGCCGTCAACGCTCCTCGATTACTTCCCGAAGGATTTCTTGCTCTTCATTGATGAGTCGCATATGACCCTACCGCAGCTGCGGGCGATGTACGAAGGTGACAAGGCTCGAAAAACAACATTAGTAGATTACGGGTTTCGTTTGCCATCAGCCATGGACAACCGACCACTGAAATTTGAAGAATTTCTCGGTCGTATTAGTCAACGTATTTTTGTGTCCGCTACGCCGTCCGTATACGAAATTGAACATTCGCAGCAAGTTGTCGAACAACTCATTCGTCCCACCGGCCTCCTTGATCCACAAATTGACGTCCGACCGACCAAACATCAAATCGACGACGTCCTGAAGGAAATTCAATCCGTCACCGGCCGCGGACAGCGTGTGCTCATCACCACGCTGACCAAGCGTATGTCCGAAGATCTAACCGAGTACTTACAGGAGCTGAAAATAAAGGTCCAGTATTTGCATTCCGACGTCGAAACGTTTGAACGTCTAGAAATACTCCGCGATTTGCGCCTTGGTGTCTACGATGTTCTTATTGGTATCAATTTACTCCGTGAAGGATTAGATTTGCCAGAGGTTTCGTTAGTGATTATACTCGACGCTGATAAAGAAGGATTCTTACGTTCAGAAACAGCTTTAATGCAAACCATGGGGCGCGCCGCGCGTCACGTTGAAGGACGGGTCGTTATGTATGCCGACCGTATGACTGGTTCCATGCAACGCGCCATTGATGAAACCATTCGTCGCCGTAAAATTCAAGAACAGTACAATACCAAGCACGGCATCACGCCGACCACCATTCAGCGCGCCGTTCGTGACGATCGTCTCGCCGGACAAAAACGCGAAATCGAAGACGTACCGACCGTTGACGTCAGCGCCATTCCACCGGATGAATTGCCAATGATTATCCGGCGCTTAACCAATGAAATGGATTTGGCCGCAAAAAATTTGGAATTCGAAAAGGCGGCAGCTTTACGTGACGAAGTAACAAAACTTGAACAACACATACCAGCTAAGCAGCGTCGATCAGTTGGACTCAGCACCAAGGGCCGCGGAAAAACGATCCGCCGCACACAGATTGGACGAAGGTAGCAGAAAATAACTACTACTTCACGCAATCTATAACTAGATGTTCTACGATAAATCCGGCGCAAAAGCGACGGATTTATCGATTGATATTGAATCAATACTTTTTATTACTACTTACACAAATACAGTATAGGTACGAGAAACATTAACCAGCTGTTTTCGTGTCAGCGATTGGGTGTGATTTTGGTCCAAGACCTTTACACGCATTCGCGTCATTACCAGCATAGATGCACTTAATACAACCAAAGGTTGTACAACCATCGATCGGACTTGCCGCACGAACGGTGGTCACTCCAAACATACCAAAGGTCGTAATAACAATCCCGGCGAGAATTACTACTTTACGCATGATATTCACCTCCTTCAATTTGTGACATACATACTTGTCATAATGAATAAATATCTAACCATTGTTCTTCGTATCAGAAACTGGTGTCGACTTTGGCCCGGTGCATACACCTGACCCAGGTAAACACTTGATACAAGCCCAGGTTGTGCAGCCCTCGGTCGGACTTGCCGCACGAACGGTGGTCACTCCAAACATACCCAAGGTTGCAACAACAATCCCGGCGAGAATTACTACTTTACGCATGATATTCACCTCCTTCAATTTGTGACATACATACTTGTCATAATGAATAAAATCATTCGCTCGAGAGAGGATCGCAGTGCACACATCGTGTGTACACTGCGATCGTTATCGAAGGAACGATTCGCGTCCTTAGCGAATCACAACCATCTTCTCTGTCCGAGTCGTCGAACCGGCCTGCAGTCGCAGGAAGTACATGCCCGGATTCACGTCAGAAGTGAATCTCACTGCATGTGCCCCTACCGATTGCACTTCGGAAACCACTTCGTGAACCACACGACCTTGAACGTCGATGACCGACAACGTCACCTTTGTGTTGATCGGCAGCGTATACCGAATCATTGCCGATCCGCGTACCGGATTCGGATACGGGGCAGTCATACTGAGAACCTGAGCTTCGTCCCGTCCCCCGACACCGGTTGTAGCATTCACGACCATGCCCGGAATAATCGCCGCCGGATCACCGAAGTACACGTACCCCTGATACTGGAAGGCATACTCCGGATGCTGGGTCATGATCTTGTGTTGAGCGGCGTCAAATGCTTCACCGGCGCTCGGTGCACCGTGGCGCAAAACAATATCGTTGAACGTCAGTGCCCCGTAAAAATCACCACGGATAAACGTACCGCGCGTTGCGCCGATACCGCAGATCGGACCATGAAGTGTATCCAACATCGCGTCTTCGAAAATCGGACGTGAGTTGTACGGCAGATTGACGACGTCTTCGGCCCGGTCAAAATCGGCCAGATCACAGGACCATCCGCTCAGAAACGGATACAGCGAGACCGCCGACGTCTGCGACCAGGAAAAACCTTCGAGCTTGTTCAGGAACGCCCAATTTGCCCTGGTCGTCGTCACACCGAACGGCATGATCATGACCGGCAACGAGGTTATGTCCGATGCTGCCATAGACTGCCTCGTGCTGTAGGGAAGATTGAGAACGTCGTCGTTCACCAGCAGAGTAACATTGAATTGCTTCCGCGCGGCTGTTGCAATGCTATCCGCCAAGGTCTTGGCGTTGGCACCATTATTGCCGTTGAGCGTTCGCTCATCAATATACCCCGTCATGTGGCGACTCGCCGGCGCAGTCTGTAGCCGATATTTCTGCATCTTACGAGACATGACCGCGGCTTCTGCCGGAGTGTGTGCCGGAAAAATACCTTCAGCCACTTCGTTCAGACCGTCGCCGTCAATGTCGCCGTCATCTACTTTCGGCATGTCCGGCGTTAGATATGTTGTCGATCCAAGTATGTGCCCGCTCGGATCCAGAACGTAGTGAACCGGCATGATGTCGTACTGAGGCTGTGAACCATACGGGTAGTAACTACACCCATACGGCACATAGTAGGTCGGATTGTTGTGATACAACTCGTTGCTTGCGTCCCCGACCCGCAGAATGAATCGCAGTCCGTAGGGATACCAGGCCTTGGAGAGGTTCTGGATACTACCGAATTGCGAGGTTACTTCGGCCATCGTATAGATTGCCGACATCAGCCCGTCAGCGTTATGCATGTTCACCAACGGCTGAATCGCCGATCGGTACGTTTCGTCCGGAATGATCGCCACCCACTGAAAAATAGGCAGAACCTGTTCCGGTTGCATCGACTGCTTCGGCGTCGGATACTCCTGGAGCATTGCCACCACCAAACTGTCACCAGCCGACGGAGTAATGACCACATCCGGAGTGTACTGAATCGGCGAAACAGCAACCTTGCTGTCCAACCGCGTCCGCACTCCGGCTGAATCGATCTCCCACGCCTCGTACCAATCTCCGACGTGTCCCGAAGGATCGTCGCAGGTGTACTGATGTGAAGTGCTGGCTGGCCAAGAAACGACCTCCGTGAATGGTCCGGTTGCCGTCGCGCTTCGTTGAACGAAGAACGACCGCGAGCCGACCTCCAGTTCAGTCATCATCCGAATATGGACACCATTTCCGGCGTCTTCAACTCGGAAAATAGACAGCGTTGACAGCGGGTTATCGCCACCGGTAGTTGAGGTGACCGAACAGATCCGATCGTCCCAGCCCGGCGCAATTCCGTCAGCACCAGGAAACGGATCCTGATTACCATCAAGGACGATGCCATTAACCGAGCGCGCATTCGTGGCATAGACCGTAGCCGTCAACGGACCTTTATACTTCGGGACATCGTTGAAGACCAGGGTTGTAGCACTAATCCAATGTGCATTCGTTACGGTCAAGCCGTCCGAACCATCAATCACCGGCGACAGACTTTGCTGCATCCGGCAATCGAAGTAGATGGTATCCGTTCTGGCTCCGCTGATCGTCGGCTGACGATCGTAAGACGTGCTTTTCACGATCGGTGCCAACACGGTGCCATTCGGATCATATGCGTACATCCGGCTATCGATTTGACTGACGCCGTTCCCACCGTTAACCGCCTGATTGACCGTTCGAGCAACAGGAGACATCATGCGACTGAACATGGTATTGATCGATCGATCGATATCACTGTTCTGCATGGGAACAGTATACCCGACATACGCACTCAGGCCAGTGGTTTGATAGGCAAATTGCAGAGTATTCTGTGCACCCTCGCAACCAGCCTGCATCACAAAGGCATTTTGTCCGTGAAGATAGTCCTGGACAAACGACTCTGTAACGCCAATGACGTAATACACCGGTTTGCCGCTGGCATCAAAGTGCGTAGCAGAGGCGATATCGCCAACATTGTAGCGACTGCCGAAAATCGGCAGATTTAGATCTCGAGCAGTGACCGTCTTGTACGGATTCACCTCATACCAGTTATCGAGCGTGTGGGCCTTGATATAGACCATTGGCCCATTACCCCGCGTGAAAATGGCGTAGAGGTTGTCGATCGTCACTGCTGGCGAATCAGTCAACGTCAGGTTCTGGTACGACACGTAGTCGTAATTGTAATTTCCGGCTACATCGGTGAGCTCACCATACGTACCGAGCTCGAATGCTTCGGACTCAAACTGTACCGCCAGCGTTCCTGGTGTGCTGTATTGTGCCTGAGCAGGATGTGGGAACACCACCAGGAGCAGGAAGACGAGAATGCTCCTTGTGATTTTCATCGGCTTGCCTCCTGGCGCAACATCTCCACCGTCATCGGCGGGCGACGAAGGTCATTGGCAAAACACCGATCAGGGAAAAACGTATCCGTAGGCTGCTTACCATGCTGGATCGCCGACAATTCCTGTCGGAAGGCGAGCGTCTCACTCGGACGTGGGGCAAACATTGCGCCACGACTGATGAAGAGTACGCGACCCTCGCTGATTTTATCCCGCAAGCTTGCCGCTCGCTGAACGATCAGCATCTCGGTTGTCGGCAGTGTTTCCTCGTTACCGATCACCATGTGTTCACAGATACCATTACTCTTCCAGCAAACCAGAAATTCGTGGTCAGAAACGACCGTGGTTCGAAGAACCATTGTCGTGTCCTTGGCGTATTCGGTTGCCAGAAAATGCAACAATTCATTACGAGCAACGGGTTGTGCGGACATCTGTCGTCGCGACTGCAAGAACACCATCCGCGACTGACTGACCCGATCGTCCAACTGCTGGCGCGGTGAAAGGTTTTCCGTCACTTCATCGGTGTCCGTGATGGACATTGAGTCGTCTACCGCCAGACCGTTGATGGCCAACCCATTCCACACCGTATCGCGACCAGCAATGGTCACAATGGCCTGGAAATGGAAGGTGTTGTCGTTCAGTACATTGCCCTGGAGAACAACTGGTCCTCCCTGCGCAGTACCGAGATCAATCAATGCCGACTTAGCATACGACGGCATTGCCACCAACATCGCGAACACAACCAACAACTTTCTCATTACATCCTCCTTGCTACCGGAATGGTAGCGGTGAAAGAAACGGCAAGGGGTTGTCGAGCATCGATGTCGCTCTATAACAAACAAGGCCTCTCTTCTAGAGAAGATAGGTTGTCAAAGAGCTTTGTATCGACCCTACTCCCCCATGTTTTGCCTGTCAAGTCAAGTTTCAGTAAACAAGAAAAAGCCTGACTCGTGAGAAATCAGGCTGAAGAAAATAGTGCTGGTGACAGGTGTAATGGAGGTGCCACGACTTCACCTGTCGTTCTACCGGAAACCCAGGTACGAGCCTATGAGACAAGGGGTCACCGCCAGGAAGTTGTTAAACGAGGCGCCCTGCCAAGCTCCTCGACAACCACTTCGACCAGCACAAAAAGAACTACACCTAGTGTAGATCTCACCGAAGATAACAGCAAGACTCTTGCCAGGATGAGATAATCCTGTTACACTCCGCCTGTTCATTTTTCTGAATTTATTTATCACAGTATGCCAACAACGACCGCCGCCGCTAAGGCGCACCGACAGAACATCAAGGCTCGCGCCCGCAATAAAGAAGTTAAAGACAACTTGAAAAAGTTGCAAGTGCGTTTGCGCAAAGCGCAGACCGCAAAGAAGACTGATGACGTTGCGGCCATCATCAAGGAATTTACCAAGGCGCTTGATAAAGCGGCCCAGAAAAAAGTTGTCCCGCGAAATACCGCCGCGCGAAAGAAGTCGCGATTAGCCGCGATGCTCCGCCGAGCCTAAGCCTGAATCAGGAACATATCCAACAACGTCTCCGCATCAAGCGGGGACGTTTTGAGATCATGGTCGATGTGCAACAAATTGTGATGCAGGGCACTGAGTGTCGCCACCGAAAAAAGTTTTGCTTGTGCTAATGCTTTCTGCACGACAAACGGATGAAGTACGGTTTCGGCGGCGATGGCCGATGGCGCGACGCCACGTTCGTGCGCTTGTTTCACCAGCCACAAATTTCGAATATGGCTAGCCAAGGTTGAGACCAGGGCGAACTCACTCATGCCGGACGCAAGTTCACGATGCAGTAATTCTAAGGCGCGCGCTGTTTGCCGTTGCCCAAGCGCGTCAGTCAAGGCAAAGATATCGCTGGAATAATCGCTGTGCACGAACGCTTCAACATCGGCAACCGTGACCGGCGCACCGCCAGCGTGTAAGACAAGTTTTTCCAACTCCGTCGCTCGATGCCAAGGATCATCGCCGCACAAGGCTACCAATCGTTCCGCGGCCGGTGCAGCTATTTTTCCGCCGAGTCGCTGTGCTTCTTTGATCGCCCATGTTACGGCTTGTGCAGCTGAAAGTTGCGGAAACTCTTCTCGCTTTTCATCACTGAATTCTACGGTACTGGGAATAGTTTTTTTTGGAGTCGTTTTTTTACCGGCCGGGCGGCGACGCGCTGCGGACTTTGCCGCTGCACCAAGCATATCGCGAATTACAACAATGACGTCACTCGTTGTTTTCGTAACTGGTTGAAGGATTTTATTGAGATCAGTAACACTGACGACTGCCGGATCATAACGATCCAGCACCACAAAACGTTTAGCGGCAAAAAACCCCGTCGCTGAAAGCGCTTGCTGTATTTCGGTGGTTGTGGTTGTTGTGCCATCAAGAGTAACTGTGTTGTACGCTTGCGGGTCATGCTTCGCGATAAACGCGGCTCGCAATTCGGCGAGTCGCCGTGACGATCGATAGGTATCTGCGCCGGTAAGATGGATGATCATGGTTTGACCCCGTTAGAAATGATGAAAACTATCCATACCTAAACTCTTTATGTTTGTGGCTTGAATCAAACTCATTATAGTAATCAAAAGTATTCGTCACTTCTAACGGGGTTGACAACCCTCTCGCCAAATGCTAGGTTCGTCCGTTATCCTAACACAACGAAACAGAGTATGCACCTTCCGGAGGGAGTCCATGAACGTTACATTTGTCTCAGCTGATCAGCTTGGGTTTGAAGCTCTCGCGACCGAGGGACCAGCAGCAAAGATTCGTCTGAAGTTCGCCATCCTTGATGACGAGCTTGCTATCGGAAACTTCCGCCACCACCGCAACCTTGTGCACTGGCTTCTGCAGAATCGTTTGCAGGAACGATTGCCGCCTGAGATTTGTGCGGCGCAACCGGTCGTTGAAGAGCAGCGACTACTCACTATCTTCGGCAACGTGATGTATAACGGCGAGCTTGAATTAACCGTTTATATTACCCCCCGTCGATGGACAAAGCGACAAGCCGAAGCTGCTACCAGACAAACACTGAACGACGTCGTGGCTCACCATGCAGCCTAATCAGTGCCGGCACTGGCGCGTCTACCAACCACAGCGACTCTAGGGAATCGCTGTTTTTCTTATACGCCCCCGTACTCTGGGGGAAGAAGGAAGCCCCGCTATAAGGCGGGACGACGGAGAGGGCTTGTTGTGGAAAACATCTGTTGACGATTTTTCTCGGCAAGCGCAAACTACCAAGTACCGTTATCCACCTGTTGCTCCTTTTTGGGGGCATGGCGGAAATGCGGTATCGGCATCACACCGAGCAGTACTCCTGTTGTGGGAGGCGACACATGAAGTGTCACATCTGGGACCATCCCAAGTAGCAACCACAGCAACAGTACCGCTGTTCCACGTTCCCAATTCCCGATCCCCGATCCCGAGCTCACGCTTAACCACACCCTGGCAAGGGCGAACATAGTCTCCCTTGGGAGACAATGAATCACATGTGACCGCGAGAGCTCGGGGTCACTTTTTCTTACCATGATTATTATTCTCGGACGAAAACACTAACCCGTGTTTCCCTCCTGGTATTAGGAGGGAAATGGCCGACAGGCCAAAGGGTGGAATACATTTTTCTCCGCTCAGGGACGACGGGAGGGGGTGAAATTAGCCCTTCCGTTGATGATCAAGAAACCAAACCGGAAATTCTTTAGCGTGTGCATCTTTCGCGCCACTCTGTTCCCGCCAAGCATCGAGTTGCTCCATCGACATTTCGGCTAACGTTGCTTGCTGTCCTTCCGGTTCAAAAATAAGTGCTAAATCGGACCAATGCCCTGCGTGTAAATTACCGCGCGGTTTGGCAGACAAGGAGCCACGGATATGGGCAATGAAAAATTTCGGTTCGTTCATGCTCTTATCAATGTACGCTAAACATTCGCGAAATTCACAGCGCCGATCAAGTCCATCGACGAGTTTCAAAATCCCAGCAATGCCTACCGTTTCTAATGCAAAGTTGGTAAAGGCGCGGGGAAACCCGTTTAACGAATCAACATAAAACCCGGCATCCATAACGATCACCGGCTCATGGAGTTGTTGCAAGGCTTGCCACGCTTTATGATCGGCGATTTCTTGGACATCGTTACTCCGCGGTTCGGGAATATCTAAGGCTTTTTGTACAACCTCAATACCATACGGTTTCATATCCGTTTGCATGGTTAGAAGTTTGCCCTTATTCGTAGTTGCAAAATTGAGTAGCATTATTTCGTCTTTCTGTATTTTATTCCGCCGATCTCAGTTATGGAAACTCGTCGGCTGATAGGTAGCTTCCAAACCATGAACAACAACCAAGCAAGGTTCATCGAAACGCAAGAATAAGGAACGCCAGCACCGCCAGAACAATACCGACATACGTCGCCGGCGACAAAACCTCTTGCAAGAGCAACCAGCCCAACAAGCTAGACATAATAATGGCTAGCGCTCCAAACAAGGCGATGGTCTTACCAACCTGGAAATTTGCCAGAACAAAGAGTTGACCCGCCGAGGCGATAATTCGTAATACCACATACACCCAAAACCACGGCGACGTTAAAATAGCAACAGTAAATCCGTGTTTCACCATAAACGATCGTGCCAACACATCGCCAACCGAGAAGAGTAGCTGAGATACAACAAGAATGATTAAAGCGGTATTCATTTCGCCTCTCCCCAATTTTTTCCGACACCGACCTCGACAATGATCGGCACGGCAAGTTTATAAACATTTTCCATCGTCGTCTTCAAGAACTTGGATACCTTTTCCGTGTCATCCATCGGCGACTCAATAATCAGTTCGTCGTGAACTTGAAGTAATAATCGTGATTTCGGACTGACGTTTGGTAATTCCGCGTGCACTGCGACCATCGCTAATTTCATCAGGTCAGCGGCTGTACCTTGAATCGGCGCATTGATGGCCATGCGTTCCGCCGACGATACCAACATGCCGTTCGAGGAATTGATGTCCGGGAAATATCGGCGGCGGCCAAACAGCGTCTCCACATATCCTTGCTCATGTGCTAATTCCTTCGTACCATCAAGCCACTTTTTAATGTTCGTGTGAATCGAGAAATATTTTTCAATAAACGCTTTCGCTTCGGCGCGCGAAATTCCTTCGCCTTGCGATAATCCAACATAACCGAGGCCGTAAATAATTCCGAAGTTCACGGCCTTCGCCGCGCGCCGCATTTGTGACGTTACTTTATCCAGTGGCACGCCGTTGATGTTTGCGGCCGTGCGCGTGTGGATGTCTTCGCCGTTGTTGAACGATTGCATCATCGCTTCATCCTTCGCCATCGAAGCGATGACCCGCAATTCAATTTGCGAATAGTCAGCAGACAGCAGACGGAAACCGCGTTCGGCGATAAATGCTTTGCGAATTTCGGCACCGAGATCGGTGCGAATCGGAATATTCTGTAAGTTTGGATCGGATGATGACAATCGTCCCGTCGCAGCCACCGCTTGATTGAAACTGGTATGAACTCGCCCTGTTTTTTCATTGACCAGTAACGGCAGGGCGTCAATATATGTCGACAGTAGTTTCGCTAATTCGCGTTGTTGCGAAATGATCGGAATAATTTCATGCCGATCTTTCATCTTTTCCAATTCATCGGCCGCGGTCGACACGCCGGTTTTTGTTTTTCCGAGGCCTTCGGTAGAAATTTTCAGTTTTTCAAACAATATTTCCTTCAACTGCAGGGGTGAATTGATGTTGAACTCCTGTCCGGCCAGAGCATAAATCTTTGCTTCGATTTTGTGCAAGTCGCCGCGCACTTTTTTTGACATGTCGGCGAGAAAGTCGGTATCGATCTTAATGCCGGCGAGTTCCATATCCATCAACACCGGCACCACCGGCATTTCGATAGTATTCATGACCGAACTTTCGTCGACTTCTTTCAATTTTGATCGCAACCGTTCCACGAGTCGCCAAGTAAAATCCGCATCTTCGCTCGAGTACCACGAAAGTTTGTCCAACGGTACCGATTCCATCGTCAACTGCTTTTTTCCTTTCGGACCGATCAGCGACGTGATTGGCATCATTTGGTACCCGAATTCGATGAACACCTGCGCATCGAGTGAATGCTGGCGTGTGCCGGGATTGAGGACGTACGATGCCAGCATTGAATCAAAACTCATCGGATGCAACCGAATCTCGTTCATGGCCAAAATTTCGGCATCAAATTTCATGTTGTGGCCGTACTTTTCTATTTTTTCATTCTCAAGGATTGGCTTCAGGATTTCCAACCATTTGTCTTTCGCTACCACATACCAACCTTCACCTTGTTTCCAGGAGAAACTAAGGCCGAGCAGTTTCGCCTTCCACGGATTCAAGTCGGTGGTTTCGGTATCAATGGAAAATGATTTTTGTTCGCGTAGGAGTTTCAAGAATTTCTCCCATGTTGCATCGTCATTCACCAACGTATAGTTGTGTCCTTCTTTTTTCGGCGCCGGCGCGGCGATCGCCAGATCGAACGCCGCTTGCTTTGCTGCGGGTGGCGTTTTAATTTCCGGGAGTTTGTACAACAGTGAGGTAAAATTCAATTCCTGCAATAGCGCCACAACCTTGTCGCGGTCGTACGTGTGTACCGCTGCGGCATCGAGCTGGAAGGCAATCGGTGCATCACGCTTGATGGTAGCCAATTTCTGCGACATAAACGCATCTGATTTATAGGTTATCAATTTTTCGCGGGTTGACTCCCGAATCGCTAATGCTTTTTTCGTTTCATCGGCGAGTTCGGTGTAGATATTTTCCAACGTACCGAATGTTTGCAGTAATTCGGTCGCGCCTTTTTCACCGATGCCTTTCACGCCGGGAATGTTATCCGACGGATCGCCGCGGAGCGCTTTGTAGTCGATGATTTGATTCGGATGCAAGCTGTACCGTTCGAAGACCGCCGCTTCGGTGTACAGCGCCGTATCGCTCATACCTTTCCGTAAGGTAAAGACCAGGGTTTTTTCATCAACCAACTGCATCGTATCCATGTCGCCGGTCAAAATCACGCACTCGACGTTTTTCGGCGCCTGTTTTGTAATCGTACCGATCATATCGTCGGCTTCGAATCCTTGTAATTCAAAAATCGGAATATCAAACGTCCGCACCAAGTCTTTCACTTTCGGGATTTGTTCATACAACTCATCCGGTGCGGCGACGCGGTGCGCTTTGTATGCGTCATATTCGACATGGCGAAAGGTCGGGCCTTTCAAATCAAAGGTAGCCACGATATGTGTCGGCTTCAGCTCTTTCCACGCCTTTAACAGCGTCGCCGCAAAGCCGTAGACGGCATTCACGGGTTCGCCCTGATTATTGTTCAATGGCGGGATAGCGTGAAAACTGCGATGCACCAGCGCGTTTCCATCGATGATGAGTAAGCGTTGTTTTGTTGTGGCCATAGGCATCTATTCTACCACGCCTATTGACTTTACGCTGTTTTTTTGAGAAGGTGGCCACGTCTTTCGCCCTTTGTTATCATTATTCGTCCCACTCTTCTGGAGGCAACGTGGCGCGTTCTATGCGACTTTCTTGGCAGCGACTACGCGCCGTCGAAATCGCGCTCGCCGTAGTTCACGGCCACTCAACAGTTCGGATGCCAAGCTCAGTCAACATTCGACCGCTTTCGCTCCCTACGATCGGCAAGGGTACTCTGGTCACCGTCAACGAAACACGTTCCGGTGACTACTGGCAGGTTTTCGTCAAAATTTCAGTTTTGGACGACGCTCAAGTAGAAGCCTGGTTGTATCGCGAAACCTATTTTGCTGACAGGCCTGGCCGTGGTGAACGTAACGGCCGCCATCTAGAACCGCACCGCTGTAAGTTTGACCACACTCGGGGGTGGCGGGATTCTAGTTCCGTTGTCATAGGAGGAATGCTTTCCGACAAAAAGATTATGGCACCATTCCGATAGTCTCCCGCGTGTCGTTGCCCAATCGTCGATGTATTCGGCGATTTTTTCTTTTGTAAAAAATCTTTTACCATGCCAAGAAAAAACCACCTTGGTTGTTAGGTGGTAGAAGTTGGTTCGGGCTTCATATTGTATCCGGGGACACCCTGAATACAAACGATGACCACCCGCCCCAATGCATCACGTAGAGATTCATCATCAGGAGCGATGAAATGGGTCGGATACAGATGCACCCTACGAAAGAACTCCATGTGCCGATAGAATGAATGCCCGGTGCCCGTGATAGTAACAAGATCGTCGGCCTGAGTATGGGATTTGCTCCATCCATCGGTCCGAAAACCAAGCACGTCACTACTAAAAATGAAACTTCTTCCTTGGGCGGCGGAATGATACGTGACTGAATGCACAAGGCTGTAACGGCCATCATCCGCTGTTTCCACAACGATGTACTGATGTAAACCAACGAAGAGAATGAGCTCGCGTGACATGGCACACCTCCATTGCGAACAGAAAAAAGGGCGTTAGCTACTACCTTGTCTATCATTGTCTTGTCTGCCTGTCAATGCCTGGCCTTTCCCTTGGGGAGGTCGGTGTTTTATTACCATGTTTACAACTGAGGGCCGATTGACGAAAATAGTTCTTTATGGCAAGGTGGCTCGGCATCGTTGTTCATTCCCAATCAAGGAGGTTTGCCATGGGAAGTTTGTGGTCATTTCTCTTTCCGTTCGCCAAAGAACCAACGGTCGGTGATCATGTCCAGCGACACCATGTTGTTGGCGTCGTTATCAGCACTAACGTGTGGAGTTCGGAATATCCCAAACAAAGTTGTTTATCGGTTCATGTGCCTGGCTGTGGTCGATACTGTTGGCCAAGCAACGAGTGTGCCGTAACCAAGGAAGGTTTTCGTTCCTCACTTGGAACCAGAATCCGTCCTGGGAGCCGTGTTCGCCAAAAGCACCATAGTCGCCCGGTGGGCACCGTTCGGCGCTTCAAGTCGAAGATGGCTGGGACTGGTAAGCGACGTAAGTTTGTTCCGATCGTGGTAGTCGAAGTGGACAACAATGGTCGGATAGAATTCCGTGAGTGGCGGCGGCGAGAAGTCGTAATCTGCTAACTTTTCTGGAGGGAATATGCATCCGGATATCCTATTCGCCGGTCAACGGTTGAGTGTTCGGCTTGGAGAAGAGGGATTTCGAGCCCAGCCGGTCAATAGCATGAGTTCGATGTACGCCATGGGTTACCTGTGGATCGTAATCCTATCGTGGCCGAAAAGGAAACGTGTTGCCATTAAGCGCGAAGTAGCAACTATTCGCACCTGGACACGGCGCATCGGTCGCGCCTACGGCTTGGTCGGCCAAGATTACGGACCGACAATCGCCGTCGGCGGAGTATATGTCATGTACTGCGGGTTCGAAACCGAGTTCCTGCGGCGGGCAGATAGTATTGCCCGAGGACGGCAACAGCCTGTCTGGAAGGTCTGCGAAGAAGACCCTGAACTGCGTACGCTCCGGTACACCGCAACATCACCACAGTTCCGATAAGGAGCTGTTTTTTCTTTGACAAAATTCTGAGGTCGTGGCAAGGTGGCGACATCAATACGCCGTACCTTTACATCCACTACCCTCGCTCGGAGGTTATTCTATGAACCCGCAAGATATTGCTATCTTCACCGGGAACGCCAATTCGCAACTCGCGGTCAAAACCGCACGACACCTTGGGCTCGAACTTGGACACGCCCGAGTGGCGCGGTTCGCTGACGGCAAGCCGGACATCAGAATTCTTGAAGATGTCCGTGGACGCGACGTCTACATCATCCAGCCTGACGGCCCGCCGCCCATGTGGTACATGGAACTCGAACAGCTTATCGCCTCTGCTAAGCGCTCGGCGAGTCGCGTCACGGTTATCATTCCCTACTTCAGCTCAGGACGTGGCGACCGCCGCGACGAGTCGGGCAAGGCTATTCCCGCTGCCGTCGACGCAAAGAAGTATGCCGCGCTGGGCGTCGATCGAATTGTTTTGTTCGAACTGCACGCCGAGCAGATCGTCGGCATGTTCGAAGCTGCTGGCGTTGAACACATCGACTCGCTGTACTTTCGCCCGATTGTTCTCGATCACCTGTCGAGGCACGATCTCTCGAATGCAATCTTCTCGCCACCCGATGTTGGACGAATGGCTGTCGTGCGATCACTGTGGCGGAAAGCTCGCGCTATGGGTTTTCCGGTAGAACTCGGCCTGATCGACAAGGACGGGACATCTTCGTCCGGTATTCAGGGCATGACTGTGCTGGGAGACTTCGAGGGGCGACACGCTCACCTGTTCGACGACATTTTCGGCTCTACCGAAACAGCGGTCATGGCCTCGCGTGCGGCACTTGATCGGGGGGCGCTTGATGTCACGTTGTGGGTGGCGCATGCTGTGTTCCCAGATCGCGATACCCCGGAAATTCGGCGCGCCGCTTTCGAGCGTTTGGCAAACAGTCCAATCAAGTGCGTCAACGTTTCAGACTCTCTGCCGTTAAGTGAGACGGAACGAGAAGTGCTTGGCGATAAGCTTCAAGAGCTCTCTGCGTCAATGCTGTTCGCTATGGCAATCAAGAGACTTCACGAGCCACGCTCCGGACACCGTCTTTCAAGCTTGTTCGAGCTCGACGGTTACCGCGAGGGTCTCAAGGAGTTTCAAGCGACTACTTAAGTAGTCGCTTTTTTCTTTTCCCGAAACTTCCGCCACATCGGTTTCGCCCCGGCTACTAACGCGCCGAGCGCTACGAGCGACCAATACCATAACGTTTGCGATTTTGAAGCGGCCGGCGGCGTAATGACTTGTGTCGGCGCAACCGTCGAAGCACCGAGTACTTGTTCGACATGAAGATCATTCTGTGTTCGCGGCAATACCCGAACGCCGCTCGTGGAAACACCGACGATGCCGGTTACATCAACCGTATCACCAGCTTTCATTTTAGGTCGAACAATGCCGGTCGATGATTTTATGTAGACATTTATCGGCCCACTGCCATCATCAATTTGCACCGTACTGCCGCTCGCCAACGCTACCACGCCTTTGACGTGCACCAACTGATCGGCTTGCTCAACCCCGACGTCGTCCGTCGCCATTGTTACTGCAGTTAGCGCGGTAACAGTTGAAAGAACGTGTAATCCTTTCGCCGCTACCGACACATAACGTCGCCCGCTTTTTAAGCGCACTGTTCCGGTCACTTGAATTTTTTGTCCAACCTGGATTGTCGGCTCGCCGTTTGGAATCGTAATATTCACCCCGCCATCGTCGCTCTGGATATACGCAACCGTTGAACCCAACGCATCGCGCGGCACCGTGACAATGCCCTCAATCGCCACGCGATCACCGGAATCAAGTTCTTGAATATCTTTCAGTGTTACCGCTTGCGCCGGAGTTTCTGTTTTTTTCGCGGTCGTGGTTTTTGTCGTCGTCGTTGTAGATTTCTTGGTTGTCGTAGCGACCGGAACCGCCACCGCAATATTTTTTGCTCCTGGCGTTGGTTTTGTTGTCCATGACCACGTTGTTCCAACTTTTGCCCACGACGCACCTTCTTTTGCCGTACCGTACACCACGCGATCGAGCTCGGTGCCGTCGCTATCAACAAGTCGCACCGTCGTTCCGCCGTTATTCAGCGTCAAATGCGTTTGCGTTTTTGGGAGCGACACATACGCGCCGCGCGCAACGTTTGTGCCGGCCGGAATTTTATATGACCGCGTGGCACTGCTGAACACTACGCACGCTCCGGTTACAATATCTTCGTCGCTGTCATTTATGAGTTCGATAAACTCATCGTTATCGACGCCCGGCGGATTCGGATATATTTCCGATAGATGCAGACCAAGACATGATGTCGTAGCTGAAAGAGTTGCTGTGTCGTTCCCCTCCTCTGGTGAGGAGGGGTTAGGGGTGGTTGAAATTGGTGCTGGAACTGGCGCGACGGCGGGCGCGTCCGCAATTGTGGCTTTTAGAGTATCAACAGCAGAATCCGTGCCATCACTAACCGTCAGTGTCACCGTATACGCGCCCGCCGCCGCGTAGACATAACTTGGTGTTGCGTCGCTACTTGTTCCGCCATCGCCAAAGTCCCAGGCGAAGATTAGCGGCTGCATTTCTGGGTCAACTGAATCACTACCGTCAAAGTTGATATTTTGTCCTACAATTCCGCTTTGATCAGTGCCGGCATGTGCCACTGGAACACCATTCGAATTTACAGTTCCCGGTGTACCAAGTTCGGTGGCATTCAGTTTAAATCCTGTGCCGCGACTCGCGGTATGCCAATTTTGCGCGATCGTGCCATCGCCGGGAATCGGATTCCGCTCCATGCTCGCGTACATCTTTTTCGCGCTGTCGTATGAACCGGCCAACGGATTTCCCACGCCGTCGTCGGCCATGTCAACCAGTTGTTGGTTTACATTGTAAAGCTTTATCTGCAAAGCGCTATTACTCAACGCGACATCGGTATTCACCACATCGGGAACGACATTTAACGTTGAATTGGCGCTTGTGTTGACGTAATTACTGATTAAAAAGTAGCCATTCGGAAGTATTGATTTTCCGGTTGGGATGGTGAGCATCGGTACATCCGCACCACTGCTTCGTTTGGTGAGCGACCAACCAGAAATATCAACCGCTTGGTCGGTGAGATTTCGTAATTCGATCCATTCATCTGCACTCGAGGCTGATGAGCCCATCCACATCAACTCATTGATAACGACTGTCTGGCCATCGGCGCGAACCGGCGCATCTGCCCGCAATATCGGCACGACCAAAAGAACAAAGCTCACGATTCCACTGAATATTTTGTAACGCATAAGCGACTCCTTTGTGGGGAGCCGCCAACACTTGTCTCTATATTCAGGCTAGCGCGAAATAGGACGCATGTCAAGCTACCGAATCCAGAATCTGGCTATTCCATTTAGCGCCACAAATGCCCAAATAATATTCAGTACCATCGGCTGTCGATCACGTTTTGATCCGGCCTCATAAGCGATTGCCAGAGCACCCGTAAGATTCAAAACAAGATACCATAAACTCGAAGTTGATAAAACGCCAAAACTAGAAAGGCTATAGGCAACAAGGATGGCGATGACACCATACCAGCCAATGTCTTGAACAATGTATCGTTGCATAGTTTTTTTCTGGTACCGAGGAGAGGATTTGAATCCCGGCCTTCGCCGGGACAAGCTCTCAGGGTTTCAATCCGCTATATCTTTTCTTGGTGGGCGGAGAGAGACTCGAACTCTCAACCCTTACGGGACATGCTCCTAAGGCATGCGCGTATACCAATTCCGCCATCCGCCCACAAAGAAAGTATATAGTATTTTTTTCAGCGCGCCTGCCCCGTAAATTGCGAGCGGTGCGAGCTATTATACGGGGTATGCCAATTCCGCCACCTCGACATATGTTTTAAAACTCCTGACAACACTGTACGTGTGTTTTTGTTGTCCGTCAACGTCAATCGACATTTTGTATCAAAGTTGGTATAATATTTTCGTCAAACAGAACACTTGTGGTAATAAAAATCGAAAAAACTAGAACGTTTAGTGATGCGCGACGTGTCGCGCCTCACCACCCCGGATTTACCTTGGTGGAAGTTATTGTAGCCATCGCGGTGTTCGCTATTCTCTTACTGGCAATAGTCGGTTTATCGCAGCAAATTCGACAAGTGGTTATTCTTTCTTCCCGTAAGACAACCGCTGTTACTATCGCCGAAGAGCAGCTCGAAACAATACGGAACATGTCCTACGACCAAGTCGGAAGTGATATCACCTATCCGACCGGTCCGTTATTGTCGACCCAAACAATTAGTCGCAATGGTGGAAAATTTACCGTCAAGCTGAACATTAATTACGTTGATGATCCAGCTGACGGTGTGGCGCCGGCAGACACCGTACCTGCCGATTACAAGAAAGTTGAGGTACAGGTGTGCTGGGACAGTGGTTCGTGCGGACACCCAATCCGCCTTACGACCACCGTCGTACCAAAAACGCTTGAGTACGCGGCGAACGCCGGTGCTATGTTCGTCACGGTGATTGATTCAAACGGCCAACCGGTCAGCGACGCTACCGTCAAGGTAACGAACGCTACGCCAGCGGTCAATGTCGTCAACCAAACAGATGCCGCCGGCACGTTACAACTCCTCGATCTACCGGCGGCGGCCAATAGTTTCCACGTCGTCGTCACAAAAAGCGGCTACTCATCCGATCAAACACTTGCCCCGAGCGCGGGTAATCCAAATCCAACGAATCCGGATGCATCAATCAATGTTAGCCAAGTCACAAGCGTGACCTTGGCCATTGATCATATTGGTAGCTTGCGTGTTCAGGCGCTCGACCAAACAACATGTGGCGGTCTTGGCTCCGTATCAGTGCACATAGTCGGCCAACGCCTCATCGGCACCACGCCGAATATCGCCGGATACGATAGAACATTTACCACCGATGCTGGCGGGCAGTTCCTTATCTCAAATCTACCGTGGGATAATTACTCGTTGACTATCGCTAGCGTCGGTGATGACGTTGTCGGTGTCACACCGCCAGATACAATTCAGGTTACACCCGGATCATCGGTACTGGTGTCAGTTGTACTAGCCGCTCATCAAACCAACTCTGTTCGCGTTGTTGTTCGCACCGCCGGTACGCACGGTCCTGTCGCCGGGGCAAACGTCACCTTATCAAACGGTGGATCATATACCTCATCACTGGTGACGGATCAGGGCATCCTACAGCAAAGCAATTGGGTGGGTGGTGCCGGACAAGATTTGTTCAGTGACCCGACAAAGTTTTCCGCCAATAGCGGTGGACTGCGAACAAGTGACGCAAATACCACGTCCATTGATAGCACCACGGTAACCAATACGGTTAGTGAAGACTTCTCCAACACCGCCAATGAGGATCTGGGAAATACAGCGGCCGATTGGCAAACCGCGAATAGAAAAATACAATTGCCGCCAGACGCTGTTCTTCCTTCACAGTTTCTAACAACCGCCCAAGCACAGTCACTCAAACTAAACAGCGCCACTGGTCTTATTGTTTCTGTTACGCTCACAGCCACGAGTCAACTCAATGGTCAAAGTATCGTTTATGCGGTAGCGGCAGATGGCACCACCTTCGAGACAGTAACGCCTGGCGTCGCCCATACATTCGTGACCAACGGTACCGATCTACGGTGGCGAGTGACGTTGTCAACAGACGATCCCGCTACGTCACCGTCTGTAACCGGACTATCGCTGACCTACACCCAGGCACTTCGGAATACCACTGATGGTACCCTAACATCATCGACCTTTGATAGTGGTGGAGCGACAAATTACACAACGTTAAGTTGGGAGCCGACGAGTCAGCCGCCGTCGGCTGGTACAAGCGCCGTCCGTTTCCAAGTGGCTACCGCACAAGCAACAACCAGCAACGGCGGTGAAGTTGCTGATATCAGTAGCAATCCGAGTACATCGTCACTCACCGTCAAAAATATTGGTGATTCAACGAATACACTCTTTTTAGCCCAAAGCTTTATCGCTACCGCTACCGATATCATCAACAGTATCGATCTCAAGATCGCACAACACGCCGCGCCATCCTCGACCATTACCGCTTTTATTTACAGTGACGTCGGCGGCGTCCCAACGAATAACCTGTCCGGTTCCGGACAAGATATTACCGTCACCGTTCCAGATGACAGCGGTAGTACCTGGCAGAATAGTTGGCTGACACAACCGTTTGCACCAAATACCGCCCTGGTAAGCGGCACAAAATATTGGCTCGTACTCCAGGTGAGCGGTTCCAATAGTTCAAAATTTTGGACCGTGGTTCGAAGCAATATTGGTTCAACCTATACTTCCGGTACAGCAAAGGTTGGCGGGGTTTTAAACAACTTGGGGGATGTTTGCTCTACGGTTGCACCAAACTCCGGGTGCGATATCGCCTTCCAAATTCGTCGGAGTGGAGTCACCGAAACCGCAAATACTCCAACGACATTCGTTGGCCCAGATGGCACCTCGGCTACGTATTTCACCTCTAGCGGGTCATCGCTCCCGACCGCGCTGAACGGTGCGCGTTACTTGCGCTATAAACTCTTCTTACACACTGACGATTCGCTAGTCACGCCGTCAATTAGTCGCGTCAGCATTATTAAAAACAATGCCTGCACGCCCCCGGGCCAAGTATTCTTTTCACCGATCACAAGTTCTGGCACCTATTCTATTGTGACTTCGGCGAGTGGCTACCAAACATCGACGCAGACCGTTTCTGTTAACGGCAATATGGTGCAATTTGTCGATCTTACGCCAAACCCATGATCCCGATCGGACGAGCACAACCTTGTTTTTCAAACGCCATCAGACAACGTATTTTTTCTTTACGACACAATCATAATACACAACAACGGCCTGGTTATACCTTGTTAGAGTTATTAGTGAGTATCACGTTAATGGTGATGATCTTCGTGATCGTGGTTGGAGCCGTCGTCAGCGCCCTCCGCGACAATAAAGCTCGACAATCAACCGTCACCGCCACCGACCATGCCAATCAAATTGTTCGCTCAGTTGTCAGTCTCATCCGCCAAGCCGCGGATAGTCCGACTGGCGCCTACCCAATCATCGCCGCCACAAATACGAGCTTGACGTTCTACACCACTATCAGTAGCGGCACGACAATTGAACAAGCTCGATTATTTCTCAACGGTTCAACGCTGCAGCTCGGCACCATTCAGCCTAGTGGTAATCCGGTTACCTATCCGGCCGGCACCGAAGTCGTGACGACCCTGCTAACGGGCGTCCAAAACGGCAGCCAACCACTCTTCCAGTATTACGATGCAAATTACACCGGTACCCAAACGGCTATGAATCCGATTACTCTAACAACGGTTCGGCTAGTAAAAATGACGGTTATTTTTGATGATAATCCAAACACTCCGCCAGCTGCCTCCACCATCGAACTCCAAGCCCAACTCCGTAACCTCAAAGACAACTACTAACATGACGCGGCATTTTCCAAAACAACAACGGCCCGGAATTGAATTGACGATGGTGATTATTCTCATGGGTATGATCACCGCGATTAGTTTAGCGGTATTGCAAATGGTCGCCTCGGAAAATATTTTGAGTACGCGGGAAATCCGACAACAGCAAATCGCCCAAATCGCCGAAGCGGGCATTAATTACTATCGCTGGCACCTTGCTCATTACCCGACGGACTACAAAGACGGGCAAACCGGCGCCGGTCCATACGCGCATGATTTTAAGGACACTACCGGCAAAGTCATCGGCCGATACGAACTCACCATCACCGCGCCGCCGACCGGCTCAACAATTACCACTGTCCGTTCATCAGGTTACCTGCTCACCTACCCTAACGCGCGTCACTCCATCACCGCGCGCCTTGGTATTCCGTCCCTCAGTCAATACGCGGTCGTGGCTAATGCTTTTATGAATTTTGGTTCGGGCACAGAAATATTCGGTCCAATTATGAGCAATGGCGGTATACATTTCGACGGCATAGCACATGGCCTCGTTTCAAGCGCGCAATCGACATATAGTGACCCAGACGGAAACGGTACTAAACCCGGAGTCTGGTCAGATAATTCAGACACAACCACCTTTTTGGGTGGCAAACAATACCCAGTTTCAGCCATAGATTTTGCCGGAATAACTGTGAATCTTGCTCAGCTACAGACGGCCGCAGGTGCAAACGGTATTTTACTTCCGCCATCGCTCGGGCTTGGTTACCATCTGGTTCTTCGCTCCGATGGTAAGGTTGATATATACATCGTTAACACGCAACAAAGCTGTCAATATCGAACCTCCTTAAATGGCTATTGTTCCGGTAAAACCAGTAAAACGTGTAATACCACAACGGCCTGCACCGGAACCCAAGGAACCTGCGTCTATGATTGGCACGACTACGGTTATTGCTCCAACGACTACAATACAATCTGCACACAAGATGCAAATTGTAGTGGTAGCGGCACATGTGTTAATGCAAGTCACTCTATCGGAACGAATAATGGCGACCAAGTATCTTTTATGTATAATGGCGCATCATCACTCGGTGTACCATTGCCAGCAAACGGAGTCATATATGCGAAAGATGATGTTTGGGTTGATGGTATGGTTAATAACTCTCGAGTTACGATAGTCGCCGCAAAGGATCCTCCTCAATCAGGAAATGCCAACATCTATCTTGAACATAATCTATTGTACACAAACCATGATGGACGTGATGTGGTGGGATTAATCGCACAAAGTAACATATTGGCTAGCTATTTTAGCGATGACGATCTTAAAGTTGAGGCGGCATTAATTGCTCAGAACGGCCGAGTTGGTCGACCGTATTTTGGAATTTATAATGCATTCGGTGGCAGTAATACGACCAATAATAATTATTTCCAAATTTCACCAGTCGGTGAAAAAAATCCAATTAACACTACTAGTTGTCAAGAATATCGAAAAAGAACTGCGTTGACACTTAATGGTTCAATGGCTACAAATCAACGATATGGATTCGCTTGGAGCTCGGGCGTTTCAAATGATACGTTTTCCTGTTCAGGTGGACTAAAAAACGATTCCGGGTACTGCATCCGAAATCTTTTGTTTGATGCAAACCTGGTTTATTCACCTCCACCATTGTTCCCAACGAGTGGCCAGTATAGTGTACTTTCCTTCACTGAGCAGTAAAAAAATAGAAAAACACCCACGTTATACAAACGTGGGTGAGTTATACTTGCAGGTTGTTACTGCAAGTGAATGAGCTTCTGCTTGAGATGCTGACCGTTCGCATCCAACCGATAAAAGAGAATGCTGGGCGGGATATTACGACCGGTTTCTGAACGACCATCCCAGCTAACCTGATGCTGGCCAGCGGGCAACTTCGACCAGTTCCACTGACGAACGCGGCGACCGAGGAGATCGTAGATCGTCAGCGTTGCCGCCTGATCAGTCGGGAGCGAGAATCGCAACGCCACCGACCCTCTAAATGGATTGGGCATCGGCGGCGCCAGTGACAATCTGAATCCGTGTTCCGGTTCGACCGCGTTCACCGGTTGTCCGAGGATGACGGTCTTTCGCGTGCTGTTGTTGAGATAATTCACTTCGTCATCCAATACAAACGGATTGACGACAACCTCAACACTGTGAGTATCCGGTAGTGCAACCTTCCAAGGGAGCGAAACCTGTGCGGACTGACTAGCCCCCAAAGAAAGTGTCGTCTCGTTGAGCTTCAGATGATTGTCCCACAGCTCAACTACCACGCTGTCCACAGCGCTGCTTCCCAGATTTCGTACAGTTGCCAGCACAGTCACGCTATCGCCACCTGAAACCATGTTACGTGAGATAACGAACACCGAATCGACAGCGACGTCGTTATATGGTGCCAATTCAACGGTAGCAACGCTGTTGAACGACACGCTATCTGCGAGATCGGTAGCGATCGCCTCGATACGATACAGTCCGGCCGCACCATCGAGGGGCACGCTTCCGCTGAAGATGCCATCGTTCGCCAAACTGTCACTGTGTGCTCCATCGTCGTACATCTGGAGCACATAGCTGGTTGTATCAGGACGAACAACGGTCACATTCCAGCTTGTATTCGGCTGTGGTTGGCCAACCTGCTGGAGAGATGCTCGCAGTTGAACCGTTCCGCTGTTGTACACAACATTGCTAGAGGTTTCAACCTTAGCTGACCTCGTTGTAGCCACTTCAAAGGTGACTGCATACTGATCGTCTTGCGTTACACCAGTTTGATCAAACACCGCTGACCAAGTACCTGGCTCAGGATTGTCGACCGTATAGATGGCCAGCGTCCACTGACTATCCTGCTGATAGTGCAATCCTGGCGTGGTCAACGTATCATCCGGAGTCAGAAGTGTTCCGTCGGGTTTACGAATTTCGTAGTAGGGAAATTCAGCCACCATCGAAATCCGTAGCATGGGTGTATTGGGTACGACCGTTGAGCGTTCCGTGACCTGATCCCAAGGCAACGGACCTTCGTCAGTCAACAGGATACTAAGCACGGTGTCGCTTTCCGCTTGAGCTTGATGAGGTGCAATCACCGCGTCTGACTTAGTGACAGGCGGAACTCCGCGCAGAATGCCCTCCAAAAACGGGTAAAGGTTCTGTGCGTTCTCAAATGTCCTATCAAGCCCTGGGTAACACACGCTATTTGAATAGTGCTGGACTGAGGAAATACCCAGGTCGGTATCGATATAGCTGTGGCTGATATTATTCCACATCACCGCAGCATCAACTCCGACTACGCCATCGTTGAGGTAATCGAGACCGAAGGTATACCACTTCCGAGTAGATGCCCATGCCGGCACCGTCAGTGAATATGCCGGACCAATGAACGTCTGGGTACCCGCGAAAGCCCACATATTGACCCCTGGATCATACACGATTTCCGCCGAATGGGCGCCCCTGGAACTGTTCATGGACTTATCGCCCAAATTCGGATTATCGTAATTCAGGTTGTTGAGAAACACTGATCCCGGCAGGAGATCGCCAACACCATTCCCGGACAACAGACAATTGAATGGCTGTGTCTTCTTCAACCACTGCGACACAGTCTTCATCCGAAATGCCTGAAGAATCAAATCAACGCCGTGATTTGGGGTACCGAGTGTGATCAGATTCTTGATACGGCTATCAGTTGGGCGCTGGCGAATGTACTGACGCACCACGAGACCACCCATACTGTGAGCAATCACGTCAACATCTTGACCGGGAAAGTACTGATCAAGATGATCGGCCAATTGTTTTGCAAGCACACTCGGCTGATCATTATTCGGAATGAAGTCAAAAGCGTCGGTGGTATACCCGAGAGCATCGAAATAAGCCCGCATGGTATTCCATTCCGGCGCATTACCGCAGTACCCATGAACAAACACGATGGGTCTACGAATTGGATCGGGAGTTGAAAGAGTAAACTCCTGCACCCGGTTGTTTCCATCGTCTGTCACGTAAATATTTCCATTGCGTCCAGTAGCTACGCCATAGGGGGATGAAAACTGACCATTCCCATATCCAGTGGTTCCCCATTGCAGAATGTATGAACCATTATTGGAGAACTTCTGAACACGGTTATTCCTGGTATCAGCTACATATACGAACCCATTAGGGTCGGTAGTAACGCTCAGCGGTGTATTGAAGTTACTGTTTCCTGTTCCACCGCTTCCCCATTTCAGGATAAAATCACCATTACTGGTGAATTTCTGTACTCGGTTATTCCTCTCGTCTGTAACATAGACTCCACCATTTGAATCAACGGTAATGCCCATCGGGGAACGGAATTTTCCATCCCCCAAACCAAAGGATCCCCACTGAAGTATATAGGATCCATTGTTGGTGAATTTCTGAATACGTTCGTTGCTCTCGTCAGCGACATAGACGTTTCCACTTTGATCAGTCGCGATCCCCCAAGGAAAATGGAATTGACCATCACCCTCACCACTATTTCCCCACTTCAGAAGGAAGGTACCGTCGCTAGAGAACTTTTGAATACGGCCGGTCTGGCCGTCAACAACAAAAACGTTATTTGCGGGATCAATTGCGATTCCGGCCGGGTACATAAATTGGCCATCACCCGAACCACTACTTCCCCACTTCAGAAGGAAGGTGCCATCGCTCGTAAACTTCTGGATTCGGTTATTCTCGCTATCAACAACGTACACGTTTCCACTTACATCCACCGCTACACCAATCGGGAAGCTGAATTGTCCATCACCACTGCCCGGAGAACCCCATGTCAGAGTAAAAACTGGCGGGTCCTCAGCTCTAACTGACTGCACGCTGATCATCAAAGATACAATGACCAATACAAACGTGAACAAATTGTCAACGAGCCTCTTCATAACACCCCTCCGGTGCTATTGCTAACGAACCATTCGCCAGCAATAAAACAGAGGTTGCCCGAGCACACTTTACTCTTTCTTGCTCAATTGTCAAGCCTAATTAGGGAGAATTTTGTGAACAATAAAACACCATCAACCATCTACTACACCCTGTAGTAGATTTTTTGTTATTCGATTTTTTCGCCCTGTGCTTTGGCCACCAGCAACCCGGCTTTGAGGAGCGAACTCGGCGTGCCGGTATCAAGCCACTCGCCGGTGTACATCCGTACGTCGAGTTGACCTCGTTCGAGGTACGCTTTATGAATGTCGGTAATTTCAATTTCGCCGCGCGCGGACGGGACGAGGTTTTTCGCAATCTCCACCACCTGGTGATCGAAAATATAGAGGCCGATGAGCGCAAAGTTACTCTTCGGCTGAGTCGGCTTTTCTTCAATCGATAATACTTTTCCGTCAGCATCGAATTCCACCACACCGAACGGTCGCGCGTCGGATACTTCACGAGCAAAGACGCGTCCACCGCTGGTGAATGTGGTTATCGCATCATGAACTTCTTCATCCTTTCCAAGGAATAAATTATCACCAAGAATCATCGTCACTGAGCCGTCATCGATAAACGACGCACCGATGCGAAAGGCGTCGGCTAAGCCGGCTGGTTTGTCTTGAATTTCGTACGTGAATTTCGCACCCCATTCCTTGCCTGAACCAAGTACGTGGAGAAAATCGCCGGCGCGTTCAGGCGCGACAATGATGAGAATATCTTTGATGCCGGCGTTCAATAACGTCTGCAACGGATAAAACACCATCGGCTTGTCGTAAATCGGTAAGAGTTGTTTACTCGTCACCAATGTCAGCGGTCTCAATCTTGTTCCTGTTCCTCCGGCTAATATTATACCTTTCATTGTATGCGCCTTAATCATTAATCCTTCAACCCGTATATACCATACCCGAGTTCCGTTAAATAGTCACGCAACGCTTCCTTCCACGGACGCATCAGCGGTTGTTTCGTATTCAGCAGCGTCGACCACTGCGGGCGCTTCGCCGGGCGCGGAAATTCATCAGATGAACACGGCACAACCGGCGTTGAAATACCAGCTTGGGAAAATATTTCCTTCGTAAAATCGAACCACGTCGTTTCTTCTTCGTTGACGCCGTGGTAAACGCCGCTCGGCGAGCGATTTACAACTAAGTGCTTCAGAAACACTGCGAGATCTTTCGTGTAGGTCGGTTTGCCGTGCTGATCGTTGACCACCTTCAGTTCCGGTTTTGTTTTGGCTAATTCCAACATCGTCGATACGAAATTTTTACCACCGGAACCATACAGCCACGACGTACGAACAAGATAAAACAAATGCGCATTCGCCATCAACTCTTTTTCACCGTTCGCTTTCGTCCGACCATAGGCGTTGACGGGCGCAATCGTCCCATCTTCTGTATAACCGTGCTCGTTATTACCGTCGAACACGTAGTCAGTACTGATATGAATCAGGCGAATATTCCGCAACTGACAAGCTTTCGCCAAATGGCCAACCGCCGTAGCATTGACATGATTGGCGACCAGCTCATCCTCTTCACATTTGTCGACCGCGGTAAAGGCCGCGCAATTCACCACTACCGTTGGTTGATACAAGTCGAGTGCGCGAGCAATCGATGACGGGTTGGTAATATCGACGTCGGGTAAATCTGCGCCGATCGGATCGAGGTCGAACCAGGTTTCCATCACCGCTTGGCCGAGCATGCCTTTCGATCCGATAACAAGGGTTTTCATGTCCGTTTTTTGGCTAATTGTAATTCCCGTTCTGAGAGCACAATAAATATGACTAACAGAATAATAGTATTCAACGGTGCTACCCAAAACGGATATTCATGACCAAAGCTTTCCAGAATCATCAACCCCCCGAGCACGCCGAGCGAATACATCGCGCCATTTTTTAGGTAGGCATACCGTTGCACCAACTTCAAACCGCGAACCGTCACCTGCCGCACGACAATTGCACCGAGGCCATTGCCAATCAGAATCAACGGCACCGACATGGTAAAAGCAAAGGCGCCAATCACGCCATCAATCGAGAACGAAGCATCGAGTATTTCAAGATACAGAATCGCGCTCCAGGCCGCGCGTGCTTGCGCCACGAGACTGTTTTCCGTCGACTCGGCGTTCTTGCGAAAACCATCGGTCATGAAGTACGCCATTGAACCAACGGCCGCGGCTAAACCCATGGCCGAACTGACATGCAGCGCCGCAACCAATAACAGCGTAAAGAGGATCGACACGATGGCGTAGAACCAGGCCGCTTGGCGATGAAGAAAGTGCTCCACCAGAAAGGCATAACTTTTTTTCTCTAAGAAGAGCCACCCCAAAAAAACCATAGCCAAGTATGTTCCTCCGCCGATAAGCAATAATGGTTTCGAAGTTTTCAGTGCCGCTTCTACCGCCGCACTGCCGCTCCACACCATATGCCACATACCGCCAAATGATAACGAGGGACTGGCCATCCAGACAATCGCAAACGGCAAGATACCGCGCACTAAAACCACGGCGATAATAATACCCCAGGTCATGAAGAAACGCTGGAATTTTTCCGGCAACGATTGCAGTACGTGCGCGTTGACGACCGCATTATCAAGACTGCTGATTATTTCAAACAGCGCCAAGCCGACAATGACGATCAAGATGCTCCACATACAGTTTTACGCTGAACGATACTGCGATTCGTAATATTTTTTAAAGTCGCCACTCGTAATTGGCTGCCACCACTCCGGATGATCCTTGTACCAGCGCACCACTTGGCGTAATCCTTCGTCCGGCGCGACCAATGGCTTCCAGCCGAGGACAGAAATCTTGGCTGTATCGACGGCGTAGCGGCGATCATGGCCCGGTCGGTCGGTTACGTGTTCAATCATCGACTCGTCAGCTTTCAATTCATCGAGGATTAACTTTGTCACTTGCAAATTCACCCACTCCGGCTGGTGATTCGCGCCGATATTGTAGATTTCGCCGCGATTTCCCTTCTCAATGATCAGATCAATCGCGCGGCAATGATCATCAACGTGTAGCCAGTCGCGAATTTGCTGGCCGTCGCCGTAGACCGGGACTTTCTTGCCCTGAATCAGATTCGTCACAAACAACGGCAACATTTTTTCCGGATATTGGTACGGACCGTAATTATTGGTGCATCGCGATAATACAACTGGCACTTTGTGCGTTCGCGCATACGCTAATACCAGTAAATCACCGGCCGCCTTAGCCGCTGAATATGGCGATGACGGATGGAGCATGTCGGTTTCTTTCGAGTACTGTCCGACTTCAACATCGCCGTACACTTCGTCGGTTGAAATCTGATAAAACAGCTTGATGCTATGCTCTTTCGCCGCGTCCAACAACGTTTGCACGCCAAGTACCCCCGTCACGAGAAATTCTTGACTGCCTTTAATCGAACGATCGACGTGCGATTCGGCAGCGAAGTTAATAATTATCTCGATGCCGTTTTTCATCACCTCAGCCACCGCTGTCGCATCGGCGATATCGCCCTGTACAAAATGGTAGCGCGGATCAGTATCGATGTCTTTTAGGTTCGCTAAGTTCCCGGCGTAGGTTAATTTATCAAAATTCCAAATCTCCCAATCGGGATGAACGCGCAGGGCGTGATGGATGTAATTGGAACCAATAAACCCAGCCCCACCTGTCACAAGCACTTTTTTCATTTTGAGAGTGTGATTAACCGCTTAAATAATTCGTGCTTCGCGCTTCCGTGTGCCTTAAGACGTTTTTCACGGTTACGAGCTAATTTTTCTGTTAGATATGCCTCATAATAAACTAACTTCCACGGTCGATATCGTTTGGTCGAAAACACTCTGCCCAAATTATGCAACTTGAGTCGCTCACGAAGATCGTCTGCCGACCCGATATATCTCTCGTTCTTAATTGCGCTTTCAATCAAATAGACGTAGTACATTTTTCAGATTTCTACAGGTGGGGCTGGGTGAACCCCGCACCGCCGGTAATAAGTACTTTAGTCATTCTACGTATGTTGTTAATACCTGAATAAAGCTCTAGGGCATCTTGTTTAGAATTCTTCCGTGCCAGAAGGAAAGTATAACATAGGACAAAGAAAAACCGCTACAGAACTGTATAGCGGATTATGCCGTTGAAAGTGCTGGAGCGAGCAGAGTGGCGATCTTTTTTTGCAAATCGCTATCTGGCAAGATTTTTCCTCGCTCAAGAGATGAATATTTTTCCAGGGAAATGCCGAACTGATTCGCCGCTTCACTTTGTTTTAGATTGTTTGTCTGCCTCCAGACGGTTAACCTCTGTCCAAGTTCCGTGCTCCGCGGTCGAGGCTTATTGAAGTGTTTTTCCCGCATTTCCCGTGGCGGCATGAGTTTCTTCAGCTCACCAACCTCAAACTGCAGGGCGACCTCGAGCAACCGTACTGTAGCCTTATTTTGCGAGGACCGAACACCGCCTAATTCGATGAGGCTGATTAACTGATGAGTACAGTCAACCATCTTCGCCAAACGCTTCATGGAAAGGCCGAGGCGCTTGCGTCGGATCCGGACGATGTTTCCGAACAAACTAGTTGTCGGTTTCTCCCGATAGCCAAGCGGTTTATCTTGGTATATGTGCGGCTCGAATAATGCGTAATCAAGCCGAAGCGTTGCCGCGAGTTTTTGTGCGGTCACAACGCGCATCTGGGAACACATATTTCCCTCGAGCTTACGAACACAGACTTCGCTTAATGAAGCACGACGAGCCACATCTTGTATCGACCAGCCTAATATGTTGCGTTGCTGGTACAGCAGCTCACCGAGCGCCCCGCGTTTGATTATTGGTTGAGCCGACAACTGTCTGAGTTCGTCTAATGAGCAGTTGATAGTGGCCGCTAAACGCTGTTGTTGCTGTGGCGTCAGGTAACGACGATGTGGATCGCCTTCTTCAAACTGAGCGCAGGCGCCTCTTGGCAATTGCGACAGCCGGTCTACCCTGCCTTGGCTCAGGCTGAGACGTAGTCGGTGTTCACGAATAAACCTGCCCAATTCAGTCGGGCAAGGCTTACGAAAATATCCAGCCAGCGATTTCGCCATGACTCCTCCGTATAGGATTGTCCGACATGGGTTGTTGTGAAAGAGCGTGGGTATACAAACAGATAATCCGTGCTGTGTCAATCGTATGCTACACTATAGCTATGCGAAATCGAACAATAGTTGCCATTATTCTGAGCGCAGTTTCATCCGTGAGCGTTATAACTACAACTCACGCCGCAACGACACGATCATCGTGGACCCTCACCGCCGTCGGCGATGTGATGCTTGATCGGTACGTTTGGACATCTATCAAAAAATATGGCAACGACTATCCTTTCCGGAATATTACATCAATACTGAAAGGCGCCGATATTGTTCTCGGCAATCTCGAGGGTCCGTTTACCACGAGCACGAAGCACGCCGTTGCCTATAGTTCACTCATCTTCAATTTCAGTCCGACATTAGCGCCGATACTGAAGCAAGTTGGTTTCACTACATTGTTACTGGCAAATAACCATACACTTAACCAAGGACAAAAAGGGCTTGATGCTACGCGCGAAACGCTCAAAAACGCCGGACTCGATTATTTCGGCGATCCGCGCAACGGCACGAATTACCACCTCACACAAACCATCAACGGCGAGCGCGTCACGTTCCTCGGATACGATAATCTCGATGGAAAAATCGACACCGTTCTCACCGACATCCGTAACGCCCACAACAAAGGCGAGTACGTGATCGTCGTACCGCACTGGGGAACGGAATACAAGCTCGGTATTCAGCCACAACTCCAACAACAAGCGAAGCAACTCATCGACGCCGGCGCCGACATGGTTCTCGGCGGCCATCCGCACGTCGTTGAACCGTTCGAAATCTACAAAGGAAAATTCATCGCCTATAGTCTCGGTAATTTCGTCTTCGATCAGTACTTCTCCGTCGATACGCAACAAGAATTGATGCTGAAACTTGCGTTCACAAAAACATCGGTGACCATTAAAGTGATTCCGATGCAATCGGTTTCAAGTCAACCACAAATTGCATCAGCAAAGACTACATCGACATTGCTGAATCGCATTGCCGACAGTTCAGCGGTTTCTACTGATATCCGCAATGGCATTCGTCAAGGTTCATTTACTATTTCCCGATGATGTACAACAAAACATTTACCGCGATTGTTATCATCGCCAGTATCGCCCTCGTGGCCGGCATTTTGTTCGGCTACTTCTTCGGACAGCGGCA
>CAIJZX010000015.1 GCA_903825245.1 Candidatus Kerfeldbacteria bacterium
AACGTGCTATACTCGTTTGTAGCGCGCACTTCTCCGGCGTCGACCGTTCAGACGGGACATGGAGGAGAACAAGGTCGGTGCGCGGAGAGAAACCAGTGAACAAGATACTATGGCCAAAAAACTCTACGTCGGTGGACTCCCGTACAGCACCACACAAGATGCGCTTCAGGCGCTCTTCGCCCAAGCGGGCACCGTCGAAACGGCGACCGTCATCATGGATAAGATGACCGGTCGTTCCAAGGGCTTCGGATTCGTCGAAATGTCGACGGATGAAGATGCTCAGAAGGCGATTGAGATGTTCAACGGTAAGGATTTCGAAGGACGATCATTGACCGTCAACGAAGCCCGACCGATGACGCCTCGCCCGCCTCGCTCGAACCAGTATTAATACTACAAAATCCGCTCCAGTGTTGTACTTCAGAGCGGATTTTTGTTTGTGCTGATTTGACCTGGTGTCGCTACTCGGGTACGCTGGAGGTACTATGCTCTGGATATTTTATGCTTTGATGTCAGCGCTCGGTGCTGCATTGGTGGCTATCTTCGGAAAAATCGGGATTAGTAAAGTCGACTCAACACTAGCTACAACCGTTCGAGCGATCGTTATGGCCGGATTGCTGATTATTTTCGCGCTGGCGCTTAATAAGGAAAAACTCATCGGCACGATTGATCGTCATGCACTGCTATTTATCGTGTTATCGGGTGCGGCCGGCGCCGCGTCGTGGTTGTTTTACTTCTTAGCTTTAAAGAATGGTCCAATCAACGGTGTGGTGGCCATTGATCGCACCAGTGTGGTGATTGTCTTTGTATTAGCATTGCTGGTGCTCGGCCAAAAGTTTGAATGGCGGTCAGCGCTTGGAGCGCTGTTCGTCGTGGGCGGAGCGATATTGATGAGTTTGAAATAAACGTCTTTTGTGGGTGTGCTATACTGGACGTCCATGCATATACGACAAATCATCTTCATCAGCATTCTCGCTGTTACGGGAATACTTTTTGTCCATCCGGCGTCGGCGGCGTTGACGATGGGTCAACGACTGAGCGGCCGGATTTTACGCCAAGTTGAATCCGGCGGATCGTTGTGGTATGTATCGCCGCTCAATAACCAGCGGTATTATCTCAAGGACGACCCGAGCTCGTTCAACCTCTTTAAAGATTTATCGGTAGCGATGTCGGTTGATAATTTGAATCAGTTGCCCCTCGTCGGGTCGACGGATGTGGGAAGCGCCGCCTTGCGCTTGCGTTTCAGCGGTCGCATTGTCCGCCAATCCGCAACCTCGACGATGTGGTATATTTCACCGCTGAATTTATTGCGGTACCCGCTCAATGATGCGCCGTTAACCACACTCAAGAAACTTGGACTTGGTATCACTGACGCAAATCTTAATCTCATACCTATTGCCTCCGGTTTCGATAAGCCGAAAGCACCACCAGTCCCGGTCAACGGATTACTTCGGACGCAAAAAAGTGTCGTTACATCGCTCGGAACTTTTACGATCGACCTGGCGACGCTCGATCTGACGAAGACGACGCTGAAAATTAAAACCGATACCGCGCAGACAACGGATTGTAAAAACGGTTGCTTAACCTTGCCGTTGAAGACATATAACGATCGGCGGCACGCCGTCTTTTCGATGTACGGAACGTACTTCTGTCCGCTGGAATACGCGAGTTGTGTCGGACAAACAGGCTCATATTACTTCCCGGTAGTGAATTCATTTAGCCGGGTGATGGTCAACGGCGATCGATTGAAATACACTACCGAACCGATGGTCACGATTGATATGAACAACGTGCCCCACTTCTATTATCGAGCTATGGATTTCTTGGGTAGTAATCTTTTTTCCTCTATCAACCTCAGCAATGTCCAAGCCGCAATCAGCAACGGCCCGGCGCTCATTGAAAAAGGCGTAAATGTCGCCAATCCTGATGCGATGGATACAAAACAACGGACGGTCAAGTCCTACCGCGGCGCGATCGGCTGGAAGGGAAGTACCATGTACTTCTACGTTGTTCGCGGGGCGACGGTTACCGATTCGGCGGCGGTAGCCGAAGCCCTCGGTCTCGATTATGCGATGAACCTCGACGGTGGCGGTTCAACGGCCATGATGCAAAACGGATCGTATATCCTTGGTCCTGGTCGCAACATTCCGGATGCGATTCTGTTAGTTCCATAGCCATGTCGATCGAACACGTCAGCTGTGGCGTTGTTCCGGTCCGGCGGCAAGGCCGCAGTTGGGAGTTCTTTTTGGTGAAGCACCATCAAGGGTACTGGTCGCTGCCGAAAGGGCATCAAGAGGCCGGTGAAAACGATGAGCAAACTGCGCGTCGCGAGCTGGCGGAAGAAACCGGTATCACTACTGTCGCATTATATACCGATAAAACATTCATCGAAGATTATCACTGGAAATTCAACGGCCAGGATAATCACAAAATTGTGACGTATTTTCTCGGCCTCGTAGAAGATGCTGAAATTACTATTCAGCAATCTGAACTTGCCGATGGTCGGTGGATTCCGATTGATGAAGCGGAAGAAGTGTTAACGTTTGCCGAAACGCAGGAAGTATTTCGCCAGGCGAGGAAAGCGTTGCTGAAAGAGCATTTGTGGGAGTAGTGCCCACCCCGGCGCGATGCGCCACCCCTCCCGAATTCGGGAGGGGAACCTTGACGTTGTAAGCGCGTCGCGGTAGTGTCGAAGTAGGCTTGGCGCAGATTGCGTCTATGCCGCGTTTATATAACCTGAATTCCTACAAACCACTCCGCCGACAACTGCGAAACAATCCGACTCCAGCCGAGCGGAAGCTTTGGCGTTACCTCAAAGGCCGGCAGTTTCACGACTTGCTCTTTCACCGCCAACACGGCATCGGTCGCTACATCGTCGATTTCTACTGCCCAAAACTTCGGTTGGTGATCGAGGTTGACGGTGCGGTGCATAAAAAAACCGAAGTACGACAGTATGATGAAATACGTCGGAAATTTCTTGAAGAGTCGTGTTACCTGCGGGTTGTACGGTTTACCAATGATGAGGTGATGAATAACGTTGAGGGGGTTTTGAAGAAGTTGGAGAAATTCTACCACTACCCCCAGCGCTGAAAATGCGCTTCCCCCTCCTCAATTGAGGAGGGGGATGGTGGGGGAAGTAATCAACAACAAGTAGCTTTGTTAGAATTGTGGGGATAGTGGGGGAAGTGGAAAAACTTGCCAATCTCCGCTATACTCCAACCACATGGACTCCGCATCTACTCCCGATATGCAACGCGAAATTCCTCCATCAGACCAAGCTAGAAAAGTTTTAGCGGTGGTGGATTTAGCGAGCGAACTGGTTATGAAATATTATCAGCAGACACTTGATGTGCAGTTCAAGAAAGACGAATTTGATCCGGTAACGGTAGCGGACAAAGAATCAGATAAACTGTTACGATCGAAAATCCATGAATTGTTTCCGGATGATTTGATCTTATCGGAGGAGAATGCTGATATTCCTGAATCGTACGATGGTCGCGTCTGGATGATCGATCCGCTCGACGGCACGAAAGATTTCGTCAACGGTAAAGATGGATTCTCGATTAACATCGGTTTATTAGAAAACGGTCAAGCAGTTTTCGGCTGTGTGTCTGTCCCTGCCCGCGGCCAAACGTTCTACGCCGAGAAAGGCATGGGCGCTTTTGAAAAAGTAGGCGACAACTATCAGCGCTTGCATGTAACGGATGTTGACGAGGTGAATGAGGCACGATTAGTCACCAGAAATCCGAGCGGTGATCCACGCCCAATCGAAGCAAAAATCGACCCAATGCCGTTCAAACAACGGATTCCCGACGGCGGTATTGGCACGAAGCTAGCACTCATCGCCGCCGGCAAAGCTGAAGCGCACATCAATACCAATTTCCGCGCCAGCAAATGGGACACGCTTGGACCGCAACTGATCGTCGAAGAAGCCGGCGGTATCGTCACCGACTTCGACGGACAACCGCTTGATTACAATAAACCAGCGGTTCAATGGGAGCGATCGTTCGTGGCGTCGAATTCACCGAAGTTGCACGCGGAAATTCTGAAAAACCTACGGTAACGTACGCTCCGTAAACAGGGGGGTACTTGACGTGTGATGGTCAGGAGTGTATTCTAGTTGAGAAAGATTCTCAATTAGATATTATGCCCGCTCAGCTTCTCCAATCCCACCAGCTCAAAGCCACGAAACAGCGTCGTGAGCTCTTACTGTTAATGCAGCGTGAGCACCGACCGCGGACGGCCGAACAGCTGCAAACGAAGCTTAAGGATGTCAGTTTAGCCACGGTCTACCGGATGATGGATGATTTCCTACAGGCCGGCCTGGTCAACCGCGTCGACCTCGGCCATGGCCATACCCACTTCGAATACGCCGATCCGAAACATCACCACCATCATCTGATTTGTGATGATTGCGGACGGATCGAAGATGTCCGTGTGCCGAATGAGACCAAGATTGTTTTATCTGTCGGCCGCAAAGCAAAGTTCCGAGTCCGTCGCCACGCTCTGGAATTTTTCGGGCTGTGTTCACGCTGTCAAACCGCCTAACCATGTCACGACATAATCGCGTCGCTATCGGCATTCTCCTGATCGTCATCGCGACGGTTGGCGTCGCCTGGGGGATTATGCGTCGGTCGCCCGTCGTGACCTCGAACAAGCTTTCCATTTCCACCTCGTTCTATCCGTTATGGTTCTTCGCGTCGCAGATCGGCGGACAGTATGCCGACGTCCATAACATCACGCCCAGTGGTGCTGAACCGCACGACTATGAACCGACCTCGCAAGACGTGGTGACGATCGAATCGGGTAATCTTCTGATTCTTAACGGCGGCGTCGAAGCCTGGGGCGATAAACTGAAAGCCTCACTGAAAGGGACAAAAACAACCGTGGTGGTTGCCGGCCAGGGATTATTGACGCACACGCTCACCGAAAACGGCGTGACCGGTGTTGATCCGCACGTCTGGTTGCAACCGCAACTCGCGGCTGATGAAGCGCAGGTGATTGCCAACGCGATGATTGCTGCGGATCCGGTTCATGCGACAACCTATCAAGAAAATCTACAAACGCTATTGTCGCAACTGTCGCAACTCGATACGGCGTACCGGCTGGGATTGAGCTCATGTAAACAGACTGCTTTTGTCACGTCGCACGCCGCCTTCGGCTACTTGGCCGAGCACTATGGCTTGACCCAACAAGCGATTGCCGGTTTATCACCGGACGCAGAGCCGTCAACCCAGCAACTTGCCGATGTCACGGCATTCGCTAAAAAGAACAACGTGCGGTATATTTTCTTTGAAAGCTTGGTCAGTCCGAAACTGGCGCAGACGATCGCCGCCGAAGTCGGAGCGAAAACGCTCGTTCTCGATCCGCTCGAAGGCGTCAGTCCGCAGGACCAAACCGCCGGCCGCGATTATGTCAGCATCATGACCGATAATCTCCACAACCTTCAACTCGCCCTCCAATGCACCAAGTAGACCACCATCAGAATATCATCGAGATTGACGACGTGACGTTTGGCTTTGTGCCGAGCGAAACGGTGCTCGATCATGTGACGTTGGCTGTTCACCGCGGCGACTATCTCGGTATCGTCGGTCCGAACGGCGGCGGGAAAACCACCTTGATCCGTTGCATGCTCGGTTTAGCGAAACCGCAACGCGGCATCATCAAACTCTTCGGCCAGGACATCAGCAAATTCCGCAACTGGCAAAAGATCGGCTACGTTCCGCAAAAGGCGACGGCCATCGATCAGAATTTTCCAGTCACGGTTGAGCACGTGGTGACGATGGGTACGTACGCGAAGCGGGGACTCTTCCGCCAGACAACGTACGGTGATCGGAAGAAAGCGCACGAAGCGCTCGTTCACGTTGACATGCAGCAATTCCATAAACGCCTGATTGGCGACCTCTCCGGCGGGCAACAGCAACGCGTCATGATTGCTCGCGCGCTCGCCTCCGAACCGGAAGTGATTATTCTCGATGAGCCGACGGTCGGCGTTGACGCCGCGACGCAGAAGCAATTCTATGACTTGCTCCGGAAACTCAACCGTGAACTCGACTTAACACTCGTGCTCGTCTCTCACGATCTCGATATCGTCGCCGCCGAAGCCACTGAAGCCGCCTACATCAACCGCACCATTTCCTACTACTCGACCCCGGCTGATGTTCTGAAGCACCACCTCAGCGTCCACCACCATGTTTAGTCTCTTCCACTACGCCTTTATCCAGCACGGCTTCGAAGCCGGCTTGATCATCGCCATCATCGCGCCGCTGGTTGGACTATTCCTCGTCCTGCGCCGCTATGCGCTGATCGCCGACACCTTAGCGCACGTCTCGCTGGCCGGCGTCGCCATCGGCTTGCTCTTGAAAATTGATGCGTTTATTACCGCCATCATCGCCGCCGTTGCTTCCTCGGTCGTGATTGAACGCTTGCGCGGATCGAAGCGCATCTCCGGCGAATCGGCGCTGGCCATGTTCCTGTCCGGTAGTCTCGCCTTGGCCGTGGTGCTGATTAGTCTATCGAAAGGCTTCACCGTCGACCTGATGAGTTACCTCTTCGGCAGTATCGTCACGGTTAAATCGAGCGACGTCCTGACCATCGCCGGTCTCGGCATCGTCGTCATCGCCATCATCAGTCTGCTGTACAAAGAACTAGTCTACATTTCCTTCGACGAGGAGTCGGCGAAAGTCAGCGGCATCCCGACCCGCGCCATCAACATTCTCTTTATCGCCCTGTCGGCGCTGACGGTCGCCTTGGCCATGCCCATCGTCGGCATCCTGCTCGTCTCGGCCTTGATGGTCATTCCGGTCGTGACGGCGCTCCAGCTCCGCCGCGGTTTCGGCCAGACGCTCCTGATCGCCGAATGCATCTCGGTCGGCTCGGTCATCGGCGGCCTCGTCCTGTCGTTCTACCTCAACACCTCCACCGGCGGCACGATCGTCCTCCTGACGCTATTCATCTTCTCGCTGGTGATGTTGTTTAAAGAGTAACCCGCTGTAGCCTGGGGCGGAGGCGGGGAATAAGTTAGCCCGTTTTCGGAGGTTGTATTGGTTGTTCGCCTGCGGCGGTCTTGTTTTGTTAATAGTTGGCAACTTGGGACGACAGGAGTAATGTGAACTTATGCAAAGAGTACTTGTAGCAAAACCTAAATCAGATTCGCTTGCGTCTCAATTAGTGGCGCTTGCAATTACACTTGAAAGGATTAAAGATCCGAACGCGATATTTGATTTTCAAGATATTTCATGGGCATTTCCTTTACTTATTTTGCCCATAGCAATTCACTTGCATGAAACTCGAAGCCAAAGCGATTCGTGTAGACCAAGTGTTGAAACATATCTACAAACGATAAAATTCCCTCACGGCGTATCAAGTGTTAATGGGCTTCCCCATAATCATGAAACGTATATTCCAATAGGACACTTAATTGACGATGATGTTGTGGGTAAGGAGAAACTTAGTTCAATGTTTGATATGCTTATTTATCAAGCATTAAGCTCTGTTCCTGGATCAAGGGATGCAGTTTATTATCCAATTTCTGAATTGGTAACGAACATATTTGAGCACAGTCAAAAAAATGATGGCTGGATATTTGCACAAAAATATCCAAGAAAAGATCATCTGGATATTTGTATAGCGGATCATGGTCGAGGATTAGCTCAAGCATACAGAGAGGAAAAAGGGCTTACCTATACTGATCGTGAGTCAATTGAACAAGCAATTATGGGTCACTCTACGAAATCGGAGATTGAGAGAGGTTACGGCTTACGAACCTCAAAAAGAGTGGTCTGTGAAGGTATGAATGGTAGCTTCATCTTAATATCAGGAAACTCTGCTTTAATTCAAATTGGTACAGAAGAGCGAATTGTTCAATTGCCAGGATCGGGCTGGAAAGGTGTAATAGTGAGTTATCGAATACCCAAGCCAACAGGACCTGTTGACATTTATAGGTATTTGGAGTAATGTGTTTTCTCATGTATAATATAGCTAAGCTTCATGTCTAGATTTAAGACATAAAAGCAAGGGGTTTTATGAAGAAAATGTTGCAAATTGCTGAATTAGTCTCGCCGATAATCAGTTCGCGGGATGTTTCTTTTGTGCTAAAAAACGAAATAGAAAAAGCGCATTTTCAGCAAATTGATTTAAATTTTTCTAATGTTGAGTTTATTTCACGCTCAGCTGCTCATCAAATGATTGAGATGAAAGAAGAACTTGCAAATAGAGATAGCTCAAAAGTTATAACTTTTTCGAACACCAGCCCAAGCGTTGAACAGATGTTAAGAGTTGTAGCTGCAAACAGGGTATTACCCAAACCAAGCTTACGGAAAGTGGAGCCCCCAAAGGTTATTAGTTTTGAAGAATTCGCAAGAGTTTCTTAAGTTGATTAAAAAATGGTATGGAGCCCGATTGGGCTTTTTTTGATTTTCCCTCAAAAGAGGAGTAGGCTATTTGTATGAGTTGGAACAATCGATATATTAAATTATTTGGAATAATATCGAGTCTTATTCTAGTTGGCGCTGCTTGCAGTAAACCGTCTCTTACAGCAAACAGCTCTAAAACTATATCAAATATTCAGGCACAAGATATCGGAAAAGCAGTTGTTTTAGTTAGCCCAGGGAATGGAAATGAATTTGCTACTTTTGCGACAGGAATCGTTTTACCCATACAATCTGTTTCAAGTTATTATCTTGACCTAGCTAGAGCTTCAGCTCAGTTAGGGGGTGCTAGGCTTTCTGACAATATTGCGTGGGTAATGATAAAAAAACAAACTCTTAAAGCCTTATGCGGTGACAATCATAACCTTTGTCCACGAATGTTCTTCCCATATCATTCTGATGATCCTGACCAACGAATTGTAAAATCTTATTATACCGCCTCCGACCCCGTCGCAACTGTTGATTTAAAAGATCAGGATATCTCATTATTACTATTTGCAAAACAATGTTTAAGTGTTCAGCAGGGTGGAGATTGTTGGGGAGATAAAGAGTTTGGAGATTATTTCTTAAGTAATTTTTCAAAAAATACTTCTTTTTGTCCGAACAACCTAACAATAGGATCAGAAATTTCAATTCTTTCCTATCCAGAAAATGCATCTAGCACAAAAGAAGAAATATTAGACGTAAGCACTGGAAAAATTACTAGTAAAATTGACGGTGGATATCAAACAGATGCGAAAATAGTTTCTGGAAACAGTGGTGGTTTTGCATTTTCAAACCAAAACGGAAAACCTTGTATCGTTGGATTGACACAAACAAATTCAATTGCAAAAACCGAACACGGAGTGATTTATACAATCAATCCGAATTAGAGTTTTCATGTGTGGAGCATTTTCTATCAGAATAAATCCGTATGAGGCTCGTGAGATTCATGATGCCGCTGTTTTACCGTGGAAACCGATCTACAACGCCCGGCCCGGAGAATGGTTACCGATAATAACGGAAGCGAAACCGAACGCGATCACGTCGGCGTACTGGGGATTCCTGCCACACTGGATGGATCCGAAGAAGGGGAAGGCGGTCATTAATGCGCGCGGCGAAACGCTCGCCGAAAAACCGTACTTCCGCTCCGCCGTCGCCGGTCAGCGCTGTATCATTCCGGCGGATGGTTTTTATGAGTGGCAGGCGAGTGCGAAGGGGAAAATCCCGTACTTCTTCCACCGCCGCGACGATAAGCCGTTTGCTTTCGCCGGGGTGTACGACATTGTTCCTGGAAAAAAAGATGAACTTGGTTTTGCGATTATTACGACGACGCCGAACGCGCTCGTCGGGAAGGTGCACGACCGCATGCCGGTCATGTTGCCGGATGACATCGTCGACGAGTGGCTCAATCCCGACACCACCGCCGACGCGGCGGTGAAGTTCCTGAAACCATATCCGGAGAAGTTGATGGCCGCCTACGCCGTCTCGCGGGCGGTGAACCTGGCGAAGAATAAGGGGAAGGAAGTTTTGGAGACGGTGGAATAAAAAGAAAAATCCCCCGATCAAACTGCATCAGGGGAATAACGATTTATTCTTCAATCTCCGTTTCGTCGAGCGTGTCACCGATCGGAAGGATATCGATGATCTGGGCGCGTCTCTTCATCAGGAGGATGCGACCGTCGTCGAGTAGACGAGGGCGGTTACCGATCGGCATCGGGAAGCTCGTATCGGAGATTCTGAGCCACAGGCCACTGTTTATGCCGGACAGATGCATGCGCGCACCGCGAACCAGCGAGAAGTAGACGTCGCCATCCAGCAGTAGACCGCACTTCGCGATCGTAGCCCTGATGATGTCGCCAGACCTGGTATCGCTCTGACGATAGACACGAAGTTCCCGGCCAGCTAGGCTCATCTTCAGGAAGTCTCTCCAGGCAATCGGTGTGCCGGGCAGCTTTCTGCGCTTGGGCATACTCTTCCTTTCGGTGGGAGATTGAACGAACAACCAAAACAAAACCGGCCAACTACGCTAGCAAATTGCTCTACAAAAGTCAACACTTGGCAAATAAACCTAATTTGTCGCTACGGTTTTTCATATAGCTATCTCTTGACCCCGTTAGAGGTGGGGGAGCTAGTGTCGTCCTGTGTAAGACCGGTTATAAACTGCAAGCAAGACAATAAACAATAGGCATATTTGTGCTACCTCTAACGGGGTTGACATCCTATTATAATAGGATTATAATACGAACATTCTTATTCTTAATGCTCTAACGGGATGACCCAAAAAGTCCTGCACATCGGCTCTTCCGCCGGCATCACCATTTCGAAAGAGTTCCTCCGAAGCTTGAAACTTCGGATTGGCGATCATGTTGAAATCCAACCCGACGCAAAACGTGGTGGATTACTCGTTCTGCCTGTCCGCCGTTCAAAAGTGGACAGCGAGCTTTTGCAATGGACCGACGAGATGATCGACCAATACGGTCCGGCGCTTCGTGCCTTAGCCAAGAAGTAAGATGGTCTATCTTGATGGTGAGGAACTTCTGGCGATCCATGCACGGCTGATTCAGCGTATTGGCGGAGCACAGGGTGTGCGCGACATGAACTTGTTGAAGTCGATTTTTGAGCGTCCAAAAACGAGCTTCGGCGGTGAACCGTTATTTCCGGATGTGTGGTCGAAAGCCGCGGCGTACTACGAAGGCTTTGTTAAGTTTCATGTCTTTGTCGATGGCAATAAACGAACGTCGTTCTTGGCGACGTTACGTTTTTTGCATCTGAATGGTTTTACGTTGAAAGTGACGAACAAAGCGGTCGAATCGTTCACCGTGTCTATTGTGACAAAAGGACTTGATGTGCCGGCGATTGCCGTGTGGTTGAAGAAACGCAGTATTAAACAGCGATAATTTTCTTGTGATATACTCAGCATATGAACCAATCCATAACCGCCTGTGCGTTTCTCCATAAGAACGGAAAGCTGTTTATCGCCAAGCGCGCCGACACGAAAAAATTTCTTCCGGGAAAGTTTGAACTGCCTGGCGGTAACATTGAATTTGGTGAAGATATTATTGCTGGATTGAAACGCGAGTTTAAGGAAGAGTTAGATTTAGACATCATAGTTGGCAATCCGTTTTATGCGTATACGTATGTCAGTGGCGACAAGCACGTGATTGAAGTTGATTACTATGCCGAACTGGCCGATCCGAATGTGGAAATCAAACTCAATCCGGAAGATCATTCAGAATTCCGCTGGGTAACGAAAGACGAAGTTGATGCCGTGTGGAACAAGAATGACGACGAGTACAAAGCCGTAGAAAAAGGGTTTGTGTTGTTGGGAGTGCAATAATTTCGCGCGGAATAAGGGGGCGGAGGTGTAGGATTGTTAGCTTTATTATTTTCAGGGATTGACAAAAACCCCGTATTATGATAGCATACGCCGTTATCGGTGAAGTTTTCCGATACCTTCGACCGCGGAACGCAGCGGTACGATCTTTTACATGAGCTAGGAGTGTGCTTACCATGGCCATCAAGATTGGTCCGCTGACACTCGGTCGTCCCGCACTGGTACATGTGATTCCCGAACTCGGGCCCAAGCCGGAGCCCGAGCAAGTTTCCTTCAGCGGTGATACCACCTTCGACGACTACGTTGCTGTGGCCAAGCAGGCCGGCTTCTCCAACGGCGCGATGCTGCAGGCGCAGATCCTGCGCTTCTTGCAGCGCGAGGAGATGGTCACGTACAACACCGAGCGAGTTGCTCGTTACATGGACAGCCTGGTCGCTCGCGAGCGGAGCCTCAACCCGAAGAGCGAGGAAAGGCTGCTGTGGTGCTGGCGCCCGTTGCGTGAGCAGGACAAGGGCGCACTGGTGTCGCACACCGATTTCTGGGAAAACGGCGCTATCGATCAGGGCCAGTACAATCTGCCGGTGCCGATGTCGGCGCTGCAGATCGTGGCCAAGATCGCCGCCGAATTCCCGGACGTGCACTTCTACGTCTCCGATTATACGTCCAACCAGCCGGATCCGTTTCTGGCGGTGACCGCGTCGGGTATGCATTTCATCGTCGTCGACGTCTGGGACGAGCCCGGATTCCGCGCGACGCGATAAACATCGGCCGCATATCTACAGTTCCTTCCTACATTGGGTCGGGAGTTTCCGCAAGGAGCTCCCGATTTTTCTTTACACGATGTTTTTGGTAAAGAAAATACCTCACGAAGATCTATGCGAATCTTCATGAGGTACTCCAACGATGGTGCGTATTGTGGTTCTTACATGCTACAACCGCACTTACAATTGTGCTCTTTCGCGTGATCGCCACACGAGCACATGTGGTCGTCTTTCTTCAAACCGCAAGCACATTCGTGCTTTTCGTTTTCGCCTTTGCAGGCGCATTGATGTGGTTCCATGCTTGTCATTCCTTTCATAGTAGATGCCGTATGACGGACGAATGTATTACATACCGTTAATACGCTTGCGAAATAGTTTACTTTTGGCTACACTGCGCGTATGACAATACGCCCAGCAACTATCGAAGATATCAGTTTTATAAAGCAACACCTGATTGATTCATGGGTCGAGCATGCCAAGCACGAACCTGATTTGTTGGATATAGAAGCGATGAAAAAGTCTAGTGTTGAGGAGTATTATGAGGCGGCTCTCAAGAGCCAGGATTGTTATGTTTTAGTTGCAGAAGTTGATGGAAAAATTGCTGGCACCGTACGGGCTGATGTTCAGGAAATTCCTAGGTTCTTCAAACACCATACGATACTCTATATTGATGATGTTTGCGTCGCGCCAGAATTTCGTCGGCAAGGAATTGCCGAAGCGTTGCTTTCCGAGGTTGAACTGATCGCCAAGAAACGCGGAATACATAAGCTACAAGGCCGCGTCTACACATTCAACAAACCCATCCAACAACTTCTGAGTAAGGCCGGACTTCGTACGCCGTATGCGACGTGGGATAAGGTGTTGAAATAATTTCAATTATGAAACTCCTCTTGACTTCCAGCGGACTCACGAATGAATCAATCGCTAAAGCATTATTTGATTTGGTCGGTAAACCTGCATCCGAAACGGCAATCGCCTTTGTTCCAACATCCATGAACATCGAAAGCGGTGATAAAGGCTGGTTCATCGATGATCTGTTGAATATAAAAAAACAGGGTTGCAGAGAGGTTGATATCGTTGATATCTCTGCATTACCAAAAAAAGTATGGTTACCACGCTTAGAAGAAGCTGACATACTATTTTTTTCAGGCGGAAACTCTCCACATCTCATGCGTTGGCTAAAGGAGTCTGGTTTAGCGGAGCTCTTACCGAAACTTTTGTTAACCAGAGTTTATGCCGGAATCAGTGCGGGCAGTATTGTAACGAATCCAACCCTGGCTTTAAGTGATGAGGATTCGAAAAGAGAATACGAGGAAATATCTGGATATCGAAGCGAAGAAGCCTTGAACTTGGTGAATGTATACGTGCGCCCACATTTAAATTCCCCGGAGTTTCCTCATTCGCGGAAAGAATATTTAACGGAAGTGGCGAAAGGATTACTTCAACCTTTATATGGACTCGATGATCAATCCGCTCTAAAAATTATCGATGGTAATGTCGAAGTCATTTCGGAAGGTGAATATATCACATTATGAAAATCACTCTTAAACCCTCACTGCGAGGCACAAAAGCAGACGCCCTAGTTCTAGGTTTTTTTGATCATCAAAAACCCGCCGATCATCCGTTGTTTGCCTCATTTCCTGCGCCGGTAAAAACAGCTTTGAAAACCTGGCTCGGAAAAAAGGATGTACAACTTGATTGGGGAGCGGTCCATGTTTTGCACTTAGCTCAGCTCAAACAAGCGGTTGTGATTCTTGGCTTTGGCAAAAAGAATGAATGGAATTTGCGACGTCATCGTTTAGCCGCGCGTCGCGTCGCCCGTTTAGCACACCAACATCGTTGGTTATCAGTCGTGATGCCGATGCAAAAAATCGATGCGGCGACAGTTGGCGCGTTAGCAGAAAACATGATCCTTGCTGATTATGATTTCGTGGCTTTTCGTAAAGCGCCAAAAGAAGGTTGGCCAACACTGAAAGTAGTCACTGTCGTTACGAAAGAAACAGTGACCAAAGAAATTTCTGCCGCATTGAAAAAAGCAAACATCGTCGCCGAAGCGACAAACATGATTCGTGGGTTTGCCAATATTCCCGGTGGTACTATGACGCCGACATTATTGGCGCAGGAAGCACAAACCGTGGCTAAGCAATATGGACTGAAATATTCCGTTTTCTCCAAAGCGCAAATGGAAAAAATCGGTATGAACGCATTGCTTGGCGTGGCCAAGGGTAGCGACGAAGAACCGAAGTTTATCATGCTGGAATACCGCCCCCGGCGCGACCCCTCCTCGCGGAAGAGGGGTGGGGACGGTATTGATTTAGCATTCGTAGGAAAAGGTGTGACGTTTGATTCCGGCGGCTTGAATTTGAAGCCGGGTAATTCGATGCAAGAAATGCACATGGACATGGCCGGTGGTGCAGCCACGATTGGTGCGATCGCCGCAATTGCCCAACTGAAATTACCAATCAATGTGGTGACCGTTATACCGGCAGTTGAAAATATGGTGTCGGGATCAGGCTTTCGTCCGGGCGATTTATTGAAATCATTATCCGGTAAAGTAATTCAAATTGATAATACTGATGCGGAAGGTCGTGTGATTCTGGCCGACGCACTAACGTATACGCTGAAAGAATTCAAACCAAAGTTGACCGTTGATGTGGCGACACTGACCGGTGCGGCGTTGGTTGCACTTGGATTCGAAGCGACAGCTTTGTTTACGAAACAAGACAAACTGCGCAATATTGGTAGTGACATTGGAGAAGTGAGCGGCGATTATGTTTGGCCACTACCGATGTGGGAAGAGTACGCGCCGATGGTGAAGGCACAATTCGGCGATGTCACAAACTCCGGGAAGATTCGCTGGGGCGGTGCGATTGAGGGCGCGATGTTCCTGGCGGAATTTACGAATAACAAGCCCTGGATACACCTCGATATTGCTCCGACGATGAGTTCCGCCGAAGGCCAACAGCTCGCGCCAGGCGCGACTGGAGCTGGTGTGCGCTGGTTGGTTGAATTGGCAGAGCGAGTGGCGAGTGGTACACTGCAGGCATGAGCACCATCGGACAATTTTCATCACGCGTTATTATTGTGACTGGTGGTACCGGCGCTTTAGGGCACTCGGTTGTGCGGATGTTGCTCGAGCGCGAGGCGCAAGTCGTCGTTACCTACAATAAAAAAGTGGAACTCGATGTGCTGATTGCAAAACTTGATAGCGACCGCGAACAGCAGCTGACGCCTTTTCATGTCGATGTGACAAATCCCAAAGCGGTTGATGAGCTCGTTGAGCATGTTATGAATCAATTCCATCGCATTGATGGTTTAGCAAATCTGGTTGGCGGATACGCCGGAACACCGGTAGCTGATATGACCTGGGACGAGTGGAACGACCAAATTTCACTCAATCTTCACTCGACCTTCCTCATGACGCGTGCGGTTTTACCGACGATGATCGGTGTGAACTACGGACGGATCGTGAGCGTCGGTTCACAGGGGGCGATTCAGGCGGCAAAAAATGCGGCTGCGTATAATGTTGCTAAGGTCGGTGTGATGTGGCTGATGGAAACGATCGGCAACGAAGTAAAACAACATAATATTACGGCGAACAGCGTCCTGCCGAGTATTATGGACACGCCGGCTAATCGTCACAACTTCCCGGACACTGATTATTCCAAGTGGGTGCGGACGGACGAAGTCGCGGAAGTGATTTGTTTTCTGCTTTCGGATGCCGCTAGTGGAACAAGTGGGGCAAAAATTCCGGTCTACGGAAAAGCATAGAGATCATGAATTCCACCGAAGGCACTTATCCCGAACAAGATCGTGAAAACGGTCACGAGGCTTTGATTGAAATGTGTCGACAAGGTATTTCTTTGTATCTTCAGGCACTTGATGAATATTTTCAATCGCAAGGTAAGCCATCAGATAGTTTTGAACGTAGAAAGGACGGAATAAATAGTTTGGCGGAAAGTTTGATAAAAACACAATTGCGTCTTGGTTCGCCAGAATCAGCAAATTCGAAATTACAATTGGTTATGATTGCTGATAATCCTGATGACAAACAAAGTTATGCATTTCAATTTGTACCGAATTCCGCTGAAACCCCGGCTTTACGTGCATGGGAACAGAGCGTAGCAGAAATATTTCGCCAGCACCAGCTACCGTATCTGGAATATTCAAATTGGTAACACTATCGTTTACATGAAAAAAATTATCTACGGCATTCTGTATCTCGCGCTCCTGGTTGGCGTATTTTTCGGCGCCTCAAGTCCGCGAGTCCATTCATGGTGGGCGGATATTTCAAAGAAAAAATTACCGGTCGCCGAAAACGTCAACCAAGCGATCGTCAACACCGTTACCAATACGAATCTGAATACGGTGAACGTCAATACGGCGAATACGAACGTTGTAATACCGTTGCCGGATGAAAAAAATTTAGCCGTACCGTTTACGACGCAGGCGCCGGGTGCGAATTGGGATGCCGATCATGAAGAATTTTGCGAGGAGGCGGCAATGTTGATGGTGGCGCGGTACTATCAAGGCCAGCCATTTGCCAGCGCCGCTGACGCTGAACGCGGTTTACAGGCGGTAAAAACCTGGGAAGTGAAAAATCTAGGGTTTTATTTTGACACCACCGCCGAAGAAAACGCCCAAATTATTCGCGGGTTGTATGGGCTTCATGTTGAGCTGGTGACCAACCCGACGGTTAAACAAATTCAAACTGCTATTGCCGCCGGGCATCCAGTCATTGTTCCGACTGCTGGCCGCGAATTGGGAAATCCGAATTTTAGTGGCCAGGGTCCGATCTATCACAACCTGGTCATCCGCGGCTATACCAGTGACGGAAAATTTATTACCAATGATCCGGGTACCCGAAAAGGCGAACAATATGTGTATAGTGAAAGTGTTATTATGAACGCTATTCACGATTGGGTACCGGCCGGTGATCGGACGATCGCGGCCAACGGCGATGTCGTCAACGGCAAACGTGTTGTATTGGTTGTGACAGAATAAAAACAGCACGAGCAACATTGCTTGTTATTCCTCTGTTTCCGGAGTAGCATCAATTTTGCCAAATTTGCTTTTGAGACGACTTTAACTCCAGTCGTACGGTAATATATCGGAGTGCCGCACCGAGACGAGTATCGTTCGAGTATACTGTTGACCATCAGTTCCTCGGAACTGATCATTGGTCCTAGTTGACAAGACATGACATATATGTCGTTTTTTGTTGGCTTTTTTGCACTTTCGATTTTTTTAGGAAAATACTCTGGTTTAGAAATATCCAAACTTATTCTCAAAGCCCTTCCTATTGACACAAAGAGTGATTCATGATAACATGGCCCGTTATTTACTTGTGCGACATAATAATCATTTTTTCTAAACAACGACCCTACGATAGAATCATTCTCCTTCTCTCTCAATTATATGAAGACAACCAAGTCCACTCGAATAACCTCTGCCATACTAAGCGCCAGCACGATCTTGTCTCTCTTCGTGCCATCGCTCAAACCGCTTTCCGCCGCTACGAACGCCGCGTCAGTGAGCGACTGTTTGACGACTCCGGTGACGACCTCGATCATCTTATCCAGCAATATCACCAGCGCTGTCGCGACCTGTTTTAAAGTTGGAGCACCTGGTGTGACCATCGATGGTAATGGGTATTCGGTAACATTAACGACGAGCGGTGCTCGTCTCGTCGACGTGACCTCCACGAGTACGGCCATCTACAATAACGTTACCGTTCAAAACATTACCTCAAATGGTGCGGTCTATGTGAATGGTGATACCGCCGACTTTTTTGTCATCAAGAACTCACATTTTGGAAATCTCAGCATCTACTCGGCTGACGATACACAGGTGTTGAACAACGTGTTTACGAATTTCTTACTTTGGGGAACGCGAGCCACGGTGACCGGCAACACGGTCTCGGGCGTCGGTCAGCGCATCGTCGACGTCATGGGTGACGGTGCATTGGGTTCACCGTCGTTTAGTGGATGTCCAGCACGCGGCGATAACGTCTTTACTGGCAATACGTTCATCAATACTGATCCATCATTGTCGACCGAAGCAACGGCCTTGGCCATTCGCTGCTCAACAAACAATACCTTTACGAATAATATTTTTCAGGGCACAAACGGAACGTCGGCCGTATTGCTGAAAGACGCCGCCGAATCCAATCTTTTTGAGAATAACCAACTACTCGCGGATCGAGCACCAGCCGGAGCGTTGTACTTCAGTGACAGTAGTACCTATGTTTCCGATCCGGCGCTGAATATTTTTCAACAGAATACGATTATTGGTACTACTGCTCCAGCTATCACACAACTCTACACGTCCGGTGGTAATCGATTCGAAAACAATCTTCTGGTTTCCGGCGCCGGGGACATCGCCTCGCTACGTGTCGATCCTACGGCTGGTCGGATCGCCCCGGATGTGTACGATCACAACACGTTCTACCAAACCTCATTGACTGGCAATGGTTTACTTATTGGAACGAGCACGGTAACGCAAAATCAATTTCCGACCCATTGGGAGTTTACGAATAATATCGTCAACTTTGCTGGAACGAAAGTATACGATGTTGTCGGCCCGATTAATTGGACCGGTATAGTCGCGAATCATAACGACTATTTTGATCGCTCGGGATCGCTGGTAATGGGAAGTTACGATTTCAATAATGACGGAACTCCAGAAACAATTCCTTCTCTCGCGGGCTGGCAATCGAGCACGGCAACGGATAACAACTCCATTGTCACTGATCCGCTGTTCGTCAATGCGACCTCGAATGATTTTCGCCTCCAATCGACATCACTCGCAGTTGGTGCTGGAACGAATAGTACGAATATCGGAGCAAAAGAAACCTACATTCCTCCCTGCACTCCAAACTGGCAATGCACCGCATGGTTGCAGTGCACCGTCAGTGGTACGCAATCACGGACGTGCACCGATACCAATGCGTGTGGTGTGACGACCGGAAAACCAGCTGAATCTCAATCGTGCACCCCACCTGATACCACATTGCCGATCGTTAACGTCACTTCGCCCACAACTGGTTCTACTCTTTGGGGCAACGTTACCCTTATTGCCAATGCGACGGATAATGTTGGCGTTGTGGGTGTGCAATTTAAAATCAACGGTGTCAATCAAGGAACAGAAGTCACTACTGCACCATATCAAGTATCTTGGATGGCAAATGTGGCTGGCAACTATTCCATCACCGCCGTGGCTCGTGATGCAGCCGGAAATACGAAAGTCTCTACCCCAATCGCAGTAACCGTCAAAGCGCCGTGTACCCCAAACTGGCAATGCACCGCGTGGTTGCAGTGCATCGTCAGTGGTACGCAATCACGAACCTGTACTGATGCCAATGCGTGCGGTGTGACGACCGGAAAACCGTCTGAGTCGCAGACATGCACACCTCCGGATACCACAGTACCAAGTGTCAACGTTACTGCGCCGACCGCCGGGGCTACGGTCTGGGGTACCATCTCTTTGACCGCAACGGCCACGGACAATATTGGCGTAGCTGGGGTCCAATTCAGGATCAATGGTATTAATCAAGGTGTGGAAGACATAACCGCTCCATATCAAGTGTCATGGACGGCAAATATAGCAGGCAATTATTCGATCACCGCTGTGGCGCGAGATGCAGCGGGAAACACGAAGGTCTCTGCGGCAATCGCTGTGGTCGCAGTTGCCCCCTGCACGCCGAACTGGCAATGCACCACCTGGTCCCTGTGTTCAACTAGCGGCACACAATCACGGACGTGCACCGATACCAATGCGTGTGGTGTGACGACCGGAAAGCCAGGTGAATCTCAATCGTGCACCCCACCTGACATTACAGTACCAAGTGTCAACGTTACCGCGCCATTTGCTGGGGCTACGGTCTGGGGAACAATTACTTTGGCCGCAACGGCCACGGATAATGTGGGCGTTGTCGGTGTCCAGTTCAAGGTCAATGGTGTCAATCAAGGCGCAGAAGACACAACCGCTCCATATCAAGTGTCATGGACGGCAAACGTGGCCGGCAACTATTCCATCACCGCTGTTGCCCGCGATGCAGCCGGGAATACAAAAGTCTCCGCACCAATTACGGTCGCCGCTGTTGCTCCCTGCACTCCAAACTGGCAATGCACCGCATGGTTGCAGTGCATCGTCAGTGGTACGCAATCGCGAACCTGTACTGATAGTAATGCATGCGGCGTCACGACGGGAAAACCAACCGTACAACAATCTTGTACGCCGCCTGATACGACCTTACCAACAGCTATCGTCACTGTTCCTACAGCTGGTGCAATGGTTTGGGGAACAGTGACGCTGTCAGCAACAGCTACTGACAATGTCGGTGTTGTCGGCGTGCAATTCAAAGTTAATGGCATCAATCAAGGAATGGAAGTGCTTGTTGCTCCGTATCAAATCACATGGAACGTGAGTGTAGCTGGCAACTATTCCATTACTGTCGTTACGCGTGACGCAGCGGGCAATACGAAAACCTCGGATCCGATCTTGGTGACCGCAGTTGCCCCGTGTACTCCTAATTGGCAATGTACCACCTGGGCACAATGCACGGTGAGCGGGACGCAATCACGAACCTGCACCGATACCAATGCTTGTGGAGTGACGACAGGGAAACCCGCAGAAGTACAGTCGTGTATTATTGCACCGGTTGATTCTATTCCTCCGTCCGTGAGTAGTGTTCGACCAATCGGCGGGCACACAGTTTCAGGTATCATCACGCTTTCAGCCCGGGTCACCGATAAGGTTGGGGTGGCACATGTCGATTTCTATGTTGGCAACACACTCTTGGTGAGCGATACCAAAACCGGATATGCAACTTCCTGGGATACACGTAAGACCACGAATGGTCCGACCACTTTCACGATCAAAGCCTATGATAAAGCCGGTAATGTTACCTCGGTCAAGACCACGGTTACCATTAAGAACAAATTAGATTATACGGTGACAAGCTCCATTACGAAAGGCGTAGTCTCGGGGACGGCCAGTCTCACCGTCAATCAATACGGCGGTGATCCGATTACCCGCGTCCAATTCTCACAGAATGCTATTTCTGGCTTCAGTGATCGGCAGGCACCATATGTCTATGTATGGGATACGACGAAACTACGGAATGGTTATCGCTGGTTATATATTACTGCGTTCGACAAAAACGGTAATTACACGCAAAAATCAATTCAGTATCGAGTAAAAAATTAATATACTCTTTTTCTGTACTAAAATAATCTTTTTCATACGGAGTGAACCGGATACGATAAAAAGATTTTCCGGTTCGGATACTGAACGCTACCTTGAAAACTTAATAGTTCGCACTCTCGTGCGAACACAACCGCGTCCACAGCCGCTCAACAACCACCACTCTTGTTGACGGCTAACCCCATTATGGAGGTTCGCCGTGAACAAGTTGGGCTTTCTACTTTTCGTCCTGGTGCTACTCACTATACCCACGTTGTCTCGTGGCGCAGTGCAGGGCACATTGGTCTCGCAGTCGCCGGGAATTACTGTACTCAGTGTTCCCACGGATACCATCATGGTCGTTTCGGTGACGTATCGAAATACTGGTACCGTCATCTTGTCGAACATCGTTGGTAATGCTGGATATGTCGAACTGTGTTCGACGAATCAAGCCGGGAATCAGCTTGTGGCCTCGCCTTTGGGAATCAATTGGTTGTCCACGAGTAGCATCGTCAAAACGACTGGTTCTGTGCTCTGCACTGGTGGGGCAGCGAACGCCGCCAACTCGGCACATTTGCACTGGACAGCGGTCGGTGACGACAGTATGTCTGGTCGGGCGACGCGCTACGATATTCGCGCTGGGTTCTCGGCTTTGACGGCCGTGAATTGGGGAACGGCTATGCAATTGGCCGCTCCACCGACACCGGCTGCTTCTGGAACACCAGATTCGGCCACCTTCACTGGTTTGACGCCCAGCACCACGTATTACTTCGGGGTGCGAGCGATCGATGACGCGAATAATATCGCGTCCGTCTCTAACTCGCCTAGTGCGACAACGGCCACGGTGTCGTATACGTTCCTGTTCTCCATTAAGGCACCGTCGGTGCCGGGACAGGACACGCTGTATATCGGTCTGCTCCATCCGGGGTCAGGCACGATTGTTTCCGCACCAGGACCGAAGATCGTTCTGGATGTTCATCAATCTGGTCCGGTCGGATCAGATGTCGAAGCGTTTATCGGCCAACTCGGCGGTAATCGGTATGATGACATTATGCTCTACGATCGATCCGTTGGTCAGTTGTCGGTCGCTATTCGCGATTCGACTGCGAATCGGTTCTCGGTTCTGTCGGCTCCTTGGTCGTCTGGGTACTTGAGTACGCTCGGACCACATTCGGTCTTCCTCCTGGATTATTCTGGGGATGGCTTGGCTGATGTGGTCGTCTGGGAGTGGAACAAAGGCCGCATCCACGGTGCTCGTAACTTGGGCACGAGTAACGGCTTTGCTCCGTTCCAGGTTCTGGTCGATTTGTATCACGCGACCAGCGACTCGGCGCAGTTCGATGTAAAGCCGGGCTTCTTCAATTCGGACAACAAGGCCGATCTGGTGTTCGTGGACAAGTACCAGGGATTGAACTTCGTCCTAGCTAGTACGGGTACTACTTTTGTACAAGTGAACGGTCCCGGTCCGAATGGGTCTTGGAACGACGAGTTTGCCGCCTGTCCGGATCCGTTCCGTTACCAGGTGCTAGCCGAAGACCTTGATAACGATCATCGGACTGATCTGGTCTACATCGACTGGATGGCTGGAGATGTGTTCAGCCTAAGAAGTTCGGGTTCCAGCTTCGACTTCGTCAACGGTCCGAACCCGTACGGTGCTTCGCTTCACGACTATGGCGCCTCAACAGATCAAGGGTATTACCAGTGGATCGCCGGTGACTTTAATGGTGATCAGCTCGGTGATCTCTTGCTCAGGGCGCCGGATGAAGCTCGGGTATACGGCGTGGCAGGAACTGGTACGGCTTTCGTGCCAGTGAATGGCCCGGGAGCGATGGGTTCGTTGATCGATCATCTGCACGCGCTCGATACACGGGATCGTTATCGTGTTCTCCGGGCACAAGAAACGGCAGACATAAAAGACGATCTGCTCATCTGGGATCGTCAACAGGGTCTATGGACTGTGGCACAAGCAGGCACCAACGCTTTCCAATTGGTTGCCGGGGCGAACGCCAGTGGTTCATGGATCGATCGGTGGGGCCCGATGACGGCGCTCACGAGTAGTCAAACGCTCGGTGTGGGGTCTGATTCGATTCGGGTTAGTGGTTTGCAAGCCGTCTATCCGAATCCGTGTCGTACGTCTTCCACCATCCGGTATGCAGTTCCTCAATCCACCCACATCACCCTGTGTGTGTATGATGTCAGCGGTCGAGTAATCGATCGACTTGTTGACCAGGAACAGCAACCGGGACAATACACCGTCCGGTGGCGGCCGACGGCGAGCTTGGTGAGCGGAATGTATTTCATCCGACTCAGCCAAGCCAATCACGCCGACGTCCAAAAGATCGCACATCTCCGCTAGTTGTTCATTGCTCGTACCTTCCTTAACCAACGCCATCGAATTCAAACTCGATGGCGTTTTTCTTTTTAACAAGAGGCGCAGGTTTGCTAAGGTGGTTTTGCTCGCTAGAAGTCGGCATGTTCTTCTTTCTAGTCATAGGCATTTTCATAATCGCGGCCAACGGCGACGTCGTCAACGGCCAGCGCGTGGCCTTGATTGTCACCGAATAAGCCAGCAATTTCGGCGTTGCTTGTTATTCCGGTGTTTCCGGAGTAGCATGAAGAGGTGATGAGCGCAATAACAATTCTCTTGCTGGGCGGTGTTGTTGTCTTCTGGCGACGAAGCAAGAGCGATCAACGAACGCTCCAGTTTGGTGCGCTCTTTAGTTTGCCGTTGGTTATTGTTGAGTTCTGGCTGACCGGCGGCCTCGATCGATTGGGCGCCACAGTACTCCAGCAAATCGTTCAGGCGATAACAGTCATGGTCGCCATGATGTCCGTCGGCGCGCTTGCTGCTGTCGTCGCTGATCGCGGCACGCGCCGCTGGTGGGGTTCGGTTGCCCATCCGGCGCGATATCGATTGTGGTGGTTGACGCTCGGATTGCTCGTGAGTGCGGCGCTTTTTTTCACCGGGGAATCGGCGCCGGAAGCGCTGATGATCGGTCTCGCTATCAACGCCGTGTTACTCGTGACGGTGGAACGGGCGCTGATTTGGGACGCTGTGCTTGGTAGCGGAGCTTTTGTGGTGCTCTTTCTGGCGCTCGACCTCGTGTTCGGTATCCGTGCCTCAGGAGATATTGCCCACTTACTCATCGGATCAACTGCGATTGGATTGACCGTGTTCGGCTTGCCGCTCGAACGATTATTAACGATCGCCCTCCTGGGCGCTCAGATCGGACCATTATTTTCTGCCACAAAATTTCGCCGATCGCCAACTGTATTACGACAGCCAACTATTTCGTCCGCAAAAATGGTTGTGGTGATAGCGTTAATCGTGGTGATGACCGGTTCTATAGCGGTAGCCGCGCCGCAGTATATTCTTCCGCCATCAGTCCAGACAATAACACCGGCGAATGGTGCCGCGAACGTAACAACGTCAACTACGATCGACATTCAATTTAACCGGCCGATAACTCGCCAGACATTGCGTCTTGACATCACCCCAGCCGTTGACGGTAATTGGACGTTCGATCAGCAACAAGGCGACGACCACATTTTTCATCGAGCCCACTTTACTTTTGATGAAGCTCTGCCGGCGGGAATGACGTTCCATGTGCGACTCACCGGCATTCAATCAATCTGGCGATTTAACGCTCCAGAGTATGCTTGGCAATTTACCACTGCAGCGGCGCCGGTGCCGGTGGTTCCTGTGCCGGTAGTGCCGATCCCAACTCCGGTAGTAATCGTGCCACCAGCACCAACGCCGGTGCCAGTTGTGCCGATTGTTCCGTCGGTTACTCCTGCGCCGACACCACCGGCGGCTGTTCCAACAAGTCACCTTATTTCGGTTAGTGAAGATTACCAAGATCAGGCATTATCCTGTGAAGCCGCAGCACTCAAGATGGCGCTATCTGCCAAGGGCGCGAAGGTGAGTGAGACCCAAATAATGAAGATTGTCGGCTATGACCCAACACCTCATCAGGGTGGTGTCTGGGGGGATCCAAACGTAGCGTTCGTCGGTAACATCGCCGGACACCAAGATACGACAGGCTATGGGGTCTACTGGAACCCGATTGCCAAAGCGGCGAACACCTGGCGTCCGTCGTCGGTGATAACAAACGGAACGGTCCAGCAGTTGGCCGCCGAAATATATGCCGACCATCCGGTGGTTATTTGGGGGACACTAGGGAATGCGTATCGAGATGATTGGAAAACACCGGCTGGCAAAACCATCGTCTCCTGGAAAGGTGAACACGCGCGAACGGTTATCGGCGTCAATGGTTCGGCTGATAACCCAACATCGTTTGTACTCAATGATCCGGTCGTTGGTCGTATAACATGGTCTGCGGCTACGCTCGATGCGAATTGGGCCCGCTTTAACCGATCTGGTGTTATCGTCCGATAATTTTTGTGCTACACTGTATTCTATGGCAAAAAAAATAGAAACCCCGGTCATTGTGAATAAGCGCCCGATCGTGGCAATCTACCTTACTATTGCTGGTCTCTTTGTCGCCATCCTGGTCTCTTTTGTGGCGTTCCTGGTGACGGCGAAGTAATCCATCGGCAGTACTCCGTTACCGACGGCGTTGTTTTTATTCTGTTAAAATTTTATTCGGCAAGAATTGACTGGTTGACGTTCGGTCTGAGTCAGGGTAGAATATCCTTAATGGGACTGAGTCCCATTAAGCCATGCCTACGATTCGCCACACTCCTTCCAGGATGGCCGTGCTCCGTACGGTGAAATTTGCTGTGGAACCATTAACCGCCGCGGAAGTCGGTATCCGATTGAAGGCACAAGCGATTAAACGATCGACGATTTTCCGGAATCTGCAGGCACTAGTAGCGGCTGGGGAAATTGCTTCGATGGAGAGTCGTGACGGCACGACGCGCTACATCGGCCATCTCTACCACGAAGCAATTTTCCGTTGCCAGCGATGCCACAAAGAACGCCGCTTGAAAAGCCGAAGTTTACCAGCGTACGTTGATCGTAAAATGTTTGGTCACCAAGCAATTATCGCTTCGCAACTTATTGCCCAGGGGCTTTGTAGTTCCTGTACCCGAAAAATCCATGTCTAATATTGAACCGTTATTGAATAATCCAGCCCCAGATTTTACACTGCTCGACCACGAAGGGAATTCGGTGTCGCTAAAATCATTCCGTGGAAAAAATCCGGTATTATTGATTTTCTATCCGGGTGATGATACACCTGGTTGTACGACGCAGCTGTGCGCGATTCGTGATGATTGGGACGAATTCAAGAAATACAATGTTATGGCTTTCGGCATCAACCACGCTGACGCCAATTCACATACCAAGTTTTGGCAACATCGCAGTTTGAAGACACCGCTGCTGGTGGATGCAGATAAAAAGGTATCGGAACTGTATGGCGCTACCAAAAAGTTCTTCAAAGTATCCATTATTAAACGTAGCGTCGTTTTGATCGACAAGGAAGGTACTATTCGCTACCTCAAGCGCGGCTTGCCGCCGGATAGTGAAATACTTGCCGCAGTTCGACAACTGCCAGCGTAATATGTCCGTAACCTTCACGACCTTGCACGGCAAGGAAAAGCAGATTGAACCAAAAGATATTATCGTTCGACCTGCCGCGTATGCAATTGTTATTCGTGACGGCGCGATGTTGTTGCTCAAAGTGAAAACAACGAGACGATGGTTCTTTCCCGGCGGCGGCCTTCATGTCGATGAGCGGCTTGAAGCAGGCTTAGCTCGAGAAGTACAGGAAGAAACGGGACTTCAAGTGCGTGCCGAGTCATTGTTTGCAACTCTTGAGCACTTCTTCTACTATGATCCGCTCGACGAGGCCTACCATATGTACATGTTTTTCTACCGCGCAGAAATCATCGCCGGCGAACTGAAGGATGTGCCGCAAACGGGCGAAGAGACCAAAGAGCCGCAGTGGGTGCCAATTGCCTCATTGCAAGAAAAAGATTTTGATCCAGTGTATCAAGAACTTGTGCAACAGATAAAACAATTATGACGGAAAGCACGTTAGTATATATGTTTCGCGGAAATGAAGTGCTGTTGGCCATGAAGAAACGCGGCCACGGTGAAGGGAAATGGAATGGTCCTGGTGGTAAATTGAAGGCCGGGGAGACAGCGCTTGAAGCGGCAGTGCGCGAAACGCAGGAGGAGGTTGGCGTGACACCTGTTCTAGGACGGGAACTCGGCAATGTTACCTATCACGACGACGCTTATGGTGAATTGCTGGTTCATGTTTTTCGGGCGTCCAAATGGAAAGGAGAACCGATTGAGTCGGAAGAAATGAAGCCGCGTTGGTTTACGATTCAAGAAATTCCGTACCACGAAATGTGGGAAGGTGACGATCAATGGTTGGCGAAAGTCATCAATGATTATCCATTTTCGGCTGAAATTTGGAGTGATGGTAAGGGCGGAGTGACGAACATTGAAATCAAAACGCCGTAAGCATGTCACCACTAGTTATAGATAGCCTCCACGTTTCCGTCGACGATAAAGAAATTCTGAAAGGATTATCATTGACGGTGCCTACCGGCGAAGTGCATGCCATCATGGGTCCGAACGGCTCAGGAAAGTCGACATTAGCAGTAACGTTGATGGGCCACCCGAAGTATCGTGTGACGAGCGGTACGGCAATGTTTGACGATCAGGATATTCTAAAATTATCACCAGACGCGCGATCGAAACTTGGATTGTTTTTATCATTCCAGTATCCACAAGAAGTCGCCGGAGTAAGTCTCGGGAATTTTTTACGGACAGCACTGAATGTACGGCGTAAAGAGCCGATGGCGGTGCCGGAGTTTTATACGCTCATTCAGCAAAAGGCTGAACAAATGGGGATGGATGAAGATTTTATTACCCGCGGAATAAATGAAAATTTCTCCGGTGGTGAAAAGAAGCGGGCGGAAATTTTACAGATGATGATCCTTGAACCAAGAATGTGTATTCTCGATGAAACGGATTCGGGACTCGATATCGATGCTTTGAAAATCGTAGCTGACGGCGTGAATTCACTGCGATCGCCTGATCGCGGATTTCTCGTTATCACGCACTATCAACGATTATTGAATTATATTAAACCCGATGTCGTGCATGTGTTGATTGACGGGAAGATTGTGAGGACTGGTGGAGCGGAGGTGGCGATGGAATTAGAAGTAAGTGGTTATGAAACAATTCCCACATGAGTAGCAAAGTTCAAATGGCTACCAAATCTCTGGGAACCTACCAATTCGGCTTTTCCTATCCGGAAATTTCCGTCCAGAAAGCGCCGCGTGGTTTGTCAGCGGATATTGTGAAGGCAATTTCGCAGTGGAAACATGAGCCGGGTTGGATGACGGAAAAACGATTGCAGGCCTACGCCGTGTTCAAACAAAAGCAGATGCCGCCGTGGGGCGCCGACCTGTCGCAGATTGATTTTGACAATATTTATTATTATTTAAAACCGATCGAACATCAGGCACGAAGCTGGAACGATGTGCCGGATTCGATGAAGAAGACCTTTGATCGTCTCGGTATTCCGGAAGCGGAAAAGAAGTTTCTGGCCGGGGTCGGCGCCCAGTACGACAGCGAGGTCATCTACCACTCGCTCATCGAATCTTTAACCAAGAAGGGCGTGATTTTTACGGATATGGATACTGCATTGCGCGAGTATCCAGAAATCGTTAAACAGTACTTTGGTACGCTGATTCCCGCGAGCGATAATAAGTTCGCCGCGCTGAATTCGGCAACATGGTCGGGTGGATCGTTTGTCTATGTGCCGAAGGGTGTGCACGTTGATTTACCGTTGCAAGCGTACTTCCGGATCAACGCGAAGAACATGGGGCAGTTTGAACGGACGCTGATTATTGCCGAAGAAGGTTCGTACGTAAATTACGTAGAAGGGTGCACCGCGCCGGTCTATGCTAGCGATTCACTGCACGCGGCGGTAGTGGAAATTTTCGTTAAAAAAGGTGCACGCGTGCGTTACACGACGATTCAAAATTGGTCGAAGGACGTGTACAATCTCGTCACGAAGCGCGCCCGCGTTGATGAAGAAGGAACAATGGAGTGGATCGATGGGAATTTAGGTTCACGAGTGACGATGAAATATCCGAGCGTCTACCTGATGGGACGCAAAGCGCACGGTGAAGTTCTGTCGATCGCCTTTGCCGGTGCGGGACAATACCAGGACGCGGGCGGCAAAGCAATTCACAATGCGCCGGAAACATCGTCAATCATCACCTCAAAATCCATTTGCAAAGACGGCGGACGAACGTCATATCGCGGCCTCGTCCACATGGCGCCGGCAGCGAAAGGTTCAAAATCGAATGTAAAGTGCGATGCGCTGATTCTCGATTCCGCCTCGCGCAGCGATACCTACCCGACGATGAAAATTCGGGCAAAGGATGTAACACTCGGCCATGAAGCGACGGTGTCGAAAGTTGGTGAAGAACAACTCTTCTATCTCATGTCTCGTGGTCTTGATGAACCGACAGCGACGGGATTGATTGTCTCTGGATTTATTGAACCAATTGTGAAAGAATTGCCGTTAGAGTACGCCGTCGAACTCAATAAACTTATTCAATTAGAAATGGAAGGGAGTGTGGGATGACAAAACCTGGCGACAAAGAATGGCTACCGTATGAGAAGCACCTCAAGCGTCTACCGAAGAAACGTGTTGCGTCCGGCGTGTTCTTGTTGGACGGTAACGGCGATGTGCTTTTGGTAAAACCAGAGTACAAAGATTACTGGATCTTGCCTGGCGGAGTAGTCGAGCTTAATGAAACACCGATTGATGGTTTACGGCGAGAGCTTCAGGAAGAATTAGGATTAGTATTCTCTAGTTTTGTGCCTGTAGCTGTACAATATTCGCGACGATCAAATGAGGTGGCTGATGTCATTCATTTTCTCTTTACAGGTACAATTAATGCTCAACAGATAAAAAATATTCACTTACAACTTGATGAACTGGAAGAGCATAAACTTGTACCGCTTCGTGATCTCCCTAAATACTGCAAGTCTAGATTTGTAAGATTCTGGCCACAAATATACGAAGCCATTATAGATAAGAAGCTTATTTATCTAGAAAATATTGAAAATATAGAAAGGGATGTGGCATGAATGATTGCATTTTTTGCCGGATGGTGGCCGGCGCTGAACCAAAGCACCACATTTGGGAGAATGACCAGTTCATGACCATCCTCACATGGCATCCGCATCAACCGGGCCACATGCTGATTATTCCCAAACGGCACGTCGATTACTTTTTTGATATGAGCAAAGATGAATATTTGGATTTGATGGCGTTAGCCTACAAGTTCCAACCAACGTTAAAACGCATAACGAAACCAATCCGTATTGGATTGGCGGTTGAAGGATTCGGTGTTGGTCATGCGCACTTGCACATGATCCCACTCCACGGTCCGGCGGGGCTTGATTCGAAACTCGCACACTTCGTATCAGAAGAAGAATTAGCATCGATGGCGAAAACAATTCGGGAAGCACTCGAGGAGGATCATGTTATCTAGCGTGGTCATCGATACCATGGTCGAGCCGACCATGTGCCACGCGGTCAACCAGGGGCAAAAACTGACCCTTGTGGTTCCTGTGCTGGAGGCCCCAAACGGCCCCAGGAAACGCGTTATCACCCTGGCTGGTGAAAGAGCGGAAGTTGAAGTGATCGGCCTTTTCTTGGGCCGTGGTGAGGCTCAATTGGCCATTCAAATCGATACGATTCATGCCGCGCCGAACACGAAAGGTAATACTGTTTTTAAAGCGGTATTGGCTGACACGTCGTCGCTCCAGTTTGATGGCATGATAAAAATTGAACCAGGTGCGCAGGGGAGCAATGATTTTTTACAACAGGATTCATTAATGCTATCTGCCAATGCCAAAGCGAATTCAGTGCCGGGACTAGAAATTGAAGCGAATGATGTAAAGGCATCGCACGGTGCGACGGCGAAGCCAGTTGATCCTGAACAGAAGTTCTATCTTATGTCTCGCGGCTTGACGGAGCAACAAGCAGAAACCTTGATTGTCCAAGGCTTTATCGCCTCTATACTTACAAAGATTGATGATGTAGAGTTGAAAAAGAGAATCCTTTCTATTCTTAACCATTTTAATCATACTTTATAATGCCATGTTAACGCGCGCTCAACGTCGATACTGGTTTGCCATGATCTTTGGTCTACTTGCTGGGACTTGGACAGTCGTGGATTTGATGGTGGCACCGAATTGGGGTTGGTCGAGGTTTCAACAGTTTTTACTTTTGATTCCAATTCTCATACTTTTTATTTACGGATTCCTAATTACCCGGCGATCTCAACAGTTGATTAAACAAGAGATTGGCGAATTTGCTCAAACGCAAGGTTGGCAATTGGTGAGTGACCCTCCGGCAAACATGGCGTCTGCGCCAAATCTACGTCTGAACCCAAAGAATATAACGTCCGTACCGCCGCTGGTGGAAAGTTTTCTTTCACCCGACCAACGAACATATTTACTACATGACGGTTGGGCGCTCGGACAATCAAAAACAGCGCTCATTTTCTTCTCCACACTATTGGATGGTTCAGTTGATGGTTGGCTGCACCTCGAAGGTAATAAAGAAGGATTCGCCTGGCCCGGAGAAGTTGATTTAGAAAGTAACGACTATAATATTACAACGCATACCCGGACTTCGAATAAAGAACTTCCCGTTCATTTGCTCAGTCCCGATATTATGGCGTGGTACTTGGACTTGCCGTTGAAACCATGGGTACACGTTGAAGGGCGAACGTTATTTGTGGGATTAGACGTCGGTCAACCAGTGACAGGTCTAGAACAACTATTAGGCCACATTGCCTTCTTGCAAAAGGCGTTTAACCGTTCGGGCGCTCTCCAGAAGATATAGTTATTATGAAGAACATCTTTCCTGATTTTCCAATTTTCAAAACCAATCCCGGATTGATCTATTTAGACTCGGCGGCGTCGGCACAGAAACCGCAAGCGGTGATTGATGCAGAAAAGAATTTTTATGAAACGTCTTACGCGAATGTCCATCGTGGAATTTACGCCTTGTCGGAAAAAGCGACTGAACTGTATGAAGGTTCACGAGAAACTGTTCGGAAGTTTATTAATGCTAAGAGTACGAAAGAAATTATTTTTGTTCGCGGTGCGACGGAAGGAATTAATCTGATTGCGCATTCGTTTGGTCAGCAACTGCGAAAAGATGACGTCATTTTGTTGTCCGAAATGGAGCACCACGCAAATATTGTGCCATGGCAAGCGCTGGCCACCCCCTCACCGCTTCGCGGAGCTCCCCCTGCCGCAGGGGGAGCGGTTCTGCGTTGGATTCCGGTGACGGAGAGCGGTGATCTGGATTTGACGAATATTGATGAGTTACTGAAAGGCGTAAAACTCGTGGCGGTGACGCAGATGTCGAATGTACTGGGGACAGTGAATGACGTGCAATTCCTGGCTGACAAAGCGCACGCAGTTGGAGCTAAAATATTGGTTGATGGTGCGCAATCTGTTCCACATATGCCGGTTGATGTACAAAAACTCAATTGCGACTTTCTGGTGTTCTCTGGTCACAAAATGCTCGGGCCAACCGGAATCGGTGTGGTGTACATAAAACAAGAAATTCTGGAGACGATGGAGCCGTACCAACGCGGCGGCAATATGATTCTCGAAGTCAAAAAAAACAGCGCTACCTGGAATGGATTACCATACAAGTTTGAAGCGGGGACGCCGAATATCGCCGGGGCAATTGGCTTAGGTGCGGCCATCGATTATTTGCAAGATGTAGGGATGGAGAAGATATGGGAACATGAACAAGATTTAGTAAAGTATGGACTTGCGCAATTCAGCGTGTTGAAAGGCGTGCGTGTGTTGGGTGCCGATGCTACATCAGCGCGCTCGGCGATCTTTGCTTTCGATATTGATGGGGTCCATCCGCACGATATCGGCTCGATTCTTGACCAGCAGAACATCGCCGTTCGCGCTGGACATCATTGTGCCCAGCCGCTGCACGAAAAGTTCGGATTAGTAGCTACAGCGCGCGCGTCGTGTTATTTGTACAACACCAAGGAAGATATCGATGTATTGGTAGCGGGTATCAAAAAAGTTCAAGAGACATTCACATGATTGGGCTACGACGCGGTACAGTGCAGCTCGTTGATCATCAAAAGTCGTGGTCAATGGCGTATAATCGTGAACGGAAGATATTGCGGCGCGAGCTTGGCAGTTATGTGTGTGACATTCAGCATGTTGGAAGTACGTCTATTCCGGGAATACAAGCAAAACCGATTATTGACATTAATATCGGCGTTGTATCGGTGCGCGGTGCCAAACAACACATGACCGCGTTACAGCGATTGGGTTATACGCTTCGCACTCCGCCATCGCCAACCGGTCGTCATTGGAAGTTAACCTACGTGAAGGGTCCGGAAGGGCGTCGGATGGTTCACTTGCACGTCCTTCGATATCAGGGCGTGCTGTGGAGAAAGAACATTTTGTTTCGGGATACGTTGCGGAAAAATAAGCGACTGGCGAGGCAGTATGAGCATCTTAAAAAAACACTGGCGGCGCAGTTCCCGAATGATCGAAAAAAATACACGGCCGGAAAATTACCATTCATTTTTCGGGTGCAAAAAAGGTATCGGAGAACGATATGATCACAAACATGTATCAAGAGAACATTCTCGACCACTATAAACACCCGCGGAATTTCGGAGATCTTCCAAATGCAAAATTTCATGCCCACGCAGCAAATCCGTTGTGTGGCGATGAGCTAGATTTCTTTTTGGAATTCAATACTGATGATAAAATATCGAACGTAAAATTCAATGGCCGCGGTTGCACGATTACCATCGCCTCAGCATCAATGTTGAGCGAAAAACTACGTGGCATGTCTCGTTCTGATATCGAAATCTTCTCAAACGAAGACGCTATTAAACTCCTTGGTGTACCCATCACGCCAGCCCGTTTAAAGTGTGCAACGCTCGCCCTGGAAACCGTTCAACAGGCGATCGGGCATCATTAATTTGTAACTTGTTACGATAATGAGGTTGAGTTGACGTCTCTGGCTGTTTTATTACACCAGATTGGCGGGCGCTTGACAAAACACCTCGGCTGAACTATACTGCCGGGTTATTTTTTATTGTCGTATGCGTACTCATCGTTGGGTTATTCTCTGCTTAGCTATAGCTATTGGCCTCCCAAGCGCGCCAGCGCATGCTTTGAATGTTGGATATCCGAAAGCAATTCTTATTCCGACGATCAAGGCGAGTGCAACAATCGAAAGCCTTGGGGTTACGTCGAGCGGCGTAATGATTGCGCCACATTCAGCATGGTTAGCGGCTTGGTCCAATAAAACCGTTCGACCCGGTCAAGTTGGAAATTCGGTTGTCTATGGACACGTGAATACCGCCACGTCTCAGACGGCGGTGTTTACGAACTTGAAATCATTGCTGGTGGGCGACGTGCTGTATGTGACGGACGATCGTCGTGTGACGCGTGCTTTTACGGTTACAAAAACTGCCGTGTATCCAATCAACGCTGTGCCAATGAATCTGATTAGCGGAGCAACGCGTGAAGTCCATCTCAACTTGTATACGTGCGCTGGGGTATGGAGTAACAAGCTCGGCAACTACACCCAGCGCCTCGTAGTCTACACGACGCTGGTGAAGAATTCGGAAGTGATGAAGTAGTTACGGAAGGAGTTTCAGAACGTTCCACCACGCGGCGATATACTCAGCACGCTTATTCTGGTATTTCAAGTAGTACGCATGTTCCCAAACATCAAGCCCAATAATTGGTGTGTGGCCGTGCAATAATGGTGAGTCTTGATTCGGCATGGCGTGCAGGTGGAGTTTTTTCTGCCCATCTTGTGCTAACCATATCCAGCCGCTGCCGAATAACGATGCGCCCATGTCAGAGAAAACTTTCTTGAAATTTTCGAGTGAATTCCATTCGTGCTCAATACTGGTGACGAGCGCCTGGTCGACACTTTTCTTCTCATCCATGATTTGCCAAAATAGGGAGTGGTTCGAATGGCCACCACCATGGTTGCGGATCGCCGTCTTGTCAGCTTCAGGAATTTGTAATGTATCAAGGTTCGCTAACAATTGTTCAAGCGGTTGATCGGCAATGTCGGGATGCTTGTCGAGGACGGCGTTCAGTTTGTCGATGTATGTTTGATGGTGCTTGGTGTAATGAATTTCCATCGTCTTGGTATCGATAAACGGTTCCAGGGCGCTATAGGCGTAGGGAAGTTGGGGGAGTGAATATTTCATGAGGTGGTGGGGCTAGTGGATAAGCGTTTGCTCATGATACACTACTCTCCTATGAAAGGCGAAGGGTATACACCGGAACAAGATAGAGAAGTAAAGGAATTGCCAAATAACGTTGAGGAAGTTTTCCCCGGCGGTTATCGCTTAACGAAAGGCGCGACCATTTTGGATGTGCCCGAAACTTGGGTAATTGATACCGGCGAGGGATTACTTGTTATTGATCCGGGCGGCGAGCTGCCGATTGAGTCAGCGGATGAAGCGAAATCATTGAAACCATTTGCGGCGGCGCTGACGAATTCGATGCGGAGTCATAAAATTGACGGCCTACGAGCCTTAGAAAAACAATTAGGAAAGAAAGTTACCGCCATTCTGTTAACGCACGGTGACGCCGACCATACGAATAACCTCGAGAATGTTGCTGATGCCGATGTACCGATATTCGTTGATCGGCACGAATGGTGGTCGACGCTTTCGCCGGAAAAACAATTTGCCGCTGGGGCGATGAATTATAAAAAGAGCGAACTCACATCTCACGATGCGGGCGGCTTAGGCGGACGCGATAAGGGTTGGCAAAAAATCGCATCGCATTTGAATAATCCCCGCGGCGGTGCCGATGCGCATGGCAATAAGCAACGATTGGCTCAACGCTTTCGTGACTTTCCCGAATCATTTCCACTTGCCAATGGTTCACTCGAAGTTGTTGCCCTACCGGGTCATGCGCCAGGGGAGCATGGGTTTTATATTCCGGAACAACGCCTCTGTATTGGCGGTGATCTCATATCGACGAGTAAAAAAGGCATGGCGGGTCGATTTAATCTTTTTCTTCCAGAAGCAAACGTGTACCAGGCAATCGCAACAGCACGTCGGCTTCAGGAAATGGATATCGCAAAATATTATCCGGCGCATGGCGAGCCGATTATTGGTCGTGAAGTTTTTCGGGAGCATTGCCAACGGCTCATAGATGACGCAGATCGTTTGGTGATGCATATTTTAGAGCAAGCCGAACAATATCCGCACGCAGATGTTCACGAGTTAGTGAAACACGTGTTTACGCCGGAGTTTGATTTGCCGGGGTTATCTATTGAATCGAAAAAGACGTGGGTATTTTCGGCTTTACGAAACAAATCGGACGACAGTCATGTGGCAGCCAATTGATGTTCAAACAGGAAAACGCGTCGTTCTCAAAAAGAACGACTGGCCGATATTGATTCATGGTACGCCGAAAGCTGGATCATCGTTTTACACAGTGGCGTTAACCGCCGAACTCATTCGCCGCGGCGAGAAAATCGTTTTTCTGTGTGCGCATGCTGATGCGATTAAGGCACTGACCACTGAACTTGTCGTGCAACAACCGGAAGTGCACGATACGAGCGTGTCAGCGAAGACGGCGACCGCACTTGAGGACATGCAACTCGTTACGCTGATGCGTCGACCAAACATGAATCTGGTGACCTCGCTCCGAGCATTGCATGATTGGTCCGAGCGTGTTGTGGTAATCAAGAATATTGATGAAGTGATAACACCGGAGTTGTGGGCGGTCGTTAAAACACATCAGAAGCTTTGCCTCTCCGGCGACGCGACAAAAATGCAATTCGAAATTCCGATTGATTCTTTTTCGACCATGATTCTTTTTTCGCCTGGACCAGAACATTGGCTGCACCAACGGCCGGCACTTCCGACGTACATTGGTGACGTTTCTCAAAGTCGCCGCCAGTGGCAGACGATTCTCCGAGAGGTGAAAGTAGATTAGAAATCGTCAGTAATCTGATTAGCAATCTCATGAATTTCCTAGCATTGCCTGCCGGGGTATCTTGAGCTTGAGTCTGGGGCGTACTTTTGTGTAGTAGACAGCTCCACCAAATCTAGTGACTGTATTGTCTCTGGCAGAAAAGTGAACAGCAAACGTCCTTGGCTAACTCCTTGGATGTTTTCTTTTTGACTTACAAAGGTCGCTATTGTACTCTGCTGATACAGATGTTCTTTTTATAACTTCCAAAAAGGGGGAGCTCATGCATCAGCACATCTGTACAGGATGGTTGATGCGAAAAACGTACCACCTCCTTTTTTCCGCACTAACGGCGGCTCTATTCCTCCTTCACGCTAAGAGTCGCGTAATGTGGTCAGCACCGTTCATTGGGCTGATGTTTATGGCGGCGGCGCTACTTTTGGCCGACACAGCCTTTCGTTGGCAGATTCGTGGACGACTGGTCAAAGTTTTCAAAGGGGCGGAACACCGAAAGATGAGCGGAATTACCTACGGCGTCTGTGGCGTCATTTGTGCCTACCTCGTTGGTGGGGCAAACATAGCCGCTGTGTCAGCGATCCTTCTCGGTGTCACAGACAGTACGTCAGGATTGGTCGGTGTTTATTTCGGTCGACACTCACTGCCATTCAACCGATATAAAAGCGTTGAAGGCACAGTCGTCGGTTGTGCGGCTGGACTGGCAATAATGTCTGTTTGGCCAGGGGGATGGACACTAAAAATGTTCATGGCTCTGACGGCTACGACAGTGGAAATTCTGCCGATTCCGATCGACGACAACTTCATGATCCCTGTATTCACGGCCATAATGGCCGTTGGATATAAAACCATCATCGGTTAATACTACTCACGACAATTCGTGAGTTTTTCTTTTTCAGGCCTTAGGTATTGACAAAAATACCATTGTTTGCTATGATGTCCGGTCAATTAAACGACTTGGCGACATGACCAACAAGGTAACGAGCGCCCTGCAGAAAGACGGTCTCCTGACTCGTCAGCAGGTGCAACAACTCCAGCAATTCAGCGGCGGCAACGTCATCGATTTTTTCCGTACTGAGAAAATTCCGTTAGAACAATCGATTGACCAATACCTCCGCGAACGGCATTCATTGCCGGTGGTTTGTCTCGATCAAGTTGTACTCGATCCGGACGTGGTGAAAAAGTTGCCGCAGGCGTTGTGTCTCGAGCACCTGGTCGTACCGTTCCATAGTGAAGGCCAGACATTGTACGTTGCCATGGCTGAACCGGAAAATACGGACATTAAGCATTTTATTCAAACCTACACCGGCATGACAATTGTGCCGTATCTTTCCGATGTCCAAGGCATCCGGCAGGTGATTCGTACGACGTTTGATACTACCGCTGATGATGACCGTCGACAGATTGATGAACTCGTAACACGCGCCACGTCGCTAGGCACAGATCCGGAAGCGATGGCGAAAGAAGCGCCGATCATCCAACTCCTTGATCATTTCTTGGCACATGCCATGCGTCTCGGCGCAAGTGATTTACACTTAGAACCGACTGATGCGACGGCAATGATTCGCTTGCGTATTGACGGTTTATTGCACGACACTTTTACCTTGCCGTTGAGTTTACACGCCCCGCTCGTCGCCCGCATAAAAATTCTGGCTTCAATGCGCATCGATGAGCACTTACGTCCCCAAGACGCGCGATTTGTATTCACCCACACCGATCGTAGCATCGCCGTTCGTGTTTCCATTGTTCCGGCGTTACATGGACAAAAAGTTGTTTTACGTTTCTTAAGCACGGATATTGAAAACTTTTCCGTCGAGCGTTTAGGTATGGCGTCGGCGGCACAAAATGCCGTGAAAAAAATGATTACCGCACCCCACGGATTGTTATTGGTGACCGGGCCGACCGGTTCGGGCAAAACGACGACGCTGTACAGTATGATGAATGAATTGCGTCAACGTAAAGTCAATATTTCCACGATCGAAGATCCGATTGAATACAAGATTCCCGGTGTGACCCAGGTGCAGGTGAATCCGCAGGTCGGATTAACATTTGCCACCGGTTTGCGTTCCTTGCTCCGCCAAGATCCGGACATTATTCTCGTTGGAGAAATTCGTGATCGTGAAACAGCCGAGATTGCTATTCACGCCGCACTAACTGGGCACTTAGTTTTATCTTCATTGCATACAAATTCTGCCGCGGCCGCCGTCACCCGGCTTCTTGATATTGGTATTGAGCCGTACTTAATTGCCTCAACGGTCTGCGGTGTTATTGGTCAACGATTAGTACGTGAAATTTGCCCGAAGTGCAAACAGGTAATTCCGACAACCGCTTGGCCGGAACAATTGCAATCCGCTGAACCGGCACCGACGACCCACGCCGTCGGTCAAGGCTGTACTACCTGTTTACAAACCGGCTATCGCGGACGAGCTGGACTCTTCGAAGTGATGCCAATGACCGAGCAGATTCAACAACTGGTCATGCAACGCGCGACGGCGACCGCTATTGAAAACGCGGCTGTGGTCAACGGTATGCGCACGCTCCGTGATGATGCGCGCTTGAAAGTGCAACAAGGATTAACCACGCCGCAAGAAGTTATTCGCGTTCTGCTATAAATTTATGACACACTACGACTATACCGCTCTCCAATTTGATAACACGATTCTTCGTGGCCAGGTAGCGGCCTGGACGAAACGCGGAGCAACTTCGGCCTTACGCAAGCAGCATTTGACTGTGGTGACCGTGCGTCCGACGCCAACGACATCAAAATGGCGAAAATATTTACCGACGCACGTCTCGAGTTTCGATCGCATTGTTTTTACTCGCAACCTGTTGACCATGTTGAAGGCGGGGATGACGATCAGCGAAGCCTTGGCCTCGACGCGCGAACAAATGAGCAATATCGGATTTCAGAAGATTATTAGTTCGATCGAGCAATCAATTCAGGCCGGGCAACCGATGTCAGCGGGATTGAAGCGCGCGCCAGGGGTGTTCAACGCCGAGTATGTGGCGATTATCACGATCGGTGAACGCAGCGGAAAACTGGTAGATGTCCTAGCGTATCTATCAAAAAAATTAGAAGATGAGCATCGTTTACTCCGACGCATTCGTCAGGCTTTAACCTATCCGGCGATCATCCTTGTCACCATGTTGATTATTGTCTCGATTATGGTGCTGTTCGTGATTCCACGCATCTCCACGATCTACGTTGATGCCGGGGTGAAATTGCCGTTGATGACCCGCATCTTGTTGGCGATTAGCACATTCCTGTCGCACTACTTTCTGCCGATCTTCTTTGTTCTACTTGGCTTAGTTCTCATCTTCGACCTCGTTATGCAACGGTCGCCGAAAGTGCGAAAAATTATCCATCGCCAACTACTCAATATTCCGGTGTTCGGTCTGATGTTAAAGAAACTCAACATCGCGATGGTCAGTCGATCGCTATCGATGTTGCTCCAATCCGGTGTGCCGATCGACCGCTCGTTGCTCTTAGCGGCCGATACTGCGCAAAACGCATCGTATCGTGACGCTTTGCAGTGGGCTGAACCGCTCGTCTCGCGCGGCGTTCACCTAACTGACGTTTTTCGCGGTCGACAAGATTTATTCTTACCGGTTTTCCAACGCATGGTTACGACCGGTGAAAAGTCGGGTAATCTCGACACAATGTTTGCCAATGTTGCTGGTTACTACGATGAAGACTTGGAATACTGGGCGGCCAACATTTCTTCCACCATTGAACCAATTATGATTGTCAGCGTCGCGGTCGTGGTTGGATGTATCGCGGTGGCTATTCTTTTCCCACTATGGAACCTCGTCAACGTCATCAACTAACGGTGTTACGGCCAGCCTTTACCATGATTGAGGTCTTGGTGGTTTTGGCGATTCTCGGCATTATTCTGGCTTTCGGTGCGCCAGGGTACGCACAGCAACAGCAACGCGCGACGATTACGAAAGAAACCGATCGGCTTGTTTCATTGCTCCGTGAAGCGCAATCACGATCATTGAATGCCGAAGACGGCCTGGCCTGGCAATTAGTGTGCACTGGTTCGACGGTGACATTGAAAACCGTTGAAGATTCGTATGCGACAGCATATGACTTTCCGAAAGTGCAGTGCGCTTCGGGTACAGTGCAATTCCAAAAATTGACCGGTCTAGCTTCGGGAGCAAATGCACTAACACTACAAGTGCATGGGCAAGCAGTAAAACGTGTGATTATTTCCGCTACCGGCACCATGACTACTGAAACATTATGATTCGCCGCGGCAGTCTTATCATTGAAGTCCTCCTCAGCGCTGGTTTGATTGCTGTGTTCGCTTTATTTTTAAGCGGCTTGCTTGTTGTTACCAGCAAGACGAATCGCTTAGCCAAAGAAGAGTCGCAAGCCGCGGCGTACGCCCAGCAGAACATGGAACAGCTGGTAGCCATCAAAAATACGAAATGGAGCGATCTCAGCACTGGAACGTTTTATATTTCGAAATCAGGACCAACATCATACGGATTAAATGCTACACCGACCGGCGATACTCTGGATGGACTGTACCATCGGTTGATCACTATCACCGAAGTCCGTCGTGACGCGTCACAAAATATTGTTACCACGGGCGGAACGGTTAATGGAAAGTCTTTGCAAGCAAACGTAACCGTTTCGTGGTCTGATAATGGTAATCACCAAGTGATGTTAGTTAATTATTTTACGAACTGGAAGGATTTACCGTAATATGAAACGTCCTGGATACACCCAGCACCACTTTTTCCAATCACTTCGACGTTTGTATTCGCAGCACCGCCAGCAAAAAGGTGGTGCTGGGTATACTCTTGTCGAACTCCTCGTCTATCTTGGACTCAGTAGTCTGGTGCTGTTACTGATGACCGGATTTCTGGCGCGCGTTATGGGCAATAAAGCGATTGCTGCCACGCAAACGCAATTACAAGAGAACGAACGGACGGTCTTCGATGCGATGACCGTAGCGATACGTAACTCGTATGAAGTCACCGTCGAGAATAGCGGTACGAAAGTGATCGTTAAGTCGCATCCGGAAGATTCTGGCTTAACCACATATACCGTCTTTCAGGTGGATGCACACCAGCGGCTGAGTATGGGTCAAAATGAGGATTTTATGCTCGTTGACCCCCAACCAATTACCGATGACGGTATTATCGTCAAGGCGTTTTCTGCCACGGTGATTTCTTCGTCACTTGAGGTGACACTGGTGATACAAAAGGGCACTCAAACGAACGCCTTTACTTCGACAATCGCTTTTCGCCAACAGTAATATATGCCTCAACGTCCCGGAGCAATTACCCTCATCGCCACTTTTTTCACCGCCATGGTTGCGTTGATGCTGTTGTTGACCGTCAACATCCATGCGGTTGATGAAAAACAGCGGACGCACGATAATACTATCTCCGAGCAGGCGTTTTATGCGGCGCAATCATGTACTGATGAAGCATATTTGCATCTTCGCACCGATGTGTCATTTCGCGACGTTGCTACGCTCAACATTGGCTCAGGAACGTGTACAGCACATATAACGCCATCAGGTCCTGACAGCGGCCAAATAGTTAGTACCGGTCGAAGCGGTAGTGCTATACGAACCATCCAGTCCTCGTATTCGGGAGCTGGGGCGACGGTGGCTCAGAATAATACGCAGATTTATCACGTTATTGATCGCTCAGGCAGTATGGATGATCAAGTATGTACCGTTCCGACGTACACGTCACAATATGATTGTGAAGCCGTACATCATATGCAATGGGTAACGAAGGCTAGCGCGGCAAAAGACGCCGCCAAGTATTTCAATACCACAGTTCTTGTTCCTGGAAATACTCATGATTCAATTGGTTTAATTTCTTATGCTAGCGAGGCTACATGGGATAGTGCCTTGCAGACAGATGCAAGTGTGATTAACAATGATATTGATAACATGCCCAGTCCATTGAATAGCACTAATTTTGATGATGCTATTGCTCTAGCTGTTCAGCATTTACCGGTTACACCGACACCTGTCACTCGAGCTATGATTTTACTGACTGACGGACAACCCACAACCTATCATACCGGACGAAGTTGTGTAGTTAACGGTCTCACGATGAGCAATGATGACTGTTCAAAGTACTGGGGTCAGCAAGAAGCTCAGGCTGCCAAGGATGCTGGCATTCTTGTCTTTACGATTGGTTTCGGTAATATCACAGAAATTGATATTCCATACATGGAGTCAATTTCTAGTGTGATTAATGGGCACACGCTTTTCTTTGCCCCGACTTCAACTGGACTAAACGACGTGTATAAAAAAATCTCTGATATTCTCATTCAGTATAACCTTCAACAGGGTAGCTGGAACGAGCAGTAAATAAATATCAGCCCCCACACCAATATGTTGGTGTGGGGTTTTTTATTGCCAAAAAAACAGCTTCGCGGTACTCTCTCAATGTCCTTTCCAGCCATCATCGTTGTTCTATACATTGTCCTTGGGCGGCTGAATCGCCGCGTCCCTTGGGATGTGGCTCTGGCTGACCCAGCGGTCAACACACTGCTTCAGGACGCTCAAGTGCTCCTTCGCGAAGTACTGGAGTAGTTCGGCAGCAGACCTCGCGCCATGTATGGCGCGGGGAATCAAGCCCGCTTACCTTCGTAAAGGACGCGATGGTGGCTACTAGGGAGGACATGAAAAGACGCAAAAAAGCGTTGGTCGGGGTAGCGGGACTCGAACCCACGGCCTCATGCACCCCATGCATGCGCGCTACCAACTGCGCCATACCCCGATGTAGGTCTATACTACGTCAGGTCAAGAAAAAATACAAACACAAATATTTACCCGATCTTTTCGCTTCCGGCGGAGTTCAAAATGTCAGGAGTTTTCTGATGCAAGTTTTAACCTTTCCATTAAGAGGTACATAATACGTAATAACTAATACGAATACTATGTTTACACGGGATGGGCAACAAGAAGAGTATATAAAAGAAAATTATCTACAAGTTACCGATTCGCGCCTGGACGACGATCACTGGGACTTGCTCTGTGACCATTGCAAAGTTGTACGCGGTTTTCAGGTTGTAAAACGTACATTTACAGATAGAGCAGGGCATTATAATGCACAAATTGATACCAAAGCTCCTGAAACAATATACTTCCATTGCCCAGTATGTCATTCATATAAACTTTGGATAATGTTCCGCCTCTATGACCGGGAATCGGAATCTTGGCGATACTACAAGGTTACCGCAGTTCCAAATGATGGTTTAGAGGAGATTGCCGAGTTACCAGAAAATCCATCAACTTTGCGTGCGGCCTATAAAGAAGCGATGCGAGCGATGGACGCAAATGCGCATATGGCTGCCGCAGCTATGTTTAGAAGGGCGCTACAAGTAATAACGCGCGATATTTTGAAAGCAAAACCTGGTAACCTCGGTGTAGAGCTTCAAGAAGTTGTTGGTAAAACTTATAATGGTGGAGTTATAGATTCAACATTTTCCGAAAACGCTTATATCGTGAAAGAAGCAGGAAATCAAGGCGCTCATCCAGATAAAGATCCGGATTTACTGGATTTTGCTGCGGAGGATGCAACAGCCTTGCAGGAAATATTTATGGAGATTGTTGCCGATCTATTTGTAGTACCAGCAGCGAAGCAAAAAGCCAAGGATGACTTCAAGGCACGAAGAAAAATCGAAGTACCTGAAGAAAAGTAATAGGGTCGAAATTCGCATAACGGGATTACATTTTGTGAAAAAGGAAGAAATAAGTATCACTCTTTACATACCTAGAGCTTCTATGTATAATGGTTGTAGGCATCAATTCCTATGGAAATTAACAAGGATCTTATCGCCGCGTCCTCAACCCCAATCGTCTTAGCGACCCTCGCGAAGCGGGAGAGTTATGGCTACGCGATTTTGAAGCAGGTGCAGGATGCCTCGGGTCAGCACATCGAATGGACCGACGGCATGCTGTATCCGGTCTTGCATCGTCTCGAGCGGCTGGGCTACATCGACGGCACCTGGAAAGACGCGGACAGCGGACGGAAGCGGAAGTACTATCGGATCACGTCTCGGGGGCGAAAACAGTTGGCCGACGAGCTCAAACAATGGCGCGCGGTAGACGCGACGATTCGCGGTATCCTACCGGCCATGACCATGCAACTTTCTCACCGCCTATGACCACACCGCACATCGAACAGCAGATCGAGCAGTGGCGCGAATACTTTCTGCGGCGTAAAGCGGTGCAATCGCAAGATGTCGCTGAACTCGAAGATCACTTGCGAGAACAAATTACCGGATTGGAGAAGAATGGCTTGTCGTCCGATGAGGCGTTTTTGGTAGCCATCAAGCGCCTTGGGGATCTCGACAGCATTTCACGCGAGTTTGCGCGAGAGTATTCGGAACGCTTGTGGAAACAGCTTGTGGTCGCGCCGTCGGATACCGAAGCAGGGGAATCGCGAACTGAGTGGATGATGGTGTTGGGATTGGCTGTGCTCGCCGCGCTGTTGATTAAAGCTCCAACCCTGTTTGGCTTACAAATTGATCGTGATTGGGGATTCTACGTTCGTAATGTAAGTTTTTCGGTTTTACCAATCTTGGCCGGATACTTTATCTGGAAGCGAAAGTTGAGTGGGAAGTTTGTTGGGTGGGTTGCGGCGGCCTTTGTGGTTGCGGCGATCGTGATGAATGTTTTTCCATTTCATCTCAATGGCTCAACGATCGGTTTATCGGCGTTGCACTTGCCGATTGTGTTGTGGTTTGTTGTTGGTGTGGCGTATGCCGGATCGCGATGGCGTGAGGTTACCGGACGGATGGATTTCATTCGCTACACCGGTGAGTTGTTTATCTACTACGCCTTAATTGCCCTCGGCGGCGGTGTGCTGTCCGGGTTCATGCTCATGATATTTGAATCTATTGGTGTGAACATCAGTCCGGTAATCGGGTTATGGGTTATACCATGCGGTGCGGCCGGCGCGGTGATTATTGCCTCGTGGCTTGTCGAGGCGAAGAAGAGCGTGATCGAAAATATGGCACCCGTTCTGACAAGATTATTCACGCCGCTGTTCGCTTTAGTATTGCTCGTGTTCTTAACGACGATGGTCTGGACGGGGAATGGCGTTAATGTGGCGCGTGATGTCCTCATCGGTTTTGATTTGCTGCTGGTTGTCGTTCTCGGATTGTTTGTGTACTCGATGTCCGCACGATCACCGCAAGCGAAGCCGGGCATGTCTGATATTTTGCAGATTATTCTGTTGGTTAGCGCGTTGCTGGCGGACGCGGTAGCGCTGTGGGCGATCGCTTCGCGCATTTCAGAACTTGGTTGGACGCCGAATCGAGTGGCCGCCCTTGGCGAGAATATTATTCTGCTCGTTAATCTCGCTTGGTCGAGCGTATTGTACCTGAAGTTCTTCCGCAAGCAGGGGACGTTCGCGGAGCTTGAAAAATGGCAAACGCAGTACATAGCCGTCTACGCTACTTGGGCGATGATCGTCGTCGCACTATTCCCACTACTATTCGGATTTCGTTGAAACGGTATCTTATTCTTCTGACCAATGTCTCAGCTTACGATTGCCCACAAAACTGCCATCCGCCAAGCGCTAACAACTGCTAGTGCCGTTGTACCGTTTTTCGAAAAAGCATATCCGAAAGATAAGCGACCACGACGAGCGATCGAAGCGGGGAGAGCATGGTTGCGCGGAACTATGAGCGTTGGCGATGTTCGAAAAGCGGCGTTTGCCGCACATGCGGCGGCAAGAAAAGCGAAGAGTCCAGCGGCGCGAGCTGCGGCTCGCGCCGCTGGACAAGCCGCGTCAACCGTTCACGTCCTAGGTCATGCTCAGCATGCTCTTGATTACGTCGCAAAAGCGCGTAAATTTGTGCGTCAAAAATCAACACCGAAGAACTAAAACCTTCAGTCCATCATCGGCTAGCCTTGTTCGAGATAAAGGCATAGGTGGTTTTAGGACTCACAATATATGTGATATGCTAATATGATATTGCGCTATTAACCATTAACCATATGGACAATACACAGCCCCAACCGACAAGACTGACACCAGCTCCCTGGTTTAATCGTGCTTGGATCGGTACATTGATAGTATTCTTTGCTTCGTTTCTCGTTTATCTCCCGACGTTCAATTCCTATTCTTCCATCAAACGTTTCGGTATTATTGTCTTGGCTCTTGTGCCATCGCTCCTCGTGAACGGTTATCACGGTATCACGCATAAGTATCTTCAAGGCAAAATTGTCATTCGAGGAACGATGGCGGTAGTGCTGGGCGTCTTCTATTGTCTGGCGGCGGTCGCCGTTCTTTGGATTGGGTTACGTATGATCACGAGTTCTACAACGAGTCTGTAGATGTGTGAACGGCGGGTAATAACAACGCGCCAAAATTACGAAGACAGCAATCCTTCAGCCCATCCTCAGCCAGTCTTGCGATAATGGCTATCTTACTGTACTCTGACTGCCCATGCTTCAGCTCAAGAACGTCCACAAAACATACGGAACGAAGGAAAACGCCTACGAAGCGTTGCGCGGTGTGTCTTTGGACATTCAAGACGGCGAAAGTGTGGCCATTATCGGTAAATCCGGTTCAGGAAAATCGACCTTGATGCATATCATGGCCGGTCTTGATACGCCGACAACCGGCACCGTGGAAATTGACGGTGTATCGCTTGGGAAAATGTCGGAGCAAGAACGGGCTATTGTTCGCAATGAAAAATTCGGTTTTGTCTTTCAGCAGTATTTCCTCCAGCCACGCTTAACGGTCATGGAGAATATTTTATTGCCGCTGACGATTCGAGGGACAAGCGCCGGGGAGCGGAAGAAACGAGCCGAGGAACTGCTGGCAGCAGTAGGCTTGACAGATAAAGCAAAGAACCGCGCCACCGATCTATCCGGTGGACAAAAACAGCGTGTGGCTATCGCTCGCGCCTTAGCCAATAGTCCAAAAGTTATTTTTGCCGATGAACCGACCGGTAACCTCGATACAGAAATTGGTGAGAGTGTTATTACATTACTTTTTGATGTGCACAAGCAAAACAAGACGACATTGGTCGTCGTGACCCACGATGAAGATTTAGCGAAACGGTGTGATCGAATGCTGACAATTCAAGATGGAAAGATCCTTTAATATGCGCCTTCCCGACTACATCAAGTTCGCTCAAACTAATCTGCTTCGCACGAAGTTGCGGACATTCTTGACGGTCTTGGCATTGTTTATTGGCACGTTTACGTTAGCGATGACGACCGCCCTTGGAACCGGAATCACGCGTTATACGACGACGCAAATCAACGCCTTTACGCAACCGGATACCATTATGGTTACGCCGCCGAGTCGTCGATCGACTTCGAGCACCGGTATCCCCGAGTACAATCCGAATAAATCAACAGTAACGAGTGGTGGTAACGCGCAATTGACGACGGCTGATGTTGATAAATTAAAGACTATTCCGAACGTGACCGGCGAGTACCCGAGTTATTCGGTTCAACCGGAGTACATTCAATACGGTACGGGCAAGAAATATGTGTTGGCGGTGACCGCACTCCGTCCACAGTCACAACTCACGCTGGTGGCCGGTTCATTACCAAGTTCGACTGACACCGCAGCGACTGTCATTCCGTACCCGTACGTTGCGACGCTTGGTTTTGCTAATTCTGCGGCCGCGATTGGAAAAACGGTGACCATTCACTTCAATGGATTGCCGGTGACGAGCGGCACAAAAGCTAAGCCGATTACTACTGTACCGTCGAAAGATATTCAAGTCGTTATTCGCGGCGTTCTCGCCGATACGATTACATCGCAGCAAACCTATCTTGCACCGAGCGTGATGGAAGACTTGTCGAATTTTCAAAACGGTAGTACGGCGCAGTTTTACGAAATTGCTCTGACCGTCGCTCCGAAAAGTTCAACCGCCACCCTGAATGCCGTCAAAGCCGCCGCCATTGCGAAAGGCTATCAAGCAGAAACCCCGGCTGACGTTCTCAAGCAGGTTCAACAGGGACTATCGGTGGTACAAACCGCACTCGATGGCTTTGCCGGTATCGCTTTGTTGGCCGCTATGATCGGCATCGTTAATACCTTACTGATGGCAGTGCTGGAACGGACGCAAGAAATTGGTTTACTCAAGGCGCTCGGTATGCGCCGTAATGGTATCTTTGGTTTGTTTGTCTATGAAGCAATCAGCATCGGCTTCTGGGGCGGATTACTTGGCGTCGGTCTCGGCATGGCCATTGGTCCGGTGATTAACAATATACTTTCACACACGTTGCTGAAAGGTGCAGTTGGTCTTAAGTTATTGGTGTTTCCTCTACCGTATATGGCGGCGATTGTCGGACTTGGTATGTTGATTGGCTTCATTGCCGGTGCACTACCAGCGGCACGCGCCTCGCGGTTGAATCCGATCGACGCCTTACGGAACGAGTAATAAAAATATAACAAAACACCACTCATCTGAGCGGTGTCGTTGTGTAGTTGTTACTTCAAGGGATTTCTTCCCTGAATCACGCGAATCAGGAACATAATAATCGCCAGAATTAACAGGATGTGGATGAAGTTTCCTAAGAAATGAAACGTAAATCCTAGTAACCAGAGAACAAGAAGGACGATGCCAATAATAAGAAACATAGATTAGAGGGTTTTATTCTTTAATGACTTTTTCTTTCTCGCCGCAGCAATTCTTTCGGCAGCATACACGACACTCGCGATAATAATTGTGCCGGCAAGCTTTCGTAGTGAATGGTGTTTACCCTTAGGTAAAGGCGACCGAGGGATTTCAGAAATGGTGGTCATGCCTATAGGATTATTGACGATCTACTGCACTGACGACATCTTCGGCAGTAGTGGGTTTACCGAGTTTGAAGATCTTGATAATACCCCAGGTTATAACAACGTAGACGATTGCTGCCGCCAGCGTCGACCACTCAAAGTATGAGGTCGTAACCGCCCCACGATTCGCGGATGCAGGGAACATGCTGAGGAATGGTCCGGCGAATGGCGAACTGATGGCGTAAACAAACTTGGTAAATCCGGCCTCTGGATTCGTGCCAAGTAATTTAAGGACGAAACGGAAAGCCAGTACAATTTCAATAAAACCGAAAATATACCAAATTATTTGGTAGGCATGAAATAATGTTTTCTTCTGACCATACTCCCGCGAGGCAGTTGGGGAGGCGTCGACGCTGCGCTGAGTCTTGGTTGATTGGCTGGTGGGTGTCGAGGTAGTTGTCGAAACAGTTTCGGCAACTTGTGACGGGTTGCTCGCCGTGTTTCTGCGGATCGATTGTTCCGAGTTGGCATCGGATACTTTCGTAATTTCTTCCTCGTTTCGCGAGGATGTATTGTTCGGGCTCATGTGATAAATGGTTAATAAATGAAACCGAGAAAAGGGCAATTTAGAATCATTTTGGCCCTCCTTCTGTTTTCTTTATGAGAGGAGGATAGAGGATTTTCATTTTTACCAGTCCGCGATGAACTTGAACGGCAACAGTGTTTTTTGATTGGCCGGTGATGAGGGACATTTCTTTCAGTGATAAATCCTGAATGTACCGCATGCGCATAATTTTTTGATACTTTTCTGGTAAACGATTCATGAGAAGTTGTGCCTGGCGGCCATCAATGATATTAAATAGGCGACTAGTCGGATCAACGCTCGGTTCAAAGCCCTGTTCTGTTAAGATGTCGAGTGACACCGTTTTTTGTTTACGATACTCGTCAACAATGAGATGATTGAGCACATGGAAGAGAAAAGCGCGCATCACATCAATCTTGCCACCGCGCAGTTAGGTAGCGCCAGGTTTTCATGAAGGTGTCCTGGACAAGGTCGTTACTGAGTGTTTGATCGGGTAATTTAAACGAGGCGTGGGTGTTCAACGCTTTGGCGAAGTCATGGTGGGCTGCGCTTAAAACGCCTTTGAGGCGTATTTCCTGTTTTGAGTTCATAATCACGTATGATTATAGCCGTTCCAACCTTGTTTCTATGACAAGTCGATGACGGTAATTTTGAACCTGCCCAGTTTGATCAATAGATTGTGGCTATTGAGCACCAGGGCAGCCAGATTGCTATGACAAAACTATTACAACATAATGGCAGAAACGTGCCTCAATGGGGCAATTGAGGTGTATCACGGACGTGGTGATAACGCAAGTGAAATATATTGCATTCTGGTTCGGCATACAAGACATGGAAACACCTACAACGCTCACCAACGGACAAGCGGAAACGCATCTTGGTACCCAATTTTTTCAGCGATTACGAGAACAGGGTTGGACATATATCAAAACGGTCGTCGACGTTATTCGTGAGCCGGTCCTTATTCTTGATAAAGACCTCCGCGTTATGGCGGCGAACGAATCGTTCTACCAATCGTTTCGTGTCGAAGCGAAAGAAACGGAGGGGCAGGTTGTCTATAAGCTCGGTAATGGTCAATGGGATATTCCCGCCCTGCGACGATTACTTGAAGATATTTTGCCGAAGAATACCTTTTTCAAAGGTTTTGAAGTGAGTCACGAATTCCCGTTCATCGGACGTAAGGTAATGATCCTCAATGCCCGACAGATTCATTTTCAAGACGATCCGGCATCGCAGCTCTTGCCGCCGATCATTATGCTGGCAATTGAAGATGTGACCGAAATGATGATGGTTGCTGAAACGCTGGCGAGCCATACGCACCAACTTGAAACCCAGATTACCGAACGAACGCAAAAGTTGGAGATCCAGATAGAAAAGCTAGAAAAGGAAATTCATGGGTTGAAGAAGAGTCGCGGATCTCAACAGTAAGAGTACGAGGGATTTACGAATGAATAAGGATCAGAAATTTTTAGCACTGATGACGGCGTTCTTGATGATTGTGTTTTGTGCCGGAGCGCTCGCAGCATTTATCGTGGCGTTATGGAAATTTCCATCGTCGCTACTAACGATTGCGTATCATCAACAACCGTTCTTGTTTTGGTCGATGATTGCGATCACGTTCAGTAGCGTGGGCGTTATGGTTGTCATCAATAAGCAAAAAGTTTTCCCCATAGTTAACAGCAACACCACGAGTTTTTAAGCTCTCTCGGAATGTGTATTGCTAACGTGGTCGCACCTTTCGTTCGTCCAGGCAAGGTGCTTTTCCTTGCTCCGGAACGATGACAGCCAAGTTGGGCCGGGCAAATAATTGCGCGGCTCTTCTGGTACAGATACACAGAAAGCGGTGTGCGCTACGGTCGCTTGAAATTGAGACGCGGTTGGGGGGTGAAGGTGCTAATGCAATCCCGGATTTGAAATCACTGAGCTGCGGATAGTAACTCACCTGTAGTCCCGGCCATGAACGTTCGCGAATAATACTGCTCCATCCTTGTCCGCCATAGACGAGCTGAACGTGATGTTTTTTACAGTATTGTGCAATCATGTTGAGATAGTTGAGCGATCCGCCGTGACGGTAGATTTTTGTTAACGAAATAAGTTTCGGGTGGAGCTGTTTAGCCGCATCGTCTATAGTCTGGTCGGTGTGTCGGCGATCTACACAATCGTTGCTCTGCCGATGAAGGGTGGAAAATCGATGTAAAGTTGTCCTCCGAGCAAGCGCTACGCTTGCTCGGAGGAATCTGGTATACTCCAAGTGTTCTTATGACCAACATTGACCGCAGTATCACTGTCACAAAAATCACCCGAACGTTTGGCGATTATACGGCGCTCAACGGTGTTTCGTTACGCGTAGAATCTGGATCTATTTTCGGTTTTTTGGGTCCGAACGGCGCCGGTAAATCGACGCTGATAAAAATTTTGGCCACTATTCTCGCTTCGACCGGTGGCTCAGCGACGGTCGGTGGTTTAGACGTCGCCACTAAGTCGACGGAGGTTCGTCAACGCATCGGTGTGGCATTGCAAGATGTCGGCCTTGATCCGGTCATGCGCGCTCGGGAATTGTTGGTACTGCAAGGACGTCTCTATCGCCTATCTACCAAGGAAGCGAAACTTCGCAGTGAAGAATTATTGAAAACCGTTGGATTAGCCGACGTCGATGCTAAGCGCAAAGTCGGGGATTTCTCCGGCGGCATGAAACGCCGCTTGGATTTAGCGTTGGCCTTAGTGCATAAACCGGACATTCTCTTCCTCGATGAACCGACGACCGGACTTGATCCGGTCAGTCGCGTCCAAATTTGGGAAGAAGTGCGCCGCTTAAATCGCGAACTGGGCATGACGATTTTTCTCACGACGCAGTATCTGGAGGAAGCTGACCGATTAGCTGATCATGTCGCCATTATTAATGATGGAATGATTGTCGCCGAGGGCACGCCGACGGAATTGAAAGCTAGTATCGGACAAGAAGTAGTGACCTTTGCTTTTTCTACGCCGGACATGGCGGCTAAAGCGCTCGTACTGTTACAGCCGTTGGTGACGAAGGTGAAAACCTCTGGGCATGAAGTACTCTGCTATCTGAACCAGGCGGCGCAGAATTTGCCGCAACTCCTACGTGTTCTTGATGCGGCAAAACTAACAATTACGAATGTTACGATTGCCCAACCAACCTTGGACGATGTTTTTCTGCAAGCCACCGGCGCACGTTTGAATATTGATCCCACTAAGGAAGCACGATCAACAAAAAAGTCATGACGGACATCATTCTCTTAACTGTTCGAACGCTCAAATACTACCTGCGCAATCCGGCGGAAACGATTCCCGGCATCGCCATTAGCGTCTTTTTCTTGCTGGTGTACAATGCTGGATTGTCCGGTGTGTCGAATTTGCCGGGGTTTCATGGTAGCTACCTCGCCTTTATTTTACCGGTGGCAATTATCTCGGCGGCAATTAACGGCGCTGGATTAGCCGGGCAGTCATTAGTTCGTGATATCCAAACCGGGTATTACACGAAACTGCTGTTATCGCCGGCGCGGCGGTTAGCCATTATTTGGGGAGCGATGATTGCCGGGGCGACGGTGTTGCTGGTGGAAGTATTTTTAATTCTTGGATTAGCCCTCCTGATGGGCCTGAAATCGCAGACCGGTCTTGCTGGCTACGGCATGATTATTCTTCTAACGTTTATTTGGGGCATGGCTTTCTCGGGATTCTCGGTGTTTGTGGCTTTAAAAACCAAAAGCGCGAACACCACCCAAGCCTCAACGTTTGTTTTCTTCCCGCTCATCTTCTTGTCGTCGACGTTCGTCCCGAAAGAATATATTACCTCGCACTGGCTAAAAATTGCGGCCACGTATAATCCGACGACGTACGCTTTTGATGCCATGCGTTCGTTGTTGATTGATGGTTGGCAGGCGAAACCATTAGTACTCGGCTTCGGTATTCTCTTAGCCTTTGCTACAGTCACCGGCGTCTTGTCACTCATACAAGCACAGCGATCAACGCGGTTAGGCTAGTTGAGAAATGAAGAAGCGGTCGTTCAAAATCGAAGACGTTATCGTCCAGTGCCGCTTCGTGAGAGTTGATGGACGATATCGTGTCTAAGTTTTCTGTTTATTAGTGTTTTCGGACGTCGGTGTTTGAATTGGCGATATTCGGAATGAACCGAAAAATTGCCATTTATCTTGAATATAACCACCATCATTACCCCTTGCAATGGGGATAAAAATGTGGTATCCTGTGCCTGTTCTGTGGGCGAACATCTGCCCGCCGCGCTCTCGCGGCCACTTAGCTCAGTTGGTTAGAGCGCACCGTTCACATCGGTGAGGTCGCTGGTCCGAATCCAGCAGTGGCCACCATCGTTGTTACTCATAACCTCATGCCTACGAAAACCCCACCACCAAATAATCCACTCGGCGACCCTCGAGCATTTCAAGGGATGTCAACAGATTTTCGCAAGTCCACTCAAGCGGAGAAGAAATCCGATTTTTTACCATCGTTCAATAATTCGTTTGGCGGATTTGCCGTCGAGTTGGTGAAGATCGTGCTGATTGCGTTAGCGATCATTATTCCCATTCGAACCTTCATCTTGCAACCGTTCTATGTGAAAGGCGCATCAATGGAGCCGACGTTCCATGATAACGAATACCTCATTATCGATGAACTATCCTACCGCCTCCATCAACCACAACGCGGTGACATTATCGTCCTCCGGAGTCCTGCGCTCGGTGAATTCCTGATTAAACGGGTTATTGGTTTGCCTGGCGAACGCTTAGTGGTGAATGACGGAAAAATTACTATTTTCAATGCCACCGATCCGAACGGGGCTGAGTTGGATGAAAGTGCATACCTGGCATCGACGGTCTTGACCTTTGGGAATATCGACGTCACGTTGGGTGCGAATCAATACTATGTGATGGGTGATAATCGACCAGCCAGCCTGGACTCTCGTAGTTTTGGCCCAATTGTCCGTAAGGATATCGTTGGACGGACAGCGCTTCGTGCCTGGCCCGTGACCAAGATGACCACATTTTCAACCCCGGTTATCAAGATGACCGTAATATAATTTCTGTCTATGGCACGCGAACTTCAGCCCCCGCAGCTTCTCCGCGGCATGAAAGACATACTTCCGTCTGACCAACCGTATTGGTGGTGGATTTTTGATACGGCGAGGAATTTAGCTGAGTGCTATGGCTTTGATCGCATCGAGACGCCGATTCTCGAAGCGGCCAGTCTTTTCACACGCTCGGTCGGCGATGCGACCGATATTGTCAGTAAAGAAATGTACACCTTCACCGATAAGAGTGGGGACAACGTTTCGCTTCGGCCAGAAGGCACGGCCGGCGTCACTCGGGCGTACATTGAACACGGAATGCTTAACCTGCCACAACCGGTGAAGTTGTGGTACTTTAGTCCGTTTTTCCGCCATGATCGTCCGCAAGCTGGACGATATCGACAGTTCTGGCAGTTTGGATTTGAGGTGTTCGGCGGCCAGCAGGCGATTCTTGAGGCGCAACTTATCCTGATGGCGCGGGCGTTGTATACGTCGGTCGGTATCGAAACCACCTTGCAAATCAACAGTATTGGCGATAAAACAACCCGCCTGCAGTACGCTAAGGCGTTACAGGCATTTCTTAAATCCAAGAAGTCAGAACTGACAGACGAACAGAAAATCACGCTGCAAAAAAATCCGCTGCGGCTCCTCGACAGTAAAGATCCGAAAATCCAGGAATTACTGGTTGACGCCCCACAAATCATCGATTCACTTGATGAGGTTTCACAAAAACACTTCCAAGAAGTGCTTGGCTATCTTGATGAGCTTGATGTGCCGTTCGTCCTGAACCCGAAACTTGTTCGCGGTCTTGATTACTACAACCGCACGGTGTTTGAATTTTGGGCCGCAGACGATGAAGGTGGTCAAATTAGTCTCGGCGGCGGCGGACGCTATGATACATTGGTGGAGTCACTAAGTGGCCGCCCAACACCAGCACTCGGTTTTGCCGGCGGCGTTGAGCGCATTATTTTGAAACTGAAAGAGAAACAAATTCCACCGCGACCAATTGCGGCGCCGGAAGTATTCTTGGCACAACTTGGTGATCCGGCGCGAAGGAAAATGTTGAAGCTCTTCGAGCAACTCCGATCCCAAGGCGTCCGTGTGGCTGAGGCCATGACCAAGGATGGTATCAAACAACAACTTGAAGTTGCTAATAAGCTCGGTGCACACTATACACTTATTGTTGGTCAGAAGGAAATGATGGATGACACGGTACTGATTCGAGACATGGAAAACGGCATTCAAGAAGAAGTGCCATTTAATAAAGTCGAATCGGAATTGAAGAAACGATTGGAAAAAAATCGCGCTAACGGCGTGACGCCGGTGACGGGTCAAGTGACATTGGAACGGCTGGATAAGTACAAAGATGACGTACCGGCCGAGGAAGAAGTTCCGGTACCGCACGATATCGACCTTGATGTTGAGTAGAAATCTGGTCTAACCATAGTATGATGATCACGGCGATGGGAAATCCCCAGCGCCGCGATTTTTAAGTTGGTGAATAGTTTGTTTTTCTTGCTATTCATCAGAAAACATCGATTTATGTAGTGATTTTTACAATAAAAAAGCATATATTGCATTCAATGGCGAAATGACTGAGAAAATTGTAGTCCGACCAGTCGGATGGTGTTTCGGGTATAATTACTGGCCGAAGCGCAGGGGATTGCCCTTGAAAGTTGTCGCCTCCGTGTTGCCACGCTAGTGCCCCCATTTACTTGAAATAAGTGACTAAAACCCGTAGCGTCAAGCGTGAGCAGTAGTTGCGGACGATCGAAGAAGTGGAAAACTTTACTATTTGACATACCCTATCGAACATGGTACAGTCGGTGGGCTTATGAATGTCATCTTGTCACGTGGTACTACGGACACTCCGAAAGGAGGTGCGACGCCATGGTTGAAGTAAAGAAACGAGAAAACGAATCTTCGGAAAGCCTGGTTCGGCGATTTACGAAGCGCGTCCAGCAGAGCGGCGTCCTTATCCGTGCGAAAAAACGGCGTTTTTACGAAACCCCGAAGAATAAACGTGCTGTTCGAGAAGGCGCCCTGCGTCGCGTTATTATTCAAGATCAACGCGAACTGCTCCGACGTCAAGGAAAACTTGAAGAATTTGATTTGAAAAAACGCGGACCGCGACGAAAGCCGCTCCCACGTATTCCCTCAACATTCTAAATCATTTCATGTCCATTCAGGACCAGCTTCATCAAGACTATCTGACGGCTTTTAAAGGTCATGATCAGAAAACGGTTGATGCGCTGCGGTTGATGAAGGCGGCCGTTAAGAATGCTGAAATCGAGCTGCGGCATGAGCCGCTTACTGATCCTGAGGTCATCATCGTCCTGACGCGTGAAGCGAAGCGCCGAAAAGAGTCGATCACGGTCTACCAACAAGGAAAACGCGATGATTTAGCGGCGATTGAAGCGTTAGAACTCACGGTGATCGAAAAGTATCTTCCGGCGCAAATCAGCGACAGCGATCTAGAATCAGCCGTACAGGCCGTTATCGACGATCTCAAACCAACGGCCAAAGACTTCGGAAAAGTTATGTCGGCGGTCATGGCCAAAGTTAAAGGCCAAGCCGACGGCAACCGGGTTTCAGCGGCAGTCAAACAACACCTCAAATAATTTCAATCTAACCAAACCGAAAAGTTCATCTGATGCGTCGTTCGCACATGCTTCGACAACGCTCCCTCGCCCTGCTGAGTATCACCTTGATATTCGGAGGGTTAGTGGCGTTCGTTCACGCTCCTCATGTGCATGCTGCGACGGCGACGACCTATAGCCTCGAGTCGATAGGCGGACAGGTCGGACTTGGGAATGCGGACCTGAAGCAGGTGATTATTAATATCATCAAGTGGGCGCTCGGTTTATTAGCGTTGGTGGCCGTGTCCTACATGATCTACGGCGGGTATGTGTGGATGACGGCGGCCGGTAATGAAGCTCGAGTTGAAAAAGCGAAACAAATTATTCTCCAGGCCGCAATCGGCTTAGTGATTGTGCTTCTTTCCTGGGCGATCGTCTTGTTTGTGACGAAGTCGTTATTGAATGTGACCACCAATACAGATGCTGGAACGACCTGCACTCCCGGAGTGGACTGCGCTATTCCTCCTGTTACCGGTGATGAATTTGATATCACCGCTATCAATACCTGTGCTGTGCCGCCAAAGACCTATGAGAATGTACCGCGTTCCAGTTCGGTGTCGATCACCTTTAATACTGATGTCCAAACGACCCCGAACTATGTCCAAACGGCCGTCGGCACTGGTGCCGATGATTTACAGATTGTAAAAATATGTACTGATCTAGCCGCTGGTTGCGTCGTCGGTTCTCCTATCGCACCAAATCCAGCGCCAATCGACAACCAAGTATATACGTCCGGACCAAAACCGACTGCGACTGCGGCTGATCTACCGCAGAAAGCAGAGTGGGTATTGAAAGATAATTCGTTAACGTTCTATCACCTTACGTTGGCGCAGTGCAAGGACGGCACGAAAATCGGTCAAACGTGTGCCGCAGATACGGATTGCACGGACCCGGACGCCACAACGCACGTCTGTCAAAAAACGGACCGGTATTTTGATGCCAGTTCGACGTACCGAGTCACAATTCCTAAAGATACCAACACCAAGGCACTCAAAGACGTTCGTGGTCGGGTATTGCAAAGTTGTGGTGTGCCGGGTCTCGGCGGCGCGATCGATCATTGTACCAGTGATGCTAACAATTTTTATTACACGTTCACGACTGGAACCGATACATCAGGTCCGGCGTTCGATGTTGTCAATACCGCGCCGTCGTCGGCATACATCGAAGACACAACGTTAACAGTTGATCGGAATGTTCCGCGATCAGAAATTCTGTCCATTAATTTTTCGGGCGGCGTCGATCCAGCGTCGGTAACAACGGATAATTTCCGTGTCTATAAAATTACTAACACCCCAACAAATCTCAACGATGGAACGTGTACGGGTCCTGGACCAGCTTTTGCCCATATCAACTGTCCAGAAACAACAGTTGATCCCAATGATTTCAATATCCGCGTCAGCGCTTCAGGGCAAGGCATCGTTCTGCAGTACAAAGACCCAACAAAATGGTTTGACGCCTATACCTGGTATCGCGTGGACGTTAAAGATATTCTGAACCTTTGCGGAACGAGCGCGAAGCGATCGTGGGTGTTTGAAACGAATAACGTCACGCCCGGTGTCGAGTATGTCTATCCAAATACCGGCTTTGGTTTTTCCTGTCCGAGTACCGATGTCTACGCACAATTTACTACGTCGATGATGAATATTGCGGCGAGTACGAGTTCGTGTTTTACCGGCAACGCAACGTCGTTCAATACGCAATTAGAAATGTATAAATATACGGCGCCCGTGGGCATGATTACACCCCGGTTGAATTGGAAATTTGATCAACCGCCAGTGGGAGCAACGGATCCAAATAATTACTGTAAACACTTGTGGTATGATCCGACGACCGATAGTCTGCCAATCGATTCGGAGCTTGGGATTAGTATTACTACTGATCGGGCAAAAGATGCCGCTGGTACCAAGCTAACCTATGGTGACACAGTTCCCGGTCCAATGCCGACGAGTGATCCGGTTGGGAGCTGGCACTTTATGGTGAAAAAACCTGGTGAATGCGCAAATGCGCCAGTGGTACAATCAGTTTCCCCAGGGGTAGACGCCAATGGTGCTTGTATTTCGGTGCTAGGAAAATACTTTACCGATCCGGCGAAACCGGCGCCCGGGACGACCTATCCGCGTGCGATTGATACGTTGGATTTATCATCAAAAGTTCAAGGTCTTTCAACGATTAAGTCGTGGACAGACAACACGATTGTTAATCGATTAGATGCGGGGACGGGTGCTGGAGCGCTTACACCAAATGCAGGAAGTGATCCAGCGACCTATTACAATTATAAAGTTGGCGTAAAGTATGATGCGCCGATTGGTCTTTTAGAGAGCCAGGTAACTCCTAGCAGTCATTTCCAGCTGAAGGCAGGCGCAGCTTCAAACCGCCCGTGTTTAACTTCAGTCATTCCAGATCAAGGTTACGCGGGTGTAACGAAATTTGAAGCAAATGGTGAAAATTTTGGTACGGCGACCGGATCCATCGTTACCAATAACGCCACCGATTGGGTGCAAAGCCCGGCGACCCCGTGGATTCCCACCAAGGTAGAAAATATCCTGGTCAAGGCTAGTGCTGTTCCAATGACAACGGCGGTGCAAATAAAAAATGCCGACGGCATCAGCAATGCAGTAAATTTCGAGGTGTTGCCGCCGGCAACTCCGGGAACGAATCCGGCGCCGGAAGTAATTACCGATACGACCTGTAACTTGGCAGGCGGGACGATACCCAGTCCGAACCCGGTAAACGGCGACACTATAGCTTGTAAAAATTCAGAAATTACCGTTCGTTTTACCACCAATCTAGATTCGAGTACGGTCAATTCTGGCACTGTGCAGGTGGTATCGGCGGGTCCAGTAATTCCGCTTTCTATAACCACGGTCGGCAATCTGGTGACCATAAAGCCAACGATCATTACAGACATGTTTACCTCGGGTCAAACATACTCCGTAACCCTAACGACGGGTATTAAATCAACAGCGGGCGTGGCGATGACGGCGCCGTACCCATGGTCGTTTCGGATTGACACGAGTGGCGACGTCTGTCACGTAACGAACGTGGAGTTGAATCCGAATGGAACGCAGCGCACCAATAATCCAAACTACTACCCGCCGATCAGTATTTCGGCGCTACCTACGGATACATCGTGTCATACACTAACTGCGTCGGGGAGTACGACCTGGACAAATTCCAAGCCAGCCGTCGGGACGATTAATACGACGACGTCTGCTCAATCAAATATTCTCACGGCGCCGGCTGCAGGCGCGGCGTATAGTTCGACGACAGTTACCGCCAAAATACAATCAATCACCAGCGCCCCAGGATTTACCCTGGAAGTGAGTCCGACCGGTTGCGCCTCGACGTCGGATTGTTTGAAGAATCGATTCGGCGCTTCTTGTAATGGTTCAATGTGTCAGGGTGGACAATGTACGCCGGTGGTGAATAGCATAGTGCCGAATGTTGGGCCGGTCGGTGAATGGACAACGCTTAATGGTTGCTGGTTCGGAGCGTACGTGTTGGGTGCCAGCAAGGTGAATTTCTCTCCGTCAACTACCGACCCGTCTTCACCAGGTACCGAGGCTGATACTCCGGACGCTCTTATTTGTGGCAACACCTGGACGAATGAACAGATTATCCGCATTGTTCCGCCGACCGCCGCGACAGGACCCATTCAGGTGATTCGCGGTGCGGATGGCTTCAAATCAACCGTTCTCGCTACCGGCGTACCGATCGGTTGGGGGGCTACCTTGGCTACGCAATCGACCGATGTGCCGACAGGTCACACAGGTTTTTCGGGAATGGCGGATGCGCCTAGCGGTGGACCTCAAGCATGGCTCGCTCAAGAGTTGCCGGGAACAAATACCGTTGGTGCGAAATATCATGTGATCGGTTGGGTTAAGGGGACTATTGTAGGAGGGTCAACAGCTGGTCTTATCACACGGTGTTCGGCAGATGTTGTTGGTGAAACCTGTGGGTACGATCTCTTGGGGGCTGCTCCAGGACTTCTCCTATCAACGACCGGGTGGAAAAAGATAGATTTCTACATTACCAATAGCAATCCGGCGGATAATGATAAAAATATTTCGATTGACTGTTTTGCTAATCCAGGAAGTAAAATCTACTGCGACGATATCACCGTTACTAATGCGGATACTGGCGCGGTAGTGCCGGTCAATAACCCAAGTTTTGAAACGACAACGCCAATTTTTACCGTCAATACTGCCGCCGTTGACCCGGGTATTTGTAAAATTGATCCTGTCTTCGGTCAGCAAGGCTCAGGCTTCAAGGTTTCCGGTAGCGCCTCACTCATATCAGCGGCTGGTACGCCGAGAAAATTCAGCTTTACAAATGGAGCAACCGTCGATGATGATGAAACTACCGCATTGCCGTGGACGACAACGACCGTGAACGGTAAGGTACCGGGCACAGCAACACTCGGGTCAAATGAGGTGACGGCTACCATCAACGGAAAAACAAGTAATCCGCTACAGTACTCGGTGGATCCAGCAACTTGTGCGCAAACCTGTAATACCGATGCGGAGTGCAATGTTGTGGGCAGCGATATTAATGGTTGTGGAACTCCCCAGGCGGCACTCGGTGGTTTAGGTTGCTGCGCGACACGGCCGAAAATTTCCTCTACGAATCCGGCGCAAGGGGCAACAAATATTTGTCTCAACCCGGCACCAAAAATTACGTTTGACCAACCGCTTGATCCATCAACTATTACCGCCGGACCATCAGGTACGGTGCAATACAAAGATGGATCACGGAGCGTTAACGGTACGGTGAGTTACCGAACAACAGCTACGAACGAAGGGGAAATAACCTATTATCCTGGACTCTTATCAGCAAATAGTGCTCAGTCGATGTCATTTATATCATATGTTCCCGATCCTGGGACGACGTTGATAGTTAAAAATCCAAGTTTTGAAACCCTGACGTCGGGGGGAGCACTTGACCCATGGAATGGATTCTCATCGCGAATTACACAGGCTGACCCGGCGCCGGGACAACCGGTAGGATCGCATTCGGGGTTGGCTGATAATTCTGCTAGTTCTAGTGGTCAGGTGGCTTTGGCCCAAAATATTGCCAATACGAACGTCGTTGGAACGACCTATCGCGTGACCGGCTGGGTAAAGGTGGGACATGTGAGCGGATCTGAAGTTGCCGGGTTAATTACACGATGTAGTGACGGTTCCGCCTGCGGATTTGATCTTTTTGGTCAGGCGCCGGGACTTTGGGGCGCGAGTAATAGTTTATCGGATTGGACTAAACTCGACTTCATGGTAACAAAAACGAGTGGTTTACCAAGCGTTAACCTTAACATTGATTGTTTCGCTAATGCGAAAAATAAAATCTGGTGTGACGATATCACGGTCACCAAAATGATCCCCAGTTTGATACCGAATGCTATCCGCGGTGCAAATGGCGTAGCGGCGGATGTAACTGGTTCACCGTTGACGTTTACCACGAACGCTACCATGTGTACGCCCGATAAGGTTAAAATTACCCCCGTCAGCAAAAAGTTTGTTTCATCAGCTGATGCAACGTTTTCTGCGAAAATATATACTTCCGACGACGTTGAATTTTCCCCACTGCCCGGGCTGACATTGGAATGGACATGGCTGAGTAGTACGCCGACGGTTGCCTCGGTTACTAAAATAGTGGCAACGCCGAATACCGCCACTGTTCATCCGGTTGTGAATGGCGCCACGACGATTACCGCGACGACAAAAGTAAGTGTAGCGCCTGGCAGTGTAGCAGCTGGCGCTTTGGATGCATCAATAAATGGACGCGAGATAAGTGGCCAATCAGATGTTCAAGTAAAATTCTGTGCGAGTCCGTGGTCGTTTAGCGATACAGATTCAAACTGTGACACTGGTGGAACCTGCGAAGCTTTTAATTTCTCGACGGATTACTGCGGTGACACTAGCGGAGCACCACTGCCGTCATTTTCCTACGAAGGCACTCTCCCCGGAATCGGTTCGATTGAAGGGGCGAACCTGGTTGACACTACCCGATTGAAGAGCTACTTCTTTAAGGAGTCGGGGGTTAGTCGTGATACGATCGGGCTGCTCATCTTTAAAAATGATAACTTCCTGTCGCCGCACGATTGGTTTACGCAGCGCTTCCCACTTGATTCTAGTGCTTCGTCAACCACGGTGGCGGGGTATCCGGCGGTGAAGTCGGGGACGACAACGTATATTGGTGTGACCGACTTATGGCACAATCCTGCAACAGGTAATGACGAATTGCGCGGGTTAATGTTCGTCTTCGACTACAATTCAAATAATGCTAGTCCGGAAACAGTAAATATCGCAGATCAATTACTGAGTGGCCTGCAGTTTAATACGAATTTCTCCGACTCCACCCAAAAAGCTCAGGTTATTCGCGACACGCTTCGCCGCCAGGATCTTACCTCGATGAAATTATCACTTGAGGCGTATAAGACGAAGAATGGCGCATATCCGGCTTTATCGGCGGGGTCGTATATTCCGGGGTTTTCGACGTCGGCGTGGCCGTCATGGCAATCAACACTTGGTAGTGCACTCGGTACAACAATCCCGACCGATCCAGTCAATTTGTTTGTTCGGCACTGCGTGGCGGATCCGACGAGAGCCTGTCGGGTCAAAAATGACTGTACATATATGTCCGCAGGTCGTATGGTGCAAGATACCTGTGGCACGGTGTCGGCTTGTGTATCTTCGGCTACTGATTCACATGAATCATCGACGTGCTGGTCGGAACCGGACAAGAATTTCCAATGCCCAACAAGTTCCGCGGTAAATATGTTCGGCGACACGATTGGCGGTTCACAACTCTACGCGTACCGTGCGCAAGGTGGTGGTGTCGATTTGTATACGACTATGGAATACCGCGGTGCCGGTTCGTTTATTCCCGCTGTTTTACCAACTGGAATTTGTGCCGCTCCAAACGCCTGCGACTGTTTTAACTACTCGATGCATATTGGCTCATAACTATGCCTGACGAACCATCATTGCCAATCTTACCGACCGATGCCACGCCATCGTGGTTTGCGCGAAATCGGAAAATCGTTATACTAGGAGGACTTGTTCTTGTGCTGGCGGTGTTAGCGGTCTTCAGCTTCTTCTGGCGTTCTCAAGCAACAACGAATACGATAGTGAATAAAGCGGCCACGGTGAATGCAACAAACACGGGTTCGGATACTCAGTCGGATCGGACGACGTTTCAACGATCGACGGTCTCGACGACACCTGGTGCGCCGGTAAAAGCCTATGCTCCGCCGACGACGCAAGATCTTCAACAAGCGATTCAGCAACGCCAAGCGACTAAATAATTTCTTTCGTAGTTCTCATCAACATCAACGCCAAGCCTATGTTTGAACAAAATACTCCACCACAACCGCAGTCGCCGAATCCTTTAAATCCGGTTATGCCGGGTGCCGGATTGCCTAGCCAGCAAATGCCGCCACCGATGCCGACACAACCGGTAACATCTGCTCAGCCGCTGGTACATACGATGCCGGAACGGTTTCGTACGGCTGGTTCCGCTCCGGGCGGCCCAAAGAGTGGCTCGAGCACAACGAAAAAACTGATGATCACACTGGTAATCGTGCTCGTGGTCGCCGGGTTAGGTGTGGCTGGCTTATTTATCTTTACGAAGATGGTGAATAAGAATACGACCAATACGGCAAATACCAATGCCGCGGTAGCTCTTAACACGAACAGTGTGGCAACGAACGGGAATGGAAACGTGAATACTGTAACCAATAGCGTATTGAATACGAACAGTACGGACGCGAACACGTCGACCAATCTCAACACCAACACGGTTAGTAACGACAATACCAATACGGTCAGCAATGATAATACGAATGCGGTGGTGAGTAACACCAATACGAGTACAAATACGAACACCTCGGGCACGGTGACACTACAAAAATCGAGTGCCGATGCCGATAGCGACGGACTAACTGATGTCGAAGAAGCGGTGTATGGTACGGATGTTCATAATCCCGATACGGACGGTGATACATTTATCGATGGTCGTCAGGTTCGAGCTGATGGTACAGAAATCGGCGAACTGGTGGGGTTATATAACCCAAAGGGCACTGGTACATTAGAAGCATCCGGGATCGTCAAGCGCGTAGAGAATGCCTCAAAAACCTATAGTCTTCTCGTGCCGACGACATGGACCACAAATGAATCCGCGAACGTATTAGTCATCACGCCTGCCACACAGACCGGAGAATTTTTCCAAGTCCATACTTACGACAACACAAGTGCATTGACGGCACAGCAGTGGTACGTGGCGAATAATCCGCAAGCCCAGACCAGTCTCTTGAAGTCAGGGACGGTGAATGGGTTAGAAACGTTAACCAGTGAGGATGGTTTGACAGTATTCTTCTTCAAGGGGACAAAAGTTTACGGAGTGAATTACACTACCGGTGGACTGTCATTGGTGAACTACCTGACCACCTTCGAAATGATGACCAAGAGTTTCAAACTCGTTGCCGCATAACGTCCGTTCATCGACAACAGTGACTGTACTTACTCCAGCCGGGGTGAGTACTGACAGTATCCGCCGTTGGGCGCTTCGCGCCCGGCGGCGGCTCGGTGTTGTTGGCCGGATATCTATCACGATTGTTCCGCCCATTGAAAGCAAGCGCTTGAACATGCGCTATCGTCGGAAACGACGACCAACGAATGTGTTGTCGTTTGATTATGCGCACGACAGTGAGCAGCGCGGTGATAGTATCATCGATGGCGAGGTTATACTCTGTCCAGAGGTGATACGACGAGAAGCGGTAGAGCAGGGTGAGACGTATCGACAACGCTTACAGTTTCTCTTGGAGCACGGACTTATTCATCTGCTTGGACTTGACCATGGCACCGCCCTGGAACAACAGCAATGGGAGCGGCAAGAACAGCGACTTGTATGACCACGATTAATTTTCCGCGATTTGTCCGGAGTTTGCGCCACGCGTTGCACGGTTTAGTGCACGCCTTTCAGAATGAGAATAATTTTCGTATTCACGTAATCATCGGCGCCGTAGTGACGATTGCTGCGATTGCTGCTCGAATACCACGAACCGAGGCTATTGATCTCGTCTTGGTTATTGCCTCCATACTTATCCTAGAGCTCGTTAATACCATTGTTGAGCGGTTTGCTGATTTACTTGAGCCGCGAATCCATCCCTACGTGCATATCATCAAAGATTTAATGGCAGCCAGCGTGGTGGTGGCTGTGGTGGCTGCGATAGTCGTCGGTGTTCTGATTTTTTGGCCGGTGATGATGAGTATTTTTGGGTAGGAGTTGCCACTGAACACTAAAAGTGTTCAACTCATGTTATCCACAGCCTTCGTTTTTCCTGGTACATGGTGTATACTATCCACACGTAATGCTTGAGAAAAAATAGGATTTGCCCATGGCTAAAACGGAACTCTTTACTGGACTTGACGTTGGATCATCAGCTGTTCGCGTCGTCATCGCGCAACGCCAGATCGGCGTTGATGGTTTGCATATTCTTGGTGCTGCCGAAGGGCCGGCGGACGGTATTTCGAAAGGGACAATTACGAGTATTGAAGACGCGGTCTCGTCGATTTCGGCCACTCTAGAAAAAGTTGAACGCATGACCGGTGTTCCGGCTGAACATGCGACGATTGCGATTAACGGCACACATATTACCTCGATCGAAAGTCACGGCATCGTGGCGGTGGCAAAAGCAGACGGCGAAATCAAACAGAATGATGTTGATCGGGTTATCGAAGCGGCGCAAGCGGTTGCGGCTCCGCCGAATTACGAAATACTTCACGTTATCCCGCGTTCATTTACCGTTGATAACCAACACGGGGTGAAAGACCCGGTTGGTATGTCAGCGATGCGGCTGGAGGTCGATGCTCAGATTATTGAGGGTCAAACCGCACAGATTAAAAACTTACAGAAGGCCATCTACCGGACAGGTGTCAGTATTGATGATATGGTATTGGCGGTGCTAGCATCATCGTTGGCCTGCACGACGAAACGCCAGAAAGATCTTGGGGTGGCTGTTTTGAATATTGGTGCCAGTACGACAAGTCTGATGGTTTTTGAAGAAGGTGACGTTCTGCATACGAAAATTCTCCCGATCGGTGCCAGCCATATAACCAGTGATATTGCCATTGGCTTGCGCATCTCGATTGATCTCGCGGAGAAGGTGAAGTTGGAGGTGGGGACGGCGAATCCAGCAGAAGTTGATAAACACGACGAAATTAATTTACATGATTTTGGCGGTGACGAACTCGTACTTCCTCGTCATCAAATTGCCGACATTATTGAAGCGCGAGTAGAAGAGATGGATAAAATGGTTGATCGCGAACTACAAGCCATTGATCGTTCAGGGTTGCTGCCAGCCGGAATCATAATCACTGGTGGTGGGGCGAAATTACCGGGATTGATCGATATTGGGAAACGGGATTTTCGTTTGCCGGTGAGTATCGGCTTCCCGATCGGGTACACCACGGCGATTGATAAAGTTCAAGACCCGCAATTTACTACGGCACTTGGGTTGGCGAGTTGGGCTGCTGACGCATCCTCAACCCACGGCTTGTTCAGTAAGCTCCCAGCCTTTGGCTCCGTGAATGACACCGTGAATGGCATGCGCCATTGGTTCAAGAGTTTGCTTCCGTAGGCCTGAACACTTTTGGTGTTCATTACCTATTCCTGACCGTTTGCTCCAACCCATCAACTTTGATAGACTATACCCATGTCACCACGCTCGCCCATGGAAGTAAAACCAGACATCGAAACCTTCGCTAAGATTAAGGTTGTTGGGGTTGGCGGATCCGGCGGGTCGGCGTTGAACCGGATGATGCAGCATAAAATCCGCGGGATTGAGTTTGTGGCGGTCAACACGGATGCCCAAGCATTGCACCATAACACTGCACCAGTAAAAGTACACATCGGGAAGACGACGACCAGGGGTCTTGGCGCAGGTATGGATCCGGATACGGGAAGAAAAGCCGCCGAAGAAGATCAAGACGAATTACGTGAATTGCTGAAAGATTCCGACATGGTGTTCATCACCTGCGGACTTGGTGGCGGCACGGGAACCGGCGCAGCACCGTTAATTGCGGAAGTGGCTAAAGACCTCGGCGCTCTGACCGTCGCGGTTGTGACCAAACCATTTTCGTTCGAAGGCGCGCAACGTCGCAGTATTGCCGATCACGGCTACAGTGAACTCGCTTCGCAAGTCGATACGATTATTTCTATTCCGAATGATCGGTTATTGCAGATAATTGATAAAAAAACTTCACTCCTCGAATCGTTTCAAGTGGTTGACGATGTGCTCCGACAGGGGATTCAAGGTATTGCCGAACTCATTACGGTACCCGGACTCATTAACGTCGACTTTGCTGACGTCAAGGCAATCATGAAAGATCAGGGCACAGCGTTGATGGGTATTGGGCGTGGTACCGGCGAAAATCGTGCCGTTGATGCCGCGAAAGCCGCCATTGATTCGCCACTTCTTGAGGTGCCGATTGATGGCGCCAAAGGAATCCTCTTCACCATCACCGGTGGTTCGAACATGGGCATGTATGAAGTAAACGAAGCAGCTCGAATTATCACCCAATCGGCCGACCCGAACGCGAAAATCATCTTCGGCGCGGTTATTGACGAAGAATTAAAAGATGAAATTAAGGTGACGGTCATAGCCACGGGTTTCGGTAAAGGCGGTACTCGTCAAGTGAAGAAGGTGATCGCAAGTGGTTCGACTGGTTTCGAGGCTATGGTGCCAAGTATGGATCGACCGATGTCGATGCCAAGCACGCCACCGCCAGCCCCGACATATACACCGCCCGTTTCAATGCCTAAAGCTTCACCCAAACCGACGCCCCCTGAAGATGATCTCGAAATACCGGCCTTTATTCGGAAGAAGATGCTCTAAGGCGAACGAAGTACACATTATTATTCAATCACCCGCTCAAAGCGGGTGGTTTTCATATTTATAACAATTATCCACACCATTATCAGTACGTGGCGTCGGAAAAGATTACCCAATCAGACGCTAGGGAAGAAAACCATTCAAAATACTGAGCATCTCGTGGGGTTTGACCATCACTACATGTAGTAGTATACTGATGCTGTTATACACCAGATGTAGTGGTAGCAAAAAATGGCCACTACCTCATAGACCAAAAACAGACGGGAACATTACCAAATCCACTCGCCGGCGTCGGCACCTAGCCACCCTGATCTCGCCGGATGACACTATCTCCGTTTTACCGACGGCGCGGTTCGCGCCGACTTCATTTTCTCCCATGAAATGCCCCTCTTGCCACAATTCTGATACCAGCGTGATGGATTCACGAGTGACAGAAGAAGGGTTAGCGATTCGCCGCCGCCGAGAATGCGATCGTTGCGGCTATCGGTTCTCGACAGTTGAAGAGGTTGAAATATTAAACCTAGCGGTGATTAAACGCGCCGGTCATCGAGAGCCGTATAATCGAGAAAAGTTGGAGAACGGCCTACGGAAGTCGCTCGAGAAGCGGCCAGTAACGGTTGAAGATTTTAAACGATTAGTGGGGCAAATTGAGCGCGATATTCAGGTTCGCGGTCGAACAGAAATAACGTCGCATCAAGTCGGCGAACTGGCCATGAAACGGTTACAAAAAATGGATCAGGTTGCCTACATTCGTTTTGCCTCGGTCTATCGGAAGTTCCAAGACATTGAATCATTCAAACGGGAACTTAACGCTCTGCCGAAGCAGGCGCCTCGACCGGGACAAACACTTCGTCGCCGAACAAAAAACGCTAAATAATCTTTCTATTCACTGAGCACCTTTCCGACCATGTCCGAGACTTTAACCACCTCCGAAACAACTACCACCACGACGACACTTCCGTTGTCGACTCGTCGCGGTCCGGGTATGCGCATCCAGCGACTATTCACGATGGCGGGACAGGATCCGCTGGAGCAGTTGCAATATGAACGACGGAGTTCGGTGATAAAAAATCCGGATGGCACTATTGTAAAAGAAATAAAGGATGTCGAAGTCCCCGTAACCTGGAGTCAGGTGGCCACCGATATTCTGGCGCAGAAGTATTTCCGCAAGGCGGGCGTGCCGCAGGTTGATGGGCAAGGGAAACCGATTATCGGTGCAGACGGAAAACAGATGATTGGACCGGAACGTAGTGCTAAACAGGTAGTACGACGGCTAGCAGGGACCTGGCGCTGGTGGGGAGAAAAACACGGCTACTTTGCCACACCGGAAGATGCTCAGGCGTATCAAGATGAAATGGCCGCGATGCTGATTCGTCAGATGGCGGCGCCGAATTCACCGCAGTGGTTTAATACTGGGTTGAATTGGGCATACGGTATTACCGGACAACCACAAGGCCACTATTACGTTGATCCACAAACTGGTGCGCTGCAGCAGTCCGCCGATGCCTATACGCACCCGCAGCCACACGCCTGTTTCATTCAGAAGGTGAACGACGATCTCGTTAACGAAGGTGGTATTTTTGATCTGGTCACACGCGAAGCGCGGCTGTTTAAATTCGGCTCCGGTACTGGTAGTAATTTTTCGAATCTTCGCGGTAAAGGAGAAAAACTCTCCGGTGGTGGTTCGAGTTCGGGATTAATGTCGTTCCTGAAGATCTTTGATCGTTCCGCCGGCGCTATCCAATCGGGCGGGACGACACGACGAGCGGCGAAGATGGTGGTCATTGATGCTGATCACCCTGACGTGGAAGAATTCGTGGATTGGAAAATGAAAGAAGAACAGAAAGTAGCTGACCTGGTCGCCGGTAGTAACATCAATGCGGTTGAGTTGAATGAAATTATGCGCGTGGCCAAGCAGGAAAATACCATTGATTATCATAAAAATGCCGCGCTCGGGAAAGTTGTTCGCCATGCCCTGCAACGACACGTGTCACTGTCCTACGTGATGCGCGTGTTGGCGCTCGTTGAGCAAGGCCATGATCATCTCGACGTGGCGACATTTACCACCCACTTCGAAGGCGAAGCCTATAATACCGTTTCCGGTCAGAATGCGAATAATACCGTACGTGTGACGAACGACTATATGACCGCGGTGGAGCGCGATGATGCCTGGAATTTATTGTGGCGGACAAATCGAGACATTGCTCGGACAATTCCCGCCCGTCGACTGTGGGAAGAAATCGCCTATGCCGCCTGGGCGAGTGCTGATCCGGGCTTGCAATTTGATACTACGATTAATGAATGGCACACCTGTCCGGAAGATGGTCGCATCAATGGTTCAAACCCGTGCTCGGAATATATGTTCCTCGACGATACGGCCTGTAACTTGGCTTCGATTAACCTGGCGCATTTCACGAACGCCGAGACCGGCATGTTTAACACGGAAGCGTTCCGCCACGCTTGCCGATTGTGGACGATCACGTTAGAAATCTCTGTTTTGATGGCACAATTCCCGGGTAAAGAAATTGCGAAACTCTCCTACGTCTTTAGAACACTCGGTCTGGGGTATGCCAATCTGGGGACGATTTTGATGATGATGGGTGTGCCGTACGATTCGCCGCAAGCCTTAGCAATCGCCGGATCAATTTCATCATTGATGACCGGTGAGGCGTACGCGACGAGCGCGGAAATGTCCAGCCACCTTGGAACTTTTACGGGGTACGAACGTAATAGTAAACACATGCTCCGTGTTATTCGTAATCATCGCCGGGCTGTTTATAATGCTCCCGCCAGTGAGTATGAAGGCCTCAGCATTGTACCGATGGGCGTCGATCCGAAAGTTGCGCCGGAATATATGTTGAAATCGGCCCGCGATGCCTGGGATCGGGCGCTGCAATGGGGAAACGAATATGGATTCCGCAACGCGCAAGTAACCGTTATTGCGCCAACCGGAACGATAGGCTTACTCATGGATTGCGATACGACTGGTGTTGAGCCGGATTTCGCCATTGTGAAGTTCAAGAAACTCGCTGGCGGCGGATACTTTAAAATCGTGAACCAGTCAGTAACAAAGGCACTTCGTCGTCTTGGGTATTCGGAAGATCAGATTCGTGACATTGATGGTTACTGCAAAGGCTTCGGTACGCTGAGTGGCGCGCCACATATCAACCATGAAACGCTGAAAGCGAAAGGCATGACCGGCGAAGATATTGCTAAAGTTGAACTGGCTCTCGTCGGTGCGTTTGATATTCGCTTCGTTTTCAACGCTGCAACACTGGGCGCAGAAATATTGACTCGTGTCGGTCTTGGCAGTAAAGCAAATGATCCGTCTTTAAACGTGCTCGAAGCGCTCGGTTTTTCCAAGGAACAAATTTCAGCTACGAATGAGTATGTGGTCGGCACGATGACGATCGAAGGTGCCCCGCATTTGAAAGAAGAACACTACCCGATTTTTGATTGCGCGAACACCTGTGGGGTGAAAGGCAAACGCTACATCGCCTACAACGCACATATCAAAATGATGGCCGCGGTTCAGCCGTTCATTTCCGGTGCAATTTCCAAAACGATTAATATGCCGGCGACGGCCACGATCGAAGAGACGAAACAAGTATATTGGGATTCGTGGAAGATGATGTTGAAAGCGGTAGCGCTCTACCGTGATGGGTCGAAACTTTCGCAACCGCTCAATAGCACCTCGGAAGAAGACGAAATCGTAGCGCTGGGCGAACTTGACGATGATGTGGCCGAAGTGACGCCAAAACAAATGCACGACTTAGCTGCGGTGCGTGCGGTCAAAGAAAAACTTCCAGCTAAGCGCGTCGGTTGGACACAGGAAGCGATTGTCGGTGGCCACAAAGTATTTATTCGCACCGGTGAGTACCATGATGGCCGACTTGGTGAAGTCTTCATCGACATGTATAAAGACGGTGCGGCCTATAAATCGCTGATTAACTGTTTCGCTATTGCTATCTCGAAAGGCTTGCAGTATGGTATTCCGCTTGAAGAGTATGTCGATACATTTACCTTCACGCGGTTTGAGCCGGCTGGTTCGGTGCAAGGTCACCCGAACTTGAAAATGGCTACCTCAATTCTCGATTACATTTTCCGACTCCTCGGATATGAATATCTCAATCGTGAAGACCTTGTCCAAGTTAAACCCGATCATGCCAATGATCCAGTCCAGGCACATCTCCCGACCATGGCGGCGTCCGCACCAGTCGCTGTTGTTACGCCGACGAAGCCGATTGAAATGAGCGCTACCGAACCAGACACTCGATTGACTGCCAAGGCGCAGGGTTTCACCGGCGATACCTGCACGGCCTGCGGCTCGATGAAGATGAAACGCAACGGTTCCTGTATGGTTTGTATCGAGTGTGGAACGACGACCGGGTGTAGTTAATCTGTTTTTTAGCGACACCAAAACCAAAGCCTACCCCGCCACGAAAGTGGCGGGGTTTGGGCACGAAAGAGCTAAAGTGCTATACTGGCAACGGTAGTAAAAAATAGTATTTACCACATGGAACTACTTATATCGATATTCATAGGGATCATACGATGGATCTCAAACGGACTATTGGTTTCCCTCCTCGGTATAGGTGTATATGTTCTTTTTAAAAAAAGAACCTTAAACGATCTTGCAGTAGACAAGCTTTTTCATTGGTCAGTAAAAATTTTCCTGGTGTACAGCATTATCGTGTCATTAGATTCCGCATCGTTTTTTGTAGCCATGAATGCTTTTGGTGGTAAGGCCTCCTCTACGAGAACACTATTTGTTGCATTACTACTGTTTCTGTTTAGTATCCTACCCGCGGTTATGATTTTTCTAGAACGAAACAGGAATGTATCCCGAGTTCGACGATGGGCTTGGTTTGCTTTAGTGCTAGAAGTGGCTGGGTATGTATTTTCGATATTTCAATCGGGATTTTTTTTCAATGGAGTATTAAGCGAACTGGTAACCATTGCCGCAATCATGCCGCCGGTGGTACTTTTACTTCTGGTTCGAAAAAAAATTCAGAACAGCGCCCCAGTAGTAACAAAAGTTGCAAGCGCCTTATAGGGTCTACGACCTTTTTAGAGCTCCTTTGGTAAATATACGAACAAGACAGAAAAAGGACTAAAGTGCTATACTACTAACGAAAGGAACAATACTATGCCAAACTCTGAACAAATTAAGCACGATGTAAGCAGCGAGGTTAAGAAAATTTCGCCCACGACGGATCGCAATCTTCTAGCGGCCGTGAGTTATGTGTGGATTCTATCACTGGTGATGCTCATGATGAAAAAGGATGATGCGTTTGTCCAATTTCATGCTAAGCAAGCGTTGGTACTGTTCATTCTGAGTTTACTCGGCTTCATTCCGATTATCGGCTGGTTAGTGGCGTTTTGCGCTTTCATTGGCATGATCATCGGTTTCCTTCATGCCTGGCAAGGGAAAGAATATCAAATCCCGTTCGTCTACGGCTGGTCACAGAAGATTCATTTTTAGGCGGAGTTCTATAGGTTCGTCCCTGGTAGCCATACAAGTCGAAGCTCTTCCGTTGAATTCTCCAACACCTTCATCAACTTGCTACACCAATATGGATAAAGAACAATCAGGTCATGAGCAGGAGCACATAGTGCAAGAATGTGAGACCGCGTTGTCGGCACTTCGAGACTATAAAGAAGGGAAGGGAATTCCAACTGGGACGGAAGCACGAGAAGCGATTGAACGTCTGCTCGAATACTTGCCCGAGACTAATATTCGAGTAGAAGATTACGGTCTGACGCAACAAGAGTTGCCAACTCTGGTTGCGAAATATGCGACCGAAAAGATGCCCTGGGATAATAAGGTTTAACTTTTAATTACTCAGTGCTGAATAATAAACAAAACCGACCCTGGCATTGGTGGTACTGGGTGGGAATTGTTTTGCTGACTGTACCGGCAGTTTATTCGGTAGGCACAATGATCGTCTTTGCTTTCACGCCACAATGAAAATCAGGCCGCACAAACTCCATCTCGCAGATCGCGGTCTCGTCCATGCCTATATTGGCGACGGCAAAGGAAAAACCACGGCCGCGGTCGGCACGGCGGTTCGCGCCGCCGGGCACGGTTGGAAGATTTTGTTTTTACAATTCATGAAGGAAGAACAATGGCCGAGCGGGGAGCGGTCGAGTTTGCGGAAACTGGGCGTCGAGGTGTTGGTACTCGGCGAAGGATTTTTCAAAATCATGAACGATCGCAAACCGGAAGAGCTGCACATGGTAGCTGCTAATCGGGCATTGGATATGGCCAAAGAAAAATTGTTATCCGGTAATTATCAGCTCGTGATTCTCGATGAACTTGGTTCGGCGGTTGACGAAGGATTGCTGGAACGGAAAGCCGTCGAGAGAATGTTTAAAGATCATAAAAAAAGCAAAACTGCAAAGCAGGTGCACCTGATTTGGACCGGTCATAAAAAAATTCCCTGGATGTTAAAGTACGCGGATTTGGTGACGGACATGAAAAAAATCAAACACCCGTTTGATAAACATATTATTGCGACGAAGGGATTGGATTATTAACAAGTAAGCTTATGTATCTCTTTTACTGGTTGGAATTTCTGTTGTTGAATAGCTATATCGAAGCCGGAATTGTAGGTATTGTGCTTATGATCCTCCTACCGACGCCATTATTCAGATTTGTCCATAAACCGAGTAAAGGATTACTCATTTCTCTCATCGTCAGCTTGGCAGCTGTCTTTCTTCCATGGTTATTTACGGATTGGTCGAACGTGGGCATGGGTGGCACGTTCTTTTTTCTGATTGATATGGTTTTTTGTGCTATCATTTTTGGCATTTACGTTATTCGATCGCGTCAACTATCGGTAAAACCTAAAACAACCAGCCATTAGATTTACCAGAGTATGTTAAATATTTCTGTAAATCGTCGGCTCCTCAGTATTACTGGTATTGGCGGTGCGATTGCGTTAACTATTTGTGGTGGTGGCATACAATTGCTGCCTATACCTTGGTTTTCGAATATTGTTTTTTCACCTTGGGGTATGTGGTTGGCAATACTTCTCGGATTAATGAGTTTTCTTGGAACACCAATTCTCCTGACACTACTGGTTTGGCGATGGGAATCTTTTTCGAAAGGATGGATGGGAGTGGTCATGCGCTGGCTACTTGGTTGTATAGCAATTTTGTTGGGATGGTTACTCACTGAGGCGGCGGGAACACTTGGTCTATGGCGTGACTTGCCTTCTTTTATTAAGGACATGCTTTCTACTTCAGGTACATACTACGTTATAAGCGGCGGATCAGCACTTATCGGTTTTCTCGATTGGTTTTTCTTTACTCGACACTGGGGAAAGAAGGCGTTGACGACGCCGAAGTAGTAGCGTATTATCATTTCACGGCAAGCAGGTGAATCCACGTAAAACTCCTTCGGAGTCACGTGGCACAGTCCTGCAGGGTCCCGCCACCGTACACTCGGACGCCGTCCCACACATGTGGGAGAAGAAAAAGACCTTCGTGGAAAGGCCCCTCGATTCTCTCCGTTCACTCGGGGCAGGCTCACTGGGGAAAGGAGTGACGCTACAGCATTATTCCTGCCTACACCGCGTTGGCAGGGCATTTATTTATTTCTCTGGTGTCGTTTAGCGCCGGAGTAACCCTCCAACCGTATGAAACGTTTCTCGATACTTTCGATTCTTTTACTCGGCTTGACGATGGCCGGAGCGAGTTGTGGATTAACCACATCGTCGGCTACGAACACTGCTAAAACAACCATCAATAAAGCGATCAATACCGCCAAACAACAAGCAGTTTCCTATACTGGCCAAGCGGGCAAAAACGCGCTAGACTTGCTGAAGTCCGGTCATGCTGTTGACGTCTCTCCAGAGGGCTTTGTCAACGCTATCGACGGCGTGAAACCGGGCGATCATCAATTCTGGGCACTCTACGTCAATGGCAAACAAGCCGAAGTCGGGGCAAAAGATTACATTACCAAAAAAGGCGACACGGTTGAGTGGAAACTCGAATCGTATTAGTTCGTTGTTACATATGTCGTCACCAGTGTCGGCATCCGTCGTTCATCACAAACATACCTTCGGTGGAGTGACGTTACCGACAATCATCCCGCAGAAAAAAGTATCGGCAACACCCGGCGCGACGGCATGGCGCGATGCGATATTGGCACTGGTGATGGCCGCTGGTTTATCGACAGTCTTTCTTTCACCGTTCCATATTGCTTCGACGATAAAGTCTGTACCGACTTCGGGACGAATTCTCGGTGAAGCAACAACGGTGCCGCTCCATATCGAGGTTGTGGTGTCAGATGCTGCCCAAACGAAACGTGTCACGGTCTATCCAACGACTGGCACTATTGCCCAGGCACTTGGTCAAGCCGCCGCCCAACTACAAACGTCGTTCGATTATACGAGCCGTGGCGCATCAATATACCTCGCCGATTTCGATGCATTGCCAAACGCGGTTACCGGTACGTGGACCGTTCGGGTAAACGGTGCAGCCATTACCGATCTCAGTCAACAATCTTTAGCTCAGGGCGATCAATTGACGCTTGATTATCACTCTCTATGAAACGCTGGTCATCCTCAACATTTCTTGTCATCGGTTTAGTTATTATCGCGGCGTTGATTCGTATCGCCCGAAATTCTGGCTGGCTTCCATTGCCTCCGAATGTTGCGCCGATTACCGCCATGGCATTACTCAGCGGTGCACTGCTTCCACGTCGCTGGACGTTTGTGGTACCTCTGTCAGCCATGCTCGTCAGTGACCTTGTCATCGGTTTCTATTCACTACCGGTGATGCTGGTTGTCTACGGCGCGTTTGCGGTCAGTAATGTGATTGGCTTGTGGCTCCGTAAACGCCAATCATTGGGTAGAATTTTTGGCGCGAGCTTACTCGGCTCCACCGTATTCTTTGTGTTGACCAACACAGCGGTATGGGCGTTTCAGGCAATGTATCCGCATTCAGTATCCGGCCTGATACAGGCCTTTGTCGCTGGATTACCATTCTTTCGTAACACCGTGATCGGTGACCTAGGTTTCTCGGCAATATTCTTTGGTGTCTACGCTTTGGGCATGGTATACTGGCAGCGACGTTTGACACTACTAACGTCATCAACTCATGGCTGACATCCGCCGCTACCAACCTCGCCGATCCTCCAATTCCGGAGGCGGGTGGGTTCGTTGGGTTGTGCTGATTGTTATGGTAATAATTGTCGCGGTAGTGGTCAAGAGTCTCATCGGTTCGAAGAAAACCCCATCGCCAGCGCGAACAACAGGGAAAGCCGCCAGTACCGGCATTGATCTGGTAACGGATAATGCGAATTCGGCAATTAATACGGCACCGACCAATGCCGCGGTGAACGGAAACACAAATTCGACGACGAATACGAACACCGCAGTAATTGCTACATCGGGTTCATGGAAGAATTTTTCTGTTACGTCATGCTCAGCCGCGATTTCTTCGGCGGGAGTAAAAAAACAAGTAGCCTTAACGTTTGCCGTTTCAGCGGCGAACGATCAAGTCAATCAAGTTCTTGAGGTTTTGAAAAAAGCTGCAGTGCCGGCTGACTTCTTTGTGACCGGTGCGTTCGCCGAAAAAAATCCGGCCGTGGTGAAAACAATTTCCCAAGACGGTTTTTCCGTCTACAGTCAAAGTTATGACAGTACGGACTTGACCAAGCTCACGAGCGCCGGTGTAACGAGCGCGATTACCAAAGCCGAAGCGGCTATTATTTCTGCAACCGGTATTTCACCAAAACCGATTTTTCGTCCACCATCCGGGAGCTTTACAACACAAACTGTCAAATTGCTGAACCAAGCCGGGTATTGTGCGATACTCTGGACAGTTGATGCCTATGATTGGCAAGACGGAATCACTGCTGCGCAAGCCCAAGATCGCGTCATGACGGCGCTAGATAAGCAATCAGGCGGCGGTATCGTAGCGCTGCATGCTGGGTATGACGTGACGCCATCGGTGGTAACAAGTCTACTCTCGACTCTGAAAACACAAGGATATACGGTAGTCTCATTGGCGGCGATGTTAAATAAATAACATGTTCTCGGTCTCTCGGCGTGTCAGTTTTTCCATTGTCGTAGCCCTGCTATTGGGCTGGGGTATTTTTATTATTCTCTTTCTTCAATCATCAAGCGTACTTCTTTCCTCGTCTACCACCGATCAAGGGTTGACGATTCTGCCTAGCGTCCGACTAAGTGTGCAGATTGATAAACACGTGTATGCATCAGGTGATGCGGTGTTGATTGCGGTACGGAATGATAGCCGGGTGCCGATCTACGTCCAGCAAGCTGCCGATGGTTGCTCTACAAATTGGTGGTCTATCGAGCAATTGCAAGCAGATGGTGAACATTGGGAAAGTATTCTCACCACCAAGCAAACTTGTCCGACACCATCTTCGATGATTGAGTTTCCAAAACACTCATTACGAAGTGATCAGTGGCAAGCGATAGTTCCGGGATCGATTGGTGATGTGTTAGTGGGTGCACCAAGTGGGACATATCGAGTGGTGGTGCCGTATTTGACAGGCAAGTCTAGCGTTGCGCCTACCTGGCCGGAGAGTGGCTTTGCTACCGCAGTTTCACCGACGTTCTCTATTCAATAGCACGGACACGCCAGCATCGATTCTTTTTCAGTACTTTTTCAGGTTGACAAGAGAATATACCCGCTCGCATACTATAGGAAATATTATCTTATTCGCTTTAAAGATATGGAAACACCAACACCTTCATCGCCGGTGAAATCGGCAAATTCAAATTTTCTCGCTACCGTTGTCGTAAGTGTAATTATCGGTGGACTAACCGGGGGTTTGGTTAGTTACAGTGTTTGGCAAACTAAGGGTGGAACCACATCTGTGTCGACAACAACCACGAAACAAGCCGTCTCGGTTCAGGAAAGTTCGGCTACTATTGATGTAGTCAAGAAAGCAAATCCGGCAGTGGTCAGCATTATTATTTCCCAAGACTACTCTAAAATTTATGGTGGTCAAACCACATCGCCATACGACTTTTTCTTTGGTCAACAATCAGTGCCGCAGGGATTGCAAACGATCGGTAGCGGCAGCGGATTTGTGGTGTCGGCGGATGGCATGATTGTCACGAATAAACATGTGGTCAGCGATACGACCGCGAGTTACAGCGTGGTGATGAATGACGGAAAGAAATACGATGCCAAGGTATTGGCGCTCGATCCGGTCAATGATGTGGCGGTCTTAAAGATCGATGCCAAGAATTTGCCGGTACTCACGTTCGCTGATTCAAATAGCGTGCAAATTGGTCAAGCGGTTATTGCCATCGGCAATGCCCTCGGCGAATATAAGAATACAGTGACCGAAGGTATTATCTCCGGTTCAGCCCGTTCTATCACTGCCGGTGATAGTGCGACTGGTGCTTCGGAAACAATTGACAATGTCTTTCAAACCGATGCGGCAATCAACCCGGGAAATTCCGGTGGCCCGCTTCTTGATTTAACGGGAAACGTGATCGCCATCAATACGGCGGTTAATTCCTCGGGTCAATCGATTGGATTCGCTATTCCCGCGAACGTTGTTAGTCGTGACGTCACCAGCGTCCAGAAAGACGGGAAGATTACCGCCGCCTATCTCGGTGTTCGCTATGTGCCGATTACGCAAGCTATGGCCGATCAAAACAAACTGCCGGTCAATCAAGGCGCCTTGGTCCAAAAAGCCGATGCCCAAAACCCAGCGGTGGTTTCCGGATCGCCGGCTGACAAAGCGGGATTAGTGGAAAATGATATTATTACCGCCGTGAACGGAACGGTACTTGATGACACGCATTCGCTGGCCGGAATCCTGGCGACGTTTAGCCCTGGCGATACCGTGACCTTCACCATCTATCACGGCGGCGTCAAGAAAGACGTCAAGATTGTCCTCGGTAGTCGATAACTCGATTTGAGAAACTGCGCCGGAGATACCGGGGCGGTTTTTTCTTTCTCTGACTTTTCGCGTATACTGCAAGCATGGATACCACATCACGAAACACCCTTATTCCTGCCTTTGCCGTGTTCCTCGTACTGGTGACGGCAATACTGTGGTGGAGTGCAAGCTTAGCATCGAAAACAAAGAACTCGAATCGTGCCATCAATCGCAATCGTGTTGCCTGTACACAGGAGGCGAAGTTGTGCCCCGACGGGAGTTCTGTTGGCCGAACCGGGCCGAATTGTGCGTTTGCGCCATGTCCAGCCAGTACTACCAATACGGCAGTCTCGGGTGGTTGTGTGATCACCGGTTGTAGTCGGCAGGTGTGCTCGGATCATGAAGTTGTTACGACCTGCATAATGTTGCCGGAATATTCCTGTTACGCTTCAGCCACCTGTGAGCGGCAAACCGACGGACAATGTGGATGGACAACAACGACCAAGCTTCTCGATTGTCTGACATTGCCGCAATAGTTGCCAAGGGCATCGGAATGCGGTAGGCTAACGCCACTATGCAAGACTTAGTTCGTAAATTGGAGGCCCTCCGGGCGAAGATCGATTCTTCGCGGAGGTTACTTTGACCTCGATCAAAAACGCCAACAAATTAGCGAGTTAGAGGACGCGATGAATGCGCCCGAATTTTGGAACGATCGGGCAGCGGCGGAAACAAAGAGCCGCGAACTGAAAACGCTGAAAGATGAAGTTGAGGATTGGGAGACGATCGACCAGGAAGTGCAATCGTGGATCGAGTTAGCGGTGCTGGCCGAGGAAAGTCAACGAAAAGAAGTTGAAGGCCATGTCGCGGCGCTGGAGGAGCAGTATCGAAAGTTAGAATTTACTTTGTTACTGAATGGCGAGTATGATACCTCAAATGCTATTGTCAGCATCCACGCCGGCACCGGCGGCACCGATGCTATGGATTGGGCGGAAATGCTGGCGCGGATGTTCCTGCGTTTTTGCGAACAACGTGGCTGGAAAACGAAAGTGCTTGATGAATCGAAAGGCGGCGAAGCCGGAATAAAAAGTATGACCTTCGAAGTGGAAGGGAAGTATGCCTTTGGGTATTTGAAGAGCGAAGCCGGCGTTCACCGCTTGGTACGTATTTCGCCGTTCGATGCCGAGAAGATGCGCCATACGTCATTCGCTTTGGTGGAAGTTATTCCGGAGCTCGATGATGTCGAGGAAGTAAAAATTGATCCGAAAGATTTGCGCATTGATACATTCCTATCGTCGGGGCACGGCGGCCAGAGCGTGCAAACGACGTACTCGGCTGTTCGCGTCGTCCACTTGCCGACGAAGATCATGGTCTCAGTCCAAAACGAACGTTCGCAAACGCAGAACAAAGAAACAGCCATGAAAATTCTGAAAGCGAAATTGCACCAACTTGACCTGGAAAAGCTGGCACAAGAAAAATCTGATTTGCGCGGTGAGTACCACGAGGCCGCCTGGGGCAATCAAATTCGTTCCTACGTGCTACAACCGTACCGGATGGTCAAAGACCACCGCACCAAACAAGAAACGTCGCAGGTGGAAGATGTGCTGGCCGGTGACCTGCTGGCGTTTATGGATGCCTATTTGAGGTGGAATAAAGCCGGCCGACCGAGGATTGTGGGGAGTGACGACAAGATTTAATCCCTCAATTGTTATGCCATATACAGAAGATGAGCTCCACGAAAAAACTCGAATCATCGCCGAGCAATATTATGGTACAGCGCAAGACCAGAATCAAATTCCGATAACCAAGGCGTCACAGCAAAAACTTCGTCAATTACATCCAAGCGCGGTATTGTTTCAACTTATTGATGGCGAGCCGGTAAGCTGGATTGTGGTGGTGCCGACAACACGAATATTGGCTGAGCAATTTGTTCGAGGTGAAATAACAGAAAAAAACTTGTTTGATCAAACCGTGCCGAGCGAACGATATGAAGCTTTGTATTTCTGTTCCGTCTTTACCGTTCCAGATCACCAGCGGAAAGGATATGCGACCGCGCTTCTTCAGCAGGCGATTGCGGATATTCCTTTGACAAAAGATCCATACTTTTTCGGTTGGACGTTTAGTGCTGAAGGTGCGGCGATGCACCAGGCACTAACGAAAAAGTTTGGCATCACGGTTCATTTACGAACTACAACATAACACTATGTGCGGCATCGTCGGATACATCGGTCAAAAATCAGCAGCAGGATTCCTGATTGAAGGTTTAGAAAAGTTGGAATACCGCGGTTACGATTCAGCTGGTGTCGCCTTGCTTGATGTTGAACAAGAACCTTTGCAAATTATTAAGCACCAAGGCAAAGTGGCGGCGACGGCCGCGGCCGTCGCCGCCATCAAACCGACCGGCACGAGCGGCATTGCCCACACGCGCTGGGCGACGCACGGCGAACCGAGCGACCGCAACGCCCATCCGCACGCCGATTGCCGTGGAACAATCGCGGTCGTGCATAATGGCCAGTTAACCAACTATCAGGCGCTCAAGAAGCAATTAACGGCTCAAGGGCACACCTTCCAGTCGGACACGGACACTGAGGTATTAGCGCATCTACTGGAAGATTTTCGGAAAAACGGCGATGATTTAGTAACGGCGGTGCAGAAAACAACGCAAGTGATTGCCGGCGGAACGTTTGCGCTGGTGGCGATTGATGCCGCGACGCCGGACACTTTAGTAGCGGCGTGCATGGGCAGTCCGCTGTACATCGGTTTAGCTGATGATGGTTTATTCCTCGCCTCAGATCATCGCGCATTCCGGGCACACACCGACAAGAGTGTCCAATTAAAGGACGGTCAGATGGCGATTATCAATGCCGATCACACCTACCGCGTGGTAACGTTTGATAACCATCAATCGCCGCATGATATTCAACAATTGAAATACCAACTCGAAGATATCGAAAAAGGTACGTACGCCACGTTTATGGAAAAAGAAATTGTGGAGCAACCGGACGTGGTACGCCGCGTACTCGATGGCCGTTCGACCGATGACGGCATGGTTCGTCTCGGTGGCATTGAAACGCATCCGGAATTCCAATCGTTCATCAAGAAGCAATTACATGATGTGCTGATTCTCGGTTGCGGGACGTCGCTCTATGCCGGTGAAACAGTCGCACGATTTTTCCAGGAACACGGCTACGAAGTGCAAGCGATGGATGCGGCGGAATTTGCCACCTCATCGTTCCAGGTCAAACCGACAACCTTGGTCGTACCGATGTCGCAATCCGGAACCACGGCTGACTTACTCGTAGCGATGGAAAAAGTAAAAGCCGCCGGCGCGGTAAGTTTTTCATTAGTCAATGTGCCGGGTTCGAAATTAACGTCGTATGGTACCGGAATGTATCTTCATGCCGGGCCGGAAACCGGTGTGGCGTCAACGAAGGCATTTACCGCACAAGTGTTAAGCGGTGCTTTACTTGTTTTGGCGCTGGCGCAAGAAAGCCGCCTGAACGCGCCGCACGTCGCAGCATTTACCGAGCGCGCAAAAACGTTATCGTTTGCCATTGAGAAAATTCTGGCACAATCCGACGACTATAAAAAAATCGGACAATCGCTGAAAGATGTGCCGCGCATGCTCTATATCGGCCGCGGTTACGGATTAGCTGTGGCCAAAGAAGGCGCGTTGAAGATGATGGAAATTGCGCGGATACCGAGCCTTGGGATGTCGGCCGCGTCAATGAAGCACGGACCGATCGCGCTGGTGGACAGCGAAACGGTGGTGGTGGCGATTTGTATTCATGATCCGAAAGTACCAGAACTGTATGATCTGACTGTCAGTAATGTTGAGCAAGTGTTAGCGCGAAAAGGACGTGTCATTATCGTAGCCGAAGAAGGGGATGATCGCGTGGCAACACTCGGACCGAATGGTCAACACCCGGAAGCAGTCATCTCTGTGCCAAAAGTGCACTACGGAATTTTGTCAGCCATCACCACGATGATTCCGTTGCAGATTCTCGCCCTAGCGGCGGCGGAAGTGCGGGGAATGAATGTCGATCAACCGATGAATCTGGCGAAATCGGTGACGGTTCTGTAAGTTACTTATCATTAGTACTACAACTTGATTTTGGATGGTACTAAGAGCATACTATGGGTGCCAAGACACCATATTAGAGATTAGAACAATTTCCGTAAGTCATGTCGAATATTCGCCTAATTATCATAATTGTTATAGCAGTTGTAGGCAGCTCAGCTGCGACAGGTTTTGTTATCCATAACCAGACGAAAGCAAACGCCAACACCCAACAAACTCAGAACAATAACAGTGACACCCCGGTCATTCGTAATGTTTCTGAAAACACAAACACTTCTTTTGTAAACACGAATGTGTCACTATCGACCAATACAAACGTCGCACCGGTGGTCAATACAGTGGTGTCAGCACAGCCGGTTGCTCCGAAACCAAAACCTAAACCAGTGCCCGTAGTCAACACCACCCCTGCCGTTGATCCAGCGATAAAAATTGAGTTGTGCAAGACAGAGGGAAACGATGCAGTAGAAAAAAAGAAAAATGACTTTGCTACGGAATTTTTAAAAGAGGTCTGTGATGGTAGTGTAGTTGGGGGTAGTCATGGACTCTGCGAAACCGCGGACGAAGTAATGGCGCAGTTTTCGAATCCACAAGATCCGCAGTATTGGGCTGATCCAGTTACTCGGCAAAATGCAGTCGACTCTTACCTGGCAAGCCAAGCAGATCGAAGATCAAATTGGCTTTCTGGCATGATGACTGGCATGCAGCCAGTTTATAGTAGTGCATACAATCCTGCATATGAAGCGTGTTTAAAAAAATAATACAAAAATACACATTGACATCGATGAATAATAATGATAAATATATTGCTGAAAAAATCAGCATCGATGGTCATTTAAGATATTTGGTTGAAAATTGCCAAATCGCGCTTCAAAAGCTTGCGTCACTCAGCACAGAACTTTTAGATTGCGAACGAATAGACAGTCCCAGAGATCCTAAGCCCATAGGCGATCTGGAGAGAATGGTGAAAGACTACCTTATTATCCGTGTAACTGGCCTTTTTGATGAAAAACCATATACTGCTTCTTTTGAAGCTGTGTATAGCGATAATGTGAAATACAATAAGATTAAGAACGCGGAAATAATTCAGTATATGAAAAAAATGAGGGGTACCTTTGTAGCACATACCCACAAGAAACTTTCTTTAGGATTTCCAGATTCTAGAAAGATTCTCCAATCAGATCTAGCTCACCAACTTAAGGGTTTGTTGCAGATTTTACCATCAGGTCAAGATGCTTAGAATTACGTGGTAATGTAACACATTCTTTGACGAGCAAGACCTGGTCAACGTCGTTATTCTTCTCTAAGACTTGACGTCAAGGAATATATCGATGTAGTCTAAATCCAGATAGATTCGGTGGCCACCTCCCTATGTCTCGGCCACTTTTGTTTATATTTCTCATTGCTTTTGGAATCGGTATTGCAACCGGTGAGGTTTTGGTTATACCGATGATAGCACTAGCCACCGCGGCGGCTAGTGCTATCGCATGTTTAAGTTTTCGAAAAACAGTGTTAGTTGGGATAGCCGTTCTTGGTATCGCGCTTGGTGCTTGGCGGACACAAGTATCGTTACAAGCACCAGCCAACGATATTAGCCGTTTCCTTAATCAGACAATAACGTTAACCGGCGATGTGGTACTGCCATCAACCATTTCAGGTACAGCGCAGAAGTTTGAATTAACCGACCTTACGACAACGCATCAGCAATTTACCGGAAAATTGCTGGTGTCTGTTCCAGCAATACCCGAAATTCTTCCGGGGAGTCGTGTTCGCGTGTCGTGCGCGATTACCGAACTAACGGCAATATCGCAACGCCGGCAGTGGTCGCACGGCATTCATGCGCGTTGTGCAACGCTGGACGTCAAAATAATTGGATCAGTAACTTCATGGCGCGCAACGCTGGGAAAATGGCAGGAACAGTTATTATCGTACGTGCGGCACAACTTCAATGAGCCGCAAGCGTCATTACTGAATGGGATCCTCATCGGCAACACTGATGGTATGCCCGATTATCTTAATCAGGATTTTCAAATTACCGGCACGACGCACATTGTGGCATTATCGGGTTTCAATGTGACGATTATTATGGCTTTGGTGGTGAATTGGCTGATCAGGATCGTCGGGCGGCGTTGGGCATGGATACCGGCGCTTGTGTTATTGATTGCCTTTGTGATTATGAGTGGCGCCTCGGCGTCGGTCATGCGGGCGGCGATTATGGCGATTATCGTCCAGATGGGATTATTTATCGGTCGGCCGATCAGTATCGGTCGTTTGCTAGGGTACACCATTCTGTTGATGGCGTGGGTGAATCCGCTGGTGGTGTTTCACGATCTCGGTTGTCAACTGTCGTTTCTCGCCACGGTTGGTTTAGTCACGTTGTCGAAACCGTTACAACGAGCGATGCCGTGGGTGAGTGAAAAAGTCGGGTTGCGTGAAAATCTGGCGACCACCTTGTCGGCGATCATCATGACCGAGCCGTTGTTGCTGTGGCGATTCGGCAGAATTTCATTGGTCGCGCCGTTGGTGAACTTGTTCGTCGTGCCGCTCATTCCGTTATCGATGGGCGTAGGCTCGCTATTCTTATTGGGCATGTGGGTTCCGCTGTGGGCGGCGCTGACGGTACCGGTGAACGACGCACTCTTGCGGTTGATCGTGTGGTTCATTACATTCGGCGCGTCACTGCCGCAATCGTTGGTGTATGTCGCGCCGTATGTGGCCGTGATTGGTGGCATTAGTTTTGTGTGGTGCGCCCTTTGGTTACAGAAACGATATGCCCGGTAGTACAACCTCCAAAACATATTACTATGTCTACGTATTGCAAAGTACTCATAAGGTATATCGCTATATAGGTTTTACTCAAGCGCCTGATCGGAGATTACGTGAGCACAATATGGGTATGAACTTTTCAACACGCCCGTACCGGCCATTCAAGATAATATATTTTGAAGGTTGCCGTTCACGAGTTGACGCGAAGCGACGAGAAAAATATCTAAAAACAACAGGTGGTAGACGTTTCCTAGCAAAGAGATTACAAGATTATTTGTTTACAAAACAATGAGAAGTTCTATTTTACTAAGTTGTACTACCGGGTATGGCCAAGAAACTTTTTCTTCTCAGCGTTAGTATTGCCGTCTTCGTTTGGTCGTGGATGTCTGTTCCACGATCAGTTCCGGCGTGCACATTTACCGCGCTCAATGTCGGACAAGGCGACGCAATCCTGATTCAAACGCGCGACCACCAAGATATTCTCATCGACGGCGGACCGGATGATTCCGTCGTTGATCGTCTTAGTCATTTTCTTCCGGCCGGTGATCGCGACCTTGAACTCGTCGTACTCACGCATCCACACAGCGATCATGTGAACGGTCTGGTACCGGTGACGCAACGATTTACCGTTCATCGCGTTTTGGAAACCGGCGTGCAGTTTACCGAAACAGCGTATGCGGAATGGCAGACGATGCTAAAAGATAAGCATATTCCCGTTGACATCGCGCGCGCCGGCCAGAGATACACCGTCGGAGCCGCGACATTCGATGTGCTCTGGCCGGCGCTCGACCTTTCACACACCACCATTACTAAAGATAACGCCGCCGAAGGCGGAGGCGTGAACGATACCTCGATCGTCATGAAGTTATCGTGCGGCGGGAGCGCGGCGATGTTAATGGGCGACGCGTCGAGCGATATTGAGAATCGCATCATCGATGCCGGTGTGGATGTGCATGCTTCGTTATTGAAGGTCGGTCATCACGGCTCTCGCTTTTCGTCGGGCGTGCGATTTCTGCAAGCAGTGAAAGCGACGTGGGCGGTGATTTCTGTCGGCGCGGGAAACAGCTATAAGCACCCGCATCCGACAGCATTATTACGCTTGATGCAGGCCGGATTACATATTGTTCGTACCGATCAAGTTGGCGATGTGCGTTTATTTACTGATGGAAAGGGTGGATGGACCCGGAATCACAATGACTAACTTGGGGTAATAAAAATGGTGGTGGGATTGACAAAAAGCCCAAATTGGTGTAATACAGAATTATCAGTCAACGAACCTTCACAAACCTTCGAGGTGCCCCATGTTCCGTCAAATGGTGCAGTTGGTATGCGTCATAATTTTCGGATCGATGTTCAACGCGCAGTTTGCGGTGGCAGCTGACTATGTTAGCACTGACCACCAGTTGTCGGCTACTGGCTGGACCCAGCGGATGAGCGTCGTTTCCGTCAGCATGAACCGCTCAGTGAACAACTTCTTGTTGGTTGGCGCCGTTGCATCACTACCATTCGGTGTCGGAAACGATCGCATCGTCCGTGGCCAGGAACCGAAATGGTATCACCGGTACCTGAGCGATCAACCACAACTCATGTTGACCGGAGACGTCGGATCCTCGTGGAGACTTTTTCATTGCCTCCAGACGAGAGTGTCGACCGGCGGTGAATACGATTTTAGAAGGTTCGAACAGCGATATGTTACCGTCGATGTTCCAGGTGTGACGATCAACTTCACTCGTTGATCGTCATTGCCCTCGAGAGCAGATCTTTCGTTCAGCCCCGCGCTATTAATCGGCGGGGCTTTTTCTTTTCTCGATATGGAAGCTTGAATTGTGATATACTGCCGTTGTATCAATCCACACCCGCATGCCTGAACCCACAATTGTCATTGATCATCTCACCAAGCGTTTCGGACGTACAACGGCCGTGAATGATGTTTCATTGACGGTTCAGGCTGGTGAAGTTTTTGGGTTTCTCGGACCGAATGGTGCAGGGAAAACGACGACCATTCGGTGTATGATGGATTTCTACCGACCCACAGCGGGATCAATTCGGTTGATGGGTTTAGATGCCAACACGGAGGGCGTGCTATCGCGAAAACATGTTGGTTTTATGCCGCCGGTAACAGCGCTCAATGAAAAATGGACTTCGTGCGAACATTTCGATTACGCGCGGGCTTTACGAAAAGCGCACGACCGATCTGCCGAACTCGTGCAGCGTCTGGAGATTGACACCACAAAAACGATAAAACAACTATCGTCCGGAAATCGCCAAAAAGTTTCGTTGGCGATGGCGTTTATGTTTACGACCGATGTGGTAATTCTCGACGAGCCGACGAACGGACTCGACCCGCTGTTGCAGCAAACGGCGTATGAACTCATCCACGAGGCGCATCAACGCGGTGCGACGATCTTTATGTCATCGCACAATCTGGCGGAAGTCGAACGAACGTGTACCCGGGTCGGTATTCTCCGAAACGGAAACTTGATTGCACAGGAGACGATGTTGTCGTTGCAGGAGAAGCATCTATACACTGTGCAACTGTGGTTTAATCACGACGTGGCGCCGGCGTCAATAATGCTCCCGAATGCCACGGTTATCGTTGCGCAGCCGCGAACGGTGACCCTAAAGTATCAAGGTGTTATGCAACCATTGCTCGATAGCATTGCCCGACTCAAACCGTATGATGTGTCGATCAATCACGCCACGCTTGAAGAACACTTTATGACGTTTTATAACCATCAGGTATGATGTCTCATGTAGTCATTGGTATTATTACCAGGAAAAACTCCGTTAATCAAACTGAATTTTTGTTAGTGTCTTCAAAGCGCGATTTTGGCGAATTCAGTGGACGGTATTATCCGCCCGGCGGACATTTGGAGGATGGTGAGGACGAGCAAACAGCCCTCATACGTGAAATTAAGGAGGAGACCGGACTCGATGTTATGCCAGTGAAACGGATTGCTGAGACAGCGGCGGACGTAAAAGATCAAACGACATACTGGTGGTTATGTGATATTCAAGGTGGCGAGCTACACTTCCAAAAAGACGAGTTGGCCGATGCAGGATGGTTTACTGCTGAAGTCACGAAGCGGTTGCCACTGTGGCCGATGGTCGAAAAAGTATTTACTGAGCATAACCTTTGGAAGCCATGATTGCCATTATCCTCCGCACATTCCGCGACCGCTGGAAAATGTTATTAGCCGTAACAGTGATTGGGGTGGGCACAATGTTGATGTACACGTCGCTGTTCCCGACGTACCGCGACATATTGGCGAAAAATAATCAGCTGTATTCACAGATGCCGGGGGCGCTGCGCAAAGCCTTCAACATCGAATCATTCAGTTTTGATACCATCGAGAAATTCTTGAATATCGAAATGTATTCATTGTTCATGCCGATTTTAACGATCATTCTGACATTGTCGTTATCCAGTAACAGTATAGCCGGAGAGGTTGAGCGGGAAACATCGGTCCAATCCGCTACTCAGTCGGTGTCGCGGACAACGGTTTACCTAGGAAAACTTCTGGCGGCGATCAAAATCTTCAGTATCTTTAACGTCCTGGTCAATTTCTCGGTTTTTCCTTTGGCCGCACTGTTTAAATTGCCGATTCAAACCGGACATTTTGTGGCCGCGACGGTAATGTGCGAACTGTTCGGTCTCGCCTTACTCGGTATCGGTTTCGGCGTTTCCGCGTTTTTGTCTGATAAAGGCAAAGTGCAAATGATTGTGGCCGGTACGGTGTTGGTAACCTACACGCTCAACATTGTATCGTCGTTGTTGCCGTCGCTCGATAAACTGAAGTATCTCTCGTTCTTCCACTATTTCGATCCAAACGTCTTTCTTGTACAGGGCAGATACCAGGCCGCCGATATCTGGTACTTCAGTGCGATTACGGTCGTCGGAATTACCATCGGTTGGTGGCGATGGACGAAACGCGATATTTTGTAACGAAGACAACATGTATCCAAATAATCGAAAGAACCGAATATGAAAAACAAAAGCGCAGTTGGCGGCGGCGTATACGGTTTAGCCTTTATCGGCGCTCTGGTCTACTTTGTCCAGCACGCTGGTTCGTTTTGGCTTGGGGTTCTCGGTATCGGCAAAGCACTGGTGTGGCCGGCGATTCTTGTCTACCATGTATTAGCTTTCATCAAAGTATAAATTTCCCAATTTCACGTTTCAGATATTCCGGGCCTTGCAATATGCGTGGTAGCGAAAGGTTTGGGTTTCAGGTTTTCCTCCTGATTCTTTTGGGTTCTCACTGTATTGCATTGCCATCGGCCAGCGCGGAGGGTATACTCCAACTCCATGACCCAAGACACAGCCTTTGCTATCCTTAAAACCGGCGGAAATATCTTTCTGACGGGAGAACCCGGTTCGGGTAAGACGTTTCTCGTCAACAAATACGTCCGCTATCTTCGTGACCATGATATCCATGTCGCTATTACCGCCTCGACCGGCATTGCCGCCACGCATATCGGCGGCTCTACCATTCACTCCTGGAGCGGTATTGGTATCCGTAAATCATTGTCCGCGCAGGATTTAGAAATAATTGCAAGTACCGATCGATTGGTGAAGCAAATTCAAAACACGCACGTCCTGATCATCGATGAAATTTCCATGCTTGATGCGGCGACATTGGATATGGTGGAACATGTCTGTCGCGCCACGCGGAAATCACCGGCACCGTTCGGCGGGTTGCAAGTGGTGTTGGTGGGCGACTTTTTTCAATTGCCGCCGGTATCGAAGCATGATGAAGAGACTCCACAGTTTGCTTTCGCCTCGTCATCATGGTCGGAAGCGCTCTTTGATGTTTGTTACTTGACCGAACAGCATCGTCAATCTGACGCCGCCTTATCATCAGTGCTATCCGCTATCCGTGGCGGCGTGATTGAAGACGCCACGCTTGCCCACCTCGACACGCGCCGTATCGAGCACCACAACGAACACCAGCACGCTACGAAACTGTACAGCCACAACGCTAACGTTGATGATGTGAATGCTGACAAACTTTCGGAATTGAAAGGTGAGGTCCACGTCTTCGAGATGGTACGTCACGGTCAAAAAGCTAAAATCGAGGCGCTCGTTCGCGGTTGTCTATCGCCGGAACGATTAGAATTAAAAATCGGGGCGACCGTGATGTGTACGCGGAATAATCCGGACAAAGGCTTCGTTAATGGTACGCTAGCAAAGGTTGTCGACTTCGACGATGCCGATGGTTTCCCGATTATTCAAACGAAAAACAATCGACGGATGACAGTTGAACCAATGGAGTGGGCGATTGAAGATGGGGACAAAGTAAGCGCGCGGATTGTGCAGGTGCCACTTCGTCTTGCTTGGGCGATGACTGTCCACAAAAGTCAGGGCATGTCACTCGATGCTGCGGTCATGGACTTGTCGAGATCCTTTGCTTTCGGACAGGGCTATGTGGCACTGTCGCGGGTGCGATCGCTCGACGGTTTATATTTGCTCGGTTGGAATGAACGCGCGCTTCGGGTTGATCCGCTCATCCAGGCGCAAGATCGCATCATGCGCGTTGCGTCCGAAGCGGTTGAGGTAGCATGGTCGGCGCGAACGGATGATCAACACCACCATGCACAAGAGGAATTCATCCGCGCCTGCGCCGGACGGTTGCATAAGGTCGAAAAGAAATTCGTAGCCGGCGTAGCGACCGAAGTGCCGATGCATCCGAAACGTTTAGCGGAAATTCGGAAACATTTTCCGAAGGCCTATACACCGTGGACTGACGATGATGATGCGCAACTGAAAGCTTTACACGAGGCGAACGAACCAGTGAAGGAAATGTCAGAACAATTACAGCGCCACGCCGGGGGAATTCGATCGCGACTGAAGAAGCTCGGATTGACGGAGTAGCATTTTCTGACCACCCCGGCGCCCCACACTGCAAAGCGTGGAGCGGGGAGGTGGTCATGCTATACTCCTCCCATGCCCACCAATACTAAAGATTTAACCAAGTTCCTCACCGCTCTCAAGGCGAACAACAATAAGCCCTGGTTCGATGCGCATCGCGATACCTACGACGCGCTCCGCGCCACCTTCATTGACGACGTCCAGCACCTGATTCTTGCCATCGCCGCCTTCGACCCGGCGGTCAAGCACCAGATCGCGCGCAGCGCCATCTACCGCATCAACCGTGATATCCGTTTCTCGCGGAATAAGCAGATTTACAAGACGAACTTCGGCGCTGCGATCGTCCCGAGTGGGAAGAAGATGGAATCGCCGAGTTACCATATACATCTCGATTACGACGGCACGATGATGGTGGCCGGCGGATTGTATATGTGCACGTCGCAGCAGCTCGATCGCATCCGTACTGCGATTGACCGTAACCCAAGAAAACTTCGGTCGATTCTTTTCGCTTCGACTTTCAAAAGGACATTTGGCGGGTTAGCCGATGACGATGTGCTGAAGCGTCCGCCGCGCGGCTATGCCGCCGACCATCCGGCAATTGATTTATTGAAACTCAAACGCTTTGCAGCATGGACAGAGGTCAAACAAAAAACGGGGGATTGGGTGCCACAAGCAGCCACGATGGCGAAAATTCTTTTCCCATTGATCAGCTATCTACGACAAGTTTCGTTCTAGGGTACAATAACGTCAGACTGTCTGGGCACAGTTGCCCGACATCTTTACTACGAATAGATGGTTATTTACTTCCCAACAAACACGCTCCGAACAGCAATGCGGCGCCAATAACTGGGAGTAAAAAAGCAGCCAGAACGCCGTGGGCAATATATCGGTGTCCCGACCGACGGAGATAGACGATCAAGGCTACAGTGACTGGCAACGATAGCCACAAGGATATTGACCCGAGCGCGGTAAACCCTAGCCCCGATGTTATCCAGGTAATGATCGCGGTTATAAGGTAATATCCAAGTAACCCAAAACAGAAATGTAGCACCTTCCGACCCATGGTTATTGGTGGTACGGGCGGTTGTGGCTGCGGCGGAGGAACACTGATTGGTGGCTGGGTGAGTTCGTCCATAGGAGGAATCCTTTCGTCCTAATAGTGTGAGTTGTTATAACGAGTATAGCACCGAGAGTTTGGCAGCGCTACTGAGCGGCCGGTTTTGGTTTCAGCCACTTCATCCAGGTGGTTCGCGTCAGGTACAGCAGGACCAGTACAGAAATATATTGAAAAACAGTCAGGCCGCCGTACGAAACTGGTTCGACCTTGATAAACTCCACGAAAAATCGGTAGATAAAGTAGGCGATCATGAGCCAGTTGAACAATTGTCCCGGGCGGAGGTTTGGCCTTTTTTTCCAATGTTGAATCATGCCGAACATGATGAGCATGAACAGTGATTCATACAACTGCGTCGGATGTCTGGCGATGTGATCACCGAAGTCGACACCCCACGGCAGTGTTGTTGGTTTGCCGTAACAGCAGCCGCGGAGAAAGCAGCCGATGCGTCCGATCGCCACGCCGAGAGCAATACCCGGCGCAAAAAAATTCCCGCGTTTATCGGTGATCTTCAGTAGGCGCTTCGTGACCATGACGCCGATCGTCCCACCAATGAACCCGCCGACAATAGTGCGGCCACTGAGCAGCGCCGGCCAATCGTGGAGATGGTCGAAGACAAACCGCAAATGAATGCTCCACTCCAAGAGTTTCGCCCCGATTGTTCCGCCGATCAGCGAACCGATGGCGATTAGAATGCCGCGTTCGCCGAGCCGATGGTGTTGGCGCGCTTCATACAAGTAGACGCCGATACCCGTCGCGACTCCGAGTCCCATAAAGACGGCATACGACGAAATATCATGTCCCAGCCAATGTCCCAACACCGGATGCACGCCCCAGGTAGTGGGAATGGTATTAACGGCCACGCGGATGCGGGATAAATGCACAGTGTCCGCTAGTCGAACAATCGTAGAGTTTTGCCGCCGGACAAAAACCGAGGGCCGATAAACTCTTCAGTGTGGCGAACAGGACGATGACGATCCAGCCAAGGAGGTGATTCACACCATAGGCGAGTAAGCCGACCGTGCCGATTATTGTCCCGACGAGATGGGCGAAGCGAATCGCATGTTCATTCACAACCTCATCCCGCGAACGCCACAGGCGATTGATCGTCTGAGTGTACATAACAATCATCGGTGCTCGTGCGACCTTTAATAAGTACGACAACCCTAATACCAGAACGACGCCGGCGATGACCCAAATATTTTGCAGGATAATGCCGATCCACAGTGATAGTGCTAAACCATAACGACAGAAGGCAAAGGCGGCGGCGGAAATAGTGATGGGTTTATATGGCGTCATGGTGGTGGAGTGAGGGGAAAAAACGAGGAACGCGTTTGGTGTATGCGGCGTAGGCCGGAAATTCCGGCAGTAACGCCGCTTCTTCTTGTTTGGCGCGATAGGTCATAAATGGAATGAAGATGGCCGCGGTAGCGAGGGTGCTGCCGATGTTCATCTCCATGATGCTTGCGCCGAACAGCATCCAAATGATAGAAGCGTAGAGCGGATGGCGGACAAAGCGGTAGACGCCGGAAGTGACGAGAGTATGGTCAGTATAAATGACGACTTGATTGGCCCAATTTTTTCCCAGGTCGATACGGCCGCGAATATTGACGACGGCGCCGATGGCGACGATGCATGCCCCAAGCAGTGTCAAAACGTTTGTGAGTACACCATTCGATACGGTGACGCTGCCGATGTTGAATCGTATCAGGATGTAGATCATCATCACGAACGCCAACATCGTGCCGGTATCGACGATACTGCGCCGTTGGCGCTTTGGCTTCGCCCGGCCGTGGACATCAAGAAAATCAATCAGCACCGCACCGAGCACGGCGACAACAGACACAGCTTCAAGTAGTCGGCTGAGCGCCCTCAACCACTCAGTAGCGTTATGCGGTTGGTACGGCGGGAGTGTGAGCCACATTGGGGCGGTGGATCATGTTGTACGAAGAAAAGGGCATCTTCTTTAACTCCGGCGTAATGATGTGGACGCATTCTTTCTTCATCGACTTCATGTCGAAGTTGTAGGCGTCGACGAATGAGGTGACGCTAACGCGGAAGGTATTGGCACTGATGTACTCGTGTTTTTCCGTTTCGGATTTCAGGAAGTACGAAGCCGGAATCATCCGCTTGAATTGTTTCATGATGCCGAGGTAATCGCAGCATTTTTCGTCCGCCGGTCCGGTGGCGCTCTTGGCGAGGTCCTTCACGAATTCTTCCGGATTGAACTTAAAAGTATTGCGTATCGCCGGCAAGTAATTCTTGACGTCAATCTGGCGCATCAGCGGCACGAACTGTTCGTTCTCGCGATACAAGTACGTGACCGCGACGCGATCGACGTCGCAGGGGAGCGGAATGAAGTCGGAAACTTTCAACATGCCGTTCGTCTGTTTCTCAATGCCATCGAGAATACCGGTCAAGGTAATGCGGTTCGAGGTGTCGACGCCGTTCAACCGACCGAAGAACGCCACCGGTTGGAAGTTGATGCCGCGGACGAGCGGTTGCTTCAACGCAAACTCGACCATCTTGCCGAGCTCTTTGTCGTTAATGCCGCGCTCGACGGTCGCCACGAGCGTAATCGGAATATTGTATTTAGTAAGATTGGCGATAGCCTTCAACTTCGTGTCGAGCATGCTCCGTCCGCGCAGGTGACTGTAGGTCGATTCGTCGAAACCATCGAACTGCAGGTAGATTTCAAACCCCCCGTGGAACTGCGCTAACTTTTTGACGAAGTCCTCGCTCTCGGCGACCCGAATACCGTTGGTGTTCAACATGACGTAGGGAATTTTCGCCTCGCGGCAGGCTTCAATGATGGCGATGATGTCGGGATGGGTGGTCGGTTCACCGCCGCTGATTTGCAAAATTTCCGCCTGGCCGTCTTCGGATTCCTGGTAAAAAGCCAACATCTTCTTGATCGTCTCCAGCGGCAGCGGTTCGCCGAAACCAGCCGCGGCGTAGCACACCGGACAGCGAAGGTTGCAGGCTTGCGTCACCTCAATCAAGCCGATGCAGGTGTGTTGCTCGTGCTCGGGACAAAGTCCGCAATCGAATGGGCAACCCTTCGATCGTTCCGTCTGGGTGGCTACCGCCGTACCGGGCTTGGTGTAGAGCATCCGCTTCTGCCAGTAATCGGCATTCTCTTCCATGATGCCCTCTTGGAGTCCGTGTTCCGGGCAAACCCGCGTTACGTAAATCGCATTCTTCCGACGAATAATCTTCCCGTCAAGACGGCGGAGGCAATGCGGGCAAATACTGACCGTACTCTCGAGAAACGCGTAGTCTCGTTGGTGGGTAGCCATTGTGGATTGGAAACGGTTAGTGAGCGCCTCCAGTTTACCATGAACTGAAGCATGTCGTCATGCTAGGGATCCCAGCCAAGGCTGGGATGGCATCCACCGGCGATATTCGTCCCAGTGCCCTGTCCTCGCGGAACTTGTCCCAGCGCAGGCTGGGAGCGGGGAAAGCGGGAGTCCCGATCCAGACCGCTTGACTTGTGGTGACTTTGTGCTAGAGTCGGACTGTTTTTACATCCCTGTAGTGCCTGCAGTTCCGCGTTCGAACAGAAAGGGAGGAACGCATGTCACACGGACAGATTGGCAAAGCGGCAGCCGGCGATATGGCCGCCGACCTCGTCATTCGAAAGCTCCTTGATTTTTTAGCGGTCAATCAGCCGCAACTCTGGGAGAGGATTCGCCAGATCGTCACGCCGCGTCTCAACGTGGCGCAGGGCGGTATGATCGCCGGGGCGGAAGTCCTGGCCTTGCTGAAGGACAACCTGAGCTTTCTGCCGTCCTGGGCACATCAGATTCTTGATGCCGGCTTGGCGCAGGCGCCGATGTCGATCACCAGCTACTTCCGGACGCATCAGGCTCGTGCCGAAGTTTTGGATCGCGTCGGTCATGTCCTCGACGGTCTCACGCCCGAAAAGCTCGGGCAGGAAATCGAACAGGCGATGATCAGTTCGCCGGAATTTCGGCAGATGGCCGAAGACGCGACGCTCGGACGGATGATGCGCAATATGCAGGCGTACCAGGAGGCGGTGGTCAAAGCTTTGAACTCGGACTTTCGGATGACCATCGTCTCGAGCTTCAAACAAGCCTTTGATGCGCGGAATCCTGATCCGTCTGACGCCGATAACGTCATGGTCGCGACCTTCGGGTTCTGGTTTCTCCGGCAGAGTGAAGCCGTGAGCATCGTGGTTTCGCACGTCCTCGCGACTCAGTCTCCGCTGACCGATCCGCTCGATCTGCTCAGCCGTGAGGGTCTTCGTCGGTTCGTCGATCTGGACGACCAAGAACGTTTGGCGATGATGCGGGCGATCGGACAGCGCTTCAACACCGTTGTTCCGTTGACCACCACCAGCCCGGCGATGTTCTCAGCTGATGAGTCAGCCGATCCGGTCGAACGGTACCAGAATCGGCAGCGGTCGTACTCAGCCCAGGCTGAACAGTCCTTCGCCGACGATATGGCGAAACTCTCTGGTTCGGCCGAAGAAATCGGCCGGCTCTACCGAGCGGCGTATGAAGCGGTGAATGGACCGTTCACGCCCGAACAGGCAGAGCTGAACCGGCAGTTCATCACGCGCCTCGAACCGTTGAACCTCCGCCGCCGCCGGATGCTCCAGTGTACGATGCAGGTCGGGTACGACACCTTCGTTACCAAGACCGCGAAGGCAAAACCGGCGGAAGAAGAGAAGATGCGGACCAAGTTGTACACGCCTAACGTCGTTGCGGAAATGGCGGTCGTTACCCAGGCTGAATTGGAGGCGGCGGCTGACCAGTTCATGGCGACGATGGAAGTGGCAAAGCTGATGCTTGGCCACGTCATGGGCGCACTCGCCGGCAGCCTCGAAGCAATGGCTGGCATCGACGACAAGCGTCGTCGCCAGTAAACGTTCTTCCCTCGTGGTTTTCACGAGGGTTTTTTCTTTTTAGTTGTTCTTCGCCTCGCCAGCGGGAGCTTGACTTTTATGCAATCCTGTGCTACGATGCTCGGTCACTTTTTCAAACTCTGAAAGTTTGATCAAGCTGATGTGATCTTTCCCAAACTGCAACTCACTGTGTCACTAACCACCAATAACGGAGGCGACTCATGTCCGCTTGGCAGAAATTCGGCATCGGTATCGGCGCGTTCCTCGTGGCCTCGCTCCTGGCGTTCTGGATCTTCTGGGCGAACTGGATGCACTTCGTGGACAAGCACGAATTCGGCTATGTCTTCGACCGCTTCACGGGCGTCGTCACCGTAGTCGACCACAGCGGATGGGTGATGCGAAATCCGATCCGCTACACGGTCAACAAGATCGACCTGCGCCCGTACCAGGTCAGCATCACTGCCGACCTGGGCGTCTCCCAGCGCATCCTGAACGCGAAGCTCGTCCGGTTCAACCCGGCTGGGCTCACCACCTTCATCGCCTGGCACGGACGCGGCGCCGGCAGCGACATCGAGTCGCTGAAGGAGATCATGAAGTGCTACGCCTTCGATCGTGAAGAGGGTCGTGACTGCCCGTTCCTCGTCGTGATCAGCGAGATCGCCCCGAGTCAGTCGGGCGGTGACGTGCCCAAGGCGATCAAGTAGGGAGATGTCATGAACGTCCGCAACCTCAATCCCAGAGCGATCTGGCGAATGGCCTTGGTGCGGCGATCCATCGTCGCCCTTGCTCTCCTAGTCTGCTTCCGGGTGTCGTTCCTCACGTACTGCGAGCTGACCGAAATTGGTATCGCCCGCAACCTGATCACCGGCCGTACCTGGCTGGTGACGGCCGGATGGCGCTTCAAGCTGCCGTGGGTCTTCATTCCGCATATCGATACGAGGCCAATGCTCGTCTCGGTCGAATCAGCGGGTCACGGCTACAGTGCGAAGCTCGTCCAGTTCGTGCCCGAAGAGTGGGAGTCCTACGTGCGAACGGAAGGCTTCTACCTGTGGTGGTGGGCGAACCGTATTTCGTTCAACTGCGGCTACCGTCACGAGTACCGTGGGATGCGCGACATACTGCGCGGGTACGCCTACGGAAGCAAGAAGTATCCGTTCCTTCGGATCATCAGTGAGTTCGATCAGGCACAGTAGCTGCGACACAACGGCTGATGCGACCTGGTTCCTGCAGTTTTACCAAGGACCGCGCTCCACAAGAGTTCGGTCCTTTTTCTTTTAGTGGTTATGAGGCTCGTTATGGCGAAAGCCGTGGTATACTTCCCCCATGCGTGAACTTCCGTTTTCTCCCGACCTTGAACCGTTTGTCAAACCCGTTGAGGTCGGTGACACGAATGACATCTATTACGACCCCGAACATCCTGATGTTCTGATTCGCGTCCCGAAAGACTCGGAAGCCGAGTTTCTCGAAAACGATCCGAAACTCATCGCCGTGGCCGAGAAAATCTACCAACGACTCGATGCAATGGGTGAGAGCCTCGATATCCATGTCGCGCCACACCAATTCATTCTGGCGAAAGAAACGAGCGACGGTCCGACGAAGCCGATGCTCCTGGCGAAACGGATCGACGGCACTCATCTCGTTCCCTATGATCGGGAAAATCCAAAGACGCTCGAGGCGACGAGTCGTATCGCCCAACTGGGGCTGAAATATTTGGATTGGATTGAACAGAGCCGGCCGCGTTCGGTCATTACCGACCTCCTGAAACCCGATCAATATCTTGCCCAACCGGGCGACGGCCACGACACCCTAACCTTAGTCGACATCGAAACGCGATTTAAGGAACGCGACTTCGGGAAGAAAATGATCGAGCTCGAGTTAGGGATGCTCGTCGGACCATTGCGCGATTCCGAATTTGACGATACCTTTTGCCGGTATATGCAGCACGCGCTGCGCACACTGAAACAAGGTCGTACCAATGGGCGATTGGCCACGATGATCAACAGTATCATCAATGCGCCCGAACTCTACCAACAGATGTCGGATGGTTTTCTCGCCGCCAAAGAGTTTACGCCGACGAAGGAAGCAAGCGATCAACTGCGCTCCACTCCGCTCGTGATAACGAAAGACATCCTCAAGCGGTTTGGGATCGAAAAGTTGTAGTGAGTTGTCGTCGGTGCCTTTTCTTAGGCACAGTGTAGACACCCGCTCCCAGCCTCCGCTAGGACAAGCTCCGCGGGTGTGACCACTAACAACAATAGCAGTCATTCCGGGCCTGAACCGGAATCTACTCTTTACTTAAGAAAAGACACCGCAACGTATTGCCGAGCAACCACAAGATGATGAAGATCGAAATGATCTCCACCACCATATATGGCCCGAGTTACTTTTTCTCGGGAGTACTGACGTCTTGCTTACCTTCATCCGTAATCTTATATTTACCATTCTTGTACTCCATGCCGAAGTTCTCCCGGACGCCATGTTGGCGAACCTCGAACTCGACATCGCCGTGGGCGCGGGCATAGTTGAAAATCGGCTTCGCTTCTTCCGGATCGAGCCCGCGTAAGTACCCGCGCGGACCCTGGGCGTGTTCGCTGGATTCAATAATGTGTCCATGAATGTTGCTGCGGATACCGGCTTCTTCGCCGTCGCGCGGCCCCGGTTCGCCGTTCCCTTCGCGCTGTTTATTCCCTTCCGGATCGAGTTTGTCCATAGCATTGTCCTTTCGTTCGTTAGTTTTGCGTTAGCGCGGGCGAGGTTCACCTTGTCCCCGGACTCATGGGGTACGTTCGCCCGCGTTGAACGTGAATACGAGAGTCCTGAACATCTCGGTTGGCTAAAACCTTCGCCGTGAGTTCTCTGTACTCATGAAGAGTTGCGTCGACAAACAGGGCGATACCAATTCACCTTCGTAATATACGGCCTTCTTTAAGGGCCTGATTGGTTTTTATTAGCCTTCCTATATGTACTGCCGTTGGTCGGGGGAAAGTATTACTAAGTGCCGATTTTGTGCTGGTGGGCGGTTTTGTCTAATCCGGAGTTTGTGTTGGCCTGCTCCTGCGGAGGGCTTGACACCCTTCCTTATTTAGGTACGAAAAAAGAGTTATTATCAATACATATGCTGGTCTTTATCGATGACTCGGGAGATCCGGGATTTAAAACCGAAAAAGGTTCATCTGAAATTTTTGTGATTTCACTCGTTATATTCGATGATGATTTTGAAGCTGAGAAAACAGCGTTAGCAATCAAAGATGTGCGAAGAAAACTACATTTTCCAGATGACGTTGAATTCAAGTTTTTCAAATCACGCCGACAGGTGCGTGAAGCTTTTCTTCATGCCGTTGTGCCAAATCATTTTCGAGTTCGTAGTCTTATAGTACGAAAGTCAATTATTCATAGTCCTGAACTACGTACGAATAAAAAATCTTTCTATGCGTATGCCATCAAAATGGCCTTGCGGTACAGCGGAAATACCATTGTAAAAGCGAAAGTGAAAATTGACGGGAGTGGTGATCGAACGTTCAGGCGGGAGTTTCTTTCGTATTTACGTCGGGAATTGAATTCGCAAGATCGAATCATCGTTGCATCATGCAAGCTCGTCGACTCTCGCGAGAATGTCCTCATCCAAATGGCCGATATGATTGCCGGAAGCATTCGTCGTTCGTACGACACCGCAAAACAGGATGCGGATGTTTATAAGCATATTATACGCCACCGTATTGAAGATGAGTGGCGATTTCAATAATAAAAAAAGCAACCCCTTGCGGGGTAACTTCCAACCACGTTTCCTATACTGGGTGTCCCAGTCACGCCACCGTCCGGTGACAGTTCAGAACACGGGTTTGTGTAACTGCATGCTAACGTTTCGTTATCATTTTGTCAATTGCTCTTTATCCACAATCCCTGTATTATGTAGAGGTATTTTCGCTAAAGTAGGGGATTAAGTATCAGGCGCATTTCTCATCGGTCACGAAAGACCGATTTTATTAATACATAAAGTGCTAACTATAGTATGTAGAACTAAAGTTAGCACCCTTTTACAATACAAACATATGAAAAAGGAAGTTCTGATCAAATTTGGTAAACAAGTCAGTAAAGAGCGTCACAAGCGCGGTTTATCGCAGGAAAAATTAGCCAGTTTGGCAGGGGTACATAGAACGTATATTGGTATGATCGAACGCGCAGAAAAGAATATTACGCTTGAGAATATTCAAAAAATAGCAAAGGCGTTACAAATTCCTTTACGGGAATTATTTAACGATTAGTTATCATGCGCGATATTATTTCCTACACCGACGTTGTACAAAACGAAGGTTTTAATATTCAGCATGGAATGAATTTTCGACCCCAAGGTAAGCCATATTCAATTCTACTTATGTCAGTAAGGAAGGGCGCACCATATAATGACAGCTTTGATGCACAAACGAACACGCTTTTATATGAAGGTCACGATGTTAATCGAAATGAATCAGATTCTCCAAAGAGTGTTGACCAGCCAATGACATCGCGCACTGGAGCATTAACTCGAAACGGTAGATTCTATAAAGCAGCGAAGGATTATCAAAACAAGAAAACGGCAAACCCAGAAAAGGTGCGGATTTACGATAAGATAGGTTCTAATATCTGGTCAGATCGGGGTTGGTTTAAATTAGTATCAGCTGATTATGTTTTTACGGAACAAGAAAAACGGAAAGTATTTCAATACCGTTTAGAGCCAACGAATAGTGATGGCTCAATGTCGCCGGCGGAAGTCGAAGAATTTGAATTTTCTCGTAGAATTCCGACTGAAATAAAACGTGAGGTGTATAAACGTGACGAGGGAAAGTGCGTTCATTGTGGTTCCTCGGAAAATCTACACTTTGATCATATTCTGCCCTGGTCAAAAGGAGGTTCAAGTACAGATGCAAAAAACGTCCAAATATTATGTGGAAAACATAATATTTCAAAATCTGACAAGATTCAATAACAGTTTTACTACTTAATATAACTGAAGTTTATAAACTACCCTTACTATGCCAAATAATAAACCACAGGGTGACAAGGGTGAGCAAGAAGTAGTTGATTTGGTTCCTTGTCCAAATTGCAGTAAGCAGTTGATGTTACTTCCGAAAGGATATCCATTATTTGATGTCCAGTGTACTGGTTGCTCATTTCGAGCCCAAGTGAAAACAAATGCACATAAACCAACGAATGTTGTTTTTGGTGCGGGCTGGGAAATAATGGATAAAACCACAAAATCTGGTTATTTGGTACCGTCGTTGTTTTTGAATTTTAAATGGTCTGAAAAAGGTAAGCAGAAACAAGAAATTCGTTTTTATCCTTTTGTGCCGAAGACGAATCTTCGAAAATATAAGCTTTCAGAGAAAGCGGTACGCGCAAATTATTGGATGTTTAATTATGTGCGTATGAACGAAGTGCCGTATTTTCTAGTGTATAAGCAATAATATATCCAATATGCAAAACATTCAATTCGCTCGCAACCTGGTAAAAGGAAAAATTGCAGAAACAGTATTTGCTCAAATGTTTAGAGAAACCAAAGCCTTTACGGTTTTGGAGTTTGGTTACGAAAAAGTCATTCCAGAACTTGTACAGCAAGGATTGAAAAAGGAAATGGAGACATTAAATATTTTACGCACAGCACCTGACTTTGCAGTAATTGACCATACATCACATGAGGTGCGCTTGGTGGAGGTAAAATATTTGCGCCAAATGAATTCGAGTTATGTTTTGCGGGATGCCCAGCGCATGGCTGGTTCATGGAACCCTTCATATTTGTTTATTGCAAGTTCGGACGGTTTTTATTTTGATTCGGTCAAGAATATATTAGAGAATAAAGGCTCGATTAAAAGATTTGTTGATGCAAGAATTCCTGAAACGACGCAGCAAGAATATTTGAGGATTTTGAATGATTTTGAGGGTAGTCAGAAAAATCAGTAAGCTTACACATTCGCCGATCACGAATTAGTCCAGAGTCGATTTTAAGCAAAAAGAAAAAAGGCGCCAGTTCTTATGCTGGCGCCTTGCTGAGTCTTACAGAACCCATGCCCGATAGTACCTGCCCGCATCGTTCATGATGAAGGCGTTGTACGAGTCGGGAGTGCGAATCGGTCGCGAGGGTAGCACGATCTTGCCGTTGAGCATGGCGACGAACGTGCCGGGAACCTTCTTGCTCGGAACCTTGAAGTCCAGGTAGGGCATCGGCTGGACGTCCTTCAGTTCCTCGATCAGGAAGACCATGACGGGTGTCTTCTGGTCGAGGATGACCGCCGAGTACATCCCGGTCCGAGCGGCGAAACCTCCCGCCGTGTACAGCCGTATGCACGACATGCGCAGCCACCGATTGTTCCGCTTGACGAGGAGATACTGATTGCGGTACCCGATGACGGCGAGTACCGTTTCCGGATTCTTCTGGTACCACTGCAGCTTGTAGATCGTCTCCCGGACGGTCTCCATCATCCGCCACCCGGCTTCCCGCAACGACGGGATGTCGTACGCGGCGTAGTCCGGGCTGGCGAGATCGTTGATCACATGTTCGACCGTGGCGACTGCCGCGGCCGCACGAGTGACACCGGCTTGCGCTGCGGCCTGCAGTTTGTCCCGCAGAGCCGTGAGCTCGTTGAGCGACCTGGTGAGCGTTGCGTTGAACTGACGACGTTCGTCAGCTTCCCACTGCCGCTGGTACCGCGTGTTGGAGTACTCACGGCCTCGGTCGAGAATCGCTTCGACCCGCTCGAGCTGGTTGATCGTGATGCTGGTGGGCATCATTCCGCGATGGTAGAAGTCACGGAGCGAACGCTTTCCCAGCAGGGCTGCGATTGGGAACCGACGCGTGGCCTTGTAGAAGGTGATGACCTGGTCAGCGTCGGCAGTGGTCGGCGCCAGTCCGATGCGACTGATCGTGTAGACGATCGCCGCGATGTCGTCGGGCAGACGGCCGGCCTGCAGTTCCTCGCGGAACCAGCCGACCACGGTCCGGTCCTTCAGCCTCCGCAGCAGACCCTTCCAGTGCCGACGCAACTTCTGCGTCTGGGCATCGCGGCTCGGCAGCGCGCTCTTCACGCGGCCGCTCCGCAGGAAAGCCAGGAGCTTGTCGTAGCAGTTCTCGCCGAGGACGATATAGTTGCCGTTCACGGTGTTGTGCAACGTGACGCACGTGATGATGCGCGTGTTGCACAACTGGCAGTTCAGCGGCTCTTTCGATGCGTGGAGGCTGCTGAACCGCCATTCGTTGGCGGCGTCCTGCAGATCCCGTCCGTGCGAAGCGTTGACGAGGTTGCTAGCGAAGCGGTGGTGCATCCAGTGTGCGGAAACCGTCGTGGTGGTCACGGTGCTCTCCCTCTCGATGTTCGGCATTTCAGCCGAAGCGGTTTGTGTATCTGATTCGGTTGTAGAAGCCAGGAAACAACGGTCCTGGGTGCAATTTGAAACGTACAAATATACCATCCAGCCTTAATTTTGTCAAGCCCCGACTCGACGACAATACCCGCGAACTCAAGAAACATGCCGATTCAACACGAACAAAATCCTCGGCCTGGTTGTAACTAAGCCTTCCGGTTGAGAACTTACTGCAAAACCTGTACGTTACACTGGCCGTTACTGCCGCAGGCTACACCGGGTGACGGTGCGCCGAACGTAGCGGTAAAGAATTGGAGACCGCCGTTCGGAATGTCGAACGTCAGGAGGTGCTGACTGTTTGTCGAGAAGCTGGCCACACGGTAGAGACCGGGTGCCGCCTGGGTCGACGGGGCAATCGAGAGTTCAATCGCCGGTTGTCCGTCGATGTGGACATCAAGTCGCTGGGCAGCGTTGGTCGTGTTGCCGAGGACGAGGTAGACGTCTTGGGCGTTGACGTTGATGGCTAATGTACTGCCGGCTGTGGCGTCGATATGTTCACGGTTAATCACCCACGCTCCGCCGAGCGTCCAGGCGTTTGTTTTTGGATTTGCGGTTGCGGTATAGGTATGTGTGCCGGTGTTTAGTGCTGGTGACCCGCTGTACGTCTGTGCCCGCGCGGTGCCGAAGTAGGTTTCCGGTGTTTCGGCTCCGAGGTTCAGTTGACTTGTCTGGACGAGCGGCTCAGTGACCGTTTTGCCATTTTCTGCGAGTAAAGATTGGATGGCTTTTTCTGATAGGTCGTAGTCGCCTTCGCCAAAAAAGGTATAACGGAGATGACCCTTGGCGTCGATTAAATATTCAGCCGGCCAGTAGTTGTTGTGGAAAGCGGTCCAGGTACTGTAGTTTGGGTCGAGGGCGACGGGGTAGGTGATGGAAAAGCCTTTGACTGCGGCCGCGACATTTGCCGGCACTTTTTCGAATTCGAATTCGGGAGTATGCACGGCGATGATGTCGAAGCCCTGGTGGTGGTATTTATCGTACCAGGTCTGAACATACGGTAAGGTGCGAATGCAGTTGATGCAGGAGTACGTCCAGAACTTCACGAGAACCACATGACCTCGTAAACCGGCTAGGGTTAAGGGAGACGTATTTAACCAACCGGTAATGCCGGTCAGTTTTGGGGCGGGGCCGTAATCGGGAAGATGGCCAGGGGTGGTGGCGACCGGTGATGTCGTCGTCGGTACGGCAGCCTTTTCGAATGTTTGTAAATTGGACAGCCAATTTGGCGTTGCGGCGACGATAGCGCTTTGTACTTTTTGATCGAGGTTGAAGACCATCAAGGTGGCCATGATGACCAGCACCACGCCGAAAACTTGTTGCAGGCGTTGACCATGTTGTTTGAACCAAGTGAGACGTGAACTCAGCCGTTGGCCAAACCAGGCGATCAAGCCCATCGGTAATGCCGCGCCGATAGCATAGGAGATGGTTGCGAAGACGACGGTGCTGGTGACGGCGCCGGTTTGCGTAGCGGCGATGAGGCTGGCCAGAATCGGTCCGGCGCAGGGTGTCCACACAGTGCCGAGACTGAGGCCGAGGACAAGACCGCCGAAGAAGCCGTGCTGTTGCTTGAGCGGCGTCGACCGGGAAATTCGACTTAACGCGATTTCCAGTTTCTCCAACCAGGTCGGGATGACCATGACTAGCCCCAGAACAAACAACAAGCCAATACCCGCATCACGGGTGGTATTTGACGACCAGCCGAGATGACGCACAAACCAAGATATAGTCAAAGTGAAAACTGAGAAGGCGACGATAACCCCGAGAATAATACCCCACGGCCGACCACGGCCTTGCAAGGCACCCCCGGACAAGACGATCGGTAGGATCGGTAGAATGCAAGGCGCTAGGATGGTGACAATCCCGGCGAAGAAGGCAAAAAAGATGACAACCATACTACACAGTGTAGTAGGTTTTTCGATGCTTGGCAACGATTTGCTATACTAGGGACATGAATACCAACCAGAAGGGTACATACGGTGAAGTGGTGGAGCAGTTAAACGTAGTCGCTGATCCAGTCCGCGCCAAATCCTCAGCCTGGTTTTTCAAAACCGGAAAAGGCGAGTACGGCGAGGGCGATACGTTTATCGGCGTAAAAGTTCCTGAGCAACGCCTCGTCGCGAAAAAGTTCGCGCGTCTGCCGCTACCCGATATTGATCGCCTCCTACGGAGCAAAGTGCACGAGCATCGCCTGACCGCTTGGTTCATTTTGTATGGTCAATTTCTGAAAAGCAACGAAGCGAAGCGAGGAGCGCTCGTCGCGTTTTTGATGAAACACACGAAGTGCGCGAACAATTGGGATATGGTCGATACCGGCGCCGCGCCGATGCTCGGGACGTGGCTACTCGATAAAGATCGGAAAATTTTGTATAAACTGGTAAAATCGAAAAATCTCTGGGAACGACGGATCGCGATTATCGCGACACAACGCTTTATTCCGCACGGACAATTTGAGGATACGCTTCGCCTCGCGGAAATACTCCTGACTGACAAGCACGACCTAATCCACAAAGCTGTCGGGTGGATATTGCGCGAAGTTGGGAATCGAGATCGCGAAGCGGAATCAAAATTCCTGCGGAAGTATTGCCGGAAAATGCCGCGGACGATGTTGCGGTATGCAATAGAGAAGTATCCGCCGTCGCATCGCAAAGCTTATCTTCAAGTAATATATGATGAAAAACATCTACCATCGTGACGGCTCTCTCTGGGGCAAAGGAAACATGATCGGCAAAAAACCGGATGGATTGTGGACGTGGTACCGCAAAGATGGAACGAAAATGCGTTCCGGATATTTTACGAACGGCCAGCAGTCGGGGAAATGGACAACCTTTGATAAATACGGAAAGGTCGTCAAAGTAACCTTCATCACAAAGAAAACTCAGTAAGGTAGGAGTACGTTGCACACCGCCGCAACGGAAGGCGTATTTGGGAAATGATTGATGTGATACACTGTCGATATGAACTCCGAATCTGATCACGAACAACACGCCGCTGAACGATTTGCCCGAGAACAACAGTTGCAGGCGATTCGTGATGAATTGTCTGAAGTGAAAGATGGGCTAGGTGAGCCGATCGATCCCGGAATTACCGAAACGTTGGTTGGCTTGAAAGCGAACGGTATAAACACGACGCAGTCATGCGAAGGTCACGACGATCGGGCAGAAGCATTGCCATGGGTTGACGTTGGCGCGACGGAACCGGATGGTTGGAAAGAGAGCGAGGAGCTGAAAGTGCAATGGACGGAAGAAAATACGGTAATAGCTGAACGGTTGAAACACATTCTTGATAAGTGGCAAGCACAACGAATACAAGAAGGACAAACGCCGGATGATGCACATGTACTTGAACTCCACGAGCGGGGAATCTACGGCGCGGTACGCCTTGAGGCGCGTGATCAAGTGCGTGTTTCACGCCTCACATCGACCGAGCGTGTTCAGTCTACGGTGACATATAAGGCGGCGATGCGTGAGTTTGCAGAATACTTGCAATCGTTATTTCTTGATGAACAACAATCATAACCATAGGTTAGTCGGCTATGGTGTGGTACGTGTTTGAAATAGTATACGCTGCGGGAACGGGCGGGGTAGTTAGGAAAAAGATAAGGAGAAACCCTCAACTGTACGGTCGTCGTTATCCGGCCGAAGTCTTTTTTGTCCTTGACAAAATCTCTATAAGAGAGTAGCGCTCAGTATAGAGAAGACACCAACGAAGCTCCCTCACAATCTACCAAAGGAGTGTCTGCAATGCATCGTGCCTTGTTGTTCAGTATGTTGGTGGTTGGGGCGATCTTCGCCATGACTGCTACCACCTGCCTAGCGCAGAACTACGACCCGAACGGTCGGGTGCTGCAGGTTACCTACGGCGGGTGTATTCCCGAGTGTCACGACATGGTCAATGTGGAATTCCAGCCGCCCGACAACGGTCCGGCCCGCGATGCGTGGATCGAAGCAGTCACGCCCGTCGGTGCTCGACGTCCGGCTGCCGGTGATGTTGTCACCTGCTCGATGGACGACAACGATCGACTGACTGGTATCAGCGATTGGTACAGTGTCGGGGCCGTCGGAACGTACGAGGTGTATCCGCCGGTGTACGATCTCTACCCGCGTCTCTATGTGGGTTATGGATACGGCATCTGGATGCCCTGGTACGATGGATATCATCACCGTCACTTCCGCTTCGAACCGCGGAATCGTCCGCGTGGTTGGTCGCCTGGTGGCCATGCCTGGGTTGGTCCGCATGGGCCATACGTTTCGCCCGGACGCTATCGGGTACCGGATCGTGGCATGGTTCGTGGGCCAGTCATGCGTCCCGCTCCGCGTCAGCCGATGTATCCTGGGTCTCGTCAGGGGTACGTTCAGCCTCGACCGGCTCCGTATCGCCAGCCGGTCCGCCAACCGAACCAGCAGTATCATCAGCCACGGCCGAGTGCTCCGAATCCGCATCAGGGATTTACTCCTGGCCGCGAGTCGCGTCCCCAGCCGAGACCGGAATCACGACCGGCAATGCGGCCACAGTCCGATAACGGCGGACGTCATCGCTAGATCGCCCCGTCTCTTCCCATCTATGCTTCGGCAGCGGTGGGTTTTTCTTGTTCGAAATTTAGGATAGAGAAAAAACCCACGCCGTATGGTGTGGGGAAGAACGAACATGAGTTAACCCATCTGGATCGTGCGCTCGACCCAGGCGTTTTCGATGTTGATGGCAACCGTAATGGTTGTCGCCAGGATAGTCGGAGTACATGTCCAGGAACAGCCGACCGGCGGATGCTGAATGATCGTTTCGCCGATCGTGGTGTCGTTGTGTTTGAGAAGGCATCGGACGGGTCGGATGAAACCAGGGATGCGGACGTTGAGCGTCCAGGGTTGAGGTTTTGTCACGACCAGACGGTTATCGATCAAGACCTCGAGTTCAGCAGTCCGGCGAGCGCGAGCGCGTTTTCGGAGGTAGTGGTAACCGAATGGCAGGAGTAGAAGCAAGCTCAACCCGAAATTCATATTCCGGCGTCGTGTTTTTTCAGCCTGGAGCAGCTCATCGTATGTTTCGACGCCGGCGGCAAACAGTAGTGTATCCGCTGAAGCGTCGTTCACCGATTTCCCGATGAGCGACAGGAGCCGCTCTTGGCCGAAGCGCTGTTGCAGGTAGTCGAACACTTGGCGGTAGTCGCGGTAGAGTGGCGTTTCGCTGGTGATTTGTGTGACGGTTTCTCCGCCGCTGTAGCCAGTTGTTGTATAATCGCCGCCGCTATGACTGAGGTAAATCGCGACGCCTTCCTGGAACCAACTAGGAACATTGCGGATACGCTGTGTTCCCAGCACGGCGTTGAGATAGGCGTGTACCAGTTCATGAGAGCGAGTGCGCTGCATCACGACGTACGGAATGTCCATTTGTTCGAGACCGTTACCTCGGTGCTGGAGGAGCGCGATATATCGGCACGGCAGTGTGACGCCGATCGTGTTGTCGTCGCTGAATGCGGCGGCGATTGTCGGCGGCAGGTGCTGAGTATCGGTGAAGGTTCGAATGAAGATTACGCCATGGGGCGTTGGAAGATCGGAAATTGACCGGAGCGTTTGGATAGCCGGGTCATTCGTTGTCGCCAAATCAACAACCTCAAACCGCCCGTCGATGTTGTCGAGAATTTCCCGAAGGGGAAAGGTTAGTTCGAGGATAGCGGCAAATCGATCGGGCATATGTACGTACCCGGGAACATCGCCAGAGTTGATACTGTCTTCGATCTGCAACAGAGAGTTGTTTAGCACGATAATCCGCTGACGAAACTGATCGACGCTGTCCGATGTGCTGATGCTCGGGTTGGCGAGTTCTTCAGCCCAATCGTCTTTGGCCGCGAGCGGAAGCAGATCCGGACAAGCGACAGTGATGGCCTGGAAAAAGCGAACATCGTTGGGCGTTATCGACTGCCGGTGTCCAGCAAAGGCCGGCAGCGCTAATAGGAGACAGTAGATCGCGAGGAACACGATGCAACGCATATGTACTCCTCCGTGAATGGGTTTTCAAAGGACGTTTTTCATACCCTACGTGGTTCAGTAGGGTATTGTCAAGAACAATATCTGACGTTCAGCGCGCGCACCGTGCACGTTGCGGGCGTGATGATGTGTTTTGAATTTCGTTTGGAAATGAAGTACAATAGAGTAACGAACAACTATCAGCACAAATGGATCAATCTGAAACGACGCCAGCAAAAAAGCGTAACACCAAGGTTTGGTGGTTAGGGTTAGTTGTTCTGGTTCTAGTAGCAATCGTCAGTGTTTTTGTTTGGGAGTACCTTCAACCGATTACGGCAAAAGGAACACCGCAAAATGCCTTGAGTTGTATGTCTCATGGCGGGACATGGAATTCACCGACGCCACCGTTTGGTCGATCGTACTGTTCAATAAAAATGTCTGATGGGGGAAAGCATTGTCAAACGACCACAGACTGCCGAGGCATTTGCCAGCCAGTGTATGAGAATTACGGCAGCGGATCGTATGCCTATCGTACAGATTACGGGCAATGTTCCGACAGCTTGCCGGTGAACACCGCGTACACGTTTGATCACAAACCGATTACGAATGTTGAGTTTTAATATTTCAATATGGAACCTCAACAAAAGTCCTATACCGGCACATCCTCCATTCCGCTCCGCATTACTTATGTCCTCTTAATACTCTTAGGAGTATTTCAACTGGCGTTGATCTTCGGCGTCCCGTGGGGACATGCCGCCTGGGGCGGACAGTATCGTGTCCTGCCGAAGCTGTATCGTTTCGGCAGTGTCAGTTCGATTGGTTTGTATTGCCTCTTTGCCTGGATATTACGCCGACGCGAACGGCATCCGGAGTACAAATTCCCGAAAGTCGCATCGTGGGTACTCGTCGGGTATTCGGTGATGGGGATTATCGCCAACAGCGCGTCATCGAGTCGGTATGAAAATTTTATCTGGGCGCCGGTCTCACTGGTATTAACGATGTGTATGGTGCTCATTGCGCGAGGGCGGGCACATCACCAATAGTATAAAATGTAACGGACCGGTTATGACCCCCGAAACATTCATCACGACGGTATTTTTCACTGTCCAAACTGGCCAACATGTTTTGGATATTGGCGCCGGGCAGGGAATCTTCGCCCGGCGGTTCGTTGATCGTGGAGCTCACGTTGTGGCGGTTGATCCGCGAGGGTTTGAACTGAACGAACATCTTTTGACCGCCCGTCGGCTAACGATTCAGAAGTTTATCATCAACGACTCGGCGCACTACGATCTCATTTTCGCGCGTAACGTACTACAATTTCTTGAAAAACATTGGGTGTTCGCAACGTTGTTTCCGTGGATAACCGATCATCTTGCAACGAACGGCGTCATGGCTATTGAAACATTTTTTGCGGAACCGAAGCCGCCATTCTCGAAACCGTTAATTTCAACGTACGAGCTAGCTGAACTGCGCACTGCTTGGCTGCAATGGCCAGAACTTCTGGCTGGGCAATATGAGTATCATGGTCCGGATATGCAAGGGGCACTGCGACACTTTTCGACGACAGATTTCGTTATTCAACTTCCGTGACCCGCCGTTCGTTTGTCATCTTTATTTTCAGTTTCTTCGTGCTCTGGACAGGCACGTGGTTGTTACATCAACTCCTCGTGCTACATTTCGGATTGTGGGATGCAAGCCAGAGCGGCAGGGATACCGTCTATTGGGCGTCGATGAAGTTTGTGGTATGGGTTCTTTTTCCTTGGCTATATTGGCGAAAACGGATTTCCAATATACGTGATTTTATAGGATTGTCACCATCGACGATAAAGCGTGGGTACCGATGGGGGAGCGTGGCCACAGTCGTTTGGGTTATACTTATACTTAGTTCAATTGTTATTCGCCACCAACACTTCACCGGCGTGAGTAACTGGCCGGCGTTCATCTACACGATTTTGTTAACGCCGATCGTCGAAGAAATTATGTTTCGCGGATTTATCATTTCCGGTTTGTTGGTGTTAAAGGTCGAAGAAAAACGTGCAAACGTTATTACTACATTGTTGTTTGTACTAATCCATGTGGTTGGTTGGAGTTTCCAGGGAGTACTCGTGGCCAATCTTACTTCGACGGCATGGCTTAGTATCGCGTTGGTGAGTATGATTGCCGGTTTCATTCGTATTCACTCTGGATCGTTGCGTGCGTCGATTTTGTTGCATATCGGGAATAATACCATTGCTGGTTTTCTCGCGTAATCTCTGGCCTTGCTCTACAGTATATTGAAAGTCGCTACTACACCATGTAGTAGTAAACTTGATTTTTCGCGATTTCTGTGCTATCATGCCCGCATGAGGAAACTCGGGCTCGTTATCGTCGCTGCAATGATTGCAGTGCAGTTTGGTTTGTGGCCGCAACACGTCGTCCAAGCCGCTACCATTCGCGATATTACCTTCCCAGTCATAGGCACGACGAGCTACAGTGATGATTTTGGAAACGCGCGTGTCGGCCACACCCATGAAGGGAACGACATTTTCGGAAAAAAGCTCCAACCGCTCGTGGCCGCAGTTGACGGCACGGCGACTGTTGTAGAAGATCCGGAGCCGTCGTACGGTTGGTATATAACGATTACCGATGCTGACGGCTATCATTATAACTATCTCCACATTAATAATGATACTCCCGGCACGGATGATGGTCTTGGTGGGGCGATGAATGCCTATGCGCCAGGCACAGCTCGAAGTTGGACGGTCAAACGCGGCCAAGTTATTGCGTACTTAGGCGACAGCGGTAATGCCGAGACGACGAGTCCGCATTTACATTTTGAAATTCGATTACCGAACGATACGGCGATTGATCCCTACCAGAGTTTACGAGCGGCAAAGCATGAAGTAACAGCCGTCCCGACGGCTCAACAAGCGTGGGAATTGCTTCCGTTTGGAAATTTCAAAGTAGGCACGAACGTCGCGGTCGGCGATGTGATCCCATCTAATCCGGGAAATGAACTTGTGGTTGGGTCGGGCGCCGGAACAAAACCGCAAATTCGCATCATGAGTCAACAAGGCCAGGCGCTGGGAAACTTTTTTCTGCCGACGGGAGCGTTTCTCGGCGGAGTTGATGTTGCGGTGGGCGATGTGAATGGTGATGGTGTGCAGGAGATTATTGCTGGACTTGGTGCCGGAGCTGAGCCAAAGGTGTACGTGCTTGATCGAACAGGCACTATTCTCAGTCAGTTTGATGCCTACACGCCTCGATTCCGTGGCGGGCTTCGTGTTAGTACGGTGGATTTCGACGGCAATGGAACGGCGGAAATTATTACTGGCGCCGGCGCGACTGGTGGACCGGAAGTTCGCACGTACACCGGATCGGGACAATTTCTCAGTAGTTTTTACGCGTACACCTCGAAGTTTCGCGGTGGGGTGGATGTAGCTGGTGTCAGTGCCATGAACGGTACGCCGGGGTGGATTGTCACGAGTCCAGGTAACGGCGGCGGTCCGGATGTTCGTGTCTACAATCAATTTGGCACCCTACGATCAAGCTCATATGCTGGTGAATCTTCATTTCGTGGTGGGTTGCATGTTTCAACGGCGATTGATGTGACGACTAGCCAACCAACAATCTTCACGGTTCCGGCGACCGGCGGTGCCGGACTCATTCGCAGTTTTAGTTTGGATGGTGTCCCCGGACAAACTTGGTCAATCTATGAGGAGTGGTGGCGTGGTGGCTATGATGTTACAGCTGATAGTTCGATGATCGTCGGGACCACGAACACCAACAATCGTCGCTCGAGTGTGGCATTAATTCCTTGGCAATCCATCACTATCAACGATCTGCCGTGGTGGCATTGGTAATCTATTGAAGCATGGGAACGATAGGATGGGCTGGGCAGGTTTGTGCTATACTATTCACCTATGGCTAAGAAGAAAAACTACGGCGGCGGTAAAGCCGCAAATCGCCCCCAGCCGGCACGACGTGCACCATATCGCGCAGTGACTCGTCAATCGAGTCCGTCACGATCGAAGTAAACCATGTCGCGACCCGTTGCCTTGGTTACCGGCGCATCGTCTGGTATCGGTCTGTCGACCGCGCGATTATTAACGTTATCAGGTTGGAGCGTCGCGCTGGTCGCACGATCAGCCGATAAGCTTCAGAAACTTTCAGCGGAACTCGAAGGGTCGGCGGTGTTTGTAGCCGATGTATCTGAACTCGCGGCTGTTCGAAAAATGGTATCTGATGTTCATCAACACTTCGGTCGGATTGACGTGTTGGTAAACAATGCCGGACAGGGATATGATAGCCCGATTGAACAAACCGATCCGGATACGTTTCGTCATGTTTTTGAACTCGATGTGATGAGTCCGTTGGTGACGATGCAAGCGGTCATTCCCATCATGCGGCTTCAGGGTAGCGGGTCAATCATTAACATCAGCTCCGGTACGACCTTGATGGCTCTGCCGAACATGGGTGCCTATAGTTCAGCCAAGCGAGCGTTGAATGGTTTGTCGTTAACGGCGCGGGCAGAAGTGGCAAAGGATCACATTGCTGTGAGCCTTGTCTATCCGTTTATTACCGCCACCGATTTTGAAAAAAACACCATCAAGCAGCTGGGACAAACGGAATGGTTCGGAGGCGATGGACACGAAATTCCACCAGCTGATACGGCTGAATTCGTGGCGGAGAAAATTCTTGAAGCGATTCGCACCGGTGTGGCCGAAGTCTATGTTCATGAGTGGATGAAGCCGAAACCCGAGTAACTATGGCCCGGCCCATCGCTCTCATTACAGGTGCATCCTCGGGTATCGGTCTTGAGTTTGCGCGACTACTCGCCGCGAATCGCTACGACCTGGTTCTCGTTGCTCGACGACAGGATCGTTTAACGGGGTTAGCAGAGGAATTGAAGACGAAGTACGGTACGACGGTCTGGGCACACGATCTCGATTTAACCTTGTCCGAGACACCACAACGGGTAATGCAGGAAATTGAAAAAGCTGGATTGACTATTGAGGTGTTGATCAACGATGCCGGACTTGGGCATGCTGGTACTTTTGCCACGATGTCTTGGGAAGAAATATCCGAGCAGGTGAATCTCAATATTGTTGCTCTGACCAAATTAACTCGCCTCGTACTGCCGGGAATGTTGGCACAGAAAAAAGGAAAAATCCTAAACGTTGGATCAATCGCCGGTTTTCTTCCGGGTCCAGGTATGGCTGTGTATTATGCAACCAAAGCATTTGTCATTTCATTGTCCGAAGCACTGTGGCAGGAAACCCGCGGCACAGGCGTCACAGTCACCTGTCTTTGTCCGGGTCTGACGAGATCTGAGTTCCATACCGTTGCCCATATGAAGAGTGGCAAACTCGGTTGGATGACTGCCGACGGGGTGGCGAAGATTGGCTTCGATGCGATGGTCAAGGGCAAGCGACTGGTCAGCGCGGGCGGTGTTAATACTTTAGTGAGTTGGGGTACACGTTTTGTTCCACGACGACTTTTGTTGCTTATCGCAACGGTTCGTCGGCAATGAGTATCATAGTAATGTAAAGACGCACATGAAGAAGCAATCTATCGCCAGGAAACCGCACAATAGATCCAAGAAACAAATAGCTACCGTTACGGCTTACATCAATACTGCTCCGCAACCATCGCGAATCATGTTGCGGAAGTTGCGCGCTGTGATTCGATTAGCCGCGCCGCGAGCTGAAGAAAAAATAAGTTATGGCATGCCGTACTTTGGGTATCACGGACGCTTAATCTACTTTGCCGCCTTTACGCGGCATGTCAGTATCTTTCCGATGATGAGCACTACAACGCGGAGAAAATACCTGGGTAAGCTCAAACCGTACTTATCGGGTAGGGTAACTATGCACGTACCGCTTGGAGAAAAAATTCCGTACCAATTGATTGTGTGCCTGGTAAAAGCAAGAATTCGCGAGGTTGATGCTTTGCGGAAATCACAGTAATACAGTGGCATCCTCACAAAAAACCATCGATTACATCACCGACCAGATTGCTCGAGCTGGTGAAATTCGTAGCCGGAAAATGTTCGGCGAATATGCGCTCTATTGCAATGAGAAAATAATCGGTTTAGTCTGTGACGACACGTTGTTTCTCAAGCCGACGGATGCTGGGCGGATCTATATCGGCGTTCCAACAGAAGCGCCACCGTACATCGGATCGAAACCGATGTTTATGATTTCTGACGAGTTACTTGATGATCGCGAATGGCTATCTGGTTTGGTGCGAGTGACGGCGGATGCGTTACCGATGCATGTGCCGAAACAAAAAAAACGAACAGCGTCATCAATACACAATCCATAAGCATGTGTGCACTACCGTATATTCTCCGCCGTAGTCGCCGGGCACGACACATTCGTTTAGGAGTGTTGACTGATGGTTCTGTGACGGTCACCATGCCCTACGGTATCCGCGAGGATGTGGCGCAACGTTTTGTGGTGCAGAAGGAAGCGTGGATTCGAGAAAAACAAGCATACTTCGCTCAGCACCAAACTGAACCATATATTCGACATACGCCACAGGAATACCGACGCGTGAAAGAAGAGGCGCGTCGGGTGATTACTGAAGCGGTGGAGCGTTACGCCCGCGGTTTCGGTTTTCGCTACCGCGCGATCGCTATCCGCAACCAATCGACGCGTTGGGGTAGTTGTTCGAAACAGGGGAATTTGAATTTTAGTTATCGATTGTTGTTTGTTCCAGTCGAGGTTCGTGAATATGTCGTTGTCCACGAATTGTGTCATCTTCAGGAAATGAACCATTCTAAAAAATTCTGGACGCTGGTCGGGCATATTCTACCCGATTATCGTGATCGTCGGATATTGTTACGTCGTTATCGGTTACGGTAGGTAACACAAACACCCGCGGTACGGAACCACCATGGTGTTGGGAATTAATCTCGACGATACTCTTTGGCGATCGCCAACGCGGTAATATTTGTATTCCGTAGTTTATAGAATGCCATCCCCTTGACACAAACATCGCGAGGTGTATGATGGAAATATCAATGGTGGCTCGTGGACACGACCTGTCGGGGGTCGCCTATTTTTCATGAAGTAGTTGTTGGCGAATGAATGTCTGGGCTGCCCACAGAATTTTTTTTGGTTGTCTGATAAATATTCTATCAACTATGTATTCGCCATCAGTATGAAAAACATTCTTCGTATCGTGGGAGTAATTCTCACCGTCATTAGCGTGATTGAGTGTACTACCGGTACAGCTCAGGCAGCGTATCGCTTTTCTTCGTTTCGCGGACGCCCGCCTATCCACCAATTCGGTGGCTTGACCGCCTTGCCGCAAGGTGTAACACCTGATCAAATCAAGGTGGCGTATCATTTACCGACGACCGGTGGTCAAGGGACGATTGCCATTGTTGATGCCTATAACGATCCGACGATCGAAAAAGACCTCAACGTGTTCAGTACACAATTCCATCTGCCGGCCTGCACTACGGCTAACGGTTGTTTTTCTCAGCACCTGACAGGCGCAGCGGCAAACAATGCCGGGTGGGCGTTAGAAACTTCGCTCGACGTCGAATGGGCGCATGCCATCGCACCGCAAGCGAAAATCCTGTTAGTCGAAGCGGCCACGCCGAGCGGAAAGAATTTATTGGCGGCTATTGACTATGCGCGTTCTCAACCAGGTGTCGTGGCAATATCGATGAGTTGGGGTGGGGCGGAATTTTCCGATGAGGTTCAGCTCGATAGTCACTTCCAAAGTCCGAATAATCGGATCACCTTTTTTGCTTCATCCGGTGACAACGGTGCGGGTGCGAGTTGGCCGGCCGCTTCGCCGAATGTGGTGGCGGTGGGCGGAACGCATCTTGCTTTTACGCAAAGTGGGACAGTTCGTTCGGAGACGGCGTGGACCGGAAGCGGCGGCGGCGTCAGCGCCTACGAAGCGGAACCGGCGTTCCAGCGCGACTACTCGATCAATAAAGCTCAGAGCCATCGGGCAATTCCCGACGTAGCGTACAATGCGGATCCTAGTTCCGGGTACGCGGTGTATCGGTCAAATGGAACCTCAAAAAAGAGCTGGTATGTGTTAGGCGGTACGAGCGCCGGCGCGCCGCAATGGGCGGCAATTAAATCTCTGGGGTTGGCGGCTGACAACGGTAAGTTCTATACTGATAAAGCAACTGACAGTAACGGCAACTTTTTCCGTGATATTAAGAGCGGCAGTAATGGTGATTGCGGGTATTACTGTGCGGCTCG
>CAIJZX010000016.1 GCA_903825245.1 Candidatus Kerfeldbacteria bacterium
ACAGAGAAAATCTAAAAGACTTCTCTATTGCAACAATTGCGTTAAGTTGATCTCGAAAGTTAGGCATCTTAGTTCTGTTTATTCATTGCAGAAAAGGAGTTGGTGTCAGCCGAGAAAAGAAAAGCATATGCCATATAACGTTTGCGCCTATACGAATCGGAGTTTCGTATAGGCGCTGTTAGATGCCGTATTTTGGCGGAAACAAATTTGAAAGAATGTGTCAGATCCTTATGCTAAAGTAATTAGCCTTTAGTTGTTTCTTCTCCAAACATTTTAGACATTTTAAGTGCCATTTTTATTTTTTCACTGGTTGCATACAACTCAAAGTCCTCATAAAAAAAACCTTTACTATATGTATCGTAGAATTTCGAGTAAATTTGCACAGATTCGCCACCACGCTCTAAATAAACGCTAGCCCCACCCATTGCTCCTGGGCTGCAACTAACTCGTACCGTATATCCGGCATCCTCTAACTCCTCGACGTGTTTTGAGATTTCCACTAATTCTTTACGAAATTCTTTAACAGCATCGCCACCGCATCTATCATCATAATCTAATTCTTTTGCATATCGAAGCAATGAATCTTTAGCACCTTCGTTGTCAACACGCTCTCGCTCAGCACTTCCTCGCGCTTGATATTCATTCATCATTCCTTCACCTTTTTGGACTTCCTCCTGGGATGGTTGATATCCACCCTCTGGTGATTTAGACATATAGTATCTGATTAATTATTGCTAGGCTTAATAAGTATTGTACATCTTCCGCCAAAATATGGCATCTAACTCGTTATTATGCGAACGTGTGTGTGAACGATGGTAATCTTTCCAGAATTACCACCTCACCGGTACCCAACTGTACAAGAAGTACCCGACAAGAAATCCAATCACGCCGCCGACAATTGCTTGCCATGGCGTGTGGCCGAGACGTTCGACGATTTTCATGGAGAATTTCTTTTCTTCTTGATCCGGCAATTCCTTCACGAGCATGTTGAGGATTTTTGCGTGCTGTCCGAGGAATTGGCGGAGGCCGATCGCATCGCGGATAATGAGCAGAGAGAAAATAAAAGCCACGGCAAAGTCGGCTGAGGCGAGGCCTTCATTGCGCCAAATGACGGTATCAAGGGCGATGACGAACGCGGTATGCGCCGAGGGCATGCCGCCGTATTCTTTCAATTCCGACCAGCGAAGTTCGCCTTTCAGCGCCTGTATGATAAACTTGATAACCTGAGTCGCCACTCCGGCGATAATCGGGATCAGAACGAGTTTAGGAATAATCATAGCGATCTATTATGCTCCATATCATTGAACCAGCAATCTTCGGTGCGGTGCAGGGATTAGCAGAATTCCTGCCGATTTCCAGCTCCGGCCACCTGTTGCTCCTGCATAGTGTAACACATTTTTCGGTGGGTGATGACCTCACCTTTGATGTCGCGCTCCATGCGGGGACATTGCTGGCGTTAGTGCTGTATTTTTGGCGGGATTTGTGGAATATTCTGGTGGCATGGTTGAAAAGTTTTCGACATTGGAATATCAAAGAAGATGCCAATCAGCGCTTGGCTTGGTTGTTAGTATTGGCCTCGGTACCGGGAGCGATTGCCGGCGTCCTGCTGGAAAAAACCGCTGATACCGCATTCCGTTCGCCGTTACTCGTTGGTATTGTGCTGATTATCGCTGGCGTTGTGCTGTGGATTGCGGATCGATATAACGAACAACGTGATGATATGGACAAGTTAGGGTGGGGGAAAGCGCTACTCATCGGCGTAGCACAAGCAATCGCCTTAATTCCCGGTGTCTCACGATCCGGTGCAACAATCACGCTTGGGCGTTTCCTGAAACTCAAACGCGACGCGGCGGCGAAGTTTTCCTTCTTGATGTCAGCGCCGATATTGCTGGGCGCGGTAGCAAAAAAAATGTATGACCTGCGCCACGTGACCGTAACGTCGACACAGCGATGGGATTTTGTGGTGGGAATTATTGTGGCGGCCGTTGTTGGTTTTCTAGCCATTCGCGTGCTCTTACGCTACATCAGTAATCACTCATATGCCGTATTCATGTGGTACCGCGTGGTGCTTGGTGTGATAACGATCGCCGTTGTGTTGATTGCACGATAATAAATAAAACAACAGCACTGGATTTCAGCCAGCGCACATGAACAAAAAAACACATCGCGGGTTTCGAAACCCGCGATGTGAGATTTGAGAAATTTATTGGATCGGGTGTTTTGGCTGAAGTTTCATGGCCGCCGCGGAGAAGGCCAATGTTCCCAAGGTCACAACCCACGCCCACCAGGTCTGTCCTCCGCAACCGTATTTGCGTTGGATGTAGGCGAGGAGCGCCGCACCAGCGAGCGCAACAATTGCCGGCCAGATTTGGATAATCGGTACGAGCGTGTAGAGCAGGGCGACGACGATCAAGAACACAATCAAGAGAACAATCCATACCCACGGCTTCAGTGTAGAGCATGACTTGTCGGTTGATGTACTCGCTGATTGTAGATTAGTGACCGCTGCGTTGGTCGTAGCATTCAAGTTATTGTTAGTAATCGCGATGTTCGTGTTGACATTACCGTTGGTCGGCTTCGTCATATTCGTATTGACCGACGTGTTCGTTGTAGAGGCTGCGGTGTTTGAGTTGACATTACCGTTGGTCATAGCAATATTTGTGTTCGTGGCCGGTGTGGATGCAACCACAACACCTACTTGTCCGGTAATTGTTCCGACAGTGGCTTGTACTTTTCCGGTGCCAACCGTGGTAGGGGCGAAGACGCCAGATGTCGATATTGTGCCTATTGTGCCGATAACTGACCAGGTGACCGTGGCGCCAGGAATAATGTCATTATGGCCATCGTAGACTTTAGCGGTGAAAGTTTTATTGCTGCCAATCACCGTCGGCTCCGGATCAGAATTTGGATTAATGACTATTTCCTGAACCTGACCGGCTGTTATCTGAATTGTAGCAGTCGCGGTAAAGCTCTGATACGCTGCCTGAATAGTCCAGGTACCTGCAACGCCTGGCGTAAAAACCGCATTGGTAATTGTACCGAGCGCATCGTTGGACGATAGTGTTGCTGCTGGTGTTACATCAAGCGTTGTGCCATCTGTATTGGTGGCAATCACCTTGATGGCTTGTGTTTGGTCGGCAGTAATCGTGGCCGTTGATGGTAAAATGGCAATCGAACTGACCGTGGCTGCTGAAACCGGCCGCACAATCATAACTCCGAGAGTGAGAGCGAAGATGCTCAGTAGTCGAGAGGCAGGGGAACGCATAGGAGAAGATTAGCTAATGAGATTGGCAAAAATGACGAGACGTTGTTTGGTTGAAAAGAGTGGTGTGCATGTGTAAATAGTAATCTGTGGTTCGGTTGTTGGATTTTGAATATCAACACGAGATGGGTCGACAATATCGCGCTGGTTGACACGGTAATCATACTCGATACCGTGCCAGTAGACAATAATCGGTTCGCCAACTTGTAGCTTATCAAGGAGGTAAAGTGTCCGACTACTAGGCGGAAGATACTCCCAGCGGTGTCCCGACAGTACGGTGTTACTGCCGTGCAATGGATCGGAGGTGTTTGGAATGTGCCAGATGCCGCCGAGGTCGAGTGTTTTTTCGGTTGGACCTTCGAGAATTGCCATGTTGACGCCGATACTTGGGATCACAAGGCGATTATCTTTCGGAATCGGATTATTTTTCGTGACCGGTAATTGCGACAGAGAAATTCCCGAATTTTTTTCAACCACATTGTTCGTAACTAACTTTGTGGTGTAGGGAAAAATCGATTGTTTTTTGGATACAGCAAATTCGATTTTTGGCAGAAACGGATAACTGACGATAGCCAGACCGATAACAATCAGGCTTATTGCGCCGACCCAAGTCCACCACTGATTCCGGTGTGAAACCGGAATCGGTGAGAACGAAGGTTGCGGAATGTTATTGAGCGAATCCATGGACACCGCGTTTGCGGAGCCGTCCGGCTGTGAATAGACCGAAGGCGAGACAACCGAGGCCGCTGGCGAAGATCAGATAGTCTCGGAACGAAGCGCCGGTGGTTGCTAAGCCGAGGACTTGCGGAACCTTAACCGTGACTTTTGCTGTGGCGTTTAAAGGTTCAAGTTCTGTCGAACGGACGGTAGCCTTATTGACAAATGTTCCAGCTTTGACGGTCGAACCAACTAGGACATCGTAATTGATGATGCGCTGGTGGTTTGCTTTGAGTGTACCGATCGTCCAACTTTTCGTTGTCTTTCCAGTGTCCACGAAGGTGAATCCTTTCGGCAAAGTATCACTCAGTGTCACATTGGTTACATCAATATCACTGGTGTTGCTGATCGTAACTGTGTAGGTTACGGTCTTTCCCGGATTTGTTGTTGTCGCGAGAACGGTCTTAGTAAGTGTCATGGTCGGAATCGCCATTGCACCGAGCACTGCTGGCACACGGACATCGACATTGGACGTGGCGCTGACAGAGGTAGCGTTCGTGCTGGCAGCAGTAGCTGTGTTGGTGTATGTGCCGATTGCTTGTGTGGTGCTGATGTCAGCCGAGTAAGTGGTGACAATCGAAGCGCCAGGAGCCATATCACCGAGAACAAATGTTCGTGTGACACCACCAATCGTGGTGTAGGTGAAACCGGCTGGCAAAACATCTTTCAATGTTACCCCACGTGCTGTGTCAGTTGCCGATGAGGCGTTGGTAACAGTTACGGTATATGTCACAGATTGGCCAGGGTTGGTGAAGCCGACAATATTGTTTGTCTTCGTGATTGAGAGCGACGGTTTACCGGTAAACGTGTTCGTGATAGTGCACGATTTTACGTCACCGACGTTCAAGGTTATTGCGCCGGTAGCCGAGCAATCACCGGTAATAACGCCGGAGTAGTTCGCTTGATTCGTTTCCGAAATCGTGTATGTTCCGACGTTGAATCCGTTCTGAATACTACTGGTAACTTTCGTTGTGTTGACGAAGAGTGGGAAGTCAGAGACAACCTTTGTTCCACCAACAACAACCTTATTGACGGTGAGTTTTGGTTGGATGCCGGTGTTGCAAAGCGTGACGGATGCGCCAGCTGTAGTCACGGTAACTGGAATCGGCAGGGTCGTGAATTCCGGATTGGCGCAACTGTAGGCGTGCTCACTTTGGTCTATCGTACCATTGATGTATGCGCCAACGAAGGAATAGTTATTGACTGAGGATTCTGTCACAACGTGTTGGCCGGTAACAATATTGCTGAGCGAGGTGCCCATCAAATTCGTGTCACCAAGATCGAGCTGCCAACGAAACGGTGTAGCCGTTCCGCTGACATCGACAAATCCTTTGCCGTCAGCATTATCAACTTTCTTATTGACTGTGATCGTGCCAGTATCGCGAGTGTTCGTGATAGTGCAGGTCTTCATATCACCTAGATGAAGTGTAATCGTACCATTCGATGCACAATCGCCACCCCATACAGAAGCGGAGTATCCGTAAGCAGGGTTGTTCACTTCGGAAACCACGTAGGTTCCCGCATTGATGCCGGTTTGAATTCCGGAAGTAACCGAGGTTGTTCCTACTGACAATGGGAAGTTAGCAACAGATTTATCACCACCAACCACTGTTTTTATAACGGTAATTTTCGGTTGGATATCATCGTTGGTAATGGTACAAATTGCGGTGCCGCCGTTCGGGATTACTACGTTGGTGCAATTGTCGTACGTTGTGCTATATCCGACAGCTGGATTTTCTACAATGGAGTACGTTCCTGCATTAACGGTAATGTCATTTTGCGCGTCAGCTTCGAATGAAACGCTAGTACCATTATTCACCTTAAAGGAGAAATCGGTGACCACCGTATTGCCGCCATTATTATTGATCAAGTTTTTCTTTACAACCAACGAACCCGGCTTATCATTATTTGTGATAGTACAGACTACGTGTTGTCCAAGCGTAATTGTACCCGAACATGAACCGGACATAGTCGCTGTATAACCAGAGTCTGGCGTTTCAGAAACCGTGAATGTTCCCGGAACGACGTTCGTCGTCACGCCAGTTGTGCTGCCGGCAAAATTCGCCGTGCCGGCCGTGCCAGAGATGTGCATGGCGAAATCACCAGCTACTTTTTTGCCACCGTTGTCATTCGTGACCAATTTCACAACATTGATCGTCGTAGAACATGCAGCGCTGACCAAAGTTTTTGGTGATGAGAAGGCGACGTCGCTGCCGACTTCAACTCCATCGGTGTGGCCGATGTTTTGCACGTTCCACGTTGTACATTCTGTACCGGTGGACGTTGTTGCTTGGAGTTGGATAATGCCATGTTCACCAGGTCCAATTTCATGAAGGTTGCCAAGTAATGTCACAGTGGATCCATTGAAGGTAGCTGGGAAGACTTCTGGGGCTGGATCGCCATCATTGAGATCTTGGTCATTGGCAATCGAAACAAGCTTAGCGCTATTGTTGACGTAGGTTAAACCCGCGCCGAGCGTGTCGTACAACTTTACGCCACCGCCGGTACAGAACGCATGACCATCGTTGTGGTAGTCAATGGTATACGTTAAGGTGTCGCCGCCGTTCGCCGAAGTGGTATTGACCGCTTTGGTTACTACTAAGGAACAAGCGGCTGTAACTTTTGTATCAGCAGTAGCTGGGGGCACTGTGACATGATCAGCTGTGACAACTGCCGAATTATGAACATTCGTTGTGCCTTCAGGGAAAATGCTTGGCAGTGTTCCGGTAATCGTAATTGTACCGCTCGCACCAACAGCGAGATTACCGATAGTCCAGACATTATTGCCAGTAGTCGGGGTTGGCGTTGAATGGCCGAATGAAAAACGCGAGTCATAACTTTCGATCACTTGAACGTTGGTCAATGGCGTATTGCCAGTGTTGCTGTAGGTTAGTGTGTACGTCAGTGCATCGCCTGGTTGGGCGATGGTTTTATCTACGCCCTTGGTCAATTTCAGGAAGTATACCGGTGTGAGTGTATTGGTGAGTGTGCAGGTGACCGCTTGTCCAGCGATAACCGTAATGACACCATTCGGACAGCTTGAAGAAAACGTCGGTGTATATCCGGTCGGACCGTCGGTTTCAGAAACCGTGTATTGGCCGACAGTGAGAGGATACACTGTACCGGATTCATTTCCTGCTTGTGGACTGTTTGCAATCTCGGTCGTTCCTTGCTTCACATGGAGTTTCCAATTTCCGGCAACGGCTGTGCCACCATCAACATGCTTGATAACTTTTAACGTACCGGTATCGCGTGCATTGATGATCGTGCACGTGCCGCCCTTGGAGTTGGCGTTCAGTGAGATCTGGTTATTAGAATTTATCGTACAGACACCAGTGGCACCGACAAAGTGGTAGCCGGAAACAGTGTTTTCGGTGAGCGCGTAACTTCCGGTCGCAATATCTGCTTGATCGCCGTTCTTGTAATCGTGGCTATTCGTGGAAAAGATGAATTTCGACAGATCAGCACCTTCTTCGTTGTTGACGATTTTTTGGAAGGTAATGTGGCTGGTATCATGAGCGTTACACAGTGTGATGGTCGTACCATTATTCGCCACCGTGACTGGGATTGGCAGTACGGTGAATTGCGGATTGGAACAGCTGTATGCGTGCTCACTGCGATCCGTTGCGCCGTTGAGGTATGCACCGACAAAGGTGTAGTTATTGACTGTTGGCTCGGTAACAGCGTGTTGTCCAGTGACAATAGTGCTGAGTGTAGCGCCCATGAGATTTGTGGCGCCGAGATCGAGTTGCCAACGGAACGGGGTTGCTTCACCGCTGACATCGACAAACCCTTTACCGTCAGCATTATCAACTTTCTTATTGACCGTGATTGAACTGGTATCACGGTGGTTGCCGAAGTCTTTACCGGTAACTTGGCCGTTCACGCCAAGTGAGACAACATAGGCATTGGTTTTTGGCATGGTTTGCGTCCAGCCCGCAACGTTCTGTTCCATCACATCATAGCTGATCGGCAATAAGTTGCCGAAGGTATAGTGACCGGTACTATCGGTGGTCGTGCAAACCGGGGCAGTTCCACCGGAGGACAATGTCATACAGATCGTCCAACCTTGAATACCAGGTTCGCCCACATCTTGTATCCCATTGCCGTTGTAATCATTGAACTTCATTCCGGAAATAGACGATGGTTTCTGCTTGTTGGTAATAGTGACTTCAGTGGTGTGGCCGTTCGTTACAGTAATCTGAGCACCAGCGAGGTTCGGGTCATTGTCGACTGAATAGCCAACTAATTGGTAATTCGGCGCAAGAGCAATCAACTCGGCCACAGTGTATGTACCGGCCGGCAAGGTGTATGAAGCATCTTGATTTTCAGCCACGGTCTTATCGTTTGTGCCATTCACTTGGACGGTAAATGGATTGGTATCGATAACCTCGCCGTTCTGGAAATTCACAACGTTCTTATGGACGATGAGTGTGCCAGAACAACCGGTGGTCAACGTTGTGGTTACTGTATTGCTGGAAACGACTTTCGGCATGAGTTCGTAGGCATATCCTTTAGCCGTATTGTCGTACGTAGCGGTGGTGCATTCCGGAATGGTTGTTGGAATGTCCGCTTGAAAGGTAACATGACCATATTCACCAGCTGACACATTATTCGTGTCCCAGCTGAGAAGTTTCGCGCCGGCAGTAATGTTCGCTGCTGGATTTGCCGCCGGGAAACCTATGTTCATAAGGTCATCATATGGATAACCAAACTGAATCGGAAACGCATTGATATTGGTCGGATCGTTTTCCGCCAGGTTTTCACCGCCATCGACAGATTCCGTGTGTTTGCCGTTGTAGGTCAATCCAGTCGGAACCGTGTCATCAATACGAACGCCACCGCCGCGACAAACGGCGTTGCCGATATTCTTGTAGTCGATACGGTATTCCAATGTATCGCCCGGTTGATTTGGTCCGTTCGGGTGTGTCAAGTTCTTGACGGTTTTTGTTAGCGTTAAACCGCAAGCAGCCGGGACATTCACAAATGATGTGGTACCGGTTGGTTGTGCATAAGAGATTGTCACCGCGTGCGTATCATTGCTTTTCACGTAACCTGTTGGGGCTGTCGTTTCAGTCACGTTGTACAAAATACCAGCTTGACTTGTCGCGAGTCCGGTGAAGGAAACGACGCCATCGGCGACATCGCCATCTGCGCCGTCAGTTTTTGATTGGCAATTAGCGCCGTTGCAGATTTGGAATGTTGCGCCGTTGAGTTTGTGTTCGGTAGTATCGTACTTGGTAACGGTAATTGTTCCGGTTGACGGAGCATTCGTAAATGTACAATCGATCTTCCCTTGATCAGAAATCGGTAAACCGGTTATCTGTCTGTTCGCGGTATCGGCTGTTCCTACGTTTGCTGTACCGTTGGTGCAGATAACATTTTTCAAGTACGTGCCGGCCTTGACGGTTTCGCCGACTGAATATGTTCCGACGGCCACATTTTTGAATTCGAGATAGCCGGTGGTGCTGGTTGTCTGTGTGACCGGGGTAGTGCCGTTATTCACGGTAAAGTCGTAACCGGAAACGCTAGTGCCGGAAGTGGAAACAGTTGTGCCGTCATCAAATTGTTTTTGAACGGTAATTTTTCCACCACATAATGCATTAACGTAACCTGTGAGTGCGGCCTGTAAGCCGGTAAAATCGGCAACTTTAATGACATCAGTACTGGTCGAGATGGCGCTTGTCGTGGTTGCGACATTCGGTCCGCTGATGTTTTCCATCTTTTGTTGCTTCTCGGCGATCGTGGCCGGATCACTTTCATCATCACCGATTGCGACGACGACGATGCGTGTACCGGCAGTTTTAATTGCGTTGGCAGTTTCGATAGCCGGGTTGAGCGCATTGATATAGCTAAAGTCGTTCGTTACCGGATTCCCATAACGATTTGGACTGCCGTCGGTGGCGATAACGATAAGATGTTGCTTATTTTGAGCCGCGGTGAACGACGCGGCACTGACTGCTAAACCAGCCTGCCAATTCGTATTGCCATCTCCGACAGCCGGAATAATGGCGTTGTTAGCGATGTCGGCTGACGTTTGAGACGGAGTTAACGAAAAACCATGTTGCAGAGTAGCGTTCGTGCTGAACGATGTTAGCGAGAAATCAGTAGGTGTCAGCGCAAAAGCATTGGTAAAACTCGACAACGCAGTTTTCATACTGGTCATCTCGGTCAAGTTGATGCTACCGGAAGTATCGACGATTAAACCGACATTCAGGTTACATGAAGTGGTGAGTGCAGGATTAACTGAAGTTGAGGGTGTAGCGGATGGGGTGATCGTTGTATCCATTGTCCCTGTTTCGATCTGTGTCGGCATTTCAGCCGCTTTTGCGACTGTCGGCTGGAGCAATGTCCCAACCATGCTGACGTTCAAAATCGTGGTGATCCCAACCACAACATTGAGTGTTTTCCACACTCGTTCGCGGGTTGTCTTCCGCGGAATAAGATTGATTCGGATGTTCATAGGCGTTGACCTAGTGATATGAAATCAATTGATAAAAAGTGATGTCGGCGCTTTCGTTTCCAAGTAATATTTACGGTACGAAAAAAGCCAACAATAAATCACAAATAACGTCGCACCGTATCAGACTACGACAAAAAAGTCAAGCCCATACAGAGTCACGACGAGGATTATGAATTTTTGTTGGCTCTTTTAAACGATTTCTCCTGTCTCAAAGGACGAAACTAGCAAAACTGCAAAGTGCAAACTCCTAAAAAGAACGGTATTAAGGGCTCCTACCTTACTAAATTTTTTGAAAACTGTCAAGAGGCTTTTTTAGGAAGTGTTTTTATCCTACCATAACTCATATTGCCACGCTACCATGGGAGAAAAACAGAATAAAAAACCGTCTTTTTCAAGACGGATGTAGACTGTGGATAACTATTACGTTGTTACCGTCTGTGGGATAAGTACTTGCTTCTGAGTTTTTGCTGTTAAAAGTGATCGAATAACAGCTGCGGCCGAGATGACTGACAAGTAGAAGCAGAATGTACCAAGAAGTAACCATTCTGTAGATTCTGAGGTTTTGGCGGACGATAGTATTACCGGTGAGACCTGGTTGTGGATAACCTCAGTAGTCACTCCTTGCACCTCAGGTACCGGTATGAGTTGTGTTTGCTGAACAATTGGCGTTGTGACTATTGGCGGAATGATAGTGGGGATTTCGATTGTTGGTTGTTGTAATGGGGTAGGTGCGGTCTTGATTGCTGGAACAACAGACGGCGCGGTTGTCGTTGGGATTACCGGGGCAACAGTTTTGGACGGTGCTGGTTTGACGCTTGTAACTTCCGTCTGTGAGATTGGAGCAGTCTGGTTGTACCGGCTTCCGAAGAATTGCACAACGATGATTGTCGCCTGACCTTTCATGGTTCCATCAACGACGGCTATGCCTATGTCGCGGTATGAGGCGTTGAGAAGATTTTCGCGGTGGCTGGCCGAGTTCATCCAAGCTGGGACAATGTCACTGCCGTCAACGAAATCGATAGCTAAATTTTCACCGGCTGAGGTGTATACATAGTGTTGCGAATTGAACCACACCCACGGAGCTTGGCCGGAAGGCGAGTAGTGATTGAAGTATTGCTGAGCGAACATGTCATCAGCTTTCGCTTGGGCAGCTTTAGTGAGTGCGGAATTTTCCGTCAACGCAGAAAGACCGTGTTGCTGGCGCACAGCGTTTGTTTGCTGAATAAGTTCTGCCGAGGTGTACGTCGCAGCGTGTGACAGCATTGGTGTTGCCCAGAGACTAACGACAAGTAACAACGTATTCAATAAACGCCCCGAAGTTTTCTTCGGTGTTGTTGCAAGCGTGAGTTGTTGTTCCGGCACCATGGAGATCGTCAAACCGTTGAGGCTGGGGCGGATTACGACGTCGCCGTTGTTGTGTTTCATAGGTGTTGATTGCTTCCGTTTGTTGAACGAAAATACGCGCTTGTCTAAAGCGCGTTCCACCTATCTGGATACAGTATAGCACATGTTAACGAATAAATCAAGTCCAATGACTTCGATCGGACTCTTGTGCAATTACGTTGAACTTGAAAGAAGTACAGTATGGTATACTGTCATGACTATGAAAGCTGTCATCATGGCTGGCGGAAACGGCACACGACTGTGGCCGGTATCACGTCAACAGTCACCGAAACAAGCGCAACCGTTCGGCGATAACGAAACATTGTTGCAAAAAACCTACCGGCGTTTACGACGCGGGTGGAGCGATAAAGATATTTTTGTTTCAACAAGCGTCGATCAGTTTTCTATCTTACGCAAGCAATTACCGAAATTACAATCGTCGCAGTACATTTTAGAATCTGCGCGACGCGATACCGCCTCGGCCATCGGCTTAGCTGTGGCGGCGATTCATAAAAAAAATCCGCAAGAAGTTGTCTTTACGGCTAACTCCGACGCCTACCTGAAAGAAACGGATGCCTATGTGAAAGTTATCAAGGATGCCGGTGCACTTGTTAACCGTTTCCCGAATCAAACAGTGCTGATCGGCATCAAGCCGCGTTTCGCTGATACCGGACTCGGGTATATCAAAATGAAAAAACAAGTCGACTCGATCGGCGGTCATGACGTTTTTCTTGTTGATCGCTTTGTCGAGAAACCGGATCGTGCGACCGCCGAACGATATGTAGCGAGTTGGCAGTATTTGTGGAATCCAGCCATGTTTGTGTTTCGTGCGGATGCGATGTTGGAAAAGTATCGGCGCTGGTTGCCGTCGTCATACAAGTTGTTGATGCAAATGCAATCGGCAATAGGAACATCGCGAGAGCGAGCGACGATTAAGCGGCTATTTCCGAAAATGCAGAAAATTTCTATCGACTATGGCATTATGGAAAAAGATCGGCAAATGCTGGTCATGCCTGCCGATTTGACCTGGTCCGATATCGGTTCGTGGTCGGCAGTGCACGATATGCTCGCTGCGCATCCGCATCATAATGTCAGCCGGGCGAAACATATCAGCATTGATTCACGTGGGAATTTACTTTTCAGCTATACCGGTAAGCTTATCGCGACCGCTGGTTTGCAGAATATGATTGTCATCGAAACCGACGACGCGATTCTGGTTTGCCCAAAAGACCGGGCACAGGATGTGAAGCAAATAGTAGTTGAACTGGAGCGACAAAAATTGAATTGTCACCTCTAATGCGCTACGTCTACGCGATTATTGGAGGATTCATCATTGTCGTTGGTATTGCCGTCGGGTGGATGCTGTTGTCGGTAAATCATGCGACTGGATCGGCGTCACAGCAAGTGTCGTTTACTGTTGCTCGAGGGCAACAACTTCGGAGCGTCGCCGTGGCTTTGCAAAAAGATAACCTTATTTCATCAGCCGGGGCTTGGACATTGTATGCGCTGACGCAAGGGAAGCGTTCGGGAATTTTGGTCGGGGATTATGTGTTAGATCGCGGTATGACCGGTCGGCAGATTTTGCAAACGATTTCGACGCAGAATGCAAAGGACAACGAGGTGATGTTAACGTTTAAAGAAGGTTTAACAAATAAAGAGATCGCTTCAAGCTTAGAAACAGCGGGTGTCGTTAGTGCTAGTGATTTTCTAGCGGCAGTAGGCGTGACGGACAGCCGAACCGTGGTTGCAAAAGACTATACATTCTTAGCGGATAAACCCGCAAGCGCCGATCTCGAAGGATATCTTTTTCCAGATACGTATCGATTTTTTAAGAAATCAACCGCGGCATCGGTGTTGCAGAAGTTTCTCGATAACTTCGATCAGCGTGTAACACCGGCGCTACGCCAAGCGGCGAAGGCTCATGGACATACGCTGTATGAGGAGTTAACGATGGCCTCAATTTTAGAGAAAGAGTTAAAAACTGATACCGATCGTGCGAACGGCGCCGATGTGTTCTGGAAGCGCATTGATATCGGTATGCCATTACAGTCCGATGCTACTGTTATCTTCTCCACCGGACAGTCGAATATCAATGTCTCAATCGCCGATACGAACACTGATTCACCATATAATACCTACCAACACAAAGGTTTGCCACCGGGGCCGATCAATAATCCGGGCATTTCGTCGCTCCGCGCGGCTATCAATCCGACGAGTAATCCATATTATTACTATTTGACTGCACCGGATGGGACGACGTATTTCGCGAAAACATTGGCTGAACATAACGAGAACAAGGCTAAGTATTTAAAGTAAATGCGAGGATGAAAATTCCGATAAAACAATTAGCTTCGGGTTTTCAAATGCCGGTTTATGGACTTGGTACCTGGCAAATGGGTGGACGGAACGAGCGCGATCCAAAAAATAATGATAACGCAGATATTTCAGCAATCCGATACGCGATTGAGCGAGGAGTGACACACATTGATACGGCTGAATCGTATGCGAACGGTTACACAGAATCGTTAGTCGGGCAAGCCATTAAGCCATACGACCGACGATCGTTATTTTTGGTTTCGAAGGTTCACTCAAGTCATCTGGAATATCAACAAGTGATCGATGCTGCCAGGTTTAGCCTGGATCGTCTGGGGACTGATTATCTCGACCTATATCTTATCCATCGATATAGTCTCAGCACACCCTTAGGAGAGACAATGCAAGCATTAGATGAACTTATTCATCAGGGTTTAGTAAGAAACATAGGGGTAAGCAATTTCCCAGTTGAGAAAATGGAAGAAGCACGGGCACTAACAAAAAATAAAATCGTTTGTAATCAAGTTCACTATAATCTCAAGTATCGCGAGGTTGAGAAGGAAGGCGTGCTAAGATATTGCCAAGAGCACGATGTAATGCTCGTTGCTTGGCGACCGCTTCAAAAAGGTCTTTTGCTAGACGCCGTTCCTCCCGTGGTATCTGAGTTAGCAAAAAAATATGGTAAAACACCGACTCAAATTGCCATCAACTGGGTTATCTCTCAAGATCATGTCGTTACGCTTTCAAAGACGTCCAACAATGATCATCTCCAAGAAAATCTAGGAGCTGTGGGATGGTCCATGGATACCGAGGATATAGAGAAATTAAGATCAGAATTCCCGAATCAGGAAATAGTTTCTGACGCAGTGCCACTGCATTATTCAGAATAAATAAGCGATATCCAGGTTAGACTTGACGTACTTTCTTTCTTCAGGTACACTGTTTTAGCTTTCCACAGACGCTCAGCCCCTCGACCTGGCTCGGGACAAGTGCCCGAGAACAAGACAAAGAGGGTTAATTGGCACGATTGCCAACTGACCGAGGAAGCACCGCCAATTCGGCGTCCATGTCTGTGGTCGCCAACTTTTCTACATACCTATGGCTATAACACGACAAGCGAAAGAGCAGACCCTCGTCGAGTTGAATGAAAAACTTCAACGATCGAAGGGATTGATTTTTACCCATTACCAAGGGTTAACCGTAAAAGATGTTACGGAATTGCGGAAGACGCTCCGCCAAGGTGACGTGGAACTGGTCGTAGCGAAGAAAACGCTGCTACGAAAAGCGTTGACCGAAAATGGTTTTGACCAAGCGATTGTCGACCAACTCGAAGGTAGTGTGGCCATGGCCTTCGGATACAGCGACGAAGTTACGGCCGCAAAGTTGCTCCAAACATTCGCCAAGACCCATCCAACCGTTGAACTCATGGGCGGCTTAATCGGTAAACAGGTGCTTGATGCTAAACAAGCTGTGACATTAGCAAAACTTCCGAGTCGCGACGAAATGCGGGCTAAACTGGTCTGGGTCATTGGCAGTCCGTTGTCCGGTTTAGTTCAAGTTACGGCGGGAACATTACGAAGCTTCATCCAAGTTCTTAACGCAATTAATGAGAAGCGCCCGGCTCAAGCTGGCGCCTAACGAAGAAAGGAATATTTTATGTCCGATGAACAACAAGTCGTCGAAGTGCCGGAAAAATTCAAGGCGCTCGTCGAACAGCTCGAAAAACTCTCCGTCCTGGACTTGGCCGAATTGGTCAAAGTACTCGAAGGAAAGTTCGGTGTTAGCGCTGCCGCTCCGATGATGATGTCGGCCGCTCCAGCCGCAGGCGATGCCGCCGCGGTGGAAGAAAAGAGTTCGTTTAATGTTGAGCTCTTAACAACTGGTTCGAATAAGATCGCGGTTATAAAGGTTGTTCGCGAGGTGACAGGCAAAGGTTTGAAAGAAGCCAAGGATATCGTTGATGCCGCGCCGAAGATGATTAAGGAAGGCGCAACGAAGGAAGAAGCGGAAACGCTAAAGAAACAGCTTGAAGAAGCTGGAGCAACAGTCGCTCTCAAGTAAGAACTTTTACAACAATCTCCACACTAAACTACGGTGTGGAGTTTTGTTAATGGTTCAGCGTGAAGGATGAAATGGTTACGCCGCTTAGAGCGTACGCTGTCTTTGTCTTTTCGTTGACTGTTATGTCACGAAGATCGGTCCAGGTTGGGGAGGTATATTGATCAACAAGCTTTCCTGTTTTTGTCATAACCACGATGCGATGATGTCCCGGATCGACGAGGTAAATGTTTGTCATAGTTGAGTCTGTAATCAATCGAGTGGCGTCGGTTAGTGGTGGGTCAATAGTGCTTAACGTCAACGTGCCTTTCCGGCCATTTGCATACAACTCAACAACGCCGTGTGGTTGAAGAACGAAAATTGAACCATCAACTTGGAGGCTACGTGCGGCAGAAAGTTGAGCAGCTTCTTTTAACCAGAGTGTTCCTGTACCGAGAGAAGTAGCGCCGATAGTAAAGCGGACAATGGAAGTATGCGCTGCATCGAGTGTGTACAGTCTGTTTTGGTATATGGCTACCGATTGCACTCGTGAATTCGGGGTTGGCCACGTTGCATCGAGGGATTTCCAGGTTTTTTTCTGAGTATCAAGCAATAAGAATCCATTGCGATCTGTACTGAACAAGACGCCAGATGTACCGCTAATGGCGCCAGTAGCTACTTTCCCGGTGTCGATAGTAGGGTTGGCGATAACTGTAGTCGTATTTGTTGTTCCTAGCGTGGTTGCAGTCACAATTGTCTGGCCCGGATCAACGGTAATGAGTTTGGTACCGGATAAATAGAGCTGTTGTGGTTGAATGTTAGGAGCGGTGGTTAGGAGATTAGCTACTACAGTTGGCTGCGGTATTGTTGTTTGGTGCGATAACTTAGCGATCAACTGGTTGATTGACGTTAGTGCTGATTGTCGAGCCGCTCTGTCTTTTGCGGTGTGGTTTGGCAATGCGTTGTAGAGTGTTTGAGCGGCTTGGAGTTCCTGTTGAGCAGTGACCTCTCCACCATATATAATAGCAGCATTGGCTTTGGCAATATGATCACTAATGGTGGCTGATGAGTTTGTGGTAGCAGCAGTGGTTGGTGAATGGTGTTTCGGTAAAATACTAACCGCTAGAACCACAATCAGTACAAACGTTACACCAAGAAGAATTTGTTGCTGACGAGAAAGTCGTTGAAACGCAGAAATAGTTTGATTGAGCGAAGGTCGCCAACGTCGTTTCATGGTTGTTGGCAATATGGCTGGGGGCGGTGCTGTTGGGATGTTTAGTCTATTCGGCCGGATGGTGGCAAAGAAATGCGTAGTTTCATCAAAAGTTCTTCGGAATATGCGGTGTACAGATGGCCAAAAACTTGATGTCGATCGCGCGAGTGACTGATTTTGTATGCTGCCGGGGACCGTTCGTCGCGGTGGTTTATGTAAAACCTTCTGACGTGTTATGGTTGATACGCTGCGAGTAATTTGAACGACTACGTCGCGAAAAGCTGGCCAGATTGATGGCGAGAGTAAACGTTCAGTAGCTTGTTCTTTGGCAATTAAATGCTCCATGGAAACTTGTGGGGCAGATTGTGTCAGGGTGGCCTGGGCTACAGGACGGCTCATCGGCGTCGTTACTGTCTCAGCGGCGACCGATTGCACAATCACTGCTGCGAATGATGATTGCTGCTTAACACCTAAGAGTGTTGATTCCCATTGATGAACGGCTGCTGATGGGCTGCCATCAAGAAGTGTCCGTCGAAGTTTTTCTAGTGAGAAATAGTCTAGTAACGACGGGGTACAAAAAAGTAATTGATCGTCGGCCTGTAATTGGCCAGCAATGACGTGAGAAAATATTCTGATGGGATTGACGGCAGTACTTTCGTTGTCGCCTAATAAATCATGCATTCGATTCCGGCGGAATAAATACCCATGAATAGCCCCGACGGAACTCATTACCACTTCGTCTCGCCATATAGCGGCGATAAGAATGTTCGCTGTCTCAACCCATTGACTAACGCCGTCGGTGATAACACTGTGGAGTCGTCGGTTCGTTTGCTGAAGAGCATGTTCAAGTGCACGTTCTGGTTTTACGTCAGCCGATCGGTAGTACGCGGTGCGCAGTTCCTCTTGGATGAGATTTACTACATCAAGATGAACACGGTCCGTTCCGGCGATAGTAGCAACCACAATTAACTTACCTAATGCCTGCTCTTCAGTCGGTGTCGGACGAGAAATCCAAACATTCGCCGCCGTTGGCGAATGGTTGGGGTCGTAGATGAGGAGGGTTTCAAATCGTTGGCGGAGGGGCATACAGGGACAAAAATCAGCTTTTAGTATACACTACAGTAGAAATCTATGCGATCTTCACTTGACCACCTCTTTGGTTCACGTACTCGAGCAAAAGTGCTCCGCCTTTTACTGACAAACCCGGAAAAGTCTTATTTTGTGCGTGAAATTAGCCGAAAAATACATGAACACGTCAATTCTGTTCGTAGAGAACTGCAGTTACTACAGTCAATTAACCTGGTGACAGCGGTCGGCGATGGATTAAAACGATACTATCGAGCCAACATGGAAAGCGGCTTGTTCCCGGAATTGAAGGCGTTAGTCTTTAAAGGTGAGGTGCTCGAAGAGCGCACATTACTAGCACAAATTGAGGATAGTGGACGAATCTATTTACTCGTTTTGACCGGTTTCTTTGTTGGTCAAATAGAATCCGCTACGGATATTCTCATTGTCGGAAGTGTGAATCGGCCAAAGTTAGAGAGGTTGATGAACACCTTTCAGGAGCACTTCGATAGAGAAATTCATTATACCGTCATGACCAAGCAGGAATTTGAGTACCGGCACTCACTGACAGACCGTTTCTTGTACGCAATTCTCTCTGGACCAATTATTGCCGTTATCGATAAAAGACCGACAGTATGAAACTAGTTATACAAACGAACGTCGCCGGACGGTTGTTGTTTTGGTTGGTGGCGAAAGGCAGTATTCAAGCCAAACTTTCGAAAATAGTACAATGGCATGGTTCAGATGTGGCCTTGCAAGCCATAGATACGATGTTGAAGAAAAACAAAAAAACCTTATCAGGGATTGTCGTTGTTCGCGGCCCTGGATCATTTACGGCTGTTCGTACCGGATTGATTATTGCCAATACATTAGCAAGCCTTCTCGATCTCCCGGTATATGGTGTTGTTCATACTTTAACGCTAACCGATAGCGAGGTGCTGAAGGTTGTTCAACAAGAAGGTAAGCGCCGGACATTGATCAAGCCGTGGTATGGCAAATCACCGAATATAACGAAATCAAAAAAGAAACTACCTCAAGCAAGGGCGAAACGCTGACGTTGTTCAACCGGTCGCGGATCAATGCCGCGGGAGAATTGTTGTAGGATGAGTCCGGAAACACCAAACCAATCGCGTAGGGTCTGATGGGAAACATCTCGAAAGGCAGCAAACGTTGTCACGCCGTGTTTTTCTAAGTACCGTGTCGTGCGTTCTCCGAGTCCTGGCAGTAATCGAATCGGAAGTTGGGCTAGAAATTCCTCAGTCATTGCTGCGGTTACAATTGTGCAGTGCGGTGAACCACGGTAGAGGGCGGCGGCGCGAGCGGTCGTTTTTTGTTCGGCGGCTCCGAAACGAATGTATGCACCGTAGGTATGTCGCAACGCTTGGTAGACTTCCTGTACTCTTGCTTTTGTCATCCACGGCTCAAGAGATATGTACGCACTGCGGACGGAATCAAATTCATAACTTTGGACGCCGCGAATCTGGTCAAAGATTTGCGCGTGACCGAGGAGTATCGATTGGAGGGGGAGTTGAAGATAAGCGATCATCCCGTTAGATGGGCGAATTGATAATGACCGTTGGTGTACGAGGGTTGATGACATATGTTGGTTGCCCGTCTAACGGGACAGGTAGTTGAATGAAAGCCGAAGAAAAACCGAAGTAATAATGCTGTAAAAGCGCGCACTTAACATACGCGCCTAACAGTTAGTATTGTCGAATGACGCCAAGAACCTTACCCTGAATAACGACACTCTTCACGTCGATCGGTGAGTACGTGCGGTTTGCCGGTTGTAAACGGATAAAGTTTCGCTTTTTGAAGAACTTCTTTAATGTGGCGGTGCCATCATCGAGTAGAGCGACCACCGTATCGCCGTCTTTCGCGTAGTCAGTTTTTTCAATAACAACGAAGTCACCATCGGCAATAAAGCTTTCAATCATAGAATCACCTTTGACTTTAAGGACATAGGCGTTCTTTCCGCGAACAATTTCTTCTGGTACCGCTAACGAGACGTCGCGATTTTCAATCGCATCAATCGGGTAACCAGCGGCGATTGTGCCGACAACTGGCAAAGATATGCTTCGTGCAATCGTTGCGGCAAACGTCTTGAGTCGTGACGTCAGTGTAATACCGCGTTCTTCGCCTTCAGCGCGATCGATAAATCCGCGTTCTTCGAGGAATTGCAAATGTTCGTGAACCGTTGAGAGTGCGTTAACATCAAGAAACTTCGCAATTTCAGAAAGTGTTGGTGCATATCCGTGTTGCTCAATATAGTCCTTTAAAAATTGAAGAACTTTCTGTTTCGTTTTTGGTAGGATATGAGCCATAGGAAAGTGGTGTACACCCCTCCTAACATTTACTTTGTTGGAGAGACAAATTGTTGTTGGAAAATTATATATTGTATGGTGTGAGGAGTGGTAATCTCACCTGATGCGGTGGGGGAAAGGGGAGTTTCCTCGTCCCTGACCCCACCGAATCGATGAACGTATGTTGAGCGACCCGCTATGCAGGCCTGGCTTCACGAACATCATATACCGAAGGAAAACCGAAGTCAAGGATGTAAAGAGCTTAGTTCCACGTCCTAAAGTCCAATGAAATGATTAATCTTTAAAGTAATCCACAGGGATGGTTTGCCTGCAACGCGATTCGGCGTAGCCAAATTTTACGTTGGGGATAACTTCGGGTATTCTTCGGTCTAGGCTAAGTCAGCGGTCTTTGCTATAGTTTCGCTATGTCGAATCTCCGTGTTGCCGAAACTGAACTCAAAGGATTGTTTCTTATCGACCTTGATGTGTTCGCTGATTCTCGCGGTTCATTTCGTGAAGCGTTTCAAGCGGAAAAATTAGAAGCGTTAGGATTGCCAAAGTTGGGACCGGTGCAATGGAATATTTCGGAAAATATGCGAGCCGGCATAATACGGGGAATTCATGCCGAGCCGTGGGATAAGTATATCCACTGTATTGCCGGTCGGGCCTTTGCCGCGATTGTTGATATTCGAAAAGAGTCTCCTATGTTCGGTCGCCATTTAACGTTTGAACTCGATCAAACGAAAGCGTTATACGTGTCGAAAGGATTCGGGAATGCATACCAGACATTGGAACCGAATACGGTCTACGGATATTTAGTCAACGCTCATTGGACGGCTGGGCTAAAATATCCGGCCATCAATTACGCTGATCCTGATTTGAATATCCAATGGCCGTTACCGATCGGGTCGGATGACGTGTCGGAGAAAGATACAAAAAATCCGATGATGAAAGAAATGTTTCCGCAGAAATACACCACTTGACGATTGTATGGTTGACAACAACTGCTGACGGTGGTAGATACTAGTCAGCAGTTCGTTGACAATTGTCTCGGATGGAATATCTCGGGAGCTTCTCGAGAGTGGCCACCGGGCGAGCTCAGCTCGCGGAAAATTTCAGTGTTGCTGAAATAGAACCGTGGGTTTGGGGGTACAACATGACAACAGAATCGGCTGGTTCTGATAACCGTGTTCATCTTCTGCCGTTCATTTCTGGGCAGGATATGAAGTGTAAGCTGTGCCTGATGCGGCACGAAGAAAAAAAGACGAAGGAGCAGATAAACAGAGAAGGGGTTGCGGCCATTGTCATTATGAGCCTCGTCGCAAGCTTGATTCTGGCTGCACTGGTGTTCGGCATTCCGCGACTCTGGGGAGCACACCACTGGTCGTTTCAGAATATTTTCTTCATCGGACTGGGCGTGTGTTTCCTGTTGGTGATGTGGTTGTTCGCCTTTGGCCAGAGTCGGTTCGTTTTTCACATGGATGGACACAACCACGTCCACTTTAAGGATCCTCGTCGGCAACTTCTACCAACCGGGAAATTCTACTGGCACGCGCCGTCAACGGAGGCCAAAGAATGGCCTGCTGGCAGTAGTGTCATCGAGGGTCCGATTCTCAGGATCCGGCATTTCGGGTGGCTGACAAAGCTACTGTATTACTGTTTCAGCGCCAACAATTCCTATAACGGCTTCCTGATCGATGACTCAGGTGATGTTGACCCCAAGATTCAGTTGACCCACTCCTCGACTCTTGAGGATTGTAGGTTTGCGGGGGCGTCGGAGTTGCCGTGGGCTGTGAAAGATGCGGGTGCAATGCTTGACTTCATTCGTACCCACCAGTCGCTCAAGCGCTACATGCAGAGTTTCGACGACATGGTAGTCGCCAAGACCTCGGTTGAGGATCTTGTGCTGGCAATCAGGGAATACCTGTATGCCTCACGGGATCGGGGTCAATCTTCCTCAGTTGGCCGTGCCATTCGGGAGATGATCGAAGTTTCGGATTTTGGTCATTCTTTCCCACTGAACGATGAGACCAGTCGGCGCGGGCGTCAGATGGAAGAGTTGCTCAGCTCAAGATTGGCTAGTCCATCAGGCCAGGGTACAAGTTAAACGATATGATCTTTCCCAGGACGCTTCGGTGTCCTGTTTTTCTTATTTTTCACTTCGCTTTTTCTTCGTGTTCTGGTACACTACAGCGGATGGATACACCCTACGTTCTCAAAAATTCTTTTAACCCGGCGAATTTCAAGATTGATTATCGCAAAGAGCTGAACGGCGAACAGCTTGACGTTGTGCTCCACGGCGACGGGCCGTGTTTGGTGCTCGCTGGCGCTGGATCGGGAAAAACGCGGACGATTGTCTATCGTGTTGCCTATTTGATTGAGCAAGGTGTTCGACCGGAAGATATTCTCCTCGTGACGTTCACGAATAAAGCGGCTAAGGAAATGTTGTTTCGGGTTGAAGAACTACTGGGCTCTTTTCCGGCGGGGCTGTGGGGCGGGACATTTCACCACATCGCTAACATTCTGTTGCGGAAGTATGCAAAAGCCATCGGCTACGATAATAACTTCACTATTCTCGACGCCGAGGATAGCAAGGATCTTATTAATCTGTGCGTGAAGTCACTGCACATTGATCCGAAGAAAGCGCGCTTCCCATCGGCGGGCGTCATTTCGGGATTACTGTCATTATCGAAAAACACGAACATTCCGGTCGGCGATCTGGTAACCGAAATGAAACCGGAGTTTATGAAGGTGGCGGATGATTTGGTGGCGGTCGGCCGCACATATGAAGATCGGAAGAAGAAAAATAATTTGATGGATTTCGATGATTTACTGTCGAACCTGCTTTTGTTATTGCGTGAACATGAAAACATCCGTCGAATTTTAAGCCAGCAATTCCGCTATGTTCTGGTTGATGAATATCAAGATACCAATCATTTGCAGGCGAACATCGTGCAACTCCTCAGCCAAGAACATAAGAACATTTTGGTCGTTGGTGACGACGCGCAGTCCATTTATTCATTCCGCGGCGCAGACATCAGTAATATATTAGGTTTTCCGAAGTTGTATCCTGAAACGAAAATGTTCAAGCTGGAAGTCAACTATCGCTCGACGCAACCGGTGCTCGACGTGGCGAACACTATTATTAAAAACAACATCGCTCAGTTTCCGAAAAAACTCCAACACGTTCGCGAGGGCAGCATCAAGCCGATTATCGTGCCCGCGGTTTCGGATGAGCAGGAAGCTGAGTTTATTGTCCAGAAAATTCTTGAATTGCGCGAAGACGGTGTACCATTGAAAGAAATGGCCGTGCTCTTCCGCGCCGCGTACCACTCGCAAGCGTTAGAATTCGAACTGACGCGGCGCGACATTCCCTATGATTTCCGCGGCGGTATGCGCTTTTTCGATCGCGCCCACATTAAAGATGTCCTAGCCTTTTTGAAAGTCGTCGATAATCCGAAAGATGAAGTGGCGATGAGTCGTGTGTTGCGTTTGCAGGTTGGGATCGGCGAACAAACCGCTAGCCAATTATTCGACATGATTCAAGAACGACTCGGGCCACCAGACGAGGAGGCGCATCCGCTCACAACTGTACTGGAAAGTCTTCTGCCGCCGAGTCGTGGTGAAACTGGTTGGAAGAATTTCCGCGGGACGATTGAATCGCTGGTTGATGAACGCGAGAATGGACCGGAGGCGTTGATTCGGCTCGTGATGGATGGTGAGTACCGCGATTACCTCGGAGCACAGTTTACCGATGCCGATGATCGTCTACAAGATCTTGAGCAACTCGCATTATTTGCCGGTAAGTATGATGAGTTATCGAAATTCTTATCGGAGGTGTCGCTCCAGGAAAGTTTCGGCGTCGCTGGTAACGAGCAAGAACAATCGAACCAAGAACGCATTGTACTGAGCACCATTCACCAGGCGAAAGGATTAGAATGGCAAGCGGTTTTCATTCTCCATCTTTCCGACGCATACTTTCCAAATCCGAGAGCTTTGGGTGAGGAAGGCGGAATGGAAGAAGAGCGACGGTTATTCTATGTCGCCGTAACGCGAGCAAAAGAACATTTGTTTTTGACCTACAGTCTTGCCGCCGGTTACCGTACGACGAATATGCAACTGCAAGCGCCATCACCGTTTTTGAAAGAAATTCCGGAACGATTACTTGAATCGTATCGTTTAACCGAACAGCAAAGTGTGTTGGAAGACAGCCTGATCGATCCTGATTCGGTGATTGAGCTTGATGACGATCAACAGCCGCGCGGGTTGCTTGATCGCGTTCTCCATTCCAATGCGCAAAAACGTTTGTCGCGGAAGCCGAAACAGTATTCATAGAAAATGAAACAGGACGGCGTGTTGCTTGCCGTCCCAGGTGAAGGTGCGTGTCGTTAGTCGAACGACACATTGTGCGGGTTCCATTCCTTCCGAAGCTTCTCCAGCCGTTCGGGGTGCTTGGGGTCGCTGTTGCGACACAGGTAGGGGAAGAAGATGCCATAGACAAGGATGACGAGGGGGATTGCGATCCAGGGAGTCATCGTGGCCTCCGCTTGAGTTTGAGTGACAGAACAATACGAACAACACAGTATAGTCCTGATAGGGGATTTTGTCAAGCGCCGAAAAAAACTGTATTCAAGGATGGTAAAAAACAGGGGTTGACAAATACTTTCCCTGGTGGCAAGATGCGCCCGCATCCGCAGGTTCGCAACTCGCCCTTTCCACACCAATTGCAGCCTTGCTGCAGGAGGAATCATATGACCATGAGAGAAGATCGTGAACGTGAGGAACGACAGTTGGCCAAACTGCAAGCCACAGAGCCTGACAAGCCGGTGATTCTGTCGCCGGAAGATGTTTCCACGAAGCTCAAAGAGCACGACAAGAGGCTCGGTGGCAACAATGGATTGGCGATCGCTGCCATCATCTGCAGTATCGTCATTCCGATCATCGTAGCGCTCGTCGCACTGCACTTCAGTCACCCCAAGGCCGCAACGACCGGCCTCACCCCCTCGGCGGTGATCGAGCGCATGACTGCCGACAGCATCGCTACCCATGACCGGCTTGCCAAGACCGATGCACGCGTCGATAGCCTGCTCCACGTCTGCAAGGCTAATGGCGAAAAGACCGCCGATCTGACTACGCTGGTGGAGTCGCTGCACGGCCGCTACGACGAGCTCAAGAAGGACGTCTACTTCTTCTTCAACAACCAGGTCATACGCAAGCCGTAACCTCGCTCCCCACCACCACAGAACATCGTGGTGGTTTTTCTTTTGACAATATTTTCGTCTCATGATAGACCCGTAGCAACGAAACCGCTCTTCCCACCTTTCCACGAGGATTCCGATGACCACGCACATTAGTCTCATCATGGCCGCATGGGTAATTGTCATCGCTTTGGGCGGACCAATCTTCCATCAGACGTTCAAGGCGCATTATTTTCTCGATTATGGCTTGCACTATGCCGCTCGCGAACACATGCTGCGAACGGTCGGACTCGACTTACTCTTACTGGCGTTCATCGGTGTCATGATCGGCATCAGGTACCTTGTTCAGCCGCTCATCGTTCCGATCATCGTCGGCTCGTCTATCTCCGTACTTTCTTTCTGGCTCATCATACGTGCCAGTCTGCGCATGCGAATCGAATAGCACCTCCATCGTACGACGGAGGTTTTTTGTAAGAAAAAACGGCAGGCTCAAAGTCGAGCACTGCCGTTAGAAAAAGATCAAAATCTACAACTGCCTGAACTTGGCCTTGATGCCATCCACGACATCGTGGAAAGCTGCACTTGAGGTTAGTTCAGGATGCCAGGCCAAGCCCTTGGCTACCATGTCGATCGTCTCCACAATTCGCGAACCGGGGATCGGATTCCCAGTCGCGTCATGGTCACGCCCGATCAAGAACAGGTGGTCACCGATGGCCGCCGCTGACTCGATGTCGTGGGTGATGATGACGATGGTATTGCCACCATCAAGCGCCGCCAACTCCGCGATCAGCTCACAAACACGTGCCTTCGCCAACACATCGAGACCAGAGAACGGCTCGTCCATCAGCAAGTAGTGCTGACTGCAGAGCAGCTGCTGGGCGATGGCTACCCGCTGACGCTGTCCGCCGGACAACTGCTCCGGAAACACATCGTAGCGATCAGCCAGACCGAATCGTTCGAGGAGGATCATCGCCTGACTGTGCGACTCCTTCCGTGAAAGACCAGCCTGTTGTCCAGCAATAACCAGGTTGCTAATCACGCGGTGGTGTTCGAACAGTGGGTAGTCCTGGGCAACAACACCAACCAGGCCACGGTGGACCGGAATTTCCGTTCCATTGTGATGGATGCGAATCGTGCCCGACACTTTTGCAGCGCGATCCGGCATCCCAGCAATCAACCGGAACAATTGGGTCTTGCCGAAACCAGACGGACCAAGCAAACAGACGATCTGCCCGTGTCCATCATTCTTGCGTACCTCCAAATCGAGATCTCGCAAGATGATCTTATTCCCGAACGCCAAGTTGACTTTCTCGAGCGACAGTAGACGCCCATTCGTCGGCACTTGCGGCTCAGGAATAGCCGTACTCGCGGTCGTGCTCATGAGCGCTCCTTCTTCAAGAAGGCATAGGGGGTAACCAGCCGCTTGATGAGTACAATCACGTTGTCCTGAACAAGTCCAAGCGCCATAACCGAAATCATGATGGCGAGTACTTGCGGGATGTTGAAGTGCTTATTCTCGGCGATGATCATTGTGCCGACACCGCCCTCACTCTTAACGATTCCTTCGACCATCGGCAGCATCATCCAGCCAATTCCAGCATTCTGCCGGATGGCATCGATGACTTTGTCGAACGTGCCAAGGACAACGACTTCCCACGTCACCTGCCACTCATTCATGCGCAAGGTTCGGGCGTAGTCGTAGCGATCATCTTTGACATCACTGACAATATCGTTGATGGAGGTTGTCAGGAAGACCATGATGGCGAAGATGAGCAAGGCCAACTTCAGCCGATGCCCGCCGCCGAACATCATGGTGAACAGAAACGGCAGACCGACAAAACCCAGGTAGCGGAGCGTCGTCACGAACGTCACGAACGGCCGCATAACCGGAAGTCTACCTGAATACGCGAAGGCCATCGAGAACACCGACGCCAGGAAAATCGCTTGCACGAATGTCCAGAAGCTGTTGATCAGTTCCTGACCCAGTCCGTCGTTCATCCACATATCACCAAAGGCTTGCGTCACCTCCAGCGGTCGTGGAATGATCGGACTGGCCATGAACAGCCAGTTGAACATGAGAAAGACCAGAACCAAAAGCGTCAGCAAGCGCCGAGCCAATGGACCGACCTCCTCATTCGGATAGAACACACGCCAGATTTTGCCCATCGATCCTCCGAAAAAGAAAAGGCGCTCAGTTCCACGAGGAACCGAGCGCCATAGGTGAGCTTCAGATCACCTGGCCCAACTACTGCGAGGTGGACTTGAGGACGATCTGCACCCGGCGATTCTTCGCACGACCCTCGGGGGTGTCGTTCGAAGCAACCGGATTCATCTGACCATGTGCGAAGACTCGGACGCGACCCGCCGGGAAGTTGGTCGGCGAATGCGACTCGAGCCACTGCTGAACGGCGAAGGCACGGGCTTCCGCCAAACGCTGATTGTCCTGCAGACGCTGATTGGCGTCCGGGGAGCCAGTGTTGTCGGTATGACCATGCACCTCGACGTACGTGCCGCCCGCGATACCCAAATTCTGGATCAGGTCGCGGAGCACGGATTCGGCCTTGGGCGTGAACGTCGCCTGACCGGAGTTGAACGTGACGTTGTAATCACGATCGCCCACCGTCGCACCGGGAGTTCCAGAGAACGTCTCCGGAGCCTCGGCCGGGGTGGGATTGGGGTTCTTGGCCTGGAGATCCGCCACATACGAGACATTGATGACCTCGGACGCGGGCGGAAAACTCGGCACCAGGCGCGGATACTGCTGAACCACGATCTTGCCGAACATTTCGTAGGTGGCCTGAACCAGGTTCTGACCACCGGCGCGTTCGAGTCCGAAGACGTGGATCGCATCGGACAGGTTGCAAACCGACGAGCCGCCCAGTGACACCGGAATTCCCTGCTTGTCGGGCTGGATGACACCGTCGAAATACTTCAACCAGTATCCCGCACCCTTGTTCTCGCCGTAGAGCGCGTTCTCGATCTCGGCGGCATGCTGCTTCGCCTGCGGGTAGGCACGAATCTGGTCCGCTGCGTCGTAACTGGCCATGAGCATGTTGTCCAAGGTCGTCCGGTTCGCGTCGTCCCACTTCTTGATACCGATAACCACGCACGGCATCTGGTACTTGTTCTCCTTGGTGCTCAGAATCGACACCAGGCCGCCCTTCTTCTCGGCTGCCGTCACGTCGCCCGGAGTCCAGGTAGCGATACCAGTGACACCGATCGTCACGGTTTCACCCGTCGGAACACCGTTCTTGACGACTTTGCGAGTCTCGGTATAACCGCTGATGTACTTTGCCGCGGCATCGATGTAGTTATCGGCATTGAGCACGTTGATCGCGTCGGGGTCAAACGTCTTCTCGTCCGGATTGACCTTGAGGCCATTGTTGCCAGCCCAGATCACCAGGATGTTCCAATCCCCATCACGCAGGACGCACGCCACAAGCTTGCCAATCGCGAGACGCGGATTCGTCAGCCACGCCGGCGGACCCATCAGCTTGTCTTCACCTCGCGAATAGCCGATGACGCCACAGATTTCGGCGATGAAATCTGCACCGAACTTCTTGAGCTTCGGATTGATGCCCTGCAGGAACGCTGCGGCACCGTCGCCCATGATGGTAACAAAGTGCACGCCCTCCGTTGGCTGAGCAACACCCTTATGCATCTCGTCCGCGGTCTTGAGTAGGTCGCTCTGCAACTGGTTGTTGTCGTCCTGACGAGACCAGTGCACATTGACACCGTACTTCTCCATCAGCGAACCGCGAGTCGTACTCGGGCCACCGATGGCATACAGCAGACCCATCTGCGCGTTCCAGGCATACCCTTCCATCCGGACCTGCGGCCCATTGACCTGGGCCGGTTCCGAACTCGGAATGGGCAGCATGGACACCGAGGTAGCAGAACCACCGGCGTTGTCCGACGGCAGATTGACCGCCGACGGAACACTGGCCGCCGTGTGCTTGGCACCCGGGATGAGACCATGCGTCACGAGGAACTTACCGCCGAATATGACCGCCGCGATGATGAACAGGCCGATCATGATGATACCGCCAGACTTGGGACCGCCCTGTGCCATGGTGAAATCTCCTTCTTTGGGGTTTTGGTTTTTGTGGACTATGACGTAAACGTCACGTCGCTACTTCTTGTCGTTCGGATCGTCTGCAAACAAACGCTGGAGGCCTTCGCCGCCAGTCGTCGTCGAACGCGCCGCCGGAACGCGCTCCCGACCATCACGGAACACCGGCAAAGCCGATGCATCCGAATGCGCCGAGAGCAATCCCTTGACCGCGGTGCTGCGTTCACGCCAGGCCGACAGTGCCTTCTGCCCCTGCTCCGTTCGGAGCTGAGTAAGCAGATCACCACTGACCATGGCATTTGAGTCCCGAACGAATGAACGGAACTCCGCCAACTTGGTGTTGAAGTCCTCGACAGCCACTTCCGATGCCCGGTCGTAGAACCAGGCACCAGCAGAACCGCCCGATAGGATGCGCCGCAGGTTCTGGAATGCCTTGTAGGCGCCCCCCATGATAGTGCGCTTCTTGGTGATTGCTCGAACAAAACTCTCTGCATCAGCGATCTGGTCGCCAACCGCAGTGAGCATCGTCCTGAGCTCTTCCCTTATTTCTTCAAAGACCGTCCGCATGGAATCGAATTCGTCCGCATTGGCGTTGCGCCGTGTGGCGTCATTCGTCAGAGTTGTGACCTTGCCGGTCTCACCACGTCGTTGCGCGATGTCGGCCAGCTGCATGTCCTTCTCTGCTCCAGCGCGTTCGTGCGCACTTTCGTCAGCCAGAGTTGTAATCTGGCCTTCGATGACCGATTCCTGCTTTGCTCCATCCGCTGCTTCTTTCTTCATCTCCTTGACACGACTCTCGAGGATCGAGATCGGATCGAGATCGATGAAACCCATGGCAACAAAACGCACGAGCGACTCGAAGACGTACCGAACGAGGGTTCGGAACCGAGGATTAGCGACGAGCAGAAGGATGGCAACGAGGATACCACCGAGCCAGGCCATGTGAACACCGGTCAAAAGAATATCGACCAGCGTCGGACCGAGCTTCCACAGAAGCAGGAGTCCAGCCAGGATAGCAATAACCAGTCCACCCTTGGCGAAATTCTTCTCTGGTCGCTGCCAGATGGACTTGATAGAACTGCCAGTCGAGACGACCGGCAGATTTGAGATACTCATGTCAGCTCCGATCTCCTACTTGAGGTAGGGTTCGAGGTTGGCAGCGTCATTCGCCAGCCGCTTCTGAACAGCGGCAAAAGCGATATCGAAATCCGTCTGCATCTTTGCCGTCTTTTCCTTGCCGGCCTGGATCTGTCCACGCAGCGTCTGCTGCTGGGTAACCAGGTCGGTGCGCTGCTGCTGCAACTGCGCGAGTTGCGTGTCAATGGTAGCCAGCTGGCTGTCCATCTCCGTAACCCGGCGCTCCTTGCCGCCGACATTCTCGTCCGTCTCGGTTTTGAGCCGCTGAGCGAATTCCACCCGCTCGGTTTCGAGCAGTTGAATTCGCGCGGTCAGCGCCGCCTTGATAGCCGGTGGCGTGTGCCCATGCAACTTCGCCACCATCTGCAGTGCCTTGCTGTTCCGCTTGGCGGGATCGGGAATGTCTTGCAAATCCGTCAGCATGTTCATGAAGTCGGTGTACGGCTTGGCCGTTCCGGCATCAACGTCATGCATGATTGCTTCCTCGTAGTGACTCGTGTCACCGGTCGCGACAACCGTCGGCGTACTTGCCGTCGTGGTTGTCATCGGAGTCGAGGTCACTGTCGGCACGCTCGGACGTGGGGTCGAGGGCTGTTCGCCCTTCTCGTCCCCCAAATCCCAAACATGTTCACGGATGAATGCCTTGAGCTTAATCTTTGACAGACCGGCGACCTTACACTACTTTTCCATTTTTGTCAAGAGTTAACTCCGTTATTTGGCTAATATTAAAGAAAAAACCGATTGTTTGTTACAATCGGTATAGTGTGCCCTACTTCGGCGACTTGCTGAGCGTCTGCTCGCAAGCGGTCTTGGCCTTCCGCGCGAGGTAGTCGCGCACCTGCGTGGCCATCTTCAGACCGTCGTCCCCGAGGCTGCCCAGGAAATTGGCCGTTACGTCGCCGACGTTCTTGGCTGCCTGGCCGGCTTGGTCGAGGTCGATAGTAATCTTCCCTCCACGCCGCCTGATGAACTTGGGAACGATCTTGGGAGGAGCTGTCTGCTTCGGCATTTCGAACTCCTTTGAGGATCTTCCTCCACGACCTGGGAGGAATCAGGAACGGGAACCATTCCCGAGCGGGATATCATTACCATCCAATGAAAAAAAAGTCAATATCCAAACTCCGGGGAACAGAGGTTATTGGCTAATATCAGAATATTTAAAAATAAAAAGTAGCCCTCAGTCAGAGCTACGTAGATGTCCGTTCAGCGATCCTAGTTTTTGCTTCAGCCAGCAGTTTCGCTTCCAATTGACGGAACAGGCGGCGCATGACCAGGAATGCTTCATGATGGGGCGGTGGACCAGCCGGGATACAATACAGCTTGCTTCCTCCTCCCATCCACATTCCGATGTGCGTTTGTCCGATGGCTTCGGGCACTTCCATCCGATCAACGCGAACCACATGCGTCAATTTTCTCTCCGTAACATCGAAGACGACGCCGTGTCCGGATTCCGGAATGAACTCAATCCAGTTCAGCCAACCGTCCTTTTCCAAATGCCGACGAATGCTCCGAAGCCTCTGATCGGTCTGATCGTTGCCGATTGTTCCTGGCTGGACGATCATCTGTTGCACCAGCATCGCAAGCGCCACATCGCGACCGACGATAACACTCGCCGCTGCTAGTCCTTCAACGCCCCACCGTTGAATCAACCTGCCGGCCGAAAACAAATTCCGTGTGGTAATCATGCTACCTCCTTGGGAAAGAACCGCGGCAACCTTAGTACAGGCGCCTCGGACTGTCAATAACGAAACAGCGAGTGTTACTGCTTCCCTTCGCGTTTCCGCACGTTGGCGTCGTGTTAGTACTTTCTGCAACGAATATTGTACATTCATTACAAGTTGAAGATTAACGCGACTACGCCCGACTCCGTGTTTGTTGGCAGTGTTTTTGTTTTGCTTTTCCAGCACAACTAGCCTTGACAGCATACTCAACCCATGTTTGAATGGGCAACTCCTGTCTTAAGGAGCGTTGCTCTTCACAATACTCACCACTATGGAGGTCGAATGTTCCCACTCAACGTGGCTCTCATCGAGGAGCGCCTCGGGCTGAGCTTCAGCCGTCCAGAGTACTGGCACTATGTATTCTTCGATGAGGCGGCGGATGGCACACCCCCTCCAACTCACCTGGGACAGCAGGTACTCGCCTACCGAGGTGATAAGGTCATCGATCTGGTCATCGCCGACCACTTCGTAGAACACTACCCGGACCACCGCGATCAGCATGGGCTGTGGCGCAGTGGCCTCGCCAGCAATGCCGCCTTTCACAAAATCTTGGAGGACCGTGGCGTCCTGATGATCGTTCGACAAACCCAGCACCAACGGGTATTGCTGGGAATCAAACACGGCGGCACGATGTTCGAAGCCATGATCGCCGTTCTCTATACTGAACATGGACTGGAGTTCGTGCGAACGTATCTGCACCAGACACTGCTGCCCTGCATCCCGGACGTCATCACGAACGCCTGGAATGAATTCCCGGCCATGCGGTTGAACGCCCTTTGTGCGCGCCATTTTCGAGCCTCACCTGATTTCCAGTCACTCGGCTTGGCTGGTAGTCGGCAACGGCAAGCCTTCGCTGTCCGTCTGACGATTTCCGGAGTACTGAAAATCGACGGCTACGGACGAAATCCAGAAGCTGCCAAGGCACGCGCCATCAGTGACGCCTTCGACATCCTCCGCCGGCGCGGTATTGACGTCAATGCTCAACCGCAGATCGTCCTAGCGATGAACCGCACTTCGTAACCCGAGGTGCTTTTTTCTTCGCTTAGTTTTTCCCTTCGCGTTTCCGCAAGTTAGCATCGAGCTGTCGTTTGCGAATGCGTACCGAAGCTGGTGTCACTTCCACAAATTCATCAGCGCCGATATATTCCAGAGCTAATTCCAGTGACATCGTTTTCGGCGGTGCTAATAAAATCGCGGCATCAGAGGCCTTCGAACGCATGTTCGATAACTTCTTTTCTTTACAGACATTAATTTCCATATCCTCATCGCGAGAATTTTGGCCGATGACCATGCCAGCGTAGACTTCGACACCTGGAGCAATAAACAACGTTCCTCGTTCCTGTGCCGTATCAAGGGCGTAACCAGTACTGGCGCCGTTTTCAAAAGCAATCAATGAGCCGTGGGTATTGGCGTTAATCAAGTCTGGTTGATACGGTTCGTACTTATTGAATAGGTGATTGACGATCGCCTGGCCGCGACACTTCGTCATCAACGCTGATTTCAAACCAATCACGCCGCGCGTCGGCATATCATATTCGATATGAAGTTCGCCGGTCGGCGTGGTGTCGATCGAGAGTAAACTTCCCTTACGAACACCGCACTCTTCGATAATCATGCCCTGAAATTCACCCGGCACGTCAATCGAGACGAGTTCGTACGGTTCCATTTTAACACCGTCTTTTTCGTGCATGATGACTTGCGGTTGCGAGACTTGCAATTCAAAACCTTCGCGTCGCATCTGCTCGATTAACACTGCTAAGTGCAATTCGCCGCGACCGGAGACGAGGAAGCTGTTTTCATTTTCCGTTTCTTCAACGCGCAGCGCCACGTTCGTTTCCAATTCTTTCATTAAGCGAGCTTGAATCTGCCGTGATGTCACCAACTTGCCTTCATTACCGGCAAACGGCGATGTGCTAACACCAAACGTCATTTGGACAGTCGGCTGGTCGACTTCGACCGGTGGCAACTGCTTCGGATTTTCTGCGTCAGCAATCGTTTCGCCGATAGCAATTTCACCCAATCCAGCGACGGCCACAATTTCTCCGGCTTCAGCCGTTTCCACCACCACTTGTTTCAGACCTTCGTAGACCATAATATCCGTCACCTTGCCTTTGACGATTTTTCCATCTGTTTTAATCTCAGCGACCGGTTGATTCTTTGAAATTTTCCCGGCAGTAATTTTCCCGATACCCATCTTACCTTTGTAGTTGTCGTTCATTAACGCTAACACCAGTATCTGTAATGGTTCGCTGACGTTTACTTCCGGAGCGGGGACTTTGGCCACAATCGTTTCAAATAATGGCGTTAAATCGGTGCCTGGTTTTTCATGATCCAAGGTCGCGGTGCCAGCAATTGCCGACGCGTAAACGATAGAAAAATCGAGCTGTTCGTGCGTCGCATTCAAGTGTGAAAACAAATCAAAGGTTTTATTCACCGCTTCATCGGGATCGGCGTCCGGTTTATCGATTTTGTTAACGACAACAATCGCGTTCAAACCGAGTTCGAGTGCTTTTCGCAACACGAATTTCGTTTGCGGCATCGGACCTTCTTTCGCATCAACCAACAGCAAGACACCATCCACCATGCGGAGGATGCGTTCGACTTCACCACCGAAATCCGCGTGGCCCGGCGTATCGACAATGTTGATCTTAATGTCGTTATAGACGATTGAGGCGTTTTTGGCACGAATAGTAATGCCGCGTTCGCGCTCCTGATCCATCGAATCCATAATCCGCTCGCCCATTTGATCGAGGTTTCGAGCCGAGTGGGTTTGCTTCAACATGGCATCGACCAAGGTCGTTTTACCATGGTCAACGTGGGCGATAATTGCAATATTGCGGATGTTATTTCTGCGTTCCATATAATGTGAAAATCGAAGACTGCGCTTCAGTTAAAAAATGCGCCAGTGGCGCCACAACACTATACTCGAATGAGTGAATCCTGTCAACTGTCCGCCATAATACGGAGTAAAGAAAAAACCGACTGTTGAAAGTCGGCAATGAACATGCGTCTTGAAAGTTACCGGAACGTTACCGTGATGTTGTTACCAACACGTCGAAGCATTTGCGTCTTGCCCTGGCTATCAACAAAGGGGACTTGATTCAGGGATGTATCGGCACGAAGTCGGTCAAACGCCGCCCGGAACGATTCATTCTCTCGCAAGAGTTGTTTGACTTCTGTTGTCGAAAGCTTGGCCTGGGTCATGAATTCCTCATCGTGGTCTAACGTACGAATCTTCAGGCCGGGTACGATCGTGTAGTCCCAGAGACAATTGCTGTTCATTGCGCGGCTTCGGTGGCGGAAGGCCTTGCGCGCGCGGATTATAGCCGTTCTGAACCAGGAGTCGGTCCATCAATGTCGATCCTCTTCCATCGGCAATCGCATTCATCATACCGGCCAATTGCGCAACAGAATATTGTCTGAGGTGTGCCTTGGAAATCCTGTCCCAGCGATTGTGCCAAATCCACACATACAACTGATCGACAAGAATTGACCGATGAATGACCCTGCGTACACCAGGCTTTCGGAAATCACATATTCCGATCATACTCACTTCTCTCGGCATGGCAAACCTCCTTGTTGGAGAACGCGTTGTTCAAGGTGCGTAAAGAACGCCGAGAGCATACGCCTGAGGCAAGCGACTGTCAATGCTCAACTACGCCGCGTCGTGTGGACGAAGAATTCTTTCAAACCACAAAACAATCGCCAAGCCAACTATCGCCACTATGCCGAAACGTCGCGCATACCACCAGCGATCGCGGTTGGTAATTTCCCGAACTTTCCAGCCGTCAATTTTTCCGACACTTGCTGCCTGTTCGTGAAAGACGATGGCTTCGGGAATGTACCAGGCCGTGACGCCGAGTTCTTCCGCTCGTTTGAACCATTCCGATTCTAGGCCGACGAATTGTAATGCCTCATTGAGGCCGCCGATTTCTTCCCACACCGATCGCGATGCAACAAGGCAACTGCTATTCAACACTGGCACGAGTTGCGGTTCAGCAGCCACACGAGTATCAAGCGAGTACATCAACTGCGGCGAAATCCACGACAGTGCCGGATGCCACGATCTTGGCCATGGCGAACCCTGGTGTTCAGCCGGACCCCAAATCGTTCGTTTCGATGTATGCGGATAGGCTGTAGTCAAAATATCGCCCTGCGGATCGCGTTGGCGCGGTCCGACAACGGTGCGCGGATGCTGGTCAACCCAAGCAATTAAACGATCGAGGCTATGCCCTTCAAAGAGCACGTCGGGATGGACGATACAAAGCGTCTCGCCAATCGCATGTTGTGTACCGAAATTCACGGCTTTGGTAAAGCCGATGTTCTGCGATTGTGGGAAATAGTGACCATGAAAACCGCTGGAATGTAAAATTTCCTTAGCGCCATCTTCCGGCGAGTTATCGACCACAATCACCTCTAATGATGCCTGGGTGGCGACATGGAGCGAACGCAAACAGTGTTCGAGTTCTTGACTCGAACGAAAGTTGACGATGATGATGGAGAGTTTTGGAGTCATGATTGTGGAAAAGGATGGTAACCCTGCTGTAAAAGATTTCGAATCGGTAAAAATAACGGCCGAGGCAATTCTTCCCAAGCCACCCAGTGCCAGTTTTCACTCTTGTCAGGCTCTGGAGTCGTAGGTTCACCCTCCAGACAGTCGGCAATTATAACTAATGTCACACAATGATGACCGACTTCAATGTTGATATCGTTGGTAAATGTCACCGCACGGACATTAGTAATAACCAAACCGGTTTCTTCCATCGTTTCACGCTGTGCGCAGTTTTCCGGCGTCTCATTCATTTCCAAGTGACCGCCGGGAAATTGCCATACTGGCGATCTTCCGCTTTTGCGCAAACCTATCAAGACCTGTCGATCACGACAGACGATGACACTAACGCCGACAGATGGACGTAACATTTGTTGCTCCATACCAATAAGTATACTCCTAAATGAACAACTGGCGCCACCTCACAAGGAACGAACTGCATACTGAAACCCATTCAATGCCATGCCGTGTGTTTTTTTCTGTATATATTGTTGCAAACGATAAAATGACCACGCGTGCGCCATCAGACTAAACATCGCACACTTCGGCAACTGCCAAATACTTGGATACTGTGTAAAACCAGCATCCTTTAACCAGGCAAGTACATGCGGATTACGCGATGACGACACTAGTAGCTGATTCGGCCTTGATGCTATGCCGATTTGTCGTTTGAATAATTCGCGGCCAATTCCTTGCGCACGAAAATCAGGATGAACATACAATGAACTCAAAATTGCACATGATTGTATGGGCTGATCAATCGTACAAAATCCAGCCATCGTATTGTTTTTTGTAGCCACAATTACTTTTTTGGCATGCAAAATTTCTTGAGCACTCAGTCCGGTAATATCCGGCTCCTGCTTCAGCCACTTCTGGAATAGTTGCGCCTCAGCGGATGTCACTGATTCGCGAAACTCAATTTTTGTATTATCCATGATGTAGAAGTTCATAGACCGCTACACCCATCGCGGTGGCTACATTGAGCGATTCTTTCTGGCCGAGCATCGGTATTTCAAGATGTGTATCGGCGTACTTTTGCAATGCCGGACTGACCCCTTTGACTTCGTTGCCGACAATCACTATCAATGGCCATTTCGGTTTCCAGGTAAACAAATTCTTCGCCTGTGATGTTTGTTCGAGAACGGCCACGTGATAACCAGTCTTCTTCATCTTTTTTAACCATGCCCCAGGCGTTTGTACGTATTCCCACGGAAACCATTCTTCAGCGCCGAGTGCGACTTTAGCGATGCCTTTGTGGGGCGGGTGAGCTGTATACCCACTCAGAACTATTTTAGTCACACCCGCCCCGTCAGCGGTGCGAAAAAATGAACCCACATTATACGTGGAACGAATGTTGTGAGCAAGAACAATGAGCTTCTTTTTCATTGCTATCGCTTCAGGAAATCCTGTAGGAGTTTCGGTAGGTAATCAACGAGTGGGGATTGGTCGGGGTTCGCCGGATCAACCCAGGTAAATGTCTCGTGTTCTGCCGGATTTAAACGAACATAACCACCAGGATGTTTGGCCAGAAAAATGAGACGAAGAAATTGAGTATTTTTTTCAGTATCAATATTCGAGGTGAAAGAAAAAAGTTGTAAATCTTTAATGTTCAAGCTTGTCTCTTCTAGTGTTTCACGAATTGCCGCGGCCTGTGGGTCTTCGCCCGACTCGCAGCTACCACCAGGTATATCCCAGATTAACGGTAAAACATCATTCTCTTTTGACCGTCGGAGAATTAACGCCCGACCTTGTTGGTCGTAAATAAACGCGTGAGCAATAAGAGAAATGTTCATATCAGAAATAGTGTAGCATGATTTAAATTTTTCATGAACTGTGGTGCGTCATCCTAGTTGCCACTGTAGGTAAAAAAAGGTACACTATTAATATGGTACGAAAAAAGTATACTCCGTTAATAATCTTACCTGCTATTTGTATCTGTTTAGTAGCAGTACTTGTTTGGCCAAAAAAGAAAGCCCTAGCACCGACCGTGAACACCACTACAGTCACCAATACGGTTCAGCCAGTGGTCAACACGAATTCAGCACCAACGTCGTCAGTTATAACGTTTTCGACAGTTGATGTACCCGAACGCGATCCGGCTTTTGATTTTTCGATGCAATTACCAGATACCTGGCTGGTGGAATATCAACCGACGCCGAAGGCGATTAACGTCTATGCGCCGAAGGGAACCGGCACCAGACTCGGCCAATCAACAGTCTTTATCCAGTACTATACTGGTACAACGTTTCAATTTCCGGCTCGTACGCTGGCGACGACAAAAAAATCATTCGTCTCAAGCGAACAATCGGTTTCATCCTACACGGAAAAAGCAGTGACAACGGTTGTCCCAACAAACTACCCAACCTGGTGGTCACAGCAGCATGAGGTGATTGATGTCCGGAGCGGATCCAGCGCGCCGTACACTTTTTTCGTTCTCCATTTTGCGCCGACGCTAGATTCTGCTACAATCCAACAACTCTCCAACTCGTTCCACAACGGGTTGTACGCTCAACCAATGTAATATTCATCGGCACTCTATGGCAAACCCAACCACTTCGCCAAGAATTATCGGTATTGTTGCCATTGCCGTCATTATCACCGCGGCGGTATTAATGATGACTGGATATAAACTCGGCGGTAATTCCAATACGAATGATAATGAAAATTCCAACGTCAACACGAGCACAACAAATGTTTCATCAACTCAAACGCCAACCAACGTGAAAACCTATACGTTTCCGGGGAAACTCTCGGCCGATAAAATCCACAACAAGCAAGCACGTATCGTAACCAACAAAGGAACGATTGTTTTTACGCTGGATGATGCGCAATCGCCGTTAGCGGTCAGTAGTTTTGTGTTCTTAGCTGAACAAGGATACTTCAATGGTTTGACCTGGCACCGGGTTTTACCAGATTTCGTTATCCAAGGCGGCGATCCGACAGGCACCGGTACGGGCGGTCCGGGGTACCAATTTCCTGATGAAACAGTGACCGGTGAATACACAATTGGTACGGTGGCGATGGCTAATGCCGGAGCGAATACCAATGGTTCGCAATTCTTTATCTGCAACGCCGATGATACGCAAAAACTGACTAAGAGCTATTCGATTTTTGGTCATGTTACCCAAGGACTTGATGTGGTCACAAAAATTGCTCAGGGCGATCTGATGCAGACGGTGACCATCGAACCAGCTTCCTAGCATGCAAATTGTTTGGGCTTCCGAAGTTGAGCAAAAATTGCGTGAACTCATTGCTGATGCCCCGATAACATATCGCAAGTACTTTGATGCCGACGTCAAAAACGCCGCTCGGCTACAAGCGCAGCGTTTAGGTAAATCAGAAATTGATGAGGATGCGATGGTGCGCGGATTCATTACCTGTGTGCCGCGGCATTTGCGCGACGGGTTACAAGAGGTGCTCGGACAACATAATGTGGATTTACAATATTATTTACCAGTCTTCGATGAACCGAACCTGGTTCATAAAAGTATTGATAATCCAGCCGGGCAATAGCAGGAATTGAGGGCTTGCCTAAATCGTTACCGTATGAGTGATCAATGGTATACTGCTTGTACCTATGACCTCGCGTCCTAAAAAAAGTGTAGCCAATCAATCAACTCTGTTTCCAGTACCCAAGAAGCCGGTCAAAGGCACACCAATAAAAGCTAGGAAAGCGAAAACTGTCCCACAGCGCGTACCGCCATTACCGGGAAAGAAAACGTGGTTGTCGGCGACGGCTATTGAGACCTCTCGGCGCTGTCCACGGTGTTTCTGGTTGCAGGTGAATTGTAAAATTTACCAACCGGAAGGTATCGTCTCGCGCCTGGCCAATCGGTTTGACGGTGTTATCAAACGCTACTTTGATTTATATCGCGGTACCGACGCGTTACCACCGATGGTGGCAGGACAACTTGATGGCCGTCTCGAATCGCCGTTCCAAGAAACATACTTTACCAATATCACTGAGCGATATGGATTTATGGGTAAGCTCGATGAATGCATTATTCGCGCTGATGGCCGATATACGCCAGTGGATCATAAAACTGCCAGCTCCGATCCGACCAAGCGCGAACTCATTCCGGCTTACCAATTTCAACTCGATAGCTACGCCTTTCTTCTCGAGCAAAATCGTAAACCGACCACCGGCATTGGTCACTTGATTTATTTTTATCCGGCCGAAGGCGAAAAACTGCATGACGGTTTTCCCATGCAGATAACGGTCAAAACATTAAGCACCGATCCAAGCCGGGTGAAACCACGCGTGCTAGAAGCAATCGCCGTTTTGGAAGGTTCATTGCCGATACCGTCACCGGAATGTCCGTTCTGTGCCTACGTAGCGACCGTTCAGGATTTTTAAATTTCTTATGACGACTGCAGCCAATAAAAAACCATCGAGCGGCGTCTTACTGGCACTCACATCGTTGCCGGGTCCGTTTGGCGTCGGTGATCTTGGACCAGAAGCGTTCCGGTTTATCGATTGGTTGCAAGTGGCTGGACAACGGTACTGGCAGATTTTACCACTCGCTATTCCAGACGGTACCGGCTCGCCGTATGCATCGCTGTCGAGTGCGGCTGGAAACTGGTTATTGATAAGTCCGGAGGTGTTGTGGAAGGACGGTTTATTACCAACGAAACCTCGACCACCGTCACGTAGTCCATCGATAGTATCCTACAAATCAATAACGGTAGCCAAATGGAAACTTGTACGAACGTCGTATACACATTTTGTATCTCACGCCACGCTAGTTCAGCGACGTTCCTATGCGGAGTTTCAAAAAAAATCGCATGAGTGGCTTGATGACTATGCTTTGTTTCAGGCCGTCAAAGATCGGCACCAACAGCAACCATGGTGGAGTTGGGAAAAGCAGTGGCAATCACCGAAAGAAGCGCGACAATACCTCGACCGACACATGGAAAAGCAATTGGCGGTACACATGTACGCCCAATGGTTGTGGGCTGAGCAATGGTCGCGCGTTCGAACGTATGCACATCGTCACGGCGTCCAGATCATTGGCGATATGCCGTTCTTTATCCGCACCGACAGTGTTGATGTTTGGGCGAATCGAAATTTATTTCTCTTAGACAAACACGGATCGCCGACAGTCGTAGCCGGTGTGCCGCCGGATGCGTTTTCACGCGACGGCCAGCGATGGGGGAATCCGTTATACAATTGGCCAGCGCATCGTCGCCAGCAGTATAAATGGTGGATCGGACGCTTTCGACGCCTAGCCAGTCGCGTCGATGTCATTCGTTTTGATCATTTCCGCGGATTAATCAATACCTGGCATATTCCGCAGCGCGCGGAAAATGCGAGGACGGGAAAATGGGTGCCAAGTCCTGGGTTTGAGTTACTCCGCCAAGTAAAACGGCATGTGCCGCATTTGCGACTTATTGCCGAAGATCTTGGTCCGGGAAAAGCACATGCCGACGGGTTGCGCCGCGCGTTTCATGCGCCGACCATTCGACTCTTGATGTTTGGGTGGAACGGTCTACCGAATAATCCGCATGCTCCTGAGACGATAGCCAATGATACGGTGTACTACACGGCCAATCATGATACCAATACGACCGTCGGATGGTGGCGAGACGAAGCAAAATGGTATGAGCGCCTCCATGTTCGCGAGCGACTACACCAGGTTGATGATATTGCTTGGCAAAGCATGGCTGTAGCCATGCAAACAACGTCACAGATAACGATTGCTCCCATGCAAGACATTTTGCGCCTGGGTACGCGCGGACGGTTCAATCGTCCGGGACGTCGACGTGGTAATTGGGGATGGCGATTACGAACAGATCAAGTTTCCCCGGTGGTAGCAAAACAACTTCGTCGACTCACGGCGCAGTTTGGACGAACCTCGAAAGCATAGACGCAGATACTGGTTTTGGTATACACTAGTACCATGAAAGGGCAAAAAAAGAAGATTCAAAATTTCAGTTGGTTACTGCTGCTTGCGGGAATATTGATGTTTCCGGCTCATGTTTTTGGTGCTTCATCATTGCAGCAACCAATCCAGATCCCGACGAGCGGTACATTTCTTAACTATCAAGAACTGACGGGCATCGGCGACGTGGCATACTACTCCCTTCACGTTACCGTTCCCGAAACAATCACCGTTCACATTAGTATTCCGAATAATGCCGCCGAAAGATTTGCGCCACAGTTCGTAGTCTTTTCACCGAACACACTAACGATTGGGCCGATATTACCAATTATCCAACCACAAAATACTATTGCTGCCGTGTATCCGATCACACCGGTTCAACCATTGTTTAATTCGCTCACGCAAACGGACTACACTTCTCGACTGGTGGCTCAGCCAAGGTTGCAATCCGTTGGCGAGTACACCTTGGCCGTTTACAATGCCGGCACGAGTGGCGGGAAATATCGATTAACCATTGATCGTGGAAATAGCGCGACGCAGTTAACATGGGATATTTGGAACATGCCACTCCAGTGGTGGCACGACCAGTTGTTTGCGGGATTTGGTTGGTACACGTTAATGACTCCCGTATTACTGTTTTTGTTTGGCTGGTTAGTGTATTTACGTCTTGATCATCATCAACTCCACGCCCATAAAAAATACCCGCCGAAACCTTCAACCATTAAACCAAAAAAATCATGACCTCCGCCCAGCTCGATCGTTCACCGATTCTGACACGCGATTCCGGAAAAGTCGGCGATTCGCTGGATCGATTTGCTGATCAATTGCGTGACGGCTGGCATCAGGCGCAAGCTGTGAAATTGCCGTCAACCTATCGCGATGTTACGGCTATCGCCATTTGTGGCATGGGTGGCTCACATTTGGGTGCGGATATTTTACGTTCTGCGCTGGCGAAAGAATTGAAGGTGCCGATGACGATCGTCGCGGACTACAATCTGCCGGCGTGGGTCAATCACCAAACGTTAGTTTTCTGTTCAAGCTATTCAGGGTCGACCGAAGAAACACTGACTGCACTTCCAGCGGCGTTAAAGTGCAAAGCGAGAGTGGTAGTAGTAACGAACGGCGGAAAACTAGCAGCTCAAGCCACAAAGTTCAATGTTCCGTTGTATCAGTACACCGCCTCCGAAAATCCATCGGGACAACCGCGACTGGGCGTGGCCTACGGGATGATGGCGATATTGGCTTGTTTGCGAAAGTTGAAACTGGTTGATGTTTCAGAAAAAGATGTTGAACATCTTCCAACGATTGCCTGGGAGGCAACAAAACGCTATAGCGTTAATAAACCGGTGAAGAACAATATTGCTAAACAATTAGCATTGCAGTGGGAAAAGAAAGTCCCACTCCTTATCGGCGCGGAATGGACAGCTGGGAATTTACATTCATTGAATAATCAAATCAACGAGAACGCGAAAACGTTAGCGGCGTGGTATCAATTACCAGATCTCAATCATCATTTGCTGGAAGGGTTGCGTAATCGCGCCATCACGAAACAAATTCATGTGCTGATGATTCTCGACGATTCCTACAATAAGCGGACGCAAACGCGTTTTGCACTGACGACGAAAATTCTCAAACAACTCGGCGCAACGGTCTCAACATATAAACCGCGCGGAGCTACGCCAATGGAAAAAGCCATTGACCTCCTTGCTTTCGGCGGTTATGTGAGTTGGTACTTAGCCGCGGTACGCAACGTCAAACCGGCGGATATACCGACGGTTAACTATTTGAAAGCGCAATTGGCAAAAAGCTAATCCCACTCCCTCGGCTTCGCCGTTTCCCCCTCCCGGAACCTCCTTTTCCCCGTGCTCGGGGTTGCCCTCCTTAACCAAAGGAGGGCTTTGCGGGAGGGGGACTTGAACGAAGTGCAAGTGGGGTGGGGAGCGGAAGTCTTGACATCAGGGCCATTTTTGCATAGGCTCGTTCCACGTTCATTTATTCTACAGCCAACCAGGAGGGCGCAATGTCGTCAACACGACAGTATCCCGAGACGGCCACAGTTGAGGATTTCCTAACCTTGGCTCGTGAGGAAGGCATTACTCGATACGGACAAGCAGGTGAAATGGCCATGTTCGATTGGATTGTCTTCGACGGTGACATGATGCTGAACACCCACTGCATGTTGCACGAGACAGATGAGGAACGTCGAACCGCGGTGTTCAGCACGTACACCGATATCCGGGAGATTTATAAAATCGTCGAGAGTGCACTCAATCGTTGGCGAATCTTTCCGGTCTTTCGCCGACTCGATCCGATGGTTATGATCGCTCGCGATCCTGGCATCGTTCAGCACCATGAAGTGCAAGCCGACGACCCGGCGTTCTTGTTCGGCGTGAGCGGTGGATTCGACTATGTCCTCGGTCAGGCTCGGAGCCAAAGCTTCACCACGCCAAACTTCGAACAGCTGGTGATGCGAGCCTCCGATTACCTTATTCAGGATATTGTCACACATCCGAACGCACCTCGATAATCACTCCCCACGAGTGATTTTTTCTTTTTTGCTAGATGCTCGCTATCGCCACGACCGGCAGGGGAAGCTGGACTTCCAACTGCTTTTCGATTTCTTTGACTACTTCCTCCACCGGTTGAAATGTCGTCCAATCGAGGTGAATGACTTTCGTTTTATCTTCAACTGACGCTGTCCACTCGGTAAATAATGCAGTCAAACGTTCAAGGTAGGCGCGAGAAATGCCTTTTTCGCTTTGTCGACCGCGATTTTTTATGCGGTTTTCAATCGTATCGATTGAGGTTTCGAGGTTAATCAGGACGTCGGGGATTTGGAGCAGGGGACGGAGCGTTTCAAAATGGGCTTTGTAGTTGGCGTAATCGCGATCGTCCATCAAGCCGAATTCATGGGTCAATTGGCCATAGAGCACATCACCATAAATAATTTGATCTTGAACGACGCCGACATTCTTTTTGCTCAAATCCTGTACTTCAAGGTGTTGGTGGAAGCGCTGGGTCAGCATGAAGATTTGCATGCCGAAAGACCATCGTTTTCCGTCGCGGTAGAAGTCGTCGAGGTAGGGATTGGTCTTGACCGGCTCAAAAAACGCCCGATAGCCAAGATGCTGAGCCAAAGCTTCAGTTAATCGCGACTTTCCGACTCCCATACAACCGACAATGCCGATGAACATGGATACATTGTACAGGACTTTTTCATAAATCCAAAACTTTGCTATGGAGGCTTACAATACTTGATAACAAATGGTATTGTGGGTAACAGAAAGGTGAAACCGATGCCGAGGCGTTGGATAAGCAGGGGTTGGAATCGTAACAACATAGTAAATATCTGCCATGAAACTTCTCATTATTCTAACTGGATTGCCAGGAACTGGAAAGACAATACTTGCCCAAAAAATAGGAAAAGATCTTTGTGTCGCAACACTGGGACGAGATTACTCGATTAAGGAATCAATGTTTGACACGTTGGGCTTTGGAGCCGACCGTGAGTGGTCGAAAAAGCTAGGTCGTGCCTCATACGACGTGTTGTTCAAAGTACTCGACGGAGTTATGCTTGGCGGGCAACCGGTGATAGTTGAAAGTAATTTCACGATGCAAGCACAACCATCCTTTGTCGAACTTATCCAGCGTCATGGATACAAGTCGTTACTCGTGAATATCATCACAGATGATAATACAAGAAAGCAACGCCTTATTGATCGTGTGAAACGTGGCGAACGACACCCCGGTCATTCTGAGGTTTTTACTGGCGGGATTATGCCCAATGATCCGACTGAAAATTTGCAATTACCAGGAAACACAGTAGAGATTGACACAACTTCATTTGGGGAAACAGAATATGCGACGTTTCGTGAACAAATTCGCGCCTATCTATCGAAGAATTAACTTAGGTCGCGCTTGTTATTGAAGTGTTGGAGAGGCAATAAAATGTAAGTTTCCTTATTGGGACTGAGTCCCATTAAGGTTTTTTGGTAAAGAAAATCCCCACGAGCTGATTGCTTGTGGGGCGTGCTTTAGTAACATCTTGTTTGAGAAAGCTTTGTTTGCGAAACGACACTCGTCCTATACTACCGGTGCTGCTACCTTCCCCAGCATACCTTCCAGTTCCGTCGGGTCCGGGCTACATGCGAAGGCATCGTCGTTGAAGATGTGCTTGGCCAGTAGAAGCTGCAGGAGCGACTGGTTCATGGTCTGGTCGCCGTACTTCTTGCCAGCCTGCATGAGGCTGTAAATCTGGTGGAACTTGCCCTCGCGCATGACAGACTTGATCGCTGGCGTACAGACGAGGATCTCGGCAGCAAGGATTCTACCCGTTCCGCTGCTGTGCGGGATCAGCTGCTGCGTGATCACGCCTTCGAGTGCGAACGCGAGTCGGGTGGTGGTCTGCTTCTGCTGAGCCTCAGGGAACATGTCGATGATGCGGGTGACCGTGTCGTACGCTGATCTGGTGTCCATCGAGGCGAGAACCAAGTGGCCGGTCTCGACGACGGTGAGTGCTGCTTCGATAGTCTTCGGGTCGCGCATCTCGCTGATCAGGACGACGTCCGCGTCCTCGTGCAGGGCGTGCTTGAGTGCAGTGGGGAACGAAGCCGTGTCGGCGCCGATCTCGCGCTGGCTCACGAGGCACTGCTTGTGGTGGTGGATGTACTCGATCGGGTCCTCGATCGTGAGGATGTGGCCCTCGCGAGCGGTGTTGATCTCGTCGATCATTGAGGCCAGCGTGCTGGACTTACCGCTCCCTGAGGGACCGGTGACCAGCACGAGGCCCTTGCGCCGAGACGTCAGCATGCGGACGATGTCAGGCAGGCCGAGTTGTCCGGGCAGGAGGATGTCGTAGGGAATCCTGCGGATGCTCATGGTCACCACGCCGCGCTGCATGAACACATTAGCGCGGAATCGCGATAGCCCCTTCACGCTGAAGGAGAAGTCGAACTCTTTGGTGGCTTCGAAGGTCTTGCGCTGCTCGTCCGACAGGACGGTGTACGCGAGCGAACAGCACTTATCGGGCGTGAGTTCCTCGAGCTCGGTCAACGCGATCGAGCCCCTGATGCGGAGGGCGGGGCGGGCGCCGGCACTGATGTGCAGATCCGATGCTCCGCGTGCCACCATCTCCTCGAGTAGCTGACGAAGCGTTAGCTCGGGCATGCTGAACCTCCGGTTGGAGAGAACAGGTGAACGTCTGTTATGAATGAACGTCTTCACAGACCCTAACACTTTATAGTATCAAGTCAATAACTAGAAAATATTCATATTGACAAAACCCCTCAGCTATTGTATGGTATTCGAGCCTCATTGACAGACCACTAGATGACTAGGGTTCATCGCGCAAGCGGTGGATTCAGGAAAGTCCGAACACCGTTGGTGCGCGCAAGCGCATCATCATGGAGAGTCGCTAACGGCGACCGGGAGTACGATTGGCGTGAATCTGGGTATACCATTTACGTCAGTACGAAGCCCAGGGCACCCCGCAAGGGATCGAAGAGTGCAACAGAAACATACCGCCTATGGCGCGTTTACGCGTCAGGTAAGGTTGAAATCGTGAGGTAAGAGCTCACGGCTGGCATCGGTGACGATGTCGGCGGGCAAACCCTCTCCGGTGCAAGATCGCATAGGCTCTCAGTCGCAAGACTGTAGGGCGGGTAGATTGCTAGAGCGTTGCAGCAATGTAACGTCGAGAGAGATGGTCATCAGATCGGTAGCTACGGCTATCGACGAACAGAATTCGGCTTATCGGTGGTCTGTGCAGAGGCATTTCTCATGAAACATCGACTCGATCTTCTTTTTGCGGCGATTCTCGTACCGCTCGACTACGCAGCCCTGCTTACCGCGGGTTGGTTAGCATACACGCTGCGATTCAACCAAATCTCGGGATTGTTTCCGATTGTCAGCACGGTGGATTTCGGAACGTACTTTAAGCTGATATTACTCGTAGCGCTTGGCTGGGTGATTGTGTTGGCCATGTCCGGCGTCTATCGTTTACGCCAACAGTTACCGGCTGAACTCGGCCGCATTTTTCTCGGTGCCTCGACATCGGTATTGTTAGTCATAGTTTTGATTTTCTTCCAACGCGAATTTTTTGCTTCGCGGTTCATTGTTATTGCCAGCTGGTTGATTGCCGTGTTGGTGCTGTGGCTTGTTCACATGATTGTTCGCGGGATTCAGCATTTGCTCTTGCGCCGCGGTATTGGCGTTCAACAAGTCGTTTTGTTCGGCCATGATTCGAACGCTGAAGAACTGGTTCGTGTTTTTCGTCGCCGACCGGGGATGGGCTATCGCGTGCTACAAGCTTGGGCCGATGTCACGCTCGATACGCTGAGCGCGTTTGAAACCATGTTGCAGAGCGGCGTCGTGGATGAAGTCATCCAAGCCGATCCGAATATGCCAAAAACGCAGACGCTGCAGTTGATGGAGAAGTGCAACGCCCATAATGTTCGCTTTACCTTCGTGGCCGACGTCTTTGATACCCAAGCCGGAAATTTACGGTTCCAAGATTTAGCCGGTATTCCGATTATCGAAATCCAGCGCACCTCGCTCGACGGTTGGGGACGTATCTTAAAACGCGCTATTGACCTTCTGCTGGGCGCTATAGCCTTAATCATATTTTTCATACCTGGCCTGATCGTGGCGATTATCATCAAAATCGATTCCGCCGGCCCGATATTCTTCCAAGCCGACCGCGTCGGCCAGGGTCAACGGAAGTTTAAGTTGTGGAAATTCCGTTCGATGATTCGCGATGCACACGGCATGAAGGGCCAACTCGTCGATCGCAATGAACGAAGCGACGGTCCGTTGTTTAAAATTGAAAATGATCCGCGCATTACGCGCATCGGCCGCTTTATCCGCAAGACAAGTATTGATGAATTGCCACAACTCTTCAATGTCTTAAAAGGGGACATGAGCCTCGTCGGGCCGCGGCCGCACGAACCGGAAGAAGTCGCTCGTTACGATGCCCGGCATAAAAAACTCTTAACCATTAAACCGGGCATGACCGGCATGGCCCAAGTGTCGGGACGATCGAATTTATCGTTTGAAGAAGAAGTTCGGCTCGATACGTATTACATTGAACACTGGTCGCTCGGCCTTGACGGCACAATTATGTTGCGCACACCGTTGGCCGTGATACGAACTGATACGGCATCATAATTACTATGGCCTTACCTGAACATCTCAAAGTTGCCTTGGTTCACGACCATCTCGCGCAAGATGGCGGGGCAGAACGCGTGGTGCGCGTTTTGCAGAACATGTTTCCGAAAGCGCCGCTGTATACGCTCGTCTATAATCCGAAACGCGCCCATAAAGATTTTCATGGGACCGATATTCGCACGTCGTTCATCCAGCACTTGCCGTTTTCGAAACGATTGTACCAGTGGTATTTGCCGTTTATGCCGACGGCGATTGAACGGCTTGATTTGCGCGGCTACGACATCGTTATTTCCAGCACCGCCAGTTTTGCGAAAGGCGTGATTACCGATCCGGACACATTACATCTGTGTTATTTGCATAGTCCGACGCGGTATTTGTGGAACGACACCATATCGTACGTTAATGATTTGCGCTACGCGAAATTCTTTAAAATGATTGCGCCGCACTATCTCAATCGGATTCGAATGTGGGATCGCCTGGCGGCGGATCGCGTTGATGATTTTATTGTGAACAGTGCGCTCGTTGAGCAACGGTTAGCAAAATACTACCGACGAAAAGGAACAATTATTCATCCGCCGGTGAACGTCGAACGATTTACGACAGCAACAGAACCGGGGAAATATTATTTAACTGGTGGACGACTTGTGCCATACAAGCGTTTCGATTTAGCAATTGAGGCGTTCAATCGTTTGCATTTACCGTTGAAAATCTTCGGTGACGGTCCGGCGCTTAACGATCTACAGGAAATGGCCGGCGACACGATTGAATTTATCGGCCACATTCCGGACAGTAAGCAAAATGAAGTCTATGGCGGCGCAATTGCCTTCATCAATCCACAAGAAGAAGATTTCGGCATTACTATGGTGGAAGCGATGGCTACCGGCCGACCGGTGATTGCCTATGCGAAAGGTGGCGCCTTAGAAATCATCAAACCGGGCGTGACCGGAAAGTTATTTACCGATCAGGATTGGGAATCGTTGGCCGATGCCGTCATTCGCAGTAAAACCGAACATTTTTCAGCGACGGATATTCGCACCTGGGCGGAAACATTTAGCGTCGAACATTTTCAACAACAATTTGTACACCACCTTGATGATGCTTGGCAACATCGAGGCGATCAACATTTACTAACTATCTAAATCTATGGAACTCCGCGATTATTTGAAAGTCTACTGGTCACAGCGCTGGATGATACTTTTGTTCATTGTTGTCGGCGTGGGCGCCACTATTCTTGTCGCTAGCACAAGGCCGGTACGAACCGGCGTATCGATTTCCTTCGCCATTAACCGCACCAACCGAGAAGATACGACACAGTATCAGTACGATGGCTATTATGCATTGCAAGCATCTGATTTATTCTCACAGACTGTTGTCAGTTGGTTCAGCACGCCGTCTGTTCTGCAAGAAGTATATCAGAAAGCCAACCTTGATCCGGAAATTCAATCCGTTAACAGCTTGCCGTCACGTTTTAGCGTTCGTAAGTACTCAGCGCAAAATATCGTGGTACGTTACACCGAAGACAACCAGGATCGCGCCCAAAAAGTAGCGACCAGTCTGGCGACGGTCATGGCGAGTAATGCCGCGGATTTAAATAAAACATCCGACGGAAAGTCGCTCTTCGATATCGTCGGTGCAACGCCGGTCATTGCTCCAAGCAAACCGAGTTTGCCGCTATACGCTGCAGTAGCCGCTGTCTTGAGCCTCCTGCTCGGTTTATTCACGGCTGCGGTTCGCCGGTACATGAAATAAAGCATGAGAATCGGTATTGACGCCAGATTTTTTGGACCTTTAGAGACCGGCATCGGTCGGTACGTTGAGCGTCTCGTAACACACCTTTCAGAAATCGATCAGAAAAACGAGTATGTTTTGTTTTTGCGGAAGCGCGGGTATGACTGGTGGCAACCACCCAATGAACGGTGGAGTAAAGTCTTGGCCGATATCCATTGGTATACGCTCGAAGAACAACGAAGGATGCCCGGTATTTTTCGGCGAGCACATGTCGATGTTCTCCATATTCCGCATTTCAATGTGCCGCTGCTGACGCGCAGTCCGTTTATCGTGACGGTTCACGATCTTATACTCGATGAATTTCCCACCGAACGGGCGACGACGCTTGAGCCGTTGTTATTCGCTCTAAAATTTCGCGCCTACCAAGCGGTTGTTCGCCATGCCGTACGTGATAGCAAAGCGATTATCTCTGTATCGAACTATAGTAAAGATCAGTTGATTTCCAGATTCCATATTGCTCCAGAAAAAGTAGAAGTGACCTATGAGTCGGTTGATCCGTTACCAACGTCAGTACCATTTCAAACATTAGCTGAACACGGCGTCCAGCAACCATACTTACTCCATGTTGGCAATGCTTACCCACACAAAAACCTAGAACGTTTGGTCGAAGCGGTGACGATTGCCAATAAACGGAATATGACGTTTCAGTTAGTAATGGTTGGAAAAGACGATTACTTCTCCCGTCGTTTACGTGCCAATGTAGAAAAACGCGGTCTGAAAAATATAGTATTCTATGGATTTGCTTCCGATCAGGAATTAGCTGCACTCTATCAGCACGCCCAAGCATATATTTTTCCATCACTATCGGAAGGATTCGGTTTACCTGGATTAGAGGCCATGCAGGCAAACACACCGGTTTTCGCCGCCAACGCCTCGTGTCTTCCGGAAGTGTTCGGAGAAGCAGCCTCGTATTTCGACCCGCGCGATACGACGTCCATGGCCCAGTCGATAGAATCCGCGCTTCGTGATACACTACTTCGGCAACGACTCGTCGCCGCCGGGCACGAAGTGCTGAATAAATATTCCTGGCGACGCATGGCTGAAGAAACCTTAGCCGTGTACGAACGATTCGATCCACATGCCAAAAACACACCAACCACGACCTGATCCAAACATCCTCGACCTGAGAAAACTTGTGGCCGAGCGGCAAGCCGCTTCAGCCGAACCACAACACCGCTGGTCGCACAAACAACCGAAACAGAAGTCCGTTCTCCAGGAATTTCATCGTCCGCCGACGCCACCGCGCGATTGGACGATGTTTCGTCGTGAACTCTTAAAGTTCGGCGCGGTTTTAGTCGTGGTCGGTTGTATCAGCGGAATTGTGGTGATGGTGACATCGGTGACTAACGCCAAAACGAAAGTCACGAATGACGCAAAATCTGGCGTCACAGAATTGCAAGCCGGCTTTACTGCCCTCGGTCAATCGCAATCTGACGAAGCGACGAAACATTTTACAAAGGCCCAATCATTATTCAATCAAGCCAACGCCACCCTGACCGATACGCTTCCGGGGTTTGCTGAGCACTTGCCGGTCGTCGGCAAGCAAGTCAGCGGCAGCACCACGCTCGTGCACGATGCCGGCGAGATTGCGTCAATCGGCAAACAACTGGCCGAGTTATTACCGACCGATGCGCTGAAACAACCGGCGGTGACGATTCAATCCAACGGCGTCGTCCAAGGTTCAATCGGCGTTCTGGCATCACTCTCGACGAAGCACGATGAATTGCTGACCATCGTCAATCAAGCGAAAAGCGTGCTCAATGATATCCGCACCGTCAGTCCAGATGCTATTCCGTCAGCCTACCGTGAACGATTTATTTCCGCTCAGCGCATTCTCAACGGCTTTGTGCCGACATCGGCGTCGCTGGACGACATGACGACATTTTTGCTAGGACTGCTCGCGCCGAAAGAATCGAAAGAATACCTGGTCGTGTTCCAAAACAATGACGAAATCCGACCGACGGGCGGTTTCTTAGGAACATTTCTTCTCGTCCAATTCGAAGGCGGCACATTTAAAATTCTTGACGCGCCGGGAAACGGACCATTCGCTTTGTCCGACCTGATCGCGAAGAAAAACCTGCCGCCGCAACCGTTACTGTCCATTGTTCCGTACTGGACATTCCACGATTCGAATTGGTTCCTCGATGCACCAACCTCAGCCAAGACGATGATTGATTTCTATAAACAAGATCGCGGCTTCGCGCCGGACGGTGTCCTGTTCTTAACGCCAGGTATTATGGAAGATATCTTACGCATTACCGGTCCGGTTCGACCGGAGCACTATGCGGTTGATATATCCGCGGAAAACTTTGTGGCGGCGACAGAACAACAGGTACAATTCGGGTACGATAAGGCGCTGAATAATCCGAAGCAATTCCTCATTGATCTCGTGCCGACGATGATTACGAAACTCTCAACACTTGGTACGCCGGACGCGTTGAAAGCGATGGCGATGACACTGAAGCGCTTCAATCAAAACGACATTATGGTCTACAGTTCGGACAAGGATGTCCAAAATGCTGTGGCGACGTTAGGATGGGATGGTGCACTGAACTCGCTAACGGGCGACGGCCTTGCAGTCGTCGATACAAATCTTGGTGGCGGAAAAACCGATCGTTCGATTACGGAAAAGGTGACAGTCAATGTCACGTTGCAAAATGGATTACTCCAACACCAAGTTCAAGTCACACGAACGCATCACGGTACAGCAGGGAACATCTTGACCGGTGATACAAATCGTGATTTCCTCCGCATCTACACACCGTCGAATGCGCAGTTTACGAGTATTACCGGCGCGACGATTCCGAATGCGTCATGGTGGCAAACGCCGTCGAGCGTCGCGTCGATGCCGAATATTTTGCAAACAACTGAAGGACAGACGCTCGTCGATCAAGCCAACGGCTACCGCATCACGCACGAAAGCGGTCGAATGGTATTCGGCGCGTGGAGTCAGATTGCGCCCGGACAATCACAAACCATTACTTTTACCTATACGACACCAGCGCCGACCGGCGACAATACTACCTGGAACTTCGATTGGCAACATCAACCGGGCGCGGTCCCGGCACGCACCTGGATCGTCAATTTTTCCTTGCCATCAGGTAAAACCATTACGTCAACCAGCTCGACTGCGGCTATCAGCAATGGAAAAAAGAACGCTTCGTTCACGAGCGATTCAACGATTTCCCGCGAATTCTCGGTGAACTATAAGTAAGACAACGGGATAAGCAAAACGACGACACCTACCTCCCCACGGTTTAGACAATATTTGTGGCGTTCTTTGTATTCAACAAGGTATGTATGCAGAGGAATCCTGTCTGCAACCCCTCCTTCCAGCGCACTGGAAGGAGGGGTGTTGACGACAAAGCTGTGCATGACGTTCTTGATGACAGCAATTTTACGTCCAAAAATGATGAAAACGACGGGGAGGTAGGCGCTTTCAAAGTGCTATTTATCCACACCTTTTTACCCTAATCTTAGGGAAAATCCAACCTTGCGGTCGGAGGCGGTATTGACATTTTCGGAGGCGGGGAGTATCATGCTTAGTCAACTTAAAAAAGCACCTTCCAATCTCGGTCCGAATTGCCAGGAGTTGTGTCGATATAAGTCGCTACAACCCCTGGCGATTCATTGCAGTCGGTTGGCCACCGAGCGTGTCTCGCACTAGGGGAAGTTACAAGTAACTTCAGCGAAGCGGTAGTACGCAACACGACGCGGTGGAACAAACAGACTGTAGCACTCGGAGCACTCGCTGGTGGAACACCCGCAGCACACTGGTTGCACCGAAGCACTCCGGAAGTACCGATTCACCGCGCGGTGGTCGGAGAAGTCCGATACGTAAACCTGACCGCAGTACCTAGCAGTACGTGGCAGAACGGTGGGGGAGTTGAAAGACGTTTCATCTCTCCCACCCCATTTCCCGAATACATCTCAAGTGAGGTGTCGTCAGGAAAGGATGCACCATACAATTCATGTCAGAACAATCGTTGAGGAGCGAAAGTTCGACATAACAAACTGTTCATCCATAAAGGGTGAGGTCTGTTGTCGACGCGCGTCCACAACAAGCCTCACCTTTTTTGTTTGGCCCTCCCCTTGATAAGGGGAGGTGAAGGAGGGGTGAGGAGGACAGGCACCGCGGCCAGCCGCCGTGTGTTGTTGGTTGCGGAACCTGTCCTGACGAAACGAAGGTTGATCTCTAACGCGCTAAAAGCGCACGGAGAATACCATGTTCAATACGTTCGTCGTTGTGGCACTGATCTGCCTCATCATCTGGAACCTGATCCAGCGCAACCAGATCAAGCATCAGGAAATGGTCATCGAACGCATCAAGCACAACTCGGCGGCGTTCGAGATTCGAACGATGGCCATCGACTACTACCGCGAACACGGCACTTGGCCGACCATCAAGGAACTCCGAGTGGATCGTGACATGGACAGTCTCGAGTGTACGCTCTGGGCAGACTGGCAGATCAAGGCCAGGTTCGAGAAGAACTATACCAAGCAGTGGCTTCTCGAGATCTGGATCCCAGGTGCGAATGTCTGCCGCATCTTTCACACCGGTATTCGCACTGCCGCGTGAGCAGCACCTTCTACACCGCAACACAAGTTACGGTGAAGGCTATGACTACGGTCTGGCCTCTCACTCGAACGCTTCAGCTTTAGTTGGAGAGTTCAAGTGAGGATAGTCAGTAGCCAGCACCGTCACATTCGAAAGGAGTCAGTCATGTCCTCTGCTGTGAAGCAGGAGAAGGACTACACCACGTGCCTTCGGCTGCACGTGTACGAGGTTCCGGCCGAGAGCGAGATCGCTAAGATCGCTTCTCGGACCATCATCCACGCCGTTCCCGAGGACAAGTGCCTGGCCTGCATCAACGAACGACTGCACGACCTCCGGCACGACGCTGAGTTGGACGATCTGTGCCCAATCGATCCTGATCAGCCGAACGGCTGGGCACTCGACGCGGACGATGCCGAGAAGCAGTACGAGGACGTCCGACGTCTGTACGTGACTGAAGTGGACCACGAGTACCGACTCATGCCGGATCTCAGCTAGAGCAACAAGAACAAGGCCGTGAGCGGATATCGTTCACACGAGTAAGGAGCCTATATACAATCCTTACTCAGCTGTCTTCCGATGTGTATCGGAACTGATGAGCTCGAAAGAGCGAAACAGCATAGAAGTACATTACATATATTCGAAGAACGCACAGGGAGGGGAGAGCACTCGTTGTCGGACGGCCACAAGCATGGACGACACGAGCCGCGGTCAAGCAGTAGTCAAGGAGGTTTCGACTTCCGACACCATTGCAAGACAGCATATGACGATAGGGTGAGCTTGTCTCACCACAACTACCGTTCGCTTGCCTCCCGATGTGTTCTTCGAACATTCCGGTCACCACGACCGAACCCGACCGTGCACGGGTTGACAATGCGCGGACTGCCAAGGAGGCGCAGATGTGCATGTCGCATGAGCTGGCCAGCCGCATTGCGGAACTTCATCTTCATGGTCGGGCTGACCATCTTCCTCAAGAAACGGTCAGCCACGCACTGGAACTGGCGTACGGTGGCAACGCACCGAAGCCGCTCTCCTGCGAGATCGACAACGCCCAGGCCGCGTAGCGGCACGTAACAAAGTACCTCGGGGTCAACGTTTTCCATACGTTGACTCCGAGCCCTTACTCGAGCATTCCTATCAATTGGATGACGGAAGTCCCAAGCGACGAAATGCTCAAGTAAGACCAACGACAAACATCAATGCTTGACATATCAAGTACCACTCAACCATCACCACGGAGGGCAAAATCATGTTCCCGTATGCCTTGGCTACCGTGCTGTTGGTGCTGACGATTTCGGTCGGCATCGCACTGATCAAGAGGCAGAAGTCGCTGTCGGGTCCTTCGAACGAGAACGCACTCGCGTCGAAGCATCCGGAGTTCAAGAACTTCAACCGCCGCAGTCGCATTCGCTAACGATCGTCGGTCACATCCAACAACACTTCCAACCGGAGGTACTGTCATGAAGCAGGCTCTGCTGGATCAGATCAAGGCGATGGAGCAGTACGTCACCAACGTGTTGGGTCCGAAGTTCCTTCTGGACAGCGCGGCTCACGAGGCCGAGCTGAACGAGTTCCTCGGTACGGTCAATTTCCAGCGCGGTGGTCGGCTCGGTCTGCTGTACGACGAGCGTGATCTCGAGCTGTGGACCGAACGGCTGCTGGAGAAGCCGATGACCACGAACGTCACGATCGGTACGTCCGACATCAAGTTCCTCGGCACCGAGCACACGGCCAAGCGGAGCCGCACCTGCAAGGGCAAGCGGTTCAAGAACAAGCCGCGTGAGCAGCACCGTCCGAAGCCCCAGCCGGCGAAGGACAAGAACGAGTTCAAGAAGGAGATGGAGAAGCAGCAGCGGACCAAGAAGCGCGGCCACCAGCAGGCCGCCTAGTTTCCAAGCGCCTATCCTTCAACGCCACCCAATTCGTGGGACGAAGAACCGCGGATGTGGGAACAAGAAAGGTGGTGAGTACGATTCGATTATGTACCTTCTGAAGCAAAAAAATCAGAACAGCGCGTGACAACGTTGCTGTTCGGGAGAGAAGCTCGATCTTCTCTCCTCCTGTCCGAGTTGACGACAACGTCGTCGATTCAGACAGGGGTACCTCAGTATTCCGCAGTCGCTCTTGAAAACTTGTTACTCACTTCCATACCGGAGGTTACCATGCTGCGCACGCTGTTGCTAGCAACTTGCTTGGTGGTTCTCGGCATGATGTCAACGTCGTGTATCACCGAACCCCAGAATCCGAACCTCGCATGTCTGGTCGGTGTCCACAACCTCACGAACCAGCCGGCGGCGAAAGTCGTCATTGACGGCGCAGTGGTGATGCGGAACCTTCGTCCCTACGAAGAATGGGTGCTTTCCGGAACCTACATGACCGGCTCGTACCATACCTTCGAGGTCTTCACCACGGACACGATCACATCGTCGATTCGATGTAACTTCAGTGTTCCGTGGCATGTCCGCTATACGTGTGCAAGCACGGCGGTTGCGGTGTATATCGCCGTCAATCCGACCAACGGCGACTACCGCATAAGTGAGTAAGCCCAAAGGGGAACGCGGACATGGAATGCTCATGTTGCGTTCCCTGCTTCACTTGAGTTATGCATCACGTATGAATGACTCAAGCGAAGATGCACCTTACATATTGCTCTGAAATTTACAACGTTTTTAACGTTGTTGTTGCAATTCACCCCAGCAAACGGAGAAGCCGATGAAAGGCATGATGCTGATGATGCTGTGTGTCCTGATGTTCGCCTCGGCGGCAACCGCGCAGACGACGGAAACCATCCACCCGACGACCAGTATTGTCTCGGTCTGGAACGAGTACCAGACGACTGATGGTGGCTTGGACAATTTCAATGTCTGGGCCAACGTTTGGCCGAGCGATGGGAAGTTCGGGTTCTACCTGTACACGCAGGGTGCTCAGCCTTCGTTCACGCAGACGTACGGCGGTCCGGCTGTTCGCATGTTCGACGGTCAGTTCGAACTCGGCGCTGGACTCGGTGTCGAGAACGTCGACGGCAACGTCGGTCTGCGGCGATCTGTGTACGGCATCGTCACCCACCAGAAGTTCTCGAGTGCCAACTGGTACGAGAGCTCCAGGAACAGTGGGTGGTGGTTCCTGACCCAGGACATGTACTCGGTCACGCCGACGCTCGAAGCCGGTTACCGTCTGCAGCGTTTCCTCGGTGGCGGTCCCATGGTCCGCTATACCGCAACGTTCAAGAACTGGGCGTTCCAGCCTTACGGCGCGGCGCTATACGACGGCGATCGTTTGAACCCGATCCTCGGGTTCTCGATGACGCACAAGTAGTTCAGAGCAATACAGGGCAGGGCATCATGAAGCTATGATGTTCCTGCCCGCTTCACTTGAGTGCTGAAAAAAATCAACATTCAAGCGAAGCTCAGTCGAAAGATTGCGCTTCCGATCCTTACAACTTGCTACAAGTTACACAATACCTCAACCACGGAAGGGAAGCTATGCGCTTCGTTTCTGATGCAGACCGTAAGGAGCTTGAGGCCTTGATGTTGGCCGACCTCTATTACATCCAGGCACAGGAAGACAACCAGCGCTGGTATGAAGCACTGGGGAGCACTCAGTCCGAGCAGGACATGCTGGGCACTGTCAATCGCGTCACCAACATGATCGGCAGCGAAACCGCTGACGAGCTCGACGATCTGTACGAGTTGAGCAGGATGGTCGAGAGCAACGACGACACCATCGTTTACATCGACGAACGCCACCAGCTCGGCTTCGCTCTGTACTATCGTCGGGTCAAGTTCATCCACGGCCTGCCGGTCATGACGAAGCGCCAGCGCCATCCGTATGACGGTTCGTGCCGCTACGCCAAGCTCCATCACGACAACAAGATGTATGATCGCGAGCGTAAGCTCGAGCATCTCCGCCGCTGGCAGCCCGAAGATCTCGACGAGGTAAATGACCACGACGAGGATTCGGACATTCTTTCGGCAGGCGAGCTCGTCGCCGAAGACCTGCGCGAACGTGAACGTGATTGGGCGATCGACGAACTCATCGGCAGTGGCGCGGAGTATTACGACGATGAATTCGAAGATGACGAGACCGGCCCATACGTCGGTTACGGCAAAAATCGTTCGTACCACACCAACCCGTAAGAAAAGGGGATCACATGAATCGAATCCTGTTGATCGCGGCGATGTTCTGCATCCTGCTCGCTACGGCGGTGCAGGCTGCTCCGGACACGCTGAAGGTGCACCTGAACGGTGGCCAGCCGATGCTGGTCACGACTGAGGATATGCCGGCGTCGACGTACCGTTTGACCGACCAGCGAGTCGATCAGATCGTCGATCACTCGGTCAAGACAGCGCTCACTGCTTCTCGACCGCGCATCGTCTACCGCTATCGGTATATCGCGACCGAACCGATGGTCATTCACGACACGACCGTCGTGGCCGCGCCGTTTACCTGGTGGCAGTCGAACCATATGGGGTCCATTCCGGACTGGTTCTGGCCGCTGTTTACCGTCGTGGCGCTCGCGGTGCTTCTCGGTATCGCGCTGGGCGGCGGTCTCCGCGATCGTCCCGGACGTGACGGTCGGGATGGACTTCCGGGTCGTGACGGAAGGGACGCGATGTCGGAAGCCACTGATTCGCCGATGTTGCGACTCCAGTATCTGCCTGAGGGCACGGAGATCACGATCAAGCGCGATCGTCCTCCTGTTGTTCCGAAGACGTAGTTGTAGCAAGCGGTTCCGGTGGTGCATTGAGCCTTACGCTCGGTGCACCACCATCTTTCTCGAAACTTTCAGCAAACTGGAAGTTTCAAGCAAGGTAGCGCTGACTCATTGACATCGCAATATACTTGGCTAACACTATACGTGTTGGCGGCAACTCTGGCTTCACTAGTGACGTTCGTACACAGTAACGATGAATGTCCTGCCTCTGGCAGGCTCCTCCATTCGTTGATGCGGCGTGCGAACCCCTCCTGGTGGAGCCGGAGTTGTTTTGTATTTGGTTTACTTGCAAATGAATCAAAAAAATGTCATACTGAAAAAACGTATGTGGCAAAAACTGTGGTACAAATTGCAGACAACCATCTTCGGCGGCGCCATCATCGTTAGCTCAAGTTGGATTATCAGTAAAGTGCTTGGATTCGGGCGTGAATGGCTGATTGCTCGAAATTTCGGTACAGTCGGCGCGGATCCTATCTACGCCGCTTTTACTATTCCAGATTTCATCTATGGGACGCTCATTTTGGGTTCGCTCCTAACAGCGTTTATTCCCGTTTTCATCGCGTATCGCAATAAAAATGAAGATGAGGCTTGGCGGATCGCGCGGTCACTCCTGAATATTATCGTTATTGTCTTCATTGTCTTCGGTTTCATTTTACTAGCTGCTGCTGGTCCAATTATCCACATTCTCGTTGGCGACAAAATGTCTGTGGCTGCGCAACACGAAAGCGCTATGCTGATGCGGATTATGTCGATGAATATGCTACTCTTCGCGGTCAGTAATATATTCGCTGGAGTTTTGCAAGCCTCAAAACAATTTTTGGCTGTTTCCGTGGCACCGATTATGAACAATCTCGGCGCTATTTTTGGTCTGCTCGTTCTAACACCGCACATCGGTGTGGCCGGTGTGGCCTGGGGTGCTGTCGTCGGCGCCTTACTCCATTGCGGCATTCAAGCCTATGCTGCCGTTAAAGTCGGTTGGCGATTCGGACCAACCGCCGGATGGCATCATCCGGGAGTAAAACAAATCTGGAAACTTTTATTACCGCGCACGATTGGACAATCAGTGACACAAATTGATCAATTGGTGAATGTTCCGATTGCTACGCGCATCGGCCCGTCAAACTTAACGATTTTCCGTCGGGCAAATATTCTGCAAGATTTTCCGAGTAGCGTGGTCGGCGTGTCACTAGCCACCGTTGCATTTCCTACCTTCGTGGAATTACTCACGGCCGGAAAGAAAGATGAGTTTATTAAAGCTTTTTCGCAAATTGTTCGCCAGATTTTATTCATTATTATTCCAATTACGGTATTATTTATTCAACTCCGCGCACAATACGTCCGGATCGCCTTTGGTACCGGATCGGTGAGCTGGTCGGACACGATTGCCACCGCCCAAACGCTCGGTTTCTTTGCTATTTCCTTTTTTGCTCAGTCGTTAATTCCCGTTTTGGCTCGATCCTTCTATGCCATGCAAGATTCGGTTACACCGGTGCGCATTACCATGGTCGCCGTCGGTCTCGATATTGTTGGATCAATCGTCCTCGGTACGACCATGGGCATTACCGGTTTAGCGTTATCCTTTACCATTTCCAGTGTTATTAATGCCACCTGGCTGTTCGTCGCATTACATCGGCGCGTTGGACATCTTGACGAAGATAAAATAATCTTAGCTGTAACGAAAATCTTAGCTGTAACGTTAATCATGGCGGTCGCCGTTCAGGTCGCGAAACCTGTGACGGTCAGCTTTGGTTTTGATCTGGACCACAGTATCGGCGTCTTTATGCAAGCCTTCGTCGGAACATTAGTCGGAACGATTGTTTTTACCACCTTCGCCGGTCTACTCAAACTTGAAGAGGCGGCGCTCATCACTCGCGCCATTCAACGTTTTTTCCGCCTCGGACGAAATGGTAACGACTCATCGGATAACGCCTCATGAAACAACTCGATCAGATACGAAACTTTTGTATCATCGCGCATATCGACCACGGAAAATCAACGTTGGCCGATCGTTTTCTTGAGGTTACCGGCACTGTCGCCAAGCGGGAAATGCAAGAACAGCTGCTCGATTCGATGGATATTGAGCGCGAACGCGGTATTACCGTCAAACTCGCACCAGTTCGGATGCAATGGCAGGGGATTGAATTGAACCTGATTGATACACCGGGCCACGTTGATTTCCAGTATGAAGTTTCTCGTTCGTTGGCGGCAGTTGAAGGAGCAATTCTTGTGGTCGACGCAACGCAAGGCATTCAAGCACAAACACTAGCCAATCTTGACTTAGCAAACGCACAGGGACTGACTATTATTCCCGTCGTTAATAAAATTGATTTGCCAAATGCGGAAACCGAACAAGTGGTGGACGATTTAGTTAAACTCCTCGGTGTTGAAGCCTCAACGATTATCCGCGCTTCGGCGAAAGCGGGTATTGGTGTGACTGATATCCTCGATCACGTCGTACGTGACGTTCCGCCACCCATCGGAAACGTTGAGGCACCACTGCGGGCACTGATTTTCGATTCGACTTTTGATGCTTTTCAGGGCGTCATCGCTTTTGTTCGCGTGATTGATGGGCAGGTTAAGGCAAATAGCCATATTCACTTTATCGCCACACAGACTTCCTCCTTAGTTCTTGATGTTGGCACGTTTACTCCGAAACGAAAAGTTAGTCCCGTTTTGCAGGCTGGAGAAATCGGCTACATCGTTACCGGTCTGAAAGACGTGGCTCACGCTCGTGTCGGTGATACCGTAACCATTGATCCACCAACCGTTACGGCGCTGGAAGGATATCGTCAACTGCCGCCCATGGTTTACGCCGGGTTATTTACTCATGCCGGCGACGAATATCCAAAACTCCGCAAAGCCATGGAAAAATTGCGTCTTAACGATGCCTCGTTGACGTTTGAACCTGAGCAATCACCGGCGCTCGGTTATGGGTTTCGTTGTGGTTTTTTAGGGCTACTTCACCTCGACATTGTCCGGGAACGATTAGAACGCGAGTATGGCATGCACGTCCTTGTCACCGTGCCGTCAGTTGGCTACCATGTTTACCAAAAAAATAAACCGGATCCAATAATTGTCCGCAGTCCACTCCAATTACCAGATATGTCGACAGTTGATCGAATTGAGGAGCCGATGATGAAACTCAATGTCGTAACACCAGCCACCACGATCGGCGCCGTGATGCAAGCCACCCAAGAACGACGCGGCACATTTCTCAATCTTGATTACATTGACGCCGATCGTGCGTTACTCCATTTCACCATCCCACTCGCTGCGATCTTGATTGATTATTATGATATACTAAAAAGCGTCACGGCAGGTTACGCTTCACTAAATTACGAACTGAATGGATACGCCGTCGCTGATGTTATACGCATGGACATCGTTGTAGCTGGAGATGTTGTTGAGCCGCTGGCGACGATTATCTACCGTGATGCGGCACAGCGTGCCGGTCGAAAAGTTGTAAGCTCGCTCAAAGAGATTTTACCCCGCCAACAGTTTGAAGTAAAAATTCAAGCCGCTATCGGTGGTAAAATTATCGCCTCGGAACATTTGCCCGCCATGCGAAAGGACGTTACGGCTGGATTGTACGGCGGTGATGTGACGCGAAAACGAAAAGTATTAGAAAAACAGAAAAAAGGAAAGGCGCGAATGAAAACCATGGGCAAGGTTGATATCCCGCCTTCAGCCTACCTGGCCGTTCTGAAACACTAACGAAAGAGTGGCAGAAGCGTAAAACCAAGCATGCTCGCGATCATGAAGAACGAAGCAATAATGATGATCCGACGCATGGTACGTTGTTTCATAGGAAACGGAGTTCAATAAATCATTGTACAATGAATATCTCTGACTATCTTACCAAACAATTGCAAAGTGGTGAAGACCTGATCCGTGTCGTGCGGCGACACCCGGCCACGTTGTTTCCCTCAGTCGGACTCGGGAGTTTTATAATTTTGCTTGATTTTTTCTTAGTGACGTGGTGGTTTCGCCATCATCAGTGGGGGGTTATCGGATTTTCCCTGGTAGTCGTGTTTGGCATCATCGTCCTCGTCCGCGGAATCTACAGTTGGTCACACAATGTTTTGGCCGTCACCAGTGATCGCGTCATCGACATCAATCAGCATGGCTTTTTTGAACGAAATGTTACCGAAGCGACCTATGATAAAATCCAAGATGTTCGATATACGATTCGCGGCTTGTGGCCGACGCTCTTTCGTTTCGGCACGATTGTCGTCCAAACAGCCAATGCCACTACACCTTTAGAGCTAGCCGATGTACAGCATCCAGCGGAGCTCCAGCAGTTAATTACCGATATCCAACGACAATCAACCGCTCAACGAGGCAATGGTAATGTAACCGCGGCTGAATTACTCCACGTCGTTGATCGTTTGAAACGGGAAATCGGTCCGGAAGGCGTTGATCGAGTATTGCGTCAATCAGCAATGAAAAATTTTCCAGGAGATCAAAAGAATGGCTAAACGACAGCCACAGTGGTTTTCCAACCCCAGCTGGTGGATTGTCGTAGTCGCCGGATCACTGTTTGTAACGTTCAGCATCGGCATTGTCCGTGAATTACTTAATAGCCATCAAGTTCGACACCAGGTGCAAACCCTACAAAACCAAGTGGCCACCGAACAACACCGGCAGCAGCAATTACAAGATCTCATTGACTACCTGGGCAGTCCGACCTTCCAAGAGCAAGAAGCGCGACTGAAGCTGGGCTTGAAAAAAAACGGTGAACAAGTTATTGTCGTACCACCGACAAATACGACCACTATAAATTCAGCTAGCACTCAGACATCAACTACTACTGACAGTACTGGCGCACCAATGAGTCATCCGGCAAAGTGGTGGCAATACTTCTTTGGATCTCGACCCTCATCAGCTAATTCAAACACATGACAACGTTACCAATCTCTCCGGAAAAGAAACCCACCCGACACTGGTGGCGGATTTCAATTTTGAGTATTCTCAGTGTTGTCGTCGTTTGGTACATTGTTTTGGGAGTCGGTGTCTATTCTGGAACCTGGCGCGGTGGACGAACGGAATCTGTGCTGCGAATAACACCGCTACCCGTGGCATTCGTCAAATGGCATCCAATCTGGTATAGCGATTACTTGAACCAGCGAACAGCTGTACAGAAATACACCGCTTATCTCGCATCGAGCACTTCGAGTGGCACTACAAAACCGACAGACGTTGAACTCACGTCCATGACCTTGAACACACTCATGCGAACTGAGCTCAGCAATCAAATCATGAAGACGCTCAATATTTCGGTTGGTACTTCTGATGTTGATCAGGCTTACCAAACGCAATTACTCCAAAACGGTAACGCCGATCAAGTTGCCAGCACCATTAAACAATTGTACGGTTGGACCCCGGAACAATTCAAAACCAACGTCGTTCGTCCGGCAGTTGTTCGATCATCGATTCAAGAAAAATTGTCATTCGATACAAAACTGAGTGCGACAGCAAAAACGCAAGCGGATAAAGTTCTCGCCTTAGTCAAGGCCGATCCGAAAAACTTTAGCGACTTGGCAAAAAAGTATAGCGAAGACACCTATGGCGCGAATGGTGGCGATCTTGGTTTCGTCGGCAAGAATGAGCAAGATAAGGCGATCGAAGACGCAGCGTTTGGTTTGGAACTCAACACTATCAGTGATGTCATCCACACCCAATATGGGTTTCATATTCTTGAAGTCACCGAGAAGAAAACCGTTGACGGAAATGACCAAGTTCATCTCTACATGATTACCGTTTTAGCACCACAAGTCGACACGTATATTACATCGATTGCTAAAAAAACTTCGACACAGGTGTTTGTCCGCGGTGTTCGTTGGGATACCACAAAAGGTCAGGTCATCGCTCAGTAACTTCGGAGTACTTATTCTATCCTTACCTGGAGCCGGTGGTCGGGATTGAACCGACGACCTCTGCTTTACGAAAGCATTGCTCTACCACTGAGCTACACCGGCCCGGGTCAAGATAGAATAGCGAACGAAACGAAAGCACTTGAAATCAGGGTCAAGGATATCGTATTATGCCTTCTTCGTCAATACAAATCGCACCCGGAGCACAGCCATTTTTCTTTCCTGGGGATTCAACTGGGATTCTCATTATCCACGGCTACGGCGGATCGATCGGTGATTATCGAGACTTTGGCAATCAACTACATCGTTTTGGCTATACGGTAATGGGAATGCGTTTAGCTGGACACGGTCAAAACTTGCCCATTCTGAAACAAGCCACAATTGCTGACTGGCAGCAGTCGGTTGATGAAGCGATCGACCATATACGACAACAATGCCAAAATATTGTTATTGTTGGCTCTTCTTTCGGCGGCGTGTTAGCCCTTGATGCAGTACGGCGAAAAAAAACGATTCACGGGTTGGTTGTCGTTAATACTGCTTTATCGTATCGCGGCGGGGGAGCGATGCAGGGATTTCTTTTACGGTTACTACGGTTGTTTACACCATACTATCCGAAATTCGGGATGAGTGGCGCTGAGCGGCGACGCGGACGTGAAGTTGGTTCCTCACCAGCCTGGCCGATTAACGGCATACTCGCAACGGCCAAATTTTCGCGTCAAAATATTATCCCAGTTTTACCGACTATTCAAATACCGGTTCTTATTGTATCCAGTAGCAACGATCCAATCGTTGGTACAGAAAATGGCTCAGTATTGATCGCCAACCTTGGCTCGACAATTAAATCCACAATCGTTGTGCCTGTAGCAACCCATCGTCCATTTCGTGATATTGCCGCCACGGCATTTCTTGCTGAACAAACTCATGCCTTTATTCAACAGCATCTTGCTTAGGAAGTATAATTATGGTACAGTACACCAGATGTTAAAACGAAAAACAGCACAACTATCTCATCGTGAAAAAGAAACAATGCCAAGCACAAGTTTCCGTTTTTTCACACAATCACAAAAAACAGAATGCAGTGTATTGGAGCGGGTAGGGGGAATCGCTCCCATCGTTTCCTCCAAACTCCGTGAGCCGGGGCTCCGGTCGACTGCCACCGGCAATCGTCCTCGCCCGTTCGATTCCCAAGTCAAACCGAAAATTTCGCCACAGACAAGCATGTTTAGTGAACAAAATATTGTGGAGCGGGTAGGGGGAATCGAACCCCCGACTAAACCTTGGGAAGGTCTCGTTTTACCACTAAACCATACCCGCCGACGTCTCGGAGTATACGGATTGATGGCACTCTTGGCAAGCCTCATCTTATCTGTTACGCCTGTATTTGCGGACAACGCCACGGTGACGACGCATTTTGATGATTCATTAGTTGCGAATGGCTGGACATTGCGATTACCTAACGGAGCGAACGCCACAGTGTTTCCCGGCGTCCTACCAAATGCGGCTGATGTTACCTGGTCAGTCAGTTTTGACGCGACACCAACGCTACCGGTAAAAACCGGCCAACTTGGATCGCTCTATCGATTAACTGTCACTGGAGCCTCAAGTCTTATAACCACCAAATATAAAATTGCTATCGCCGTGCCGGACGTGACTAGTTACTGGGGTCATGCGTTATGGTATTACGATATATCAACAAAAAATTGGACGCAATTATCTACCAAGCTCAATGCCACCACCGGCAAACTTCAAGCTGGCGTAATCAGTCTTGATGGCTATGTCACGATTCTCGAGGACCATGCCGTCGAAATCGGTAACGCTAGCTGGTACTGCCGCACAAGCTGTTCAAAAAAATATCCAAAACTCCACGCCACCTCCAACGATTTTCCAGTCGGATCAAAAGTAGTCGTTACCAATCCGACTAATGGGAAATCGGTCACCGTCACCGTCGTGTCAAAGTGGGGTCAGCCGGCTGGTCGTATTATTGATCTTTCCGGCGCCGCTTATGACGCGCTCAAGCCGACAAACAAAGGTGTTACGCTAGTTCATGTTAGCCTACCATCGGCGATAGTAGTTACGACCCCAAAAACTACTCCCGCAACGACACCTGCCGAAACAATTGCCTCACTGACTCCGGTAAAAACCGGTTCGACTGACATTCCTAGCGTCGCCGGAACCGAATACTACGTTATGGATCAGGGCACAGGTACAGTCTTAGCGTCAAAGAATAGTGCGGCCGCCACGTCGATTGCGAGTCTGACCAAACTGATGACGGCCATGGTGGTTCTCGACACTAATCCCGATCTCACGAAAACCGTAACATATTCAAAGGCCGATGTGACCAGCTATGCCTATCTTCGGGTGAATGTCGGCGACAAACTCACCGTCAAAGACCTCTTGTTTTCCATGATTGTCGGTTCAGCGAATAATGCCGCGACCGCACTCGTTCGATCAACCGGTATGACCCGTCCACAATTCGTGGCCGCGATGAACGCAAAAGCAACGGTTCTTGGTATGACCTCCACGCATTTTGTCGACGTTAACGGACTTGATCCAAATAATGTATCTTCAGCGGCTGATGTAGCAATCATGGCCGGTCACGCCTTCCACGATTATCCGACTCTACGGAAAGCCGCCGTTGCAACCTCGTACGTCTTTACGACCATCAATACAAAGGTCAAGCACACGCTGTTAACGACTGATAAAAATCTTCTGAAAAGTGGTTCGCTGGTCATTACCGGTGGAAAAACTGGCTTTCTCAATGAGGCTCAGTATACCTACGCCATGCGAGTGAAAAATACACAAGGCGCACAAGTCATCGTCGTCATTCTCGGTTCACCGACTACCACCCAGCGCTTTGCCGATGCGGTAAAATTAGCGAACTGGAGCTGGAACACCTATAGTTGGAAATAATCTTCTATGGTCACCCTCGAACATGTCAGTAAGCACTACCAACGAAAGAACGTCGGTTTGGAAGACGTCTCGCTACAAATTTTACCCGGTGAGTTTGTTTCGATTGTCGGTCAGTCCGGTTCAGGGAAAACAACGTTAGCAAAATTGATTATCGCTGAGGAACGTCCGGAACGTGGACGTATCGTCATTGGTGGCTGGGATATTACCCGCATTAAATACGGCGAAATACCCACACTTCGGCGGCAAATCGGGGTGGTTTTTCAGGATTTTAAACTTTTACCGCGAAAGACAATATTTGAAAACGTTGCTTTCGCTCTGGAAGTTGCCGGGGAATCGAATGCTCGAATTTCTTCGGTTGTTGCACAGGTGCTGAAAATTGTCGGTTTGGAGAAAAAAATGGATCGCTATCCCGACCAAATTTCAGGCGGCGAACAACAACGCGTCGTGATCGCCCGAGCGCTTGTCCATCGACCAAAATTATTTGTGGCCGATGAACCAACTGGCAATCTTGATTCAATTAACGCCCAGGAAATTATTTCCTTGCTGCAAAAAATTAACGAGTTTGGCACCACGGTCGTTCTTGTGACCCACAACCGCGAGATTGTGAACATGCTGAAGAAGCGCGTGGTTACACTTGATCATGGGCACATTATCGCTGATCAGAAAGCTGGCAAATACCTCCTGTAATCCCGTTAGAGCGCCCTATATGTCCTTCACTTTGATGAACCAATCACAATCTCAATTTCTTAACGCTCTAATGAGATGATTACACTGTGGCGGATGATTAAATTCGGTTTTCAAGGCTTTGGCCGAAATATTTGGTTATCGGTCGTCACGATTCTCATTGTCGTGCTCAATCTTTTTTTGATGAGTCTGGTGTCGGGATTGAACGTCGTTGGCCAACAAACACTGACCGCCGTTCGTCAGAAGGTGAACCTATCCGTGTATTTCACGACCACCACGACCGAAGATCGCGTAAAACAAGTGCAACAAGATTTGAAAAAATTACCGCAAGTACAATCTATCCGTTACATTAGCCCAGCTGAACATCTTGATGCCTTGAAAAAAGCCAAGGGTGATGTGGTCGTCAATGCGATTGCGACGTTAGGAGAAAACCCCTTAGGTGCCGGACTCGTCATATCTGCCACCTCGCTTGATGGCTACACCGCGATTGCTCAAGCCTTAAAATCTCCGACATATTCCACGATCATTGAAAATACCGGCAATGACTTTTCAACAAATCAATCAATCATCAGCAAACTATCAACGATTGTTGGTCGTGTCCGTGTCGCTACATATTGGCTGACCGGACTATTTGCCTTTATAGCTATACTCATGGTCTTTAACACCATTCGCGTGGCAATATATTCGCAACGTGAAGAAATAGCCATCATGAAACTCGTCGGCGCCTCGGATCAATTCGTCCGCGGACCGTTCTTTGTGTCAAGCTTACTCTATGGCATCTTCGCCGGCGTGATCGTGACCGCCATCCTTGTGCCGCTGCTGACTGTGCTCAATCCGAAATTGCAAATTTTCTTCGCTGGCTACGACATCAACGTCCTTGGCTATGTCCGGGCGAACTTATGGGCGATTCTCGGACTTGAAGTTGGTGTTGGTTGTCTGCTTTCTGGATTATCATCGACGCTCGCCATCGGTCGGTACTTGCGCGTGTAACTATGGCCAAACGCAAACAGGATTTGTATGAATCGCTGGACGTCGATACAGTTGATACTCCGGCGGCTAAACAAGTATCGGCTTTTTGTATCTACATTATGCGCAGTAAAAAAGATGGCCGGCTGTACATCGGTAGCGGCGTTAATGCCGATGAATGCGTGAAACGCCACAACTTCGGCGACTACCGAGCAACCAATGGCCAGCGCCCATGGAAGCTCATCTACCACGAAGGATTCGCCACCAAACCGGAAGCGGTGAAACGTGAATGGTTCCTCAAGAGCAACGAAGGAAAAGTCTTCGTTGATAGTTTACATATTAAATAACGACACCTTTAGCCAGGTATTTGATACTACCGGGTCTTGATTTAGCATATACGCCGTGGTACACTGGCCGACGTATTCGGGGATCGTCTAATGGTAGGACAGCGGCCTTTGAAGCCGTCGATCGGGGTTCGAGTCCCTGTCCCCGAGCCAAAAAAATATTATGAGTCGCATCGCCATCATTATTATCGCCGCTATGATTATCATCATTGTGGTGTATTTGCTGACGAATCCAAAATAGCATTCGATTGGGTGAGGAGGAGGCATGTGCCATCGACGGCATGGTAGTTCGATTTTTCGTTAATCGATGATTCAGATACGAACCTTGTTTCCTGATTGGTTTGTATGGTGTATCATCTACATGCATCATATGAAGCACTTAGAAACAACAAATCCGACCACCGTCCGCAATCGGTTTACCCTGGCAATCCGGGTGTTTTTCATTGCCACGCTAACATTGAGTAGTGGATCAATTATCCTGGCGGTTGCACTTATGGTCGCATCGCCTAATGGCGACGGCGGAAGTGGCGGACCGTGTAATGTTCAGATTACCAGTTTGCCGTATAATCTGAATGCAACCGGAAAAGTTTATTGCCTGGCCAAAAACATTACTGTTACTGCCGCAGCATCAGACTTTACGTTTACCGCTGATAATATCACACTCGATGGTCAGGGATATACTGTTTCGAGTACGGGTGCGGGTACGAGTAAGATTACTCTATCTGGTCGCCGCCACGTCATCATCAAAGCCCTGACCATTCCTAATGATATTTCGATAACGAATGGTGACCATAATCAAATACTCAATACCCACAATAGTGGGTTAACAATGACTACCACGAACGACAATACCATTTCGGGGAATACCGTCAATATTCCGGCGGGTGGTTATGCTGCCCTTCAATTGTCAGGCATCGATAGCAAGTACATTGAAGGCAACACCATTGTCGGGAATACGTTCGGCCAATCATCGACCGGCTACTCTGATATGCGTTTTATCCGGATATACTGTGCGCGGAATAATCTCTTTGAGGCCAATACCGTGACCATGACCGGTGGTGGGAATATTATGCAGGCGCATTACGCGTTTTTTAATACGTTCAAGAATAATATCTATACCGTCAACTACCCGATCACCACGAACGACGGTAGTGAACGATACGGTTGGTACATCCGCGATGGATCATCCTATAATACGTTCATTGGTAACACCGTACGTTCCAATCAAGTAGCCGCCCGCATTGGCGGGCCAGGCAATGTAACGGTGCCGTGGGGGCACGATAATCTGCTGAAAGGGAATAGCTTTTATGGTGGTCTACCGGTATTAGTACCGGGAAAGGCCGATGTTCTATTGCCGACCGCATCGGTTCTAGCACACGACACGACGACCGGTAATGATACCTTCGACCATAACCTTTTTTACGCCTATCAAACGGATACAGCAGCGGTGCAAATAGGAGTCGGTGACGTAGGTGCGCCGCCGACGTATTTTACCAACAATACCATCTACGCCAGACAGGGCACAGGTCTTCGCATTGAAGGATCTGGCAAGGTGTCTAGCCGAAATAATTTGTTTTACAGTTTTGATAGCCCCGCTATGTATCTTAAGGACAACGATACCTCGACATATCAAGGGGATAATAACTTATATTGGCAGGTTGGGTCGACCAAGCCGATTACTTGGCAGCGTAGTTGCTGCGGTCCACAGATCGTGTCCGTACAAACTTTCCGTACTGATAGTGCTAATGCCGGCAAGGATCAAAATTCACTCGGCACAGACCCCTTGCTGGATCAGACGAACTACACATCACTCGGCTCAGCCAGTCCCGCGATAGATGCTGGTAACCATGCCATTCCGCCGTCGCCGTACGGAGGACCATATATTGATATCGGAAAATTCGAATATCCAAAAAATACAGCTCCCGACGTGACACCGCCGACCCTGACTGTTGTCTACCCTGACTTGAATACTCGTTCAACTCCCGCCGGTCGGTATATTTCATCAACCGGTTTGATAGCCGGCTTGGCTCGCGATAATGGCGACGTCAAGCAGGTGCGAGTGGAGATTGATGGCCGTTGGTATACAGCCTTAGGAACGAACAGCTGGGGATTATCACTACGGAATGTCTCATTGACGACACTAGCGACACACAACCTGATTGTCCAGGCCATCGATGCCGCCGGAAATGCAACCACGAGTCCGGCCATGTCTTTTGTGATCGATGATACACCGCCGACCGGATCAATTACCACCCCAACTACCCCAGCCCTATCAGGGGATGGCACCATGTCGGCAGGGGCTAGCGATGCTATTGGAATTGCCTCAGTGCAATTCCATCTTGATGATAATCCGGTCGGCTTCGTTGATTATGATGCGCCATACAGTGGGGTGACCAATACTAGGATTTATTCCAATGGCACGCATCGGCTGAGCGCCACCATTATGGATACCGCCGGTAATTTCTTCGTCACGCCAACAGTTGTAATCACGATTACAAACTAACGGCCAACGGAATCCAAAATAACATTCGATTGGGTGAGGAGGGGATTTGTGCTATAGTATGCACAAAGACCAACACTCATTCATCCCGTTAGAGCGCACCATGCTCAAACCACAAACGAAAATAAACCTACAATGTAACGACGTGCCACTCTAACGGGATGCATAGCAATATCACCGAATTAGCAATCCTGTTGTCGGCCACAGCCATCGTGGGCATGGTGGCACGAGTTTTACGTCAGCCAATGATTTTAGCCTACCTGGTGGTCGGCGGCATTATTAGTGCGTTAGGAATTATTCGTATCAGTTCGAGTCCGCTGTATACGACCTTTGGCGATCTTGGGGTAACGTTTTTATTGTTCCTCATTGGCTTAGAAATCAACGTCAGTTCACTGAAAAAAGTTGGTCCGGCTTCAATCGTCCTCGGCATCGGCCAAATCGTCATTACCTTTGTCGGCGGATTTTTTCTTGGTCTCTTAATGGGACTGAGTCCCATTAGCGCCGCGTACATTGCTATCGCTTTAACATTCTCCAGCACGGTCATTGTCGTCAAATTACTGTCGGAAAAACAAGACATGAATTCTCTCTACGGCAAACTGTCGCTGGGAATTCTGTTAGTGCAAGACGTCGTTGCAATTTTATTGCTTGTTGTTCTAGCCGGCTTACGCCCGGGTGAGGGGATGACGTTGGCGCCGGTGGTGTTAACGGTCGGTGAAGCATTATTGTTGTTTGCCTTTACCTACTGGCTGGGACGGACGATCATGCCCAAGCTCTTCGAACAATTCGCCCGATCAGAAGAATTATTATTCATCACCAGTTTGGCGTGGGTTCTCCTCATGTCTGCAGCCGTGCAAAAACTAGGCTTCTCCATTGAGATCGGCGGATTCCTGGCCGGACTGTCACTCGCCAATTCATCGATGCATTACCAAATCGCCAGTCGTGTGCGGCCTCTGCGTGATTTTTTTATCGCCTTGTTCTTCATTGTCCTTGGCAGTTCCGTTGTGTTGTCAAACTTTTCTGATGTCACAATGCCGGTAATTGTTTTTTCACTCTTCGTTCTCATCGGTAATCCGGTGATCGTCCTCATCATTATGGGTTTCATGGGCTATCATCGTCGTACCAGCTTTTTAACCGGTATCACGGTCGCTCAAATATCTGAGTTTTCACTTGTCCTAGCCGCGCTCGGTTTACGACTCGGGCATATTACGAATGCTGATGTGACGATTATTACCGCCGTTGGCGTCATCACGATTGCTCTTTCATCGTACATGATGATCTATGGTGATAAGATATATCAGTTCATTACGCCAGTCGTCGCATTTTTTCATCGCGGCCACTTACCGCAGGAACCAATCGAAAAATCATCACTCGATAAACCGATTCTGCTCATCGGCGCGCACCGCATAGGACGGGCACTCGCTGACCGCTTACACAAAAAAGATTTACTGATTATGGATTTTGACCCCGATGTTATTGTGTCGTTGAAGCACGATGGCTATCGCACCGTCTTTGGTGACAGTAATGACACTGACTTGATGTCGGAAATACCTTTCAAACACGTGAAATTAATTATTTCTACGTCGCCCGATGTTGAAGATAATGTACACTTGCTAGCATATTCACGATGCCAACCCGGCGCCAAGAAACGTAAGCTCATTATGCGTGCCGACAACGATTTCGATGCTGCCACGTTGTACAAACACGGCGTGGATTATGTCCTTCAACCGCAATTGTCGACCGGACAATACCTCGGACGCATGATTCGCAGTGATAAAACATTAAAAATTCTCGAACAGCTTCGTACCCACGACCTCTCACTCGCTCACCGCACCGCCCATGAGTAATCTGACTATCACGTTTTGCGGTGCCGACGGCGCCGTCACCGGCTCGAAACATTTACTTGATGATGGCCAGCACAAATTGCTGCTCGATTGCGGTCTCGAACAGGGGAGAGATCAGGCACCGCACCAGGATCAATTACCGTTCAACGCGCAAGAAATCAACGCCGTCGTTATTTCTCACGCCCATCTCGACCATATCGGATTACTCCCGGTACTCGTGAAACAAGGCTTTACCGGAAAAATATATTCTACTGATGCCACCAAAGATTTAAGCGAACAAATTCTTCTCGATGCCGCGCATTTACAGGAACAAGACGCCGCCTATGCCGCGAAAAAAAAGTGGGAAGGATGGGATCAAATACATCCGTTATATACCGTCGATGACATCGGTCCGGTAATGGAAAAGTGGCAAACAATTCCGTATCAGTTTATCCAATCTGGGTGGACAGATGTTTTGCCGAGTGTACAAGTAAAACTGTATGATGCGGGCCACATTCTCGGTTCAGCAGTCACTGTCGTTTCGATGGGCGGGACGACATTAGCCTATACCGGTGACTTAGGCCGGTACGATGCACCGCTTTTACGCGACCCAGATCCACTAGCGGAAACAATTGAAACATTGATCATGGAATCAACCTACGGCAATCGCTTGCATCATCCCGTGTCGGCAATTAACGATCAGCTCATTCAAGTGGTGAAGAACACCGCGATTCGCGGTGGGAAAATTATCGTCCCGGCATTCTCGCTCGGCCGAACGCAAGAATTCGTCTACATCATCCACAAACTCACCGACGAAGGATTGTTTCCGCGCATTCCGATTGTAGTTGATAGTCCACTGGCCAGCCGTATCACAGCAGTTTTCACGAAGCATCAACAGGACTATGATAAAGCCGTCGGCGAAGATTTCTCACGCAAAGGTGAAGATCCTTTGATATTCAGCAACTTGCGCTACACGCAAACCGTCGAAGAATCGAAAGCGTTGAATACGACACCCGGTCCGTTAATCATTATTAGTGCCTCCGGTATGGCCAGCGGCGGCCGCGTTATGCACCATCTCGCGAATAACCTTGCTGATCCAAAAAACACGATTCTCTTTACCGGTTACCAAGCTGTCGGAACACTCGGCCGATCCCTGGTCGAAGGAGCGAAACAAGTCCACATGTTCGGCCAGAAAATCGCTGTACGAGCCGAAATATCGGTTCTGAACGACCTTTCGGCGCATGCTGACGCTTTAGAGCTTGAACGGTATTCCGGGGCTATAAACGGCCTCCAGCGCGTCTTCCTCGTTCACGGCGAGCAAGACCGTTCCGAAGCCCTCCGCGACAGCCTCCTGATGCGCCATCCGCAGTGGAAGGTGATCGTGCCGCATGTGGGGGAAGTAGAGACGATCTAACAAAAATCTATACAACACGTAGCTGGGGGTTTCAAACCCCCGGCTACGTGTTGACAAAAACCCCGAAATACGCTAGCATCAAGCGTTATTTTGCGTTCTGCAAAATAACCCCGCTAAGGAGCACCAAACGGTGTTCCAGTGTGTCTCTCCCAGGACACGAGTCATTTCGACGGAGCGGGTTCCGGCTACAACGGCCAGGAGGAACACGATGGGAAACGAGAGACAGTACATTCGCAACTTGGCGCTCAGCTTGATGGGCGAGCTGAGGGTCGATCAGGAGATCTTCAGTCGGTGGGAAACGTTCCCGCCGCCGATACGGCCAGCGCAAGCGATGAATTCGCACTGCGGTCTTCTTTTACATCGTAAGATGTGGAAAATGACGCCCACCACATTAGGTCGTATTGCTTCATTTGGCCGACGCGACCTGCGTCCCGAGTTCGAGCCAGTGGGCACGACACTGCACGATGTGCTCGGCGAAGACGCGCTCTCGACTTGTCACTGGGGCGGAACGCTTCTTCACATGATCGCTCACGCTACGATCATCGCCGAGATGGTCGACATCCTGTTCGAGCAACTGACGCCTGAACAGCGGGAGAGGTTTCGGTCCAAGAGTGATGACAGAATTCCCACTGGTCGTCAGCCTGGGCGCTCAGTAAACCTGGTCTTTTAACCCTTCGGCCTGCAGGCAAAAGCCGGCCACCTCGTACGACAGTGCGAGGTGTTTTTCTGTATCACAAAACGGCGATTATGATCTTTCAGGAGCATTCTTCTATATGATTGAAAGGATAGCTTCATATATTGACTCCGTATTCACTCAGGTGTAGGGTCGGAATACACCTTGACAATTCACTCAAACCTCACAGAGGGGGTCGTATGCGCCCGATCTGGCTCTACCTCGTATGGATGTGTTTGGCTACCGTTCTCGTTTGTGGCTGTTCGAAGAAACACCTGACGAACCTCACTGAACCAAAGGCAGTCGGGAGTCTTCATGTCTACTGCGCTCCATCAGGGTCAACGATCTATGTCGATGGTCAGGGCGCGGCAAGTGATTCAGGTTGGTACCGAGACCTTCCGGTTGGACGCCATATCGTTACGGGTCAGGCAAGGTATTTCCTGACCATAAATGATACCGTTATGGTTATGGCTGATTCGATTGCGGTGGTTCATCTGCAGCTCGCTCCAGTGATTCGATGGGGGCCAGACGGCACACCGAAATCAGAATTCAGTTATGCCATGGGAATTGCTGTCGATCACCATGGAAATATTTTTGTGGCCGACGCCGACGCAAACTTGATTTACAAGTTTGACGAAAATGGCACACCGCTGACAAAGTGGGGAGCAACCGGGAATGGGGGGACACTCAATTATCCGTTGGCTGTTGCTGTTGACGCCGCAGATAACATCTATGTTGTTGATCACTTCGGCTGGAGCTTGAATAAGTTCTCTAACAATGGGAACTGGATAGCTTCTCTCGGCGGATGGATTTCGTATCCACTGGGTGTAGCCCTCGACCCAGCCGGTAACATCTATGTCACCAGCACGCAAGGTTGGAGTGTAGACGGTGCCGTCATCAAATTCGATCCTACAGGAAAAGTTGTTTCCCGGTGGGGTCCAGAGTCGCTCGGCGTAGGAAGTATGGACTATCCATGCGGTATCGATCTTGATCGATCCGGAAACATCTATGCTGTAGACATGTTCAAGGGTCGAATCGTCAAGCTCAATCCGAATGGTGCCTACCTGACTTCATTCGGTACGCCAGGGACTGGCGACGGTATGCTGACTAATCCTCGTGGAATCGCCATCGATGCCGTTGGCCAAATCTATGTCGCCGACTCCGATAATAATCGGATCGTAAAGTTCGACCAAAACGGGAAGTTCCTGACCGCGTGGAATGGCGGAGGAGGGGACTTCTTCAGCGATCCGTGTGAAGTAGCGATTGACCCGAGGAATGGCGACCTGCTGGTGGTCTGTCCTGGCAGTGTCTGGAAGTATCACAAAAATGCCCCACCAATGGCATCAGTACATTGATGGACTACTGGCCCGATTGGAAGGAAACGAGTATTGCTCCAAGTAGACCGATGTATGTACACACATCGGTCTTTTTCTTTTGAGAATATTGTGTATCACAAAACGGCGCTTGCGCGCCGTTCGTGGTAAAAACTGCGTAATTACTTACCGAGGATCGAATCCTTGGCTTGTTTGGCGACGCGGAATTTGCAGACCGTCTTGGCTGGGATCTGGATCGTGGCGCCCGTGGCCGGATTGCGACCTTGGCGAGCGGCGCGATTCTTTTTCATCAGTTTGCCGAGTCCCGGGAGGGTGATTTCGCCGGCAGTCTTAGCCTGCTTATAGGCGGTATCAACGATTAAATCCCAGAAGGTTGCGACATCCTTCTTGCTCATGTTCGACTTCTCGGCCAGGAAGGCGATGAAGCCCGACTTCGTCATTGGTTTGTCTGCCATACGCGTATGCGTTATTTATTTAGTAAAACCTGAGTTATGCCCAAAGAGTATAGCAAATCCCTAGCAAATTGCCTATGTTTTTACAATCCACAACCATCCGATAAAAATACGTGTGCAAGCAATGCAATGAAGAAAGCGCTAATCTTAGCGCAGAGTCTGTTTATTTCGTCGATGCAATGTGCTACAATCAGGCCTATGAAACACCACAAACTCATCATCATCGGTTCAGGTCCGGCAGGGTATACCGCGGCAATTTATGCCGGACGCGCAGAGTTATCACCACTCGTGGCGGCTGGTCCGGAACCAGGTGGACAACTCACCACGACCACCGAAGTTGAAAATTTTCCCGGATTTCCGAACGGCATCGTCGGTCCGGATCTCATGCAAGCTATGCGCGACCAGGCCACGAAATTCGGAACGGAAGTTGTTGATGCGAGCGTGACGAAAGTCAATTTGAAAAGCACACCACTATCAATCACGATCGGCGACGAAGAACATACTACCGATTGCGTGATTATTGCTACCGGCGCTTCGGCCTTGTGGCTCGGTCAAACGAACGAGCAACGTCTGCGAGGTAAAGGCGTATCGGCCTGCGCGACCTGCGACGGATTTTTCTTCAAAGGAAAAGCTGTCGCCGTTGTCGGCGGGGGAGACGCGGCGATGGAAGAAGCGACATTCCTAACAAAGTTCGCCAATCATGTGACGGTACTCGTCCGCAGTGATAAGCTTCGTGCCAGCAAACCGATGATTAAACGTGCCGAAGAGAATCCGAAAATTACTATTCGGTACAACACGGTCGTTACTGATATACTGGGCGAAGCAACTGTCACCGGATTGAAACTGAAACATGTGATTGATAGTACAGAAGAAGAACTTCCGGTTGGCGGATTATTCCTGGCAATCGGCCATCGCCCAAATACCGATGTATTCCGCGACCAACTCGAACTCGATCAAAAAGGCTACATCGTTATTCAAAATCAAGTCTTAACATCCATACCCGGCGTCTTTGTCGCCGGCGATGTCGCAGATTATCGATATCGACAAGCCATCACTGCGGCCGGTTGGGGATGTATGGCCGCGCTTGAAGCGGAAAAATTCTTGAGCCACAAGGAGTAGTATGGCCACTCGGACTGACATTGAAGCCGCACTCAAGAATTGCATCGACCCAGAACTCGGGATTGACATCGTTAATCTTGGATTGCTCCGTGACATTCAAATAACTAATGACAAGGTCACGATTACGATGACGCTCACCACGCCTGGTTGCCCATTGATACCATATTTCCATCAGCAAATCATCGCCATGACGAAGAAAGCTGCCGAAGTTGGTACTGTTGACGTCGTCGTCACATTTGAGCCGCCATGGTCGCCGGATGACATGAGTGCCGACGCGAAACGTCAATTGACCATGCTTCGGGGTTGACGTACACTACACATACACTATTAACACCAACCGTATGAATCATCGCCTTATTTCCATCATCGGACTCGCCGCCGTGTTGATTGTTCTTGGTGCCGCGTGTTCAAAAAAACAAGCAACCACGACCAATACCGTCGTCAATACCGTTCCCGTGGTAAATACGACACCTACGAATTCGATCACGACCGGTACATTTAGCACCACCCCAGAGAACAGCCAATAGCCATGATTTATATTGTTTCTGATCACGGCGGATTTGACGCGAAAGGACACCTCACGCGCTGGTTAACGTCGCACAAAATTCCGGTCATTGACCTCGGTCCGGAAAAGGTTGACCCAAATGACGATTATCCGATGTGGGCAGCGCGGTTAGCGAAACAAGTTCAGCGTTCAAAAAAATCATTTGGCATCGCACTCTGCCGATCCGGCGTCGGCATGGCCTTAGTCGCCAATAAATTTTCCGGCATTCGCGCAGCACAAGCCTTTACTCCGGTTATGGCCGCCCGCAGTCGCCAGGACGAAGACAGTAACGTCTTGGCCTTAGCCGCAGATTATTTATCCCAACGTGAATTACGTTCGATAGTTCGCACTTGGCTGACTACGAAGTTTAAAGCCAAGGCACGCTACCAGCGCCGCTTGAAAGAAATTCGCGCGCTCGAACATGGCCGTTGAACTCAGTCCGTCAGTTCTCGCGACTACGCCGAAACAATTTCGGGAGCGTTTGAAGCTGGCGCACAAGCTTTCGAAGCACATCCATATTGATATCATGGACGGTGTTTTTGTAAAAACCAAGTCGATTGGCATTGGTGCCATGCAAAAAATCACCGTACCGAAGAACTCCAGCATCCACGCTATGGTCGCACATCCCGAAAACTACCTTGAAGTATTTACAACGTACAAACCGCGTCGCGTTTTTTTACAGGCGGAATTAAAAACAGCATTGCCTCCGGTCATCCAACAACTGCATAAACTTCGCATTTCTGTCGGCATTGCAATTTCGCCGAAAACACGATTAAGCCCCGTTCAAAAATTTCTGAATCTCGGCGATCAGGTGCTTATCCTGACCGTTGATCCGGGTCACTACCACGGTCGTTATCATCAGCAAATGATCCGCCGCGTTCAACAACTCCGCAAGATCATGCCCAAGACACCGATTGTTGTCGATGGCCATATTGATACCGACACATTACCGGCCTACGCCAAAGCTGGTGCAAACGGCGCCGTCGTTGGTTCAGCTGTTATGCTCAACGATCATCCGGCGCAGTCCTGGCGCGAGCTCAGCAACCTGGCGAAACGACTGTAATTCTGCTATACTTCGCCCATGCTTTCGACGCTTCAATCTGTTCTCGAAAAGGCACAACGCGGAAAATACGCAGTCGGAGCATTTAATATTTCCGACCTCGAACAAGCCCAAGCAGTCGTTACCGCGGCTGAAATTTTGCAATCGCCGGTGATTATTAACACTTCAGAAAAAGCGCTCGAATACGCCGGGATTGAAAATTTATCAGCGATTGTTACGTCGCTTGCCAAGCATGTCAAAGTTCCGGTCGTCTTAAACCTCGACCACGGACGCGACGTGAAAATCGCTCACCATTGCCTCCAGCAAGGTTGGACGGGGATTATGTTTGACGGATCGAAATTACCGTATGAAGAAAATGTTGCAACGACTGCCGCGGTAAAAAAATACGCTAAGAAGTTCGGTGTTGGTGTTGAAGGTGAAATCGGTCAAGTGAAATACAAAGAGGACATGAAGATTTCCAAGAAACCAGTACTGGCCACACCGGAAGAGGCGGTTGATTTTGTACAACGAACGCATGTTGATGCTCTCGCCGTTGGTATTGGCAATAGCCACGGCCTGCCAGTTCCGGGTGAACGATTACATTTTGATCTGTTACAGCGAATACATCGAGCGGTCAAAGTACCTTTAGTATTGCACGGCGCCTCAGGCACACCGACGGCGAGCATCAAAAAGGCGATTCACTATGGCATTTGTAAAATCAACATTGATACCGATCTGCGGCTTGTTTTTACAGCTAGTGTCCGCGAAACATTGAAAGACCAATCGATTTTTGATCCTCGCGCCTACTTAACTCCTGCTCGACACGCGATCATGGATGAAGTCAAGAAGAAAATAATGATGTTCGGTAGTAATGGCAAAGCCAAATGAAAACCTTTGATGTCATCACTATCGGCGCGGCCACTCGGGACGTGTTCTTAAAAAGCAAGGCGATTCGCGTTATTCGTGACGCTGATTTTTCGACCGGTGAAGCTGAATGTTTTGCCTTAGGCTCAAAAATAGAAGTTGACGATATTATCTTTGAAACCGGCGGCGGGGCGACAAACGCCGCAGTGAGTTTTGCACGGCAAGGTTTACGATCATCGTTTGCCGGAAAAATTGGAGCACATGACGCGCGCGGTACAGAAATTCTAGCTGCGTTAAAGGCCGAGAAGGTAGATACCTCGCTCGTCACCCGCGATACAAAGAAAGCGACCGGGTACTCCGTCTTATTATTGACTCCGCGTGGTGAACGCACGGTTCTCGTCTACCGTGGTGCTTCAGCGGATTTCTCCATTCATGATTTTCCGTGGTCGCGGATGCATAGCCGATGGATCTATGTTTCATCGCTAGCCGGAAAATTGCCGATTTTGAAAACAATTTGGGAACACGCCGCGAAACACCATACAAAAATTATCTGGGATCCAGGGAGCGGCGAATTGGCTCACGGACTGGCACGCTTAAAACCGTTCCTGCAACAAACGAGTATTCTCCATGTCAATCAGGAAGAAGCGGCGAAAATGATGGGCTATGGGTACGAACAAGATGAAATGAGCTTCGATCGACTACGACAAATTGTCGGCGGTGTCACTATTGTTACCGGCGGTACAGAGGGCGCACTTGGCGGCACAACGAAGGAAAGTTGGCGATCCGGAACGCATCCGATTCAGGTTCTTGATACCACCGGCGCGGGGGATGCATTTACCAGCGGGTTTGCCGCTGCCTTCATTCGTACCAAAGGCGATATACCATATGCCTTGCAGTTTGGTACAGAAAACTCGGAATCAGTTATTCGCCATCATGGGGCAAAAGTAGGATTACTCAAAACACATCGACTGAGCAAACCGGTTCGGGTCACACGGAGATAAGCTATGCCATTTTTCCTCAACGCTCGGCGTATCGATATCGACACCGGAGGTGACTCGCAGATTGTCTTACTTCGCGGACGCGATGCAGATTCTTTTGGTATTACGCCAGGTGATCGTATTCGACTGACTTCGGGAAAAAATGTCATTACGGTGGCGACCGATGTAACCCACCACTCTATCAGGCACGGTGAAATTGGCATTTTCGCTGATATTTGGAAACTGCTCAAAACACGCGAACATGCTCCGGTGATTATTGAAGCAATCGCCCGGCCAGCTTCAGTTGAGGCTATTAAAAAGAAACTCCTCGGGCAGGAAATTTCTGACCAAGAAATTCGGTCCATTATTACGGATATTTCTAAACGTCAACTGAGCACTATCGAAACCACGTACTTTGTCGCTTCCGGGTATGTCAAGCCGTATACCAACCGCGAACTTATTTCAATGGTTGCCGCCATGGCAGAAACCGGCGACATGTTCAAATGGGGAAACCGAAAGGTTGTCGATAAACATTCGGTGGGTGGTTTAGCTGGCAATCGCACCACCATGGTCGCGATTCCGATTATCGCTTCGCTTGGACTACTTATTCCGAAAACATCCTCACGAGCAATTACATCACCATCCGGCACGGCCGATACAATGGAGGTACTGGCACCAGTAACCTTTACCGCCGACCAAGTAAAAAATATTGTCCGCCAAGCCGGTGGCTGTTTGATTTGGGGCGGGGGATTGAGCATCGCTCCCGCCGACGACCTCATTATTCGCGTCTCAAAACCACTGTCACTCGAACCGTATGATAAAATGATCGTCAGTATTTTAGCCAAGAAAGTGGCCATGGGCGTACAGTATTTAGTCGTTGATTTACCGTATGGTCCAGGAACGAAAATTCCGAATCGGACGGTTGGAAAATTTATTGAAGATCGATTTCAGGCGGTTGGTAAAGCATTCCACATGCATATCAAGGTGAAATTTGATGCGGCCAAGCAACCGATTGGTAGTGGTGTCGGTCCAGCGCTCGAGGCCCGCGACGTTCTACGTGTCTTGCAACGCTCCGATGATCGACCACTTGATTTAGAACGTAAAGCTATTGGTTTAGCCGCGGAATTATTGGAAATGAGTGGCAACTGTCGACCAGGACAAGGAACGGCGATCGCCCATCAAGCACTTGCAGATGGTCGGGCATGGAAAAAAATGCAGCAAATTATCGGCTTGCAAGGCGGGCGAACTGACATCAAACCAGACGATGTGCTCAAGGGAGCTATAACCTACACCGTGACCGCCAAACACGCCGGCATCATTCGTGAAGTTGACAACCGCGCCATTGATGATGTTGCGCGGACACTTGGCGCACCGGATCACAAACTGGGCGGGCTATTCTTACACCGGAAAATTGGACAGCGTGTGAAGATCGGCGATCCATTAGTAATGTTGTCCAGCCAAAGCGCAGATCGAATGGCGCTTGCTCGACATTCAACAGCATTGCAACAAATTCTGAAATTGCGTGCTGTATGAACGTTCGTGTCCGCCGCCCAGCGTGGGTACAACTGAGTGAATTGACACGATATCGCTGGTTAGAAATGCTGCCAGGATTGAGTGTCTGGGTGACATTAATTACCGCTGTTGTCGTCTCCATCTTCGCCCCGGTGGTAGCCATTGGCTTTATTGTCGTCTTCGATGTGTTTTGGCTAATTCGCGTACTCTACACGATGAGCTACCTCATTATTGCCTTCGGCCAGTACCGACGGACAATCACGGTTGATTGGTACCAACGAATGACCACGCTGCCCGATTGGCAAAACATCTACCAACTCATTATAGTTCCGACGGCGAGTGAGCCATATGAAGTTTTGCGTGGCACGTTTGAATCGTTAGCAAAGGTTGCTTTCCCGCAGCACCACATGATTGTTGTCTTGGCTATTGAAGGACGTAACGCTACAACGCTTCGGCCAATCGCTGAGCGACTACGACAGGAATACGAATCCATCTTTACAACCTTTTTAGTCACTGAACATCCCGACTCCATTATCGGTGAAGTTGCCGGTAAGGGTGCCAACGGGGCTTGGGCGGGCCGAAAAGCCCAAGAGCTGATTGATGCCTTACAGATACCCTACACGAACGTTCTCGTGTCCACGTTTGACGCTGATTCCGTCGCTCATCCGCAGTATTTTAGTTACCTGACGTATACCTTTTTAACACATCCGGATCGACATCATACGAGCTATCAGCCGATTCCGCTCTTCCACAATAACGTTTGGGATGCCCTACCAATGATGCGCGTCGTGGCAGCGAGCACCACAATTTGGTTGCTCGGTGATGCTGCGAGACCGGAACGATTATTAACGTTTTCCTCCCATAGCATGCCGTTTACAGCGCTTGTTGATGTCGGTTTCTGGCAAACGGACTGCGTATCGGAAGACTCACGGATATTTCTTCAATGTCTTGTACATTATGACGGTCGTTACACGGTTACGCCAATGTTTATACCAATTTCGATGGATACGATTGATGCGCCATCAATCTGGCGTAGCATGGTCAACCAATACAAACAAATTCGCCGCTGGGCATACGGTACAGAAAACTTGCCATACATGATCTGGAATTTTCTTTCTAATCCACGAATGCCCCGTCTGCTGAAATGGCGATATATCTGGAATCAATTTGAGGGCACATACTCTTGGGCCACAGCGCCGCTGTTAATCACCCTTCTCGGCTGGCTGCCGTTTCAATTCCATAACGCCGCCCTCGACACTTCCGTCTTGGCTCACAATGCACCGATGGTGACCCAACGTTTACTTCTGGGTGCGATGCTCGGCCTCGTGGCCTCAGCCGTCGTTACTACGGTGATGCTTCCGCGCGAAAACCATCAAGCCCGCTGGTACGAATGGATCATGATGGTTGGCCAATGGTTCTTACTTCCAATAACCATGATTGCTTTTGGTTCAATTCCGGCGATTGAAGCACAAACTCGCTTGATGCTGGGAAAATATTTAGGTTTTTGGGTATCAGAAAAAACCCGATGATACTGGTCCGGTTGAGGATACATTACTCGTCTACTGATCCGTATAATGCTTTTTGTTCTTTCTTGTAGTACGCCCAATATCGATCGCCGTATGACCAGTGCCACCATTCCGCAGGATAATTAACAAACCCAGCTTGAGATAATGCCGAGATTAATATAGTTCGAAATTTTTTTTGCTCCGGCGTTATATTCCGGGAAAGCGTATGCGAAGTTTCACTATAATCTCCAATTTGAGGTGTGGTATGCGTGGTAGTCCTGAGGTTATATTCCTTTCCCTGGTCATCAACTAACGTAAGATCGACCGCGCCACCGGTAGTGTGGGGTGGAATACTCTTCGGTGGGGCAACGAAAATGCTGGCCTCTTTTTCGACTTTTTTCCTAGTCCAATCTGGATGCTCTAGAGATAGTTTCTGAACATATTCAGCAAAGTATTCTTTCTGCACACGAAGCGGGTGCCAACCTTCATTCACCTTAAAATGAAAATGATTAGGCAACAATAACGATGCAGTTTTTAACCTTTCTGCCACACCCCGACGTACCTGAAACAGACTAGACGCGTTTTCGGAAGTATCAACAGATATCCAGGATGCATTTTGAAGGTCAACCAATATATCGCCATTATCTTGTACAGGTATGGCCAGAATCAATGGATCAGCAATGGATAAAAATGGACCAGGAACCATTGTAGTTAATATACCTGTAGCAGGTTGTTACTCAGAGAAGGCTACCCTAACAATGCGCCAATAAAGTTCGGATAACTTCCCGGCACAGTTCTTGCGTCTTGTGGTTGGCGTCCGCTGAATTGGATGACCGTGGGAATAAAGAGTCCACTGGTGCAGACGATGGCCCACGATCGCTCGTGACGAACAACCGTCCCGGGTTGAGCAATTACTCGCTGCGGCAATGCATGTGCCTCTAGAATTTTTATTTCCTTACCGTTCCACGATGTCCAAACACCTGGCCATGGGGTATAGGCACGGACATTGCGTTCGAGTTGTAGAGCACTCTTCCATGTTGCCCGACCATCAGCGCGTTGTAATTTCTGGCAGAGAACAGCACCCTCAACCGGCTGAATTTTCGGTTCAACTTGATCATTGAGCCAACCCAAAACAACTTCCTCAAGGTGAGTTGCCGAAAGCTCGGCTAGCCGTTGTTCGAGTTGCGGACGAGTTTCAGTAGGTTCGATGGGTAACGGATACTGTGCAAGCACCGGGCCAGTATCGCATCCGGCATCCATCAACATAAATGTCGTACCGGTCACTTGGTCGCCATTAACAATAGCCGCTGCGATCGGACTCGCCCCGCGGTAGCGAGGAAGAAGTGAGGCATGGATATTAATTGAACCTCGACCCGGCAAATCGAGAATTTCTTGTGGCAGTAGTAATCCATACGCGGCCACCAGAAAAACATCAGCTTGTAAGGCAGCGATATCTGCTTGCACCTGATCATCACGTAGTGATGTCGGAGTCAGAACAGGAATATTGTACTGTTGCGCCCATTGAGCTACAGCTGTTTCCGTTATTGTTTTCTGGCGGCCAATTTCCCGCGCCGGTTGAGTCACCACACCGACAAGGGTTACTTCTTTGCTATTAGCGATCACGTTCAGCGCTGGAATACCAAATGCACTAGTGCCAAAAAAAACAAGTCGAATACTCATGGGAGTAAATTTTTTCCTTTAGTAAAACTGGTGGCTCGCGTAATAAACAGAACGCCGTCGAGGTGATCCACTTCGTGCTGGATGACCCGTGCCAATAGACCTTCCGCGGACAAGGTAAGCAGTTGAGCTTGTCGGTTATAAGCCTGAACCGTGATGATAGTTGGTCGCGGTACATAACCAAACACTCCCGGAATCGACAAGCAGCCTTCTTCCTGAATGTCGTGGTCTACACTTCGCTCAAGAATTGTAGGATTCAGTAAAACAAGAGGTTCTTTCAGTCCACTGTCGGCTGAGTCATCAATGACTGCAATTCGAACATTTTGACCAACTTGTGGGGCCGCTAAGCCAATGCCATCGGCTTTACGCATGGTCACAATCATACTATCAACCAGTGACTGTGTTACTGATAACTGCAGGTCTGATTCCAAAACCGGACTTGTCGGTTGTTGCAAGAACGCGTATTCCGCTGGTTCGAATATTTTCCAGATTCGTAATGGTTGCGATCGTTTCATATAAACAGTGTACCGAATAAAGGAGGTTGGCGTCTAGTCTAACCACGAGCGAGGAGAGAAATCCACTTGCCACGGATAGGGGAAGTATTCTGACCAAGCAAACTGTGTTTCAGCCTCCGGGGTAAGAAACGTCAGTAGGAGCCGATGCGGATGTTTTTGAGATACTGGTAGTCGTGTTACCGAAACGCTATCCGATAATGCTGATAAAGCCCGTTGTACGCCTTCCACCGTCGCCATCGGGCCTCGATACCGAGCAATCCACTGGGTCGTAAACGGTGGTAATCCTAGACGGTGCCGATCGGCTAATTCGTTTTCATACCAAGCACGATCGTCACTGTGCAGCCAACGCTGCCAAAAAACGTTTTGTGTATCAAACGTTTGAACGAGTATCGTGCTCGTGGGTGACGACGCCTCCAAACGGGACAAAAATTGCCATGCTCGTTCCGTTGCCGAATAGTCCGGAATGTTTAGTAGGCTGTCACCACTGACAAGAATAATGGCACCGACAGGTTTCATCGATTGTAGATGGTGGTATGCCTGATAGGTATCAACCGCAATATCACACAGCACATCAGGACTGACGATCGGCGCCACCGTGTTCTCCGGCCATAATGCCTGCGCCGCGGCCACAATCTGTTCAATACCAAGTCCGCGTACTGCCCAACGCGTTCCGCCACAGTTTGGGCAAGCCGCATGAAGTGAAACTGTTGAATGACAATGCTGACAAACTGCATCGTCCTTCACGCCACGAAACAGCGTCGCTCGTTGTCCACAAATCGGACATCGTTGGACATATTGGCATGACTGACACAATGTCGTACTGGCAAATCCACGCCGGGGACCAATGCAAATAACACGTTGATGTGCCGCCAGAGTATCGTTGATTATTTGCCGCGCTTCTTCAGTAAACCATGAGAACGATGCATCCCGATTTAATGAAGCAATCTGCCGTTGTGGTGAAACCGGCGGCGGAATCGGGTGATTATCACGATAGGTCAGCAGCGTTGGTGCTGATGACGTTATGCTTGCAGTTGCCTGCAACGATCGTAAAATTGTTAGTGTATCGTAACGAGGGTGCGCTGCTGTTTGTTTATGACCAATATGTTCTTCTTGATCAAGGAGAATCGTCGGCGTCGAAGGAAACGGTAAACTCAATGCCCGCAGCGTACCGACAAGAACCAGCCGCTCACCGCAGATGAGTCGTTGCCATAGTTTAGCGATCGCCGTCGGCGTGATTTTACTGTGGACAATTTCAGCGACTTGACCTTGTCCGGCAAATACATCAGCAATGGCCTGAATATCTTGAACCGTCGGCGAAAGGATCACTTTTGATTTTTCGGACGCTCGAGCTTGTTCAAGCAAATGTTGGATAGCTTGTTGTCGATTGCGATACCAAAAGATGTCCGGTGATGCCGGTACATTTTTGATAGTTGCAAAGATCGGTACCTCTGAGAAATACTTCGTTAATCCCCGAAGGGTCAGTTTGGGTATACTACCCATCAATACCGTCGTCAAAGACGTCGCTCCAGTATCCGCCATCGCCTGACTAACACGCATCATCCACGGTGTTATTATTGGTCCAGAGAAATGTACCTGGGAAATTTCTTGAGCGGAATAATTTCCCGATAGTGCCACATTCATTTGCCAGACAATGCCAAGAATTTGTCGACCGCGCAACGGTATCGATACCAATTGACCGGGGGCAACTGTCATTGTTGCAGGGCATGTATACGTTAACCACTGCCGGTCAGCCGGCAATCGGCGAAGCGGCACGACATTAACGTAGGCCATTACCGTAGGGTAAAAATCGCCGTTAGTAAGCCAACACCAAGCGGTGCCTCAAACGATAATATCGTGCCGTGCTGAGCGATAGGATGAATGACACTGAGTAGTGTCACCAACGGCCCGAAGCCGCAGGTCGTCGGGTGCGGCGTTATAGCGATCGCCGGCGCCGGATCCACTGCCACAATGGCTTGCGACAAAGCGCGTTCTTCCGTCGTCGGTCGACGCTGTACTCCAGGAGTCCGATCACTCCGTCGGCTCATATCGCACGAGGCAATAATCATCGAGCGCGCGGAAATCGCCTGGAGAAAATCATACAGTACCATTCCCGCCCGCAACAGAATATCCGTCTGCTGAAAAGGGAGAATGACTGGCAAAACTGGTACATTTGGTAGTGGCGACAAAACAAAGGTTAGCGGTACACTTGTACCGTAATCAAGTTCGGAATAAGTATGCAAAACGAGCGACACATGTTCTTGTTCCGCTACAGTTTTTAATTGATGACTATAACCCACCGCACCTCGTGCGGTTACAACAGTGGACATATCGCCAAACTCAGCGAATCCGCCGTGGTACCGTTCCGCAACATTTACAACAATAGTATCGGTTATTGTTTCGTGATGCGGCGTTAGAACAACCATCAGGTCGGGCTTGGCTGCATATCCCATTTCTACCACCTCAGCGATACTTCGTTTTGTTAACGTCAATAATTCACCATGATCCTTCCCAACTCCCGGAATCAGCAGGGGGGTATGAGGAAGCACTGCCGCGGCGACAATCGGCATGGTGGGATTTATTTGCTGGCTACCGTAACCATGTTCGTATCAACGTCGAGGGCTTGTCCTTCCGGATGCACGGCGAGAGATTTATCGTTGGTTTTAATCAAGTTAGCCATGATTTTATCAAAGCCATACGCCTTAGCGGCTGCAGCTGTTGGAATGGGCAATTTGTAACCATTCGAAATGAAATACACGGAACCACCAGTTTTATTTTGAACCAATGAACCATCGCGGAACCCAACGTACGCACCCCAAGTATACGTATCAAGTTGCGCGGCCGTTACTTTGATTGTTTTTTGGGTACCAAATTGGTTCTTGTAAATATCGCTCGTCGGTACCGGATACTTCACACCATCTTTAACATAAAAGACCATGCCGTTTTTTGTACTCTGCAAAATGGCTCCCGCCGGATACACATCGGCCGTTGTAACCGCTTCACCCTCAGGAAACTGGTTGAGGACATCCCACGTCGTCTTGATCACTGGCTTTCCAACTAATCCGGCGGCAATCATAGCCGCTTTTGATTTCACAGGGCGCTTGAGGTCATTGACAAGTAAGTAGACGCCACCTTTCGGCGTCGACAACAACGAGTAATTGGCAAAATAAATTGGATTACCTGTGTTGTATTGTGCCAGTGTATCAGCTGTTACAAAAATAATTTGTTTTGTACTAAATTGAGCCAAGAAACTGGTCTGTGAGGAAAAAGGGCGCTTAATACCGCTTTGGATTATATATACAACAGATGATCCCTTGGCTTGCAGTAAGGTACCATCAGGGTACATCCGATGTTGGTTAAAATTATATCCGTTCCAGATCTTCCAAAAAGAATAATTCCCACCCGGATGCGGCGTATACGTATACAAAATAGACGTCACGTAATTGGCCGGGGTAATAGCAATTTTTGTACCCGGAACACAAATGTTTCGACCACCGGCAGCATCACTAGCGATACATAGAATGTTATTTGTTTTTCCTGGCCCCCATGTATTTGCCACCGCAGTTGTGGTAACACCAATCGTTGCTAAGTTCATCAGATACCGACGCACTAATTGTGCGGCATTGGTAACTTGATTTTCAAATCCTTTATATTTTTGGATACTTGGCGTCGTGGTTGTGCAGCTGTCGCAAAAACCATAACCTGTTGCCCAGTCAAGCTGTGTTTGTGATGGACTTGGGTCATCAATCAGGCTTTCTTCCTTTTGCAAGGTGGTCAGTAAAAATTTCGCGTTTATTTGGGCACCTTGCGCCGCTTCGTTAATAATCTGGGCCGCACTCTTGACCGTACCATCCGCCTCGGTAACAGAATAGTTCTTCAGAATTCCAGGATGGTTGCCTAAATATTCCTGAATAGTACTCTGATCCATACTGGATGTGTCGAGTAATTGGTCATCGCCAATGATCAGATTTGGATTAAACACTAGTGTTGGTGTCGTTTGAGCTTGAACTGGCGTAACTAAACCCGGCGCAATCATCCCTAGTATGAGCGCTGACAACGTTATTGACGCAAAGATACGCATAGGATTGAATTATAGCATATTCGATGATACACTTCAAGCATGCACCGCCAGACTATCCGGCTTCTCGACGTCACCTTCGATAATCTGACCCAAGCCGAAGCAATCCATAAAGCTACCGAATTCCTGGAGGAACGACGTTTCCACCTTATCGTCACGCCTGGTCCAGAATTTTTACTCGAAGCGACCGCTCATCAGCAGTTCCGCGACATCCTAAATCACGCTGATTTATCGATCGCCGACGGCATGGGTATCCACCTTGGCACGCGTCTAACTGGACAGCGGCTACGCCAGCGCATTCCCGGCGCTGATTTTGTTCTTGACTTGATGTCAGTTGCGGCGAAAAAAGGATCACGCGTCTTTCTGTTCGGCGCAAAGAATGGCGTCGCTGAACAAGCGACGAAAAAACTTTTACAGTTGTACCCAACCCTTAATATTGTCGGCATCGAATCTGGCTCGCGCGGTCATTGGACAAAACTTCATGACCATCGGATTGTGGAACGAATTCACCTGGCAAAACCGGATATTCTGTTGGTAGCGCTCGGCGCACCGAAACAAGAATTGTGGATTGATCAACATCGCGCCGCACTACACAATGTCCGCATTGCGATCGGCGTCGGCCGTACCTTTGATTACCTTGCCGGAACGATCAAGCGCGCGCCAAAAGTTATGCGCGACACGGGATTCGAATGGCTCCACACCTACCTCAATGCCGGGAAATATTACCAACCGGAACATCGCCGTCAACGCGTCACCAATGCCACCGTCCGATTTATTATAGAACTAGCCAAACATCACCGTGCCCCACGATACTAATATTCGCGTTCGCTTCGCTCCGTCACCAACCGGCGATCCGCATATCGGCAGTATGTGGACGGCGCTGTTCAATTGGTTATTCGCCAAACATGTTGGCGGAACATTTATGTTACGCATCGAAGATACCGATCAAAAAAGATTTGTCGAAGGCTCAACGGAAAAGATTTTTGAAGCGCTTGATTGGTACGGCTTAACACCCGACGAAGGACCTCAGCAAGGTGGCCAGTTCGCACCGTACGTGCAAAGCGAACGACTTGATCGTTATCGCCAATATGCCGAACAACTCGTCACCAATGGCAAAGCGTATTACTGTTTTTGCACGCCGGAACGACTCGATCAACTGCGCGCCGCACAAACAGCCGCGAAACAACAACCGAAATATGACAAGCATTGTGCGACGCTTACATCAGATGAGGTCGCCACCCACAAACAAGCAGGGGAAACATATACGATCCGCATGAAATTGCCGGAGTCGGGAATTCTCGTACACCACGATATTATTCGCGGCACGGTAAAGTTCCAGTACAATGTACTCGACGATAGTGTCATCCTCAAAACGGACGGGTACCCGACATACCATTTGGCGAACGTCGTTGATGATCACGACATGGGCATCAGTCATGTCATCCGCGCCGAGGAGTGGTTGCCGTCGGTACCGAAACACCTGTTTCTTTACGAGGCATTCGGTTGGACGCCGCCAGTCTTTGCTCACTTGCCGTTACTGCTCGGCACTGACCGGGCGAAGCTTTCGAAACGCCACGGCGCAACCTCTGCACTATCGTTCCGCGATGAAGGATACTTGCCGGAAGCGTTAACGAATTTCTTAGCGCTCATGGGTTGGCATCCGAAAGATGAGCAAGAAATTTTTACCCGCGAAAAACTGGTTGAACAATTTTCGCTCGAAGGCATCAATCCGTCCGGTGCTGTCTTTGATCGCACGAAGCTCGATTGGATGAACGGCATGTACATTCGCGCACTCAGCGTCGAACAGCTCCTTGAACGACTTCGCCCGTTTTGGAAATTGCCTGATGAAAAACACGAAGATTCCGAATTACTGAATATCGTTCGATTGATACACGATCGTTTAGTTCGACTAACCGACATTAACGACTTTGCAAATTTTATGTTCCCGTCGGTATGGGACACTGAATTGCCAACCATTGATCGCGCAATCTTCGTACCGAAGAAGGGGACAATTGAGGCGACGAATCATCACCTCGAACAAACGGCGAAATGGCTATCAGCCTACAACGGCGAATGGAAATCAGCGACACTAAAAGAGCAAATGATTGCTGCGATCGCCAGCATGGGAAAAAAGAACGGCGAAATTTTGTGGCCCTTACGGGCAGCACTGAGCTTACGTGCCGCCAGTCCTGATGTTTTTGACCTACTCGAGGTATTAGGAAAAGAAGAAAGTATTCGGAGAATTGAGCATGTTTGCAGATAATTGCGTTCAGTTCAAGTTCAGACAACGGTATTGACTACAATGCTGATTTTTGCTATGATTGTCACGTCAGTATGAATATAAAACGAAATACAAAACAGCATATTTTAGCGCTACTCGCCATCGGCGGGCTGGTTGTTTTACCGTATCAAACAATCGCCCAAACACCACCGGTTAGCCCGGCGGATAACTCATTCAATCGAACGGCTGACCCGAATCAAGCCGGAACCGGTTGTGTCAACAATCCAACAGCTTGTGCTGAAATCAACGCCCAAATTGCTGAGAATCAACAGAAATTGGACACATTGAATCAGCAGAAAAGCCAATACCAGCAACAAATCGATCAAGCGCAGGGCGAAATTTCCACTATCCAATCACAACTCAATGACATCAGCAACGAAATTGCCTTAACCGAGGTAAATATTCAACAGAGCCAAACGCAAATTGATTCATTACAACTCCAAGTAAAATCACTGCAGCTTTCGATCGACGAGAAAAATGCCCAGATTGAGCAGGGGAAGGGAAATTTAGCCGACATGATCCGAGAGCTTGACGCGAACTCTAGAACATCGACACTATCCTTGGTCTTGCAGAACAACAGTTTCAATGAATTCTTTAGTGTTGCCCAAGCACAAGCCCAGCTCGGTGATTCATTGAACGCCAGCATTACCACTATCAAACAAGCCAAGAATGATTTGGTCAGCAAGCAGCAGGATGTAGCCGATCTGGAATCACAAAAACAGGCCGACCAAGCTCAGCTTAAAGTCCAGGAGCAAAGCGCCCAGCAACAAGCGGACTATAAACAACAACTGCTTGGAGATTCAAAAAAGAGTGCCTCACAATACCAGCAACTCTTATCTGAGAGTGTTGATGAATCAAATCAAGTTAATGCGGCCATTGATCAACTCCAGGTCAACCTCAGCCAGGTTCTCAGTGGTGCCGCTATCGCCGAAGCGCAACAACCAAGTCCAAAAGGATTCATCTGGCCCATCTCACCTGGTGCCACCGGCATTTTGATTAACGCCTATTTTCATGAACCAGGCTACTCCAATCACCAAGGAATCGATCTTGATGCCGATCAGGGAACGCCGGTACTCGCAGCGGCGAGCGGTTATGCTTACCGTGTCAGTGAACCTACAAGTGACCCTCATCAACTGAGCGTCTTCGCTATTCAACACGGTGGAAATATCGCCACGCTCTATCTCCACCTTACTGCTTTTGCTCCAAGCATAAAAACCGGTGACTATGTCGTCGCCGGTCAAGTCATCGGCTACAGCGGCGGTATCCGCGGCACGAGTGGCGTCGGCTGGTGTGGTAGTAATTGGTGTTCAACCGGAGCCCACCTTCACTTTCAAGTGAATGCCGGAGCCGACCTGAGTAAATTACAATCATCGGGACACAGCGCACTCGGGTATCCAGTCAAACCGCTTTCGTATTTACCGAGTGGCAGTATTGCTAACCCCAGCATGACTAATCCCGTTCCGGATCCGGTTAACGATTAACAGGTTAGGCCATACGAAGTCCTTAGCGGGCTTTTTGATATCCCTACAACCCCATGCGGGGGAGTACTATAATTACGATATTCAAAAATCAGAATATTTTTTGATTTATTATTTAAGTATTCAAATTAAAAAAAGTACACACAACAACAATGAGTACATTATTCACCTCTAGTCTTTCACTATAAATTAAACCCCACATATTCGAGGGGAGTGCCCGTTTTCCTTATGTTTCCTGAACACTATGCGTCGCAGAATATACCTTTTACGTCACTAGAGAAGAGCGTTGAGAAGTATCGCTATTGCACGTACGCCCGTCCCGCGAAACGAACATCAATGATCTTATAGTTCTCGTTCGGCATTGCCATCACCCGATGTAATGTCTGTACAGCTTGTTGTAGGTCTCCGTGACGGTCAAAATACGCTATTGGCCCTTTCTCGACCTGTACGCGTATTTCGTCGCTGCTGAACTTGAGGGCTGCCACATCACATGGCGGCGTCTCCGGCGTCGTCGTAACGTTCGTATTGAGGTTGAGAATGCTCACATTGGTATTTGTAGCGTTCATATTAGTGTTGACAATCGAACTATTGGTATTCGCAATGTTTGTATTGGTTACCACTGGAACCGGCTCAGGACAGGTTGGCACTGGGATAATGAAGTTTTGAATGGGAACATTTACCGTCTGCAAATACCCTGCTAGATCTTGTACGGCCGTCATCACTTCATGTTTTACGACACTAGCATCAACAGTAAATAGTGCCGACGATGCATCAACGATAAGCGGCAGACGTTCAACAGCTGTCGCACGCATATCAATGATAACACCCTGACGATCGATTGAGCCGAACGTCGTTCCGTTCGACCACGTCGCCACCGGTGTTCGTTCAGCCACGACTACGTTTATTGTATGCGGCGCTTGCTTGGTGATGGTCACGCCCTCGATGGAAAGGCGTTTTCGAATTGCCGTTTCTAAATCTTTCTGTAACCCACTAACCGATAGCACCCACATCGTCCGGTTCGGCAGAACCAGCAACCGTGAGCGATCGAGATACTGCTCCGTCACCGTCTTCACGCTCTTCGGTGTAATGAGTCGCGTACCACTGACCGTGACGGTTGTTATGTGAAATAACGGACCATACGTGAGCCAGCCTGCACCCGCTACTAATAAACAAATCACTGTTGCGGTAATGACTTGCTGTCGAAACGCTGACCACTTCCCCGGCTCAGTCACGTACATTGGCGTCGCTGATTGGTGCGGTCCAATCAGCTCAGGCTTTGGTACGATGCGTTTTTGTTTTCCGAAAGCCATAGGTTAGACGAGAATGCGCGGTAGTGACCAATTGATGCGGGTCGTCACTTCATACGGAATCGTACCACACAACTCAGCCATCGTCGCGGCATCATTCTTTTCGCCAATGAGGGTGACGACATCATTCGCTTGTGCGCCGGGAATCTTGGTTACATCGATCATACACAAATTCATGCAGATCCGTCCGACAATCGGCGCGCGCTGTTTACGGATAATGACAAAGCCGCGATTCGATAGTCGCCGATCATACCCGTCGGCATACCCGACTGGCAGAACGCCGATACGCATGGCCTGTTTGGCAATGACGGTTGAACCATACCCAATACCGGTTCCTGGCGACACAGTTTTCACTTGCGCTAACCTCGCGTACCAGGACAACACCGGCTGGAGTTTTACCGTGCCTAAATTTGCTCTACACCAATCGCGAGATTCCTGACTAGGCCAAATACCATACAGACCAATACCAAGCCGTACAAGGCCAAATCTGGCCTCTGGATAGCGTAAAATAGCCGCGGTACAGGCAATATGCCGCTCTCCTCCCCCATCCGCCCCCACCTCATTTGCCAGTGTCGTAAAACGTTTTAATTGTTCTTGAGTTCGTTTAGATACTCGTTCCTCGGCATTAGCAAAATGCGAAAACGTTCCAGCAATATTGAGTGCCGAATTCTTCAACGCAGACTTGATAAGATTCACTTGATTTGGTAAAAAACCAATGCGTGTCGTACCAGTATCAATTTTGATGTGAACTTGTGGGCGTATCTGGAATTTTTTTCCAGAGCGTACCACTGCTCGTAGTGACGATTGGTCCCATACCACAAGTTCGATGCGATTTTTTATCAGTTCTGGTAGCTCCTTTGTTTGCCAGTTACTCAAAACCACAACGCGACCGCGATACCCGATTGCTCGCGCCTGTAATGCTTCATCACCGTAAGCAACGCCAATACCCCACTGCGATTGTCCACGCAGTGACGACACTATCTCCGCCACGCCATGTCCATAAGCATTAGCTTTCACTACCGGCATGATCTTCACCGACGGACCAACCACGCGCTGGATTGTTCGAAGATTGTGCCGCTGTGCTGAGCGCGAAATCTCGATCCAGGTTCGTGGCGAATTGGACATGCGAAACGTTATGGCTTGATAACCTTCAACCCGTGCATGTACGGCTGGAGGACTTTCGGAATTTTGATTGAGCCGTCCGGCTGTTGGTAGTTCTCAATAATCGCAATCAACGTCCGGCCGACGGCGAAGGCAGTACCGTTCAACATGTGGACGAATTCTTTTTTGCCATTTCGCTCAATTTTAATATTTAAGGCACGCGATTGATAATCCGTCGTCGTCGATGTTGACGACACTTCGCGATATTCATTCTGCCCCGGCATCCAAGCTTCAATATCGTACGTTCGCGCGCTTGGCCAGCTGATATCGCCGGTGCAGAGATTGAGTACGCGGTACGGAATATCGAGCCCTTGCCACAATTTCTCCTCAAGCGACAGAATGAGCAGATGTTCTTGGTCGGATTGCTCCGGCGTGGTGAACGAAAACATTTCCAGTTTATCAAATTGGTGGACGCGGAGAATTCCTTTCGTGTCCTTGCCGTAGCTTCCCGCTTCGCGGCGGAAACATGTGGAGAACGACAGATAGCGTTTTGGCAGGTCCGATTCTTGAAATACTTCATCGCGATGCATCGGCCCGACGGATTGTTCCGACGTACCGACGAGGTACAGTTTATCTTTGTCGAAGTGGTAGGTTTCATCCTCGCCGCCGCCATTCAAATAACCCATGGCCGCCATATTTTCCTCTTTAATCATCACCGGCGGCACGACCATGGTAAATCCTTGTTTCAAAATCACCGACTGCGCATACTGCACGAGGGCAAATTCAAGCTGAGCAATCGGGCCAAGCAGATACCCGAATCGTGAACCGGAAACTTTACTCGCCCGGCGGACGTCAATCAACTCTGCCGGTTCCGTCAGCGCCAAGTAGTCTTTCGGATCTGCGATGTTTTTTTTCTTGCCAACATCGCGCAGGACAACATTTCCCGCTTCATCGTCCCCTGCCGGTACGTCATCGCGCGGAATATTCGGCATGACAATTTCCTCGACGCCATTCTTGGCTTTCTTCAAAACAGTAATGCGATCAGAAATAGGTTTTAGTTCAGCGATTTTTTTCTTTTTTTCTTCAACCGAAAGCGTCGGGATGATTTTGCTGGCTTCATTTACCTGGGCCTGCAATTGTTCGAGTTCCTGCTGGGAATCCGATTGCCCATGGGCAGAATCTGCTTTCAGCGCGCTGAGTAAACCGACAAACTTTTTTCCCCGACGTGAAATTGCCTGGTAGTATTTTTCCGGATTGTCGCGGTAGTCTTTGAGATCAATCATCCCGTTAGAAGTGAATTATAATAATCTATACTTGTCACCATGCTGTACCCTATTGTATTTTCTACTATCTACGAACGATTCATATCGTTTGGGAATTAGAGGTCTGCCTAACTTTTTTCTTCACTTCTAACGGGATCATGGTAGAACTGTTGAATGTGTGGAAGAAGTTTTAATAATGCTTGACGACGATGATTCAGTTCGGGATGTTCTTTTTTTGCTTGAACATACCACTGCTGAAACTGCGGTAAGTATAGAAGAACATCGAACGGATAGCCAGGTGTCATCTGTAGGTCGCTTGGCTGTAATACCCCCGGAACGACGCCTTCAGCCTGTGCAAACTGATCATCACCAAACATAAACGTTACCACATTCCGAAGTTGCATCTGCCGTTGATCGGCCGGAATAGCTTTCGTTGCCGCGATGGCCTTGGTTCGAATAACCTCGTCCGTTAATTCTTCCTCACTATCCCAACGCCGCGTTCTAACACCTGGTGCGCCATGGAGAAAGGCAATTTCCGCTCCGCTATCGTCAGTCAGACAAGGCACGTGCACTCGTTCCCAATAGAATGTCGCTTTGGCTAACGAATTTTGTTCAAAAGTTGACGCATCTTCCGCCGGTGAATCAGTAATTCCACATTCAACGGGCGTGATGAGTTCAAGATCAAGTCCACCAAGAATAGCTTGGAAATCTTTAAGCTTCTGAGGATTATTCGTGCCAATCAACAAACGACGGTCCTTCATAATCCGAGCTGTTCGTGAATAGATTGCATGGCGGTTAAAACAATTTGAAAATGTTCGTCTTCAGAAAGACCGAGCAGCGCAACGCCTTTCGTGATATCGTCGCGACTGACATTCCCCGCAAACGATTTCTGCTTGAGTTTCTTCTTGATGGATTCGATAGTAACATTAGCCAACTTTTTATCCGGCGTGACTAAAGCACAAGCGACAATCATTCCCGTCAGCTCATCGACTGCAAAAATGCATTTCTCCATCATCGATTCCGCTACCACACCGGTATGCGGCGCATGAGCCAGAATTGCTTGGCGGATTTCTTTTGGAACTCCCCTGCTCTCAAGAATTGCCTGACCTTTCGTCGGGTGCTCTTCGAGCGACGGATGGATTTCCCAATCAAAGTCGTGCAACAATCCGACTATGCCCCATTTTTCCGTGTCGCCACCAAACTTCAACGCATACACTTTCATCGCCGCTTCGCAGGCGTACATATGACGACGCAGATTTTCGTTTTTGACGAACTCATGAACGATCGCTAGCGCTTGGTCGCGGCCAAATCGCGGCTGTGCGGCAACCGCTGTCGGCCACGGTGAACGCACAACGTACGGACTCATGGTTGTTCCGGTTTCAAGGTCGGAAAGAGAATCACATCCTTCAGCGCTTTCTGACCGGTGAATATCGCCGTCAACCGATCGATGCCGATACCGAGTCCGGAGGTCGGCGGCATACCGTACTCCAACGAGCGAATGTACGTTTCATCGATATTTTGGGCTTCGTCATCACCGCCAGCACGTAACTGCTCTTGCGCCTCAAACCGTTCGCGCTGATCAACCGGATCGTTGAGCTCACTAAACGCGTTGCCAAGCTCTGTCCCGGCCATGAGCGGCTGAAAGCGCTCTGTATAGTTTGGCTGATCGACCTTCTTTTTCGCGAGTGGGGAAAGTTCAAGTGGGTAATCGTAGACAATAGTTGGTGCAAGAAGTTTCGGTCGAACGTGCATTTTAAACAGTTCATCAATCATTTTCGGTCGCGACATACCGTCCGGTAAATCGGTTCCTTTTTTGCGGCCGAGTGTCCGTAATTCTTTACCATCAACGATATCAATATCAATACCGGTAGCATCAAGAATTGCCTGGTGATAGGAAAGACGCGGCCACGGTCGATCGAGTTGGTATGTCGTCTCACCAATCGTGACTTCCGGTTTGCCGTTGATAGCTACTGCGACCGCACAAATCATTTTTTCCGTAAAATCCATCATCCAGCGATAATCGGTAAAGGCCGCGTAACACTCCATCATGGTAAATTCTGGATTATGGTCGCGGTCGATACCTTCGTTGCGAAAGTTCCGTCCGATTTCATACACCCGACCAAGTCCAGCGACGATGAGGCGCTTTAAGTACAGTTCCGGTGCGACACGTAAAAACAAGTCGATATCCAAAGCATTGTGGTGGGTAACAAACGGTTTGGCTGTTGCACCTCCGGCAATCGCATGTAAGGTTGGTGTTTCAACTTCGATGAAAGATTGTTCATCAAAGAAAGTACGCAATGCACGAAGAATTTTACTCCGAGCGATGAAAACTTTTTTTACTTCCGCGTTTGTCAGAATATCAAGTTCACGGTAACGGTACCGCGTTTCGACATCGGCTAATCCATGCCATTCTGACGGCAATGGTCGTAACGCTTTCCCCAGCCAGGTAATTTCCGACGCATCAACCGTCTGTTGTCCGCGCTTGGTGACAAAAGTTGAACCGTGAACACCGATAAAGTCACCGAGGTCGAGAGTTCCGGTTAGTTCGGCGAACGTGGCAATATTTTTCTTCTGCAAGAATATTTGTACCTCATCAGTTTCATCTTCGATACGTAAAAAGGCTGAACCGCCTTGTAAGCGAATAGCACGAACGCGTCCAGCTACAACCACTGATTCCCCATCGCTCCATTTCGACAACAATTGTTGAATCGTCGTCGTCCGTTGACTACGCGCTGGGTAGACATCAATACCGTCGTTGAGTAACTGTTCTCGGCGTTCAACACGAAGTTGTTCTTGATCTAGGCGTGGTTCGTTCATGGGATCAGAATACCGCAAAACAGGCTATTCAGCAATCCCAAACGAGTCCAAGTTGCACTTACTCGACCTTCGTGATCGTATAGACTACTTGACCGCGTGGCGTATTGACGCTGACAGTATCGCCAACTTTCTTCCCCAACAACGACTGACCGAGTGGCGATTCGTTGGAAATTTTTCCGGCTATTGGGTCCGCTTCGCTTGAACCGACGATGTGGAGTGTGTGGTGTTGACCATTATCAGCCTGCACAGTAGAGCCAACACGAATAACACCATTCCCCCCGGCATCCTCATCAATGATGCTGACATTTCGTAACGTTGATTCGAGATCGGCAATACGGCCTTCGTTGTAGGCTTGCTCGTTCTTCGCTTCTTGGTATTCTGCGTTCTCGGAAAGATCACCGAGTTCTTTGGCTTCTTGAATACGCGCCGCAATTTCCTTCCGACGAGTATGCACCAACAAGTTAAGCTCCAGTTCGAGTTTTTCGCGACCATCTTTGGTCAGATAGGTGACTTTATCGGACATACGTTTTACGTTTCAAATACGTCCCAAATGGGACGGCAGGGTCTGATGATACTCGTTCTTTATTCGGTTGTCAACAGCCGTGCTGGATAAGGAAAAGTCTTCTGGACAACTGCCCTGATAGCACAACAAACTTCTGTTCTTTGGTGTTTCAGGTTATCCACAGCACACCTTCACGATATCAGGCTATTGCGATTTCCCATCACCTTGTGTGAAGTACCATTCTAACCCAGCTTTCGCTACCGGCTGAGCAGCAAAATTTCCTTCACCGCCCGCTTCAACTAAAACTACGATCAAGATTTGCGGCTTATCATATGGCGCATAAGCGGCATACCAAGAATGAGTTAAACCCTTATTGCCAAACTGAGCAGTACCGGTCTTTCCAGCGCTCGTTACTGGAAGTGTCAATAATGATTTTGAGGTTCCCGTAAGAACACCTTGGCGCATCCCCTCTTGAACCGTGCTTAACACACTCGCCGGAACAATATGGTCGTTAAGAATAGTCGCTTGTTTTGTCTCAATGGTTTTTCCGTCGATATTCTTAACCGACATTTCTAGGTGCGGCTGATAGAGCGTCCCGCCATTCGCCACAGCACTCAATGCGGCCGCAATTTGCAGCGGCGTCACCTCAAGATCGCCTTGGCCAATCGACAAGTGGTATGTATCGCCAAGTTTCCACGGCGAGGCGCGTTTTGTGGTCCGCCACTCCTTCGTCGGTAGGAGTCCGGCAACTTCAGACGGTAAATCGATACCTAACTTTTTACCCCAACCAAATTTTTGCAAGTAGCTGACAATGCGATCAACTCCCAAGCCCGTAATGTTATCCAAGCCGCCACCGACCGCATAGAAAAAAGTATTTACCGAATCGGCCAGCGCTTTCGTCACATTGGTAATACCGTGACCGCCAGCTTTCCAATCAGGAAAAAAGTCATTACCAACTTTAATACCACCGACGCTGTTTACGGTTGTGTTTGGTGTAATAGTTTTTTCAGTCAGCGCGGCTGAAGCAAGTAACGGTTTTATTAACGACCCGGACGGGTATTTTCCGGAAATTGCACGATTCAGTAATGGCTGGGAAGCCCCTTGAAGGAGAGATGTTATTTCCGCGCTATGGCCAGAGGTAACAAACCAGTTGTCATCATAATTCGGTGCACTGACCATGGCTAACACTTCTCCGTTATTGGGATTGAGCGCAATTGCTGCACCACCAGGGCTTTTCAAGGAGCTGACCATCGACTGTAGTTGATCAGATAACACCTGTTGCAGGCCGAGATCGAGAGTAGTGATGACGGTATTCCCAGTTTGTGGGTCATGCTGGGCAATAACCCGCTGAATTTGATTGTGCACATCTCGTTCGACTTGATTAATGCCATCGATACCGGTTAGTGTACTGTCGTATTGGCGTTCCAAACCCGTCTTCCCGACAATATCGAGCGGATTAGCCGATGGATTCTGCTCCAGTTCAGTCGATGATATTCGGCCAGTATACCCAAGCACATTCGCACATGTGTTTGCTGTTGGATAGGAACGATTCGGTAAACTGATAATATTGACGCTCAGCATGGCGGCGGTCGAAATTATGTCGCGCATTGCTTCATCATACGGAATATGTTCACGAATTGTAATTGGATCTGTCGAACGACGTTGCTTCGAAGCTAATGCTGTTGTGATGTCCATTAACGATGTACCGGTTGCTCCGCTGATATCCTGCAACATTTTCGAACGTTCAGCGACGTCTGTAGGGAGTTGAGCTGGTGTAATCGTCAAAACAAGATTCGGTGTATTATCTGCCAATACCGCGCCATGTCGATCAGTGATAACCCCACGCGGCGCCGGTGTGGTAACCGTACGAATACTGTTTCCCGCAGATCGGACGCGATACGTATTTCCTTGGGTGATTTGCAATTGGGCTAATCGACCAAGTAAAAAAAGGAGCAGGATGAAGCATCCAATAAACATCCCGGCGACGGAACGATGGCTGCGCAACGACATTAAGGATATCGTTTCGGTCCCTGACCCGGCGACATCAAGTTCAACAGCATGACGGTATGCCGATCGCTGGAAACGCTCAACCGGGACACGGGTATCGGGTAAAAAGGGGTCGTGACGCATGTTAAAATGATTGATAGAGTGACGTCGTCACTCGACCGTAGCGATCACGGCCGAGCACTCTCCAAAGTATCGACAAGAGCACGGGGTGAGTGACACATTGGCAAAGTGTCGCATACAACATGGTCACCGTATCGACATGGATATGTTGATGGTTGAGTGCCGCTTCGAGTAGACCGATACCGATTACGAGACCACCGTAGGTCACGGTCCCAGCAATAATTGAAGCCAAAAAACTCGCCGTCGAACGACTGGTCACGACGCGCTGACTTATCAGCCACGTGATAATAGTTGCACCGAGACAACCAATGACATACATACTCCCGCCCACCGCTGTCACGTACGAAAATAGTAGCCCTATAACCACCGCGGCTATTGCACCGATAGTTAGTCCATCAAGTACGGTGATAACAATGAGCACTAATACCGGTACATTGATAATCATTCTCCAACCAGAAAACATTCCACCCCAAGCAATATCACCACCAATACACAGGAGTGCAACACCATATCCGTACCAACGTCGGTTCATGATATTATCCAATAATAACCGCAACTGTTTGAAGTCCTTGGAGTGACGATGCGGGGTTGAGAGCGGCGCTCTGAAATAATTCTCCAACTCGTAGAGATATAGCGCTGATAGTACCGATAAGCACTCCAGGCGGGATACCTGCATCCGTGCCACTTGTGACGATGGTCTGACCAACCTTAATACTATCGGTTTTTGGGATGTACTCCATCTGGAGCGTTAACCCGTGTTCTCCGTAAACGATACCTGGGCTCTGGACATCGTTTTGAACACGGGCACTAATAACCGATTGCCGATCAGAGATGAGCAACACCGTACTGGCAGCCTGATGAACGGCAACAACTTTCCCGACAACGTATCCATTTTGATTGACCACAACCTGTCCGAGCTGAATACCAGCGGATGTTCCGTGGTTAATGATAATGCTTTGAATACCTGGATCCGGACTTGAAGCGATGACCGCTGCCGGGACGAGCTGGTGTTGAGTGGATTTCCCATACGCCGTGAGTTCTTGTAGGTTATGCGAAACTTCTATTTTCTGGTTTGCTTCAAAAAGTCGAGCTGTCAGATCGTCGACTTGATGCTGGAGTTGTTTGTTTTGTTTTTGGATCGACGAAGCCGACGGTGTGAATTGGAAAACTGAATGAATCCAATTGCCAACTCGGGCGATTGGTTGCAGAGTGCCAACCGCCGCCTGACCGATGAACCCACGAACCAGCGCCAGACTCAATCCGCCGACGATCACGATAACTATCACCAACCAACGCCAACGAAACCTTGGTCGGATAGCCATGTCAGATTCCCACTGCTTGGTCGTCACTCGACATCACGAGGACATTCTTCATGACATTTAAATCCTCAAGTACAATTCCTGTCCCGCGAACAACCGCCGTGAGTGGGTCATCGGTAACATGAACGACCATGTGCGTCTCCGCATGAATAGCGTTCGACAATCCCCGCAGTAGCGCCCCACCACCAGATAGGACAATCCCCCGCTCGTAAATATCAGCCACGAGCTCCGGCGGCGTACTTTCAATGGTGGCTTTAATGTTTTCCACCATTTGTCGAACTGTTCGTTGCAAGGCGTCGTACACTTGTTTGCTGGTAATCGTTACTTCTCGCGGTAAGCCAGTGATAAGATCCCGCCCACGAACACGTGTTTCGACAACATTGCCATCGTCCCAAACTGTACCAATTTTTAGTTTAATTTCTTCAGCACTGCGTTCGCCAACTAATAAATTATATTGTTCACGAGCATATTGAATAATATCCTGATCCAACTTATTGCCGCCAATCCGAAGCGAACGCCAAGAAACTACACCACCGAGAGAAATAACAGCTATTTCCGTTGTTCCGCCGCCGATATCGACAATCATCGTGCCAGAAGCTTCTTGAATTGGTAACCGGGCACCGATTGCCGCCGCCATAGGTTCTTCAATCAGGTAGACTTCGCGAGCACCAGCGTTGAGCGCCGCATCTTCTACCGCTTTTCGTTCGACTTCCGTAACTCCTAACGGTATGCCGACCACCACTCGCGGACGCGGCGCGAAGCCCATTGCTGGGCGCTGAACTTGATCAATAAAATACTTCAACATTTTTTCGGTTACTTCAAAATCTGAAATAACTCCGTCAACCAGTGGCTTAGTTGCGACAATATGACCAGGTGTTTTTCCCACCATGCGGCGAGCTGCTTCACCAACAGCTAGTACTTGATTCGTTTTGGTATTAATCGCCACAACCGATGGCTCGTTGATAACGATTCCTTTATCACGAACGTAGACCAGCGTATTTGCGGTACCTAGGTCAATTCCGAGATCGTGAGAAAAACGACTAAAAAGGTTATTCAACATATATTACCGGAAGAGTAAGCGAATTTGTTCAAGCAATCGGAATTTTGAAACATCACGAATACTCAAGAGAATTATGACCAGTAACAAGCCATAAAATCCGATAGTATGAACCGTGTTTTCAATTTTTGTGTCAACAGGACGCCCACGAAATTTCCCGATCACGAGAAATAGCGCTCGCCCACCATCAAGCGCCGGCAACGGCAAGAAGTTTACGACCGCCAAACTAATTGATAGTATAGCCATAAATTGTACGGTCGCTGCGAAACCATACTGAATGACCTGCCCAGTCAAAACGGCAATCCCCACTGGACCAGAAACGTCCGAACTAACGCTGGCCGTAACCACGAGATCATGAAGGAGTTTCCAAAAACCTTGCAAGGTCTGACCAATTAATTGGCCAGTCGATTGTAAGCCATACCAGGGGGCGATGTACCACGCATACCGCACCGTCGTAACATTTTGAATTCCTAAACCGTACCGGGGAAGATTCGGATCCGTGTGTGGCGTGACAATAATTTCTTTCGTTCTGCTTGCCCGCTGAACAACAATATGAAATACGGGATAATTATTGGCCTTGGCGTAGGTAATAATCTGGTCGGTCGTAGTAAAATGTTGATCATTGATGCTCACTACAACATCGCTCGATCGAAGACCGGCAGCAATAGCTGCCCCGCCATCACTAACTTGCACTTCCACGTGAGTGTTACTTTGATGGGCGTAACGGTCATGCGGAACGGTCGTGGCGTCAGTTCGAACACCAAGTACGAGGGTAAAAGAAATTAACACCCAGGCCAGCAGCGCATTCATGGTTACGCCCGCCGCCATCACAGCCAACTGCCGTGAAAATCGCGCTTGCGAAAAACTATCGGGTCGCTGTTTTTCATCGCCCGCTTCACCCTGCAGTCGCACAAAACCGCCAAATGGTATCCAGTTTAACGTGTATTCCGTACCTCCACGTTTCCAACCGATAATACGCGGCGGAAAACCGAACCCGAATTCTTCGACCGCAATGCCTGAACGGCGAGCAACAACAAAATGCCCTAACTCATGAACGAAGACTAAAATGCCAAGGATGATGACGAACGCCAGAATAGTCACGTTATATCAGCGTCAGTTCATCATGCTTTTTTTTGACGATCGTTTCGATCAACCGCAATTGCTCCTCAACAGATTGTTGAAGTTTTTTTAATTCTACCTCGAGTACGTCTTCTGAAATTTCCGACTGATCCTTCGCTTTTCGTAATTGTTTTATAATGTCTTCCCGAATCGATCGAATCCGAACTCGAGCACTTTCGCCAAGTTCATTCGATTGTTTGGTCATCAGTATTCGACGTTCTTCGGTCATCGACGGGAATGGTAATCGAATAGTTTTTCCGTCAACGACGGGCGTGATGCCAAGCTGCGACTTCGTCAACGCCTTCTCGATGTCCTTTGTAATACTTGAATCCCAAGGCTGAATCACAATCAGACGCGGTTCTGGTGCCGCAATCGCCGCCAATTGCTGAAGCGGCGTCATCGTGCCGTAGGCTTCGACCATCAGATCCTCTACTAACGACGGATTGGCTCGCCCGGTACGGATGGACTGCAATTCGTGCTGAAGATGCTCAACGGCTTTATTTGCTTGTTCGGAAAAATCGTGAACCATAAGAATTATTTTTTGGCAGTAAAGGTAGCGAAGTACAATCGATCTTTGACATTCGGATCAAACGTCAATAGCACCGGCAAACGCGAGGTCGGCAACGACACGACTGACCAGTTTTGACCACCATTCGTCGTGTGCTGAATCTGCTGTCCGGAGGTAATAAATATCTCGGAAGCATTATTGGGATTCACCGCTACGGTTTGAATGGCCACACTACCGTTTGTCACTAAATTATGAATGCTCGCCCAGGTTCCACCATGATCCGTACTCGCCAACAAACCGTAGGCTGTGGCTAAATACCACCCATGCGGCGTAATATCAATCTGGCGAATATCTGTAGCCCCAGCAAAAGTTTGTAAGGCCGGCGTCATGTCCACCCATTCTTGTCCGAGCCTGAGACTATGAAAAATGCCGTTGGTTCGAGTGAAGATATAGAGTTGGTCTGGAGCCTCGGGTGGAATATAGAGTAATCGCGGTTGAATTGCGGCCAGTGTATGGATAAGCGTCCAATGGAGCCCATAATCCGTACTCAGAATAATTTTTCCACCTGACGTCGTTGCCCAAATAATATTGCCATTTGCCGGACTCACTTGTACGCAGTTCACCGCCTGACCTGGTTGAGGTTCGGTGTAGACCGTTGACCACGATTGGCCACCATCAATGCTCTTGAGTATAATTTGCCCAGCCGTCGTGTACATCACTTGTGAATTCAGTGGGTCAAAGGCTAAACATTCATAATCACCAGCACGAATGGATGTCGACTTCCAGGTATCGCCGCTATTCGTGGTTGACCAAATACCATTCGCCAGGGTCCCAATATATATAGTCCCACTGGCTGAGGGAATAAAATTGAGTGTCCGGGTTGTGACATTGCCGATATTTACTTGGCCATTTTTGTTCGTCCCAACGTAATTTTTCTGTTGCCACGTTTGTCCGTGATCATCGGACCTAAAAATACCACCGTCAAGACGAGTTGTGCCACCGATGTTGATTGAACAACTTTGCCCCATCAGCACTAAGCCGACGCTGAGCAGTGCAAGTTTAGACCATGTGGAGGTCGTCATAAAGTAGTTGTGGTTGAAGCGAATCGGAAAAGGATGAACGTTGGAGGTAGGCTTCGGCGATACGTTGAAGTTTTTTCAGTGGCAGCCTGGTTAACGATATAACAGTCTCCTCAGGCCACAGTCGGCGCGTGGTACAACCAATGCCCGCTAACAGTACCTCGCGCACGATGAGTTCTTCGTATTCGAGCTGGTGCAAGAGTATATCTCGTCGATCGGCTGCGGAGCGAGCTGGTGCCGATAAGGTTCCGTTCATAAATCCCGTGCTGAACTCCCGTACACGTTGTCGCTCGTCTGCCGCTTGATCGACGTTTTCGACATAGCGCCGTAACCACCCCGGACGACCCGCTGCGCGCTGAGCCGCAACAGATGTTGCTCCCTGGCGCAGGGTTTTTGGATTCACTAATGACCATTGGAAGTGCGTCAACCGTGAACGAAGTGTCGGCAGAAGTTGTTCCGGCACTGAACTCGTCATAAGCACACGAACATGCGGTGGTAATTCTTCAAGAAATTTTAACAACATGTTGCCGGCTTGTTCCGTAAGTCGTTCTGCATCCGGAATGAACAGCCAGCGCTCTTCACTACCCCACGCTACAGTCATATATGTCCGCAGCGTGGTGCGAATCTCTTCGACACCAATGGAGGCCGCCGATGTCATTCCCAATTCCGCCACGTTTGGATGCTGATGACTAAGGCGTTGTCGGCAATCCGAACAGGTACCACACGGTCGCAGATGATCACTGTGACACAGGGCATACTGAATGACCCATTGCGCGAAAGTAGCTTTACCTAGCGATCGTGGGCCGCAGAAGAGAACCGCTTTTGGTAAGCGTTCGTCATCCAGTAAACCAATAAAACGCTGAATAAGTTCTTCGTTGCCGACGAAGTGAAAAGGTCGTGCTTGAGCAGTCGTAGGAGTCTTCACAGAACGAAATGACTGTACCATATTTGTCAGCTTATTGCAATCCAGCGGCCATAAGCACTGCCCGCGTCTCCATAGCAGTGTTTTCCCAAGTATAACGTCGAACTAGCACTCCACCCCGACGAATAAGTATCTGACGAAGTTCTTCGTTATGATCAATATCCTGTAATGCGGCTACGACAGTCGATATATTTTCCGTATCCACAAAGCATGCAGCCTCACCGAGCACTTCGGGTAATGATCCATGACGACTGGCCACCACCGGCACTCCGGCACTGAGTGATTCTAAAGCCGGAATACCAAATCCTTCATATTGGGAAATAAAGAGCAATGCTCGAGCTGACACTTGTAAAACCGCCACATCATCATCGGATTGCCAGCCAAGAACATGAATGAATTCCACAACTGCTGGATCTGTTACCACTGACCGCATAGCGTCCCAACCAAATCCCGGCCGTCCGACTAATACCAGGTCGATTGGATGCGCTGATTGTTTTCGATACGTAAGATACGCCTGGACTGTGAGGGCGATGTTTTTTTTCGTCTCCAATCGTCCGAGAAACAAGAAGAATGGCCGCGTCAATCCTAACCGCTTCAATGTTGAAGCACGTGCAACTACTTTCAATGATTGAAAATACTCCGCTTGACGTACGCCTAACGGTGTGACAGTTATACGTTCCGGTTCAACCTTGAGGGTGTCAATAATTTCTCGTTTGGAGAATTCCGATACGGTCAGTATTCGACGGCACGCCCGGATCGCCTGTCGCACTGACCAGCGATGATAATCGCGCTCCGATGCATTGTAACGGCCAAACGTAGCGATTCGTACACACAGTAAGACAAGTGGCCGAAACCAACCCAACCGTCGCTGTATCCGATCCTGATATAACTCCGGAAATCGTTCAAAAGCAACATCATGAATCGTGGTTATTGTATTCTTCGGATGGAAAATCGGTACGGTATCAGCCGGAACAAAAAGGATGTCCGGACGACACCAAAGCATTTCCCACGACAACCGAAGATGCGACCACAAAAATCCTAACCGCCAGTGCAACACTCGCACCTCTGTGTGTATTCCGAGATCGCCAAAATCATTCCGTAACGGTTCACGAACATACAAACGGACAATATGGTTATTCAGCGTCGGAACAATTCTCCGAATCACTTCCCACGCGTACCGTTCCGTGCCGGTTCGTTCGGCGACGTTTGCCCGCGAAGCATCAATGCCGATAATCATTTACCCCGTTAGACAATAGTGAATAAAAATGATGACGCCGGCAACAACTCTTAGTACTCGTTGTTTTCCACTTACCGCCTTGCTTGATAGGTGAACCCCCCTGCTCTCCGTACAGAAAACTTTTAATTGTATTGTCTAACGGGGTTTACCGGGTAGCTAAAATACTGCGCTTGTAGGACTCTAAATTATCCAAGGCTATGCCGGTACCGCGCGCGACGCACAACAATGGCTCGTCCGCCACGTACGCCGGCACGCCGATGGCTTGCGCTAGTAATTTATCAATCATCCGCAATTGCGATGAACCGCCGCTTAAGACCATACCCTTATCCATCACGTCGGCTGAGAGTTCCGGCGGCGTATCCTGCAAGACGTTCTTTACCGCCTGTATAATACCGGCCAACTCATTTTGAATGGCTTCAGTAATATCATCAGACACAATCACCACCGTTTTCGGTAAACCGGAAATCATGTCGCGACCACGCACTTCCATGGATAACTTTTCTTCTAGCGGCAAGGCGCTGCCAATGCTTATCTTCACTTCTTCCGCCGAGCGTTCGCCAATAGCTAGTCCATACTTTTTTCGCACGTATTCCTGAATCGCATAATCCAATTTATTTCCGCCAATGCGAACGGAAGTGTTGACCACAATACCGCCGAGAGAAATTACGGCAATTTCCGACGTGCCACCACCGATATCAATAATCATGTGCCCCGACGGCGAACCGATGGGAATGTTTGCGCCGATTGCCGCGGCGATCGGTTCCTTAATGATGTAGGCTGCCTTGGCTCCGGCCGCGAGCGTCGCGTCAATAACCGCGCGTCGTTCGGTTGAGGTAATGCCGCCCGGTACGGCGATCATGACTTCTGGTCGAAAAAAACGAACACCACCGAGCGCCTTATTAATGAAGTATCGCAACATGGCTTCGGTAATCCGGTAATCGGCAATCACGCCGTCTTTCAACGGACGTGAAGCAACAATAGTATCCGGCGTACGGCCGATCATTTCTTTCGCCTCATCGCCGACTGCCAACACCTTTTTATCAATCAGCGACATCGCCACCACCGACGGTTCGTTCAAGACAATACCGCGGCCCGGAAGATGGACCAATGTATATGTCGTACCCAGATCGATGCCGACGCGGCGAGTAAGAAAACTCATGTCGAACGATGATTAGAAGTTAACTGAGATGGATCGATCTTGACTGAGCGAACCGGTAAACGAGAGTGCACCTTGACTGAATTTCGATTGATTGTCAAGTCCGTCCGTTGATTTTGGTCGCGCCGATAATCCGGTCACCGACAGATTAATTGTGGGCGTTAACATCCCGGCTTCTTTTTGCCATGCTAACTTGTACGCGCTTTGTTTAAATTGTGCGGTTACGTTATCTGGCAATTTGTACACCAATTTCAAATCGGAAGTTGTTCCCGGCTCGATTGACTTGAAAGCCGAGAAGACCGTTTTTCCTAATTCCGTCGTCGTCGTCACCTGCCCAGCAGCGTTCGACTGTTGACGAATTTGCGCACCGGAACTACTAACGAGTGTCGAGCCGCTCGGAACGTAGACGCGAACAAACGTGTTATACCTCGTTATCAGATAACTTGTTCGCCAATCAAACTTGCCGGTGTTGTGGTAATGAATCGTCAAGGTCGCAGTTCCCGTTTTCGCGTCGACTTGATAATCGTACGTGCGTTGCATAACGCTATCAGTTTTTAAACTGGCTAAGTTCGCATCCGCGACCAAAATTGAATCAACGGCCGGTGTTTGGCTGATAGCTCCCCCCCAATTTTGCTGGACAATCAAACCCTGCAGTGCCGTATCGTTCATGTACATCAGGAATTGTTTTTCATTCAGCTGTTGGCTAAGTACCAGGAATACATCCTTCCATTGGGCAATTGGTAATTTCATTAATCGATCAACCAATTCCTTGGTCATATTGCCGATAATATCCTTGCGCTGAGCATCGGTTAACCCGGCGACTTTAAAATCCTTATCGACATACTGTTGTAAACGGTCGGTAAAGTTGTCGGCGGTAAATTGTATGCCACTAACCGTGATCGGACCTACCAGTTTAAGCAGGGCACTAATCATCGTCGGGGTAATAGCAATCACGCCGTCAACATTTTTCTGTCCGCCTTCACGCTGGTAGAAGAATAGCGCCTGTGCCGCTGACGTCGGAAAATCAGGCGACCAGTTACTATCACGGAAATACCACACGTTTTGTTTTAGGTATTTCTGCAAGGCATCCGGCGGCTTGATGACTGATAAACTTTTGGCATTGTCGTCAAGATTGTAACTGTTATCGGTCTTCATGGATACGATTTCTCCCGACGCGACTTTCATGATGCCGTAGGTGCCAATGAATCCTCCACCCGGACGAATTTCCGTGTTATTTTCGAGTAAGAACAAATACGTCTTTTGCGTTGGATACCCGAGCACCGCTGGTAAAATGTGCGTGGCTGGAATTGCTTGGTCAAAGGCTTGAAGAATTGCCGGGAATTGCTGTTTGAACGGTACAATGACTTTTTTCAACGGACCGGCTAATCCCTTACTCGGAACGTTGTCCAATTTTTTTCCGGCTTCGTGCATCGCGTCGCGCGCGGCTTGCAAATCCCCTTCTTGCGAAGCCATATTGCCAAGCAATATTCCTTTTTGCTCGGTGGAAATTGTGGCTAAGCTGATTTTCCCCTGACCGGCGAACGGTGCAAATAAATGCACCATGAAGTCAATTAACGGCGTGGCCGCATTAAGCGACTCTTTCCCGACGTCGACCAGCGCCACGCCGGCTTTGTACTGTGTGCCGATATATGGCCAGTATTGTAATCCCTTGGCTTGTTGCAAATGTTTACCGATGACTGCGACATTATTCTGCAATGATTTTGTATCGGCTTTCGCTGCGTCAAAATTTTGTTCACTGACATGCGACGAAAGCAGTTTGGCTGTTACTTTCGCCTTCTGCGCCTCGTCGTACACAGGTTTCAGCTTCGGATAGTAATATCCGGCAATAATCAGGAACAAGCCTAATACGCCGCCAATGCCGATTGACGTCCATTTCATCCACGGTCGCCAGCGACGACGCGAACTTTTCGGAGCTGAAGGATTCAGTCGGAGATTCGGTTTACGGAAGAAGCGTCGCCAAAAGGGAATCATAAGCTATGGGGTGGGTTAGGTTGACCGCGATACTTGCGGAAGTATTTTACCCAACTTTTGACATGAAGTCGAGCCGGATAGGAGAAGAGAACACCAAATGCGCCGACAGAGGCCGATGGACGTTGATGATAATGCACCATTTCCGCCGTCGGCACATATTCCACCGACCACTCTTTCAGCCAAAAGCGCCGACATACGTCAGTATCCTCGACAAAGAGGAAGAAGTGTTCATCAAATCCACCCACCTCGTCGAGCGCCGACCGGCGCATAAATAGCGCCGCACCGAGTGCCCACCCAACCGGCCGTTGATCGGCATGATTCCATTCTTTCATCAAAAAACGATTGATTGCTTTCCGCGGACCGGGTAGGTTACCAAACGGCGTGCGCCGCCACAAGGCCATAAAAAAGTTCGGGAAACGGTAGACCGACAGTTGTGTCGTGCCATCAGGATTAATGAGTTTCGGCACGGCAATTCCCGCTCGCGGATGTTCGTCCATGAATCGATGCAATGCCACCAGTGCTTCAGGAAAAACCGCCACATCGGAATTGAGGGTCATGACATATCTTCCCGTCGCGATAGCAAAGCCCTTATTCATACCGGCGCCAAAACCGACATTGCTCGGCGATACGACCAGCCGCACGTGCGGAAAGTGCTGTTGCACGAGTTCGACACTGCCGTCTTGTGAATCATTATCAACGACGATTATTTCATACTCAAATGGTAACGAACATTCGCTAATGCCGCGCAGACACTGCTTGAGCAAGCCTTTCGTTTTATAATTGACGATGACAATCGAAAGTTCCATAGTTGTGTCTTGTTCTAGCTCTGTTCGCCGATAAACCAGCGTCGGACCTCAAGCGCCGAACGTTTGGCTTGGTGATTGATAACCTTTGCTTTGCGACGCATTTTTGGCCATAACCGGATCGCATCCAGTATAGCATTGATACTTGGCTGGCGGGTAAAGGTTAGAAAAACGAATTTCTTCACCTCATACACCTTCATCCATAACATATCACGCCACAATGTTGACCATCGTTCGTTCTTCATCAGTACCAAATAATGATTTCGATAGGAGTAGTAACTATTCAACCGCGTTCGACTGCGATGATTCTTCGCTATCAGTCGATCGCTCGTCGCGGAAACGCCTTTGATGCCGCGATAATGCCGCGCCACCGCTCGCGGATCGTACCAGGCATTCCAACCCATACGTTGCAATCGCCAGCTCAAATCAAGGTCGTCTTTGTAGGCGAAGATGTCATTATCAAACACTTCATCAAGATACGTCACGCTTTCGAGTGCCGATCGGCGATACATAACGCAAGCGCCGCTGAATCCGAATACTTTTCCCGCTGTGTCATACTGGCCATGATCTGTTTCCCCGCTTCCCCGGTCGGTCGTGTGACGATTGCGGCGGACGAGCAATCCGCAACTGTCTATTATATCGGATGGCACTACATCTTTCATATCGTCGATGGTATACGAAAAACGTAACGTCTTGCCACCAAACGAACTTGCGGTTGCATCATGTTTCAGAAATTCTAAACCGCGCTGAATCCAATTGTCGCCCAGAATAACATCCGGGTTGAGCACCAAAACAAATTCACTTGAAGTCAATCGCAGCGCTTGATTGTGGCTCCGGCAGTAATGCCAGTTTCGCGTATTTCGCAGGAGGTGAAATTGCGGATAGTGTTCGGCAATCCACGGCACCGTTCCGTCAATCGATGCATTATCGACAATCATCACCTGCATCTCCGGCGTCAATTGTTTCGCCACCGCATCAAGGCAAGCCGCAATGTGCGTCATGCTGTTCCAGGTAACGATGTGGATGGAAAGAGTAAACTTAGACGCCATAGGCAAAAATCGCGGTCAACATCAGCCAACCCAATCCAAGCGGATGATTGAGGTACGGCGTAGTCAAGTGAATGACTAGTAATGCAATACCGCCAATCATGAGCGGCAACGCCCAAGCTTTCGTTTTCATTTTTCGAAAGAGCGTGAACAGCCACCACACATACAGCACCATCCCGAGCAATCCGATCTTCAGCCACAGATCCAGATAACCGAGCTCGAAGGCAAATGTCGTGCGCCAGCCGTGAACAGTCGGATCGGTGCTGAAGTATGTAACGGTTTGGCCAAAGCCACTGCCGATAACCGGATGGCGGCCAATCGCTTTCAGTAACGGTTTGAATTGCTTCGTCCGAGCGGTCGCCGCATTTTCCGATCCGGAACCGTTGAATCGCGAACCGACCGCAGCGTCACTGCCGTGAAGAGAAAATGCCGGCCAGCTAATCGCCCAGACCATCATCGCCCACGCAAATATTCCCAGCGGCACGACAATCCACCATTTTTTCAGTTCGCGCCATGAACGGCGACGTAAACTGATGACGATAAGCACGATTCCAGCCGCCGTTAAACCAAGCCAAAAACTTCTCGACAAACTGATGTACACCGCCAACGCCGAAAACGCCATCGGCACCAACCACCACCGCGGCGTACGCTGACGTAGCCAAATGGCCAATGAACCGAGCACAACAAGCACGCCATAAATTTGGCTCTGCAAAAAAACCCGATAAATATTGTTATTGATGTACGTCACTTCACCTAAACCACTGTTACGAATCCAAGAGTACCAATGATGAATGTTCGGCAATGTTCGGGCGAACAGCAACACGAATACCCAGCTCATAAGTCCAACAATTGTTGCTCCACCGAGCAAGACCGCGATGACCAGTTCTTTCCATCGTTCGTCTTGGCGAAGCAATACCCACCACGCCGGAAGCAATGCCAGAAACACAAACGCATTCGCATCGCTGTAGATTGCACCGAGATGAATCCCGCGAACGAGCGCAACGACAATGGCAACAATTAACCAACCGATAAAAGCAAGAAAAGCATTCGAAAGAATACTTTTCCGTAATTCACTCCATTGCTTCAGCACCAAAGGAATCGCTGTAATCAGAACGATCGCAAATACTATCATCCGCAGTGAAATGTTCGTACTGCCAAGATGCAGTGACAATACATATCCTTTCCCGCCAGTCACTAGTTCACCGATCGACATCAATGCTAACCACGCCGGTCGTTTCCAAGCCACAACCGCACTTGTCAAAATTGCCAGTATAGCAATCGATTGCGCCCAAACAAACCCATACGTACCAATCCACGACAAAATCAACAGCAACACTGCAACACCAATCACCATACAATACTGTTTGAATGAAGGAAGTCGAATCATCGCGGTTTAAACAAACTCTGTATGATAGTTAGTACATAACTGATTGGCATTAACACATACAACACCGCGACTTCCCATGGTTGCCAATATTTTTTTGCATACCGTAATAAGCTTTTCAGTAGCCAGACGTGTTTTGCTAGGCTGACGTGTTGAATAAAGCTTTTTCCACCGTGATGAATAATCTGGGCAGTCGGGAGATAGACAATATCCTTGCCTGATTGTTGAATTCGACTGCAGAGATCAACTTCTTCAAACCAAATCCAGTAGCCTTCATCAAACGTGTTACCGGCGAGCAGAACACCACGCGGTATAAACAATGCCGCGCCCATCAATTGCTCAACAATTTTCGGCTCCTTGTCGGTCATCGGCACATCCGCCATGTACCGTTTCAACGGCGGAATAATTTTGTAGAGCATCCGCAGTTTCAATAGCACAAAGAACTGATCAGCGAGGCGCGGAAATCTTCGCACCGACGGTTGATGCGTTCGATCGCTATTCAACAACTCCGGTCCGATACAACCCGCTTTCGGATGCGTGGACGCATATTGTACCAGCGCCGGAAACGGATCGTTGATAAACTCGGTATCCGGATTGAGGAAAAAGACATACTTGCCTGACGTTCGTTCCCAACCTTGATTATTCGCGCGCGCAAAACCGGCATTGGTGGCGTTAGCAATGACCGTAACGTTTGGAAATTTCTGGCGTACCATCTCGACCGTCTCGTCGGAGGAATGGTTATCTACCACAACAACCTCGTGCGGCGTCCGTACGAACCGTTCAATGGACTGTAGGCAATCGATCAGGAGATCGCGGACATTCCAACTGACAATGACGATACTGACCTCGGGATCAGACATGCTGAAGCCACTTTAGCACGCCATAAGCCTTTCGGCAAGTCAACCCAGCACCACAATGGGGACGGCTATGGTCATCAAATTAGGAGATTTAAAAACAAAATACACATTTTTTGAAAAACACAAATTTTGCATTGTGGTGCTGGGTCAAGCTAGCACCACTATGGCTTAATTGAAATGACGTACTAACGATTCCCTTTTTGCTCGGTTATGCTTATTCCAGCCGATCTTTAAAAAACTGCCTTAACTCAGGATCAACAATATATACATATGTTCCTTCAATTCCACGAGTCAAAAGAGTTTTATATATATTGATTATATATCGCTCAAGTTCTTTTGGGTCATCTGTTCCACGCTTACCATTCATATCAAAATATTTTTCGACGTGTATTTCAAATTTTCGATATGTCTTGTTGTAACTAATCTCTGGGCCAATAATCACTCCGGCATAATTTAAATCGTAGCCCTGAACCGTATGAATACAACCCACTTCATTAATAGCGTTTTTAGAATTAACCCAGTTTTGATTAACACTATTCCACTTTAATTGCACTCCATCAATTTCAATGTCATGCATACTTGGATCTTTTTTTGAAATCCAAGGCCAAGCATATCCGGAAATAACCCTGCATAACTCCATTTCTCTATCGCGATGCTTAATATCTGACACCATTTTCTCAATATTGTCGTAAATCTGAAAATCATATTTGGTAAACGTCTCGGGTTTAGCGTCAACAACGTCAAATATATTTTGAATAAAGCTTATGTACTTTTCACCTTCTTCCCCCGCTCCAACTCTCATTTGAGTATTCAGAGTATACTGCTTAGCTTTTAACCTAGGATAAATTTCGTGATTGATGTCGGATGGTCGAACATGTTGGCCTTTATCGTAAAACAGGATTTGTTGTTTTGAGGAGCGCAGAATCCAATCAAGTTCGTTGCCATTATTTCCTAACCCAAGTTTTTTATTAGTAATATCAAAACTGGCGTAATTGGTGATATTTTTTCTTTGACGTAAACGATGTGCTTCGTCAATAAGCAATAAATCATATTTTTTGTTAACTACTTCGTTCGGCCCAATAACCATGTTCGATTTCAATCCAGTAACATTTTGGAATACTTTTTTTAGTGTTTGACGCAAAGACGTCATTGGCACTACTAATGCAATTTCAAGATTTTTTGTTTCTTGAATTTCCTTTAGCGATTTCATAAGAAAGGTCGCCAAAATAGTTTTTCCCGTGCCAGGGCCACCGTTGATGATAAAAGTCGATGATGTACCCATTCGGATTTCTTCGAGTAGTGAAGTAACAATCTCTCTTTGATCGTCTGTAAGTGCTTTATACGGTGAATATTTAAATACGTCACTATTCTTTATTTGCACTAAATCTTTCTTTGCTAATGACATTTCTTGTAACTGAACCCATAGCCGTTCAAACTTAGCCTGGTACTTCTGGCGATCAAAATAATTATGGTTTAACAATCCCTGATTTCCATTCTGCAACGTAAAAAGTCCATCAGCAGCCATAAACTGTATAAGCGATGATTCTATATCAAGTGTTGCGGATTTATTGTATTCTTCATCGGTTATTATATGCATTCTGTCGAGCTTGCGACGCTCGGGATTATCATAGTGTTGATTGCCTCGGTTGAACGCATTTACAGTTTCTCCGATGTAAATCTCTTTTTTATTTTCTAATATATAAACAACGGGCCAGTTGCGCCCGAAAGTATACGAACGAATTTTCTCGAATTGCTCCTTGCTGAAGGAAAATGTTTCTATCTGAGACATCAGGATTACAGTTCGTTGTACTTTTTATCACTATCCTTCGCCTTCTCAATAGGATATTTCTTTGCGTTCAATTCCATTTTCTGTTTAAACGCCGATTTAATATCAATACCGAGGTCGTGGCTGAGGAGCAATACCCAATACAAAACATCACTTAGTTCCTCACCAAGATCTGTTTTATGTTCTTTTAGATATTTTTCTAAATGTTCGTTATTTTTCCACTGAAAATGTTCTAATACTTCGGTCGCCTCAAGTACTAAAGACAACGCCAAATCCTTCTCGTTATGAAACTGCTTCCAGTTCCGATCGTTTCGAAACTTGAGGATAATATCGGTCAGTTCCTGAATATCAGTCATACTGCGTAAAGAACTCGTCGTTCTTTGCCCGTTTGGCATTGGTGAGATTGCTGTTAGCCATAAGGAAATGGTACGCCTTTTTCGCTAAGAAATCAATAAAAACTACTTATTGACAAGCCGATGCTTTTGGTGTATCATTCCTCTACTAAACGTAGGCCGGATATCTCGTATGTCCGGCCGGTTTATTTGTGCTCAAATTTGAGTTCGTGTTCAAGACGAACGAAGTCTCGAAAATTTGATCCGGCGAACTGCTTAATCTCTCGTGCCGTACGCGGCCCACGAGCGAGAACGATAACTTCTTTACCTTGCTGTTGAATGTGTTTCAAGACCGCTAAAAAATCGCCATCTCCGGAAAGCACAAGTACTCGATCATAGTCGGGCAAATCGCGCATCATGGCGAAGGTCATGTCAACATCGCAATTCGCCTTTCGTTTTACCGAACCATCGTCTTGATGATAGGTCTTCACTGGTTTGAGCACGAGATGGTAACCAAACTGTTCAAGCAGTAAGTAAAACCGGACGCGCTGAAGGTGTTTGCCAGCAATCAGTAACTCAGCTTCATTCAAGTTTTTGCCTTGGCGCTTGATATTGTCGGCGAGATGACGTTCTAGGTCTTGTAACGGTACGGTCTCATAATGAAGATAGTCATTATGAAAGTTATTCGTTTCAACGCCACCAAAGTAATAAACCCGCGTAACATCGTACTTCTTTCGTAAATATAGTAGGAGTTTTTTGTAATCGATTTTCCAGCCTAAACTTTTCTCTCCGCCATAGAAGAGGTTTGAGGCATCAATATAGACGTAGGTTTTCATGTTTTTATGATACCCGAAGAAATACCGAATGTCAAATAGTTCCCTACGTTAACCAAAATGCCTATATTGAGTACAGGGTATGTGAATAAATAACAAGGCGTATTTGAGAATTCATACGTAATGCAAACCATGCTTCTCTCGGATCACCCGTTCCGCTTCCCGATACTTGGCAATATTTTTGTTGCCTTTCCCCTGCCCGATAAACGGTAAGCGATAGACGAATGATGGCACCCATGCGCTCATGCCGATCTTTTGATCACGCTGAGTAACGGTGAAAAGCATTTCCGGAATCCACATTGCCTGCTTCTTGTGCTCAGCCATCGTCAGCCATAAATCCCAATCCTGAAAACGTTTCAAGGTTTCATCAAATCGCGGAAAGGCCGATCGTCGCATCAGGCTTGAGGTGTGAATATAATTCATTTTTTTCAAATCCGAAACAGAGTATTCATGTAGATGAAATTTTTTCCAGCCGAACGTGAAATCGCTATATACCATGTCGATTTTTGGATGCGCATCGAGGGCACGAACCATATGTTCAATCGCTTTCGATTCAAGCACAATGTCGGCATCGAGAAAAATAACATAGTCACCATGGCTGGCATCAAAACCGGTGTTTCGGGCTTGCGGCGCGCCGCCGTTTTCCTGACGAATGTATTTCACCGAAGATGCAAAGGGTTTCAGTGCGGCCGCAAGATCATCAGTAGAACCGTCATCAACAACGATGATGTCAATATTTTTATACGTTTGTGATTGCACTGATTGCAACGTGGCGGCAATCGTTGAAGCGGCTTGGTATGCCGGAATAATAATGGAAACCTTATGTTGTTGCTCAGAAATTATGAGCTGTTTCAACCGCGCGACGCGAACGGTATCGGTGAACTCTTTCAGAACGCGCTGTCTCCCCTGTTCGCCGATTCGATGCGCATCACTCGGCACATCAAATAACTGTGCAACTTTTTTTACAATAGCATCAGTATCGTTTGATTGGACGAGAAAACCTGTGACGCCGTCAGCAATGGCATCGCGAATACCGCCGGTATCACTGCCGATCACCGGCAAACCAACCGCTGAGGCTTCAATATACACTAATCCAAATCCTTCAATATCGCGACCGCCTGCTTCAATCGTCGGCGTCATGATAAAAACATCCGCATGCGAAAGCAATTTCCACTTTTCATCCTCATCAATAAAACCATGAAATGTCACAGCATCACCAATGCCAAGTTCCTGAGCTTTTTGCTCTAACGCTTCGCGTTCCGGTCCATCGCCGATAACATCGAGCGTACAATCGGGATACGCTTTTCTCAGTTGAGATACGACATCTAAAAGCGTGGTGATATTTTTTCGTTTCACTAATCGCGCGGCGGTGACGAGCTTGCGACCCGCGACTGCGGAACGCGATTCCAGCAAAACGCGATTAGCGCTGACATACGGATGCGCCTCAACAATACGCGCTTTCGGAACGCCATGATGATGGACGCGGTTAGCCATAAATGAGCTATTGACGGCAATCCACCGCGCGCGTCGTAACAGGTAATTCATGATCGGCCGCATGTACCAGCGCCGCTCATCTTCAAGCAGATCGTTACCGTGGACAAATATGGCAAACGGTATACCGGCAATACCAGCCGCCAACACTGCACGGCTCCAATGGCCGAAAATAGCGAGCTCGAGCCCATCTGCTTTCGCGCTGTTGAACCAACTTACCAGCCACCACCAACTCGGTCGCGACGTGCCGGAAAATAACGACCGGCGGATATGCTGTTCGTCAGATGCAACATGCGGTGCGATTACCGTTACATCGTCGCCGAGACTTCGCGCAAATAGTTCAAGGGTCGATTGAATACCGCCGATATCCGGCGGATAAAATTCACTGAGCAAGGCAAACCGGGTCATGATCGGCGTATGCGCGCAGCTAAATGCTCAACATCCTGACGGGAAATAATCTGGAATACAAACAGTAGCACCAGGTACACCGCGCCAAGAGTTGCTGCAACGAAGAAAACCCCGGACATGTTTTTTGTGTAGGCCAGTAGTCCTAAACCAATCGCACCGAGAATTAATCCAGCCGCGATTGTTTTTCCGAAGGTGAAGAGTAGTTCGCGAATCGGAAATTGAATTGTTTTTCGCGCATAATAGAAACCGAGGGAAAATAACAGCAACGATGTACAAACGGAAATAATCGCCACCGAATAGTACGAATATTGCCGAATAAAAATTAGGTTTAATCCGATATTGACCAACACCGTGATCGCAATATTCCACGTATTCCGCGTTTGTCGATTGGCGGCATTCAATAAATAGCCGATCGGATAATGTAAGAATAAGAACGGCAAGCCGATTGATAAAATACGCAACGGCCAGACAGCGTCAATCCATACTTTTTTGTAAAGCAACAGGACGAGCGGATGCGCCAGAAGAATAATCACCACCATGATCGGGACGAAGACAATAATCAAATATCGCATAGCATCGAGGAAAAGACGCTGCAGTTTTTTGCGATCATTGATAAACGCAGCGCTCATGGCCGGATAGATAGCACCGACGAGCGCGGCCGGAACAATTTGGAAAGCAATCGCCATTTTGCTTGCCGTGCCGTAGAGACCGACGTCGCGATGCGTTTTAAAGATTTGCAATAGGAATGTGTCGCTGTTCGCGTATAGCGCCGTGAAGAGCGCCGCGACGGCGAAAGGAAAAGCAATTTTCAGCAATCGCTTCATGACTGTCGTATCCCATTTCGGGCGCCAGCTCATTCCCTGGCGCCACAGATGGAACGAAACATATAAGAAGTTAGCGGTACTACCAGCAACGAGCGCGATGATAACCACAATCGGCGGGGCGCCGAGATGAAGCGCTAATAATCCTACCAGCATCACCACCACGCGGTGAAGCACTGTTCCGACCGATTCGAACTCTAGACGCTGTAATCCGCGGAAAAAACCGTACCCGGTGGCCGTAATGGCGTCGATGGCCATGCCAATTGCCGCCCATACGAGATATTGGGATGCCGGATGCGATAAACCGGCCTTGGAAAAAATATAAACCGTCACCGCTAACGCACCAGAAACGACCACCGCCATCAGTATCTTAAACGTAATAATGATATTGTACTCGTTTTTTCCTTCCGTTGGATCGCGAGCCACCTGGCGAATGAAGGCCGGGAGTAATCCTAAGTCGACGAAAATGGCGAAGATATTGATAAACGACAACGCGCCCAAATATTCGCCGATCGCCGACGGACCAATCAGTACCGCCACGACCGGAATATACAACGCCGACAACACCTTTTGCCCGAGTAGGGCTAAAGTTAAGTAGGTCGTGTTTCTTGCGACCCGTCCGCCGTTGACCGTCGTCGGGGCTGCCGTCATAGATTTTCGATTAACGTTTTTGCCACTGTGGCGCGCGTCGGGCGCGCTTGAGGCCGTATTTTTTGCGTTCTTTCGCCCGCGGATCGCGGCGCATGAAACCGGCGCGCTTCAAAACGAGGCGTAAATCCGGATCACCTTTGACGAGGGCGCGCGCAATACCGAGACGAACCGCTTCTGCTTGGCCGGCGACGCCGCCACCATTCACTTTAGCAGTCATATTACCGACCGTCGTGTTGTTCGTCGCGACTAATGGTTGCATGACGGCGAATTGAAGTTCGAGCGTCGGGAAGTACTGCGTCATCGGCCGTCCGTTGACGGTAAAAGCCGGGGCATCGTTGGCGTGCCAACGAACGCGAGCGACCGCTTCTTTTCGGCGTCCAACAGCGAAGATGTATGTCGTCTTAGCGTGCGGGGTTGTCGGCTTGCTGATGACATGGTGCGCCACTTTTTCGGCCACAGGTTTCGCAACTGTCTTGCGGACAGTCGGTTTGCGGGTCGTTACTTTCTTGGCCGTAGGTTTTTTCTCAGCGGTTGTAGGCATGACTATTGTACTTCGAGGATGAGTCGTTTCAAAATGCGATCGCGGAGCTTATTGTCCGGTAACATCCGCTTGACGGCCAGTTTCAATAACCGTTCCGGGTGTTTCTCACGGACTTCAAACAATTTCTTCTTTTTTAAGCCGCCCGGATAGCCGGAGAAATTGTAATACATTTTCGTGCGTTCTTTGGTGCCACTAACAACAACTTTATCGGCATGATGAACAACAACTGTTATATCAGCTTCTCGATCAGGTCGATAGGCGGTCGTTTTTTTCCCGCGAAGCGTAATTGCGATGTCCGACGCTAATCGGCCGAGGATCTTATTGGTAGCGTCAAATTCGATGGTCGTCATGGCTATTCGGTAATGAATTCAAGCAACACTTTTTCCGCGCCATCGCCGGATCGAAATCCGACTTTGATACTGCGCAGGTAACCGCTCTGGCGTTTCGCGTAGCGCGGTCCAAGCGTCATGATGAGCTTATCGGCGGCTTTGGCGTTGTTCAACGCGGCCATCACCTGTCGGCGAGCGTGTAACGTTTTCGGTTTCGCCGCGGTCACTAAGCGCTCCACCATCGACTTCGTCGCTCGCGCTTTGGCCGCCGTGGTGGTAATGCGTTCATGCGTAATCAAGCTAATCGCCAAATTGCGCATTAACGGTACCCGCTGTTTAGCGGTTCGGTCGAGCGTTAGTTTATTCTTACGGTGTCGCATGGGAAAATATTAGGCTTCGTCTTCGTCAGATTTCTTCTTGGCAGTCTTTTTCTTCTTCGGTTCGTCATCAGCTGATTCGTCTGTTGTTTCAACCGGTTCTTCCACCGTTTCGACTACCGCTTCCGTGGTGACCATGCCAGCGGCATTGTCGAGGACGAAACTAAAGTGATCGACGAGGATTTTGGCCGCCTGTTGCAATGCTTCTTGCGGCGTCACGGTACCATCGGTCGTAATATCGAGTAACAATTTATCGTAGTTGGTCATTTGGCCGACGCGGACGTTCTCGGTCGTGAAATTCACGTTCTTCATCGGCGTGTAAATCGCATCGAGAGAAATCGTACCAAGCGGCAGGCGTTCTTTTTCGCGATTTTCTACCGGGACATAGCCGCGGCCTTTGCCGACGGTCAATTCCACTTCGAACTTGGCTGCTTTATCGGTTAAGGTGGCGATGTGTTGCTTCGGGTTGAAGACTTCAACATCAGCATTGCCTTTAATATCGGCGGCCGTCACGTCGCCGGCTCCGGTCTTGGAGATGGTTACCGTTGTCGGTTCGTCGGTATGAATCTTGAGGCGGACGAGTTTCAGGTTCAAGAGAATATCAACCACGTCTTCCTTCACGAACGGTAGGGTCGAAAATTCATGCGTCACGCCTTCGAATTTGACCGCGGTAATCGCGCCGCCAGCCAAGGACGATAGTAAGACGCGTCGCAAGGCGTTGCCGACGGTCATACCATAACCTGGGTAAAGCGGTTCGACGGTGAACGTGGCGCGGTGATTGCGCTGTTCGTCCTGCGTCAGGGATGTTGGGAGTGGTAACGTTTCCATAGTTCTGACCCTTTAGTGGGTTAGCGTGAGTAGAATTCGACGATCAGCTGGAGATCCACCA